>NZ_QGQU01000001.1:883458-1483458 GCF_003173795.1 Pseudoalteromonas sp. meg-B1 | reverse complement strand
AGGTAAAGCGGCTAAATCGGTATTTAAACAATACCCAGCGCCTATTTTATTTGTAGATCAGCAAGGTTTATTGCAACAAGGCTCTTTAACCTCATTGAGTGAGCAACAATATGCTGCGTTTATTGAAAAGCTAAATGAGTTTACCCAAACGCAATGGCGTATTGGTAAAGTAGAGCGCCGTTTTCGTTGGGATATGGCGATCTTGGTTGATCATAACGAAAAAGTACCGCCAAGTGATAAAGATGCAATAGCCCGCTTTATAAAAGCAGCAGCGAAACATGGTATTAACGCAAAAGCACTCAGCTTTGATGAAATAGACAATATTGCCCAGTTTGATGCGTTATTTATTCGCCAAACTACAGCAATTGACCATCCAACATACCGGCTTGCAAGTAAAGCGCAAAGTCTCGGGTTAGTGGTAATTGACGATGCTGAATCTATTTTACGTTGTTGTAATAAAGTGTACTTACATGATGCATTCAATTATCAAAAAGTACCGAGTTTAAAAACAGTAGTAGTGGCTGATCAATCACCGCAAACGCTTGAGCAATTAGAAGCAGCATTTACTTATCCGCTGGTATTAAAAATGCCAGAAGGGTCGTTTTCAAAAGGGGTGTTTAAAGTTGTAAACCGCGATGAGCTTGAAGCTAAACTAACCGAGCTGTTTGCATATAGCGCACTGGTATTGGCACAAGAATACATGTACACCGAATACGATTGGCGCGTAGGGGTACTTAATGGTCGTGCTATTTATGCATGTCGTTATTTAATGGCACGTAACCATTGGCAAATATACAACCATGACGCAAAACGGTTTTTTTCCGGTGGCTTTGAAACGTTACCAACCTTTGAGTTACCAAAAGTAGTATTAGATGCAGCTCTAAAGGCCTGTAAAACAGTGGGTAAAGGTTTATATGGTGTAGATGTAAAAGAGCACCAAGGTCGTGCGTATGTATTGGAAGTAAACGACAACCCGAGTATTGATCACAAAGTAGAAGATGGTTACTTAGGTGACGAGCTATACATGATCATAATGGATGAGTTTAAACAGCGGTTAGAAGCACGAGGCCGCGGCTAATGCCTATTGCTTTGGCTGAAAAAGTAACAGTGACGACCAAGCTAGTTATTCGCCCTGCAATAACCACTGACTTAAAGGCGTTGGTGGCGCTTGAAAATACTTGCTTTAGTAACGATAAGCTAAGTGCGCGTAGTTTAAAGCGCTGGCTCAGTGCTAAACATGGGATTTTATTAGTTGCTGAGCAAAATGCGCAACTATGTGGCTATGGCTTAGTGTGGTGCCATAAAGGCACGCGTTTAGCGCGTTTGTATTCGTTAGCCGTATTACCAACAATGCAGGGCAAGGGCATAGCCAAAAAATTACTCAATGAACTTGAAAAAGCGACCAGTGAGCGTGGACGTATTTATTTGCGCCTAGAAGTTGCAGTAAATAACGATAGCGCCATTGGGCTTTATAAAAGTGTGGGGTATCGCGTATTTGGTCAATACAGTGATTATTATGACGATCACAGTGATGCCTTACGCATGCAAAAAAATATTCGCCAAACCAGTGAGTTGCAGGTTGAGCGTTTAACGCCATGGTATCAGCAAACCACCGAGTTTACCTGTGGTCCTGCTGCGTTATTAATGGCAATGGCTGCTCTTGACTCAAACACAGAGCTGAGTCAGTCACATGAATTAGCTTTGTGGCGTGAAGGCACCACGATTTTTATGACCTCTGGGCATGGCGGTTGTCACCCATTTGGCTTGGCACTGGCTGCAAATAAACGCGGTTTTACAAGTGAGGTAATTGTTAATACATCTGAACCATTATTTTTAGATGGGGTTCGCAGTGATAACAAAAAATCAGTATTGGCCACGGTTCATCAACAGTTTGTTGAGGGTATTGCAGCGGCAAATATTTCAGTTACACAAAAAGATGTTGAATTAACTGACATAGAAAACTGGTTGAGTCAGGGATTTAGTGTGTTGCTGTTAATTAGTACCTATCGGTTTGATGGTAAAAAATCACCGCACTGGGTGTGTGTAACCCATTTAGATGCACATTGTGTTTACGTACATGACCCATTTTGCGAGCCTGGTAATGACAACCAGCTAGCAATAGATTGTCAGTATGTACCAATTGCACGCAGCGACTTTAGTAAAATGTCGGCATTTGGTAGCCAAAGGCTCCGGACGGCAGTTGCTATTGGTAAAGTAAAATAGATTAGGATATTAAGTGACATTTTTAGATTTTATCGATGTAGCGCCATACTCATGGGCAGCTATTGGCACCGCCGCTTTTTGTGGCGCTATTATTGGTATAGAGCGTCAATTGCGTGGTAAACCTGTGGGTATTCGCACATCAGCCTTAATAACGTTAGGCACATATTTGTTTTTATCTACGGCGTTTAATTTACAAGGGGATGTGATTGATCATTCTCGTGTAGTGGGGCAAATAATCACGGGTATTGGTTTTTTAGGCGCAGGCGTTATGCTAGCAAAAGATGGTGCAGTGGTAGGGGTTACCTCCGCGGCCACTATTTGGGTGCTTGCGTCTATTGGGGTGATGATCGCAACCGAAAACTTAGGTGCTGCAATTAAGCTTTCTATATTGGTGGTTGGTATTTTATATGGTGTTGATGTGCTCGAAGCTAAGTTTAAAAGCCTCAGCAAAGGTGTGCATGCTAAAGTAAAAAGTTATCACAAACGTTATTATCGAAAAGACGGTACAGATAGCGAACGCCACTAAATAGTGGCGTTTTTCATGCTGGTAGAGTTGCGTTTAGCAAACTAAGTGCATCGTTAATTGCTGCGGGGCGGCCAATAAAATAACCTTGCACACTATCTACATTGAGCTTTCTTAACGAGTTGAGTTCTTCTTCAGTTTCAATTCCTTCGGCAACGATGGTGCAGTCGATTGCTTTTGCAAACCCACACAGTGCTTTTGCTAGCAAAAACTTACGATCATCAGTGTTTATATTTTGTGTGAGGCTGATATCTAATTTAATAATATCGGCTTCAAGCTCTAAAATGTGCTGAAATGACGAAAAGCCTGCGCCTACATCATCAATAGCTAAGCGAAGGCCTTTGTTTCTGAGAGGCCTAAGTGCAGCTCGCATTTTTTTGTAGTCGGAAATTGGCGAATGCTCAGTAATTTCTAATACTAGCCTAGTGCAGTCAATGTTTTGTAATGTATTTTTAAGTGCACCGCTTAGGATATGCGATGGTGAGCAATTAATTGCAATGTAAGTTGAATTATTAAATTTGGCTATGTTGGTGACTGCATTTTTAATGGCTAGCATTTCTAATGCTTCATTTAAGCCAACCTTTTTTGCTTCTTTAAACCATACATCAGGAGTTTTATAAGGTGTAGTAAAAAATCGAGCAAGTGATTCAAAACCTGCAACTTTATTATTTTTTAAACTAAAAATAGGTTGAAAGTAGATACTAATATCATTATCGCTAATAATTTGCTCAATAGCTGACTTGGCGTGATTACGCGATATACTTTTTGATAAGTTTTTTTCAATTAAGCCAGTCGCTATTTCCGAAATAATATTTAAAAACGATAAATCGCGATCGTTCAAGCTCTCATCATGCTGTGATTTATAACAACAAAAAGTACCGTATAATTTACCGTTTGACAGGTTGATAGGTACACCGATATAAGCGCCTATACCTAACTTTTCGGTTACGGGCATAGCCTTGGTTATTGGGTTTGCGTTGGTATTAGTAATAATAGGGCTAAGCTTGTCATCGGTGATTTTTTGACAATACGTTTCATTAATGGGATCGGCATTACCCACTTTAACAATTTGGTTTTCAGAAGGATTATCGACCACTTTAAAAACCCGCTCATCGTTAATAAATTCAGATATAAAAGCAACATCCATATCTAAATGTTTGCGAACTAACGCGAGTAAGTCAGCTAGTTTAGCCTCAATGGATGCGTTGCTTTGTTGATCGACAAGCAGATTGGTAAGTTTATCCATCAGCTATCTCCCTGTATTAATTTCACCACGCTTCATGCGTAATACTATAATTTATATATATAAAAAAATCTAATCAAGGCTATATCAATCTTTGCTAACCATCAAAAGTGAACACGGTTTAGTTAAAACTTAACCAAATAATTTTCGTCGCACGACTTTACGGTATTCGCTGGGTGTTTGGCGTAATACTTTTTTAAATACTCGGGTTAAATGCCCTTGGTCATTATAGCCAACCTCTAAAGCAACTTCCTGAATCGATAAATTAGAAGATGCCAATAAATCTTTGGCGCCTTCTACTCGTAATTGTTGCCAATATTCGATTGGACTTTGGTTAGTGGCACTTCTGAAGCGACGGGTAAAGGTGCGATAACTTAGACTAAATTGAGCCGCAACCTCCTGTAAGTTGAGCTCACTGGCTAGATTGGTTTTTAACCAAAACTGTATTTGTGCAATCAGCTCATCTGGGTGTCTATCTACTGCTCCCTCTAAGTAACGTTGATCTTCATAGGGTTTACGAATTTCATGGGAAAAGTTGCGCTCCACATGTTGTGCCGCTTCTTTACCATAATATTGACTAATAATATGTACGATAACATCAGCAAGTGCATTTAAACTGGCTACGGTATACATGCGTTCTGACTGGGTGATAAAAAAATCAGGTTTTAAACTTACATTAGGGTAGTCATGCTTAAACTGTTTAGCATAATGCCAATGGGTAGTAGCGGGATGTCCGTCAAGTAAACTAGCCTCTGCAACAAAACAATTACCTGTGCCTACTCCAATTATATGACTTCCTACGGTAAAGCTCTCGATCAGCCAAGTGACTAATTGTTGATTAGCGCGTATCACCGGGCGAGGGTTACGCCAAATACCAGGCACAATAACTAAATCGCAATAAGGTGAGTTTTCGCTAGTACAATCAGGAATAATCGATAGTCCAGTTCGCGTCTTAATGGCATCACTATTTTTAGCCACTAAATGAATAGCCAGAGGTTTAAAGTTATTTTTATCACTATGGCCTTTAGCAAAAGCCTCACCCGCACGCAGCATCTCAATCGGTAATGTGAGACTGGTTACCAACAAATGCTCAAACACTGCGATACCAATATTTATGGGGGGAGTTAATGGGTTGTTGCTCATTGTGAATCCTCCGACCAGTTGTTTTTGGCCTTTTATGCCGCTTATTTGGCTATTAAAGCACAAAGACGTCTCTATAATCCAATTAAACTAATGTCATATTCTTATAACACGCATTTTAAAGGTAAATTATGACTGCATTACCCGTTATTGTAGGCATGGGAGGCATTAATGCCGCTGGCCGTACTTCTTTTCATCAAGGTTATCGTCGTATCGTGTTAGATAGCTTAGCGGCGCAAGCTCGCCAAGAAACGTTTTTAGGCCTTGCCACATTAATGAACTTAGTGACTACAGTAAACGGCCAACTTGAAGACAGCCAAGGTAATCATGTTGAGCAAAGCGACATTGAAGCACGCTTTGGTGAGCAAATTATTGCTGGTACATTAATTCGAAAAATTGAAAAAGAACATTTTGACGTTGATGCCACACCTTGGCAGCAAAAAATGACTTTAACGGCTTCAGATGATAGTTCAATTGTGTTTGAAACACGTCGTCGTGACTTACCATCGCCTTTACCAAGCAACTGGCAAATAGATGACCTTGATAATAAAAAAGTAAAAGTCACGATTGCTGCTGAGCTAGATGTAAAACATGACTCAACCCGTGATAACCCGATTAAGTCGGCTGGGCAATTTCCAACCGGGTTTGATCCTGCCATTATGTATAACAGCCGCTATCAGCCGCGCGGTTTACAAGCGACCATATTTGCTGCCACCGATGCAATAAAATCAACAGGACTTGATTGGCAACATATTATGAATAGCGTAGAGCCTGACAAAATTGGTACCTACTCAGCCTCGGTTATTGGTCAAATGGATGATAAAGGCTTAGGTGGATTAGTTAAAGCACGGCAGCAGGGCGATCGTGTAAGTACTAAGCAGTTAGCGCTGGGTTTAAATACAATGTCGACCGATTTTATTAACGCCTATGTTACTGGAAATGTGGGGACGACTTTTTCAACCTCAGGCGCATGTGCCACATTTTTATATAACTTGCGCGCTGCCGTTAACGATATTCAAGCTGGCCGTACCCGTGTTGCAGTCGTTGCAAGTGTTGAATGTGCGATTACTCCAGAAGTGGTTGAAGGTTTTGGTAATATGAGTGCGCTGGCCAATATTGAAGGTTTGCGTCGTTTAGATAATTTAAGCAATGATGACGAGCCTGATTACCGTAAAAGTAGTCGTCCATTTGGTGAGAACTGTGGTTTTACCTTAGGTGAGGGGGCTCAGGTTGCTATATTAATGGATGATGCACTGGCTCTGGAACTCGGTGCAGATATTATGGGCAGTGTGCCGGATGTATTTGTGAATGCCGATGGAGTTAAAAAGTCAATTACCTCACCTGGGCCTGGCAATTACATCACCATGGCGAAATCAGCAGCACTTGCTACTAGCTTGTTAGGTAAAGAGGCACTGCAACAACGTAGCTTTATTTTAGCGCACGGCTCAAGTACGCCACAAAATCGTGTTACTGAATCTTTAATTTATCATAAAGTAGCGCAAACATTTGCTATTGATAACTGGAAAGTGACTGCGCCTAAAGCCTATGTAGGCCATACTATTGCGCCTGCTAGTGGCGATCAGCTTGCGATTGCGTTAGGTGTATTTAGTCATAATATTATGCCGGGTATTACCACCATTGATAAAGTAGCCGACGATGTTTACAGCGAACATTTAGATATTCGTAATAGCCACTACGATTGTGGTGATATGGATATTGCGTTTATTAACTCAAAAGGCTTTGGTGGAAATAATGCAACAGCGACTGTGCTGAGTGCAAAAGTAACCATGCAAATGCTTGCTAAACGCCATGGTGATGCACTGATGAACAGCTACGCTGAAAAACATAGCCAAGTAAAAGATGCACAGCATACTTACCAAACGCAAGCCGATTTAGGTCAATACTCGCTAATTTACCGTTTTGGTGATGGCTTGATTGATGAAAATGAGATTGTTTTAGATGAGCACAGCATTACACTGCCAGGCTTTGAAAAAACAATTACATTTAGTACAACAAATTCCTATCAAGATATGTTCTAAGCACACATACTTGTTAGCAAGGCGCTTTTATAGCGCCTTTTTTAATGTTTGATTTATGACTAAATCAGTACATTTTATTTAAAGAACTTTCAAAAGTTAAGTGCAGTAAATCTCCAGTTTGGTGATGTCTAACTATCTAAATTGTAGCTAAGATCTCACGAGTTAGTATGTTGTAATCTTGTTCATATTCCAGTTAAAGAAATAATAGCTCATCACTTAAATATTAAAAATCATATCCTTTGTAGTTGCTCAGAGATACTAACTCTTATGAATTACTAAATAATTAAATCTGTAGAAAAATTGAAAATACCAGCTTTGCTTCGTATCATTATTATTAACTAGTAAAAGTTTGGTTGATTAGGGTTTAAGTATTACCTTTTTGTCCTCATCAGATATTTATAATTTTATTATTTGGTAAAACTTGTTTTCTGCTTAAGCAATTAGTTAAGGATAGAAAATGAAATTCACATTATTACATCGCAGGTTTCCCCTGCAAATAAAACTCACTTTTTATGCTTTATTATTCGCAGCTAAATCAAGTTTTGCTTCTGTTATTTTATTTGATGATGAGCCTAGAAATGGGGCTAAGTTATGGGCAACCTCATCTAGTGAATCGACTTTAACCCAAATTGGTGAGCCAGTAGTTGATGGAGAAAGAGCTATATCAATGCAGGCACACTATTGGACTCAATCAGGATTACGCATTGCTCAAGTACCTCCTTTTAAAAATTCAATTCTTGAGGCAAAAATATACAGAAAATCAGGAAATAAGGGCTCTTTAATGTTCCGTCGCGGTAACGATTCATTAAAAATAAATCTTGACGAAACCAATAACGAATTTTGGACATTGGATGGTATGCCCGGCCATAATAACTTTTCAGACGATACATGGCACACGATTAGAATAAATCTAAATGGCTTTAATCTTGATGAAAATGAAAAAGTTCTAGCTATTGGTATTCAAGGCCCTCTTGGAACAGGTATATTTTATATGGACTCGGTTTCCTTTATCGAGGGAGAGCCAGATAATGATATTTCTCCGCCGTTAGCTGGTAATTGGGAGCTGACTTTTGAAGATAACTTTAATTCAACTTTATTAAACCCTAACAATTGGCATGTTGGAAAGCAATATTTAGGAATGAGTGGTATCGCAGGTAATGCTGGGCGAGAAACTATTCGCATTGAAAATGAAATGTTGCAGCTTGAATCAGAAAAAAACACATTAAATCAAGGAACCAAACGTTACTTTTATAAAGCCGCTGAGGTAAGTACTTTTCGTAAATTTAGACAAAAATATGGTTACTTTGAAGCTAAAATTAAGTATGACTCAGTACATGGTGCTTGGCCTGCATTTTGGTTACTACCTGACAAAGGCATTTATGGTAATAATACTTATAGGAGGCAGTCATTATTAAAATTTAATCTTGATGATGTATCTACTACTATTTCTTCTGCATTCTTAAGACTTAAAATCTCTGAAGCAAACACTCAAAGCAGCATAGCTGTGCATAAAACACTTTCCACAGATTGGACCCAAGATACTGTAACTTGGAATACTAAACCGCAGATTGATCCTTTATGGTTTAGTCATAGCTATGGAGAGGTTACGGGAAACATAATTGAAGTGGATGTTACCAGTTATATAAGAGAGCAAAAAAACTCTGGTAAAGAGGCGAGCTTTGCATTGATTGACAATTATATGCGTAGCCAGCTTATAAAAATTTTTAGTAGTGAATCGAATAATATTTCTGATAGGCCTGCTTTAATTGTAAATGAAGAAAGTTTATCCCCGACTGAAGATGCTTTTGTGCGAGGAGGTAATTATGCAGATACTAATTTTGGTCAAGAACCACTTCTATTAATTAAAGATACTTGGGGAGATACCTCACCTACCTTCGATAAGGGAATGGAGTTTGATATTATGGAGAGTTTAGGTATTTGGGGGGAAGACATCAGTATCTCTGCTCTGCATTGGGATGGTTACGGTAGTCAACATAAGTCAATAAGTTCTGGCGAGCTTTATCATAATTATTCCCCTGATGGTTTTCATGTATATGGCATGCATTGGGAGCCTGGTTTTGTCGGTATGTATATAGATGGTGAAAAAGTTTGGGAGCACTATGACGACAGAGTTGGAAGTTTACCTTCTTACATTATTTTATCGTTACAAGTAGGTGGTTGGGATGGTAATGAAAATAATATTAGTGATGATTTTAAAGCTAATATGCTTGTAGACTATGTAAGAGTTTGGAGTGAAGCGCAATATGATTAATCGCTTTAAGTTTGTAGTTGGTGATGTTTATTTTGATAAGGATTAAAATATTAGCATTTAACCATAATTAGCTAAAACGTGTTCTCCCCACAATAAAGTTGTGGGGAGAAAGTAAGGTTAAATATACTTAGCAATTAAACTGTGTTTATTTTTTTGCTTCCATGCTAAATAATAATTGGCAAGAACGGCCGTTAAGCCAATTACGACTGCAATAAATAGCAGTGTTGCAACATAGCTCATACCGTATCCAATTGGTAAACCCACCAGTGTTTCGCCATAAGTCATATCAGAAAAACTAAAGCCTAAAACAGGGAGAAGTAACCAACTTATTGCATGCAGTAAATACAAGTGGGCTAAGTACGAGAACATACTGGTTTTACCCAATACTTGTAAAAACTTTGGCGAAAAATCACTTTTTAGCTTACTCAATAGTTTAAGCATAATTAGGCCTATACCAACGGTTAACAACATAAACTGCAGGGAAAGTGGGTATTTGGTCGGGTTTAAAAATGACATTATAGTGAGTAAATAAGAGTCACTAATCGTAAATATTGACGCGTCACCATAAAGATTAAAGCCACGCAAAAGCGTATATAAAACTAGGCAGCTTACACCCAAAATTAAGCCATAATCCATAACTCGGTTACTGTATTGCTTGGCTTTGTAATAAACACCTGCACAATATGCTAACGCCATTAACCCAACAATAGGAGCTACGGGGTAGGTGGTTCTAATTTTAAAGTTAAAAGGAAGTTCGAGTACATTTTTCTGATGTAAAACAGACCATATCGTATTTGCGATTGTATTTGGCTCAAAGTTGACGGCATCAAATAAGTTGTGGCCAAATACTAAAATTAAGCCCATGGCAAAAATTGCATACAGACCGATTAAGCGTAAAAGCCCTAGAATAATAAATCCCCAACCTATCGCCCAAATAACCTGAGCGTATAACATTGGAAACAGTGGATTAAAGCTCCAAGACCATGACACAATAGTAAATTCAAATAATATAAGCACTAGTCCACGTATAATTAAACTTTTTGAAAAAGCTTGCGTGGAAGTGTATTTATGCTCGGTTATCGCAGCTGAAAGGCCCGCTAAAAATACAAATAATGGCGCACAAAAGTGCGATATAAAACGAGTGAAAAAAGTAAGCGCATCTGTTCCTGGTATGGTCATGGGATCGGTCACTGAATAATTTAGACAATAATACATGCCGTGATCAATCACCATAAATATAATGATAAGACCTCGGAGTAAGTCTATATGGTGTAAACGATTTTGAGATAAAGGTAATGACATAAATATGCTTTGGTATGGATGAAAAAACGAGTTTGATTATATGTTATATTATATCATTTGCGAGAGTGATAATAAAATACTTTAGTATAAATTATGTTGTAAACAATTTTCACTTACTAACAGATTTTTACAGTTTTACTTTTTTAATGGAGTTACTCTATTAACTAAATAGTTAAAGTTGAAGCTACTAAAGGGTTAAACATGAAAAAAATATTTTTTTTATCACTATTGCTGATGCTTAATGGCTGTACATTTTTTGGCGTTATGTTGGATGGACAAGCAGCCTCAAATGCACAAGAAAATCAGCGGATGAAAAATCCAGCTCGGTCTACTCCTTATGAAAATCCATTTGAGCCAGTTCCCGTTGATAAGGACGGATTTTCTTTTGCAGAGCTAGGTTTAAAAATAGACTCTGCAGTATTTAGTTTAGTAAAAGGAGATGACGGTGTGATTAGAAAATGTAGGCAGGTTACTAAGGTCTTAAAAGAATGTGTAGAAGTAGATAAATCTACTCTACACAGTAATGAATCTAAGCAGTTAAAAACTGATGATGAAATAATAAGTGTTGGTCTATAAAGCTACTAATGAAATAGTAACTATGGTCGTAACCAGCTTGCATTTCGAGTGTTAACGGATAGCCTTTCTGTGTAGCTACAGTTACTAACTTTTGTGGCTTAAGTTGCTCATCTAAAAAGTTATCTGCATCACCTTGGCTAACCAACATAGGTAAATAATCAGCTTGTTTGGCTTGTTGCATTAATTCGCAGCTATCATATTCTGCCCAGACTGATTTATCAGTACCTAAGTAGCCAGTAAAGGCTTTAACACCCCAAGGACAATCTATCGGGTTTGCAATTGGGCTAAATGCTGTAGCGCTGGTATAAGCTTTAGGATTTTTAAGGGCAATCATTAATGCGCCGTGACCACCCATAGAATGCCCAGAAATTGCTTTTTTAGTTGTTACTGGAAAATGTTGCTCTATTAATGCAGGTAGTTCCTTCACCACATAATCGTACATATTAAAATGAGTATTATAAGGTGCCTGCGTTGCATTGACGTAAAACCCTGCACCTTGGGCAAAATCGTAGCTATCTTCGTTAGGAACGTTTTCACCACGCGGACTGGTATCAGGTGCGACAATAGCAATGCCTAGCTCTGCCGCTTTTTTAAACGCGCCTGCTTTTTGCATAAAGTTTTCATCGGTACAGGTTAATCCTGATAACCAATAAAGTACTGGTACTTTATTTTTTTCACTGGCGCCTGGTGGTAAAAATACCGCAAAACGCATGCTGCAATGGGTGCTTGAGGAAGTATGGCTATACTGCTTATGCCAGCCACCAGCCACTTTTGCTGTTGAGATATTTTCTAACATAACAATCCTTAAAAGCCGTTACTTAATAGCAACGGCTGGTAATGGTGATTAAAAGAAATTAGTAATGAATAACAGTACGAATACTCTTACCTTCGTGCATTAAATCAAAGGCATCGTTAATTTCTTCAAGGCTCATGGTGTGGGTAATAAAATCATTAAGGGCGAATTCACCCGCCATGTAACGCTCTACAATTTCAGGAAGTTGCGAACGACCTTTAACGCCTCCAAATGCGCTACCACGCCATACACGGCCAGTAACAAGTTGGAACGGGCGAGTTGAAATTTCTTGGCCAGCACCAGCTACACCAATAATTACCGATTCTCCCCAGCCTTTATGACAACACTCAAGGGCAGAGCGCATTACATCAACGTTACCAATACATTCAAATGAGTAGTCAACACCGCCGTCAGTCATCTCTACAATCACTTCTTGAATTGGCTTGTCGAAGTCTTTTGGATTAATTAAATCGGTAGCACCGAGTTTAGTCGCAAGATCAAACTTAGAGGTGTTAATATCAATACCAATAATACGGCTTGCACCAGCCATTTTGGCGCCAATAATGGCTGACAAACCAATGCCACCTAGACCAAAAATTGCCACCGTATCGCCCGCTGTTACTTTTGCCGTATTTGTTACAGCGCCCATACCGGTAGTGACACCACAGCCCAATAAGCAAATTTCTTCTAAAGAGGCTTCTTTATTTACTTTAGCTAGTGAGATTTCAGGAAGTACTGTGTACTCAGAAAAGGTCGACGTCCCCATGTAGTGATAAATAGGTTGGCCGTCTTTGAAAAAGCGCGTTGTGCCATCTGGCATTAAGCCTTTGCCTTGTGTTTCGCGTACAGCAGAGCACAAGTTGGTTTTACCTGAAGTACACATTTTGCATTCACCACATTCTGCGGTGTATAGAGGAATAACGTGATCGCCAACTTCTACACTTGTAACGCCTTCGCCCACAGCGTAAACCACCCCGGCACCTTCATGGCCTAAAATAGCGGGGAAAATGCCTTCAGGATCTTCACCTGATAAAGTAAAAGCATCTGTATGGCATACACCTGTGGCAGTAATTTTTACCATCACTTCGCCTTTTTTAGGCATCATCACGTCAACTTCTTCAACGCTTAAAGGCTGATTAGGGCCCCAGGCAATCGCTGCTTTTGATTTTATAAATTCAGACATGTGTATATCCTTTGTAGTGGTTTGAATATCAATTGTAGACCCAAACTGTTTGGGTGATGTGCCTATTGTATTTATTTCTATAACAATGATAATCTCTAAATTAATAAAACACTTTTACAGTATGGTAATAATAATGCGTTGGGAAGGGATTGATGAGTTTATTGCTGTTGGCGAAGAGGGAAGTTTCACTCAAGCTGCACAGGCGTTGGGTCTATCGGTTGCCCATATTAGCCGCCATGTTACTAAGCTTGAGCAACGGTTAAATACCCAACTTTTAACGCGTACGACCCGAAAGGTGGTATTAACCAAAGAAGGTGAGCAGTTTTTACACCAAGTAAAACATTTACAACACGCTATGGATGAAGCCACTCAGGGGCTCGCGTCTGTGCAAACATCCCCTAAAGGTAAAATTAAATTAACCGCACCGGTTATGTATGGTGAAAGTTTTATTATGCCGATAGTGCATTCGTTTATGCATGAGCACCCCGAGGTAGAAGTAATCGCAACGCTCTCTAACGAGCAAGAAAACTTGCTGGAGGGCGGCTTTGATTTAGCCATTCGATTAGGCCATTTAAAAGATTCGAGTTTAAAAGCGCGACGCTTGAGCTCGCGACGATTTATTATGTGTGCTGCACCAAGCTATTTAGCGCGTTTTGGCGAACCCCATACGTTAGGTGAACTTAACCAGCATCAATGCTTAATTGGTAACAGTAGTTATTGGCGAGTAAATGAAAACGGTCGTGACAAACATATTAAAGTAGCAGGGCGATTGCATTGTAATAGCGGTTGGGCACTGGTTGACGGCGCTAAAAAAGGGTTGGGTATTGTTCAGTTGCCGGATTACTACATAGAAAATGAAATAAAAACAGAACAGCTAGTGCCTATACTTACAGCCTATCAACCTCAACAAGAAGGTGTGTGGGGGCTCTATCCTCCGCGGCAATTTGTTGCTACTAATGTACGAGTATTACTTGATTATCTAGTAACAGGATTAAAAGTTTAGCTTGGCTTAGTGATTTGCTTATAATATAGCCAAGTATTAGATTTATAAATTATTTCTTACATTTATGGTGATATTCAATTGCGCTGAGTTCGTGCTACTATAAAGCCACACTTTTAGCATTAATGTTTTAATTAATATGTTTCAACCTGTTAGCCTGTTTATCGGACTTAGATATAGTCGCTCTTCCAAAGGCAATGCGTTTATTTCGTTTATTTCTTTTTTTTCTATTGCAGGTATAGCGATTGGTTTAATGGCGCTCTTTACAGTAAGTAGTGTCATGAACGGTTTTGAAAGCAGCCTGAAAATGAATATGCTCGGACTCATTCCACACGTTGAAGTGCAGGCAAAACAACACTCTAAAGCGCAAATGAATACTCTTAAAGCCGATCTTGAGCAATCACCGTATGTTGATCATGTTAGTTTATACCGCCATGGTGAAGCTATACTACAAACAAATAAAGACCTGCATGGTGTGCTGCTGCAAGGGCTCTATGATAATGATGGCTCGCTTTATAAAATTACTGACAAAGTAGTGCAGGGCAATTGGCAAAGTGTATTAAATAATAATTATCACATTGCTATTAGCCGTTATCTAAGCCGTAAACTCGGCGTTAGCTTGGGCGATAAACTGCGCGTTATTATGCCCAATGCGTCAACTTATACACCCATTGGTCGTGTTCCTAGCCAGCGTTTATTCAAAATTGCTGCTATTTACGAAACTGGTTCAGAAATTGACATGGGATTGGCATTTACCAGTGGTGTGTCATTGCAACGAGTATTAAAGCAAAGTAGCTCTACACCCCCTAATTTAAGTGTGTCACTGCATGAGCCATTTGCACTTGATGAATTTATTCAAGACAGCCAACTTATTCTAAAGAATTTTAAATACACCGATTGGCGCAGTAGCCAAGGCACTTTATTTGCCGCTGTGGCGATGGAGAAACGCATTATGTCTATGTTATTGGGCTTAATCGTGCTGGTGGCGGTGTTCAATATTGTGTCGGCGCTCACCATGATGGTGAGTGAAAAACAAAGCGAAGTTGCGATACTGCAAACACTAGGGCTAACGCCAAGCCAAGTACAAACTGTATTTATGGTTCAAGGTTTATATAACGGTGTGATTGGTACGGCAGTAGGTGCCTCTTTAGGTATTTTATTTAGCTTATATATTAATGAACTGCTGGCGTTGGTTGGCTTAAATTTATTATCGGGGATTTCACTGCCGGTCAAATTTGATGCGCTTAGCTTAAGTGTGATTGCGCTTTTAAGCTTAGCAATGAGCTTTTTAGCGACTTTATATCCCGCGCGACAGGCCGCTAAAGTAAACCCAGCCGAGGTATTACGTTATGAATGATTTAGTAATTAGTTGTGAACAAATAAGTAAAGTGTACCAAGACGGGCAAAACCAAGTTGAGGTATTAAAAGGGGTTGATTTAGCCCTAACCCAAGGTGAAATGCTAGCTATTGTAGGTAGCTCAGGTTCAGGTAAAAGTACCTTATTGCATATTTTGGGTACCTTAGATACCGCCAGTTCTGGCAGTGCAAAAATCAAAAACCAAGATGTGGCTAAACTTTCTCGCAGCCAACAAGCCGCGTTTAGAAATCAAAACTTAGGGTTTATTTACCAATTTCATCATTTATTAATGGAATTTAGTGCGGTTGAAAATGTTGCTATGCCACTGTTAATAAAAGGCTTGAGTGCCAAAGAAGCAAATGTAAAAGCTCTCGACATGCTCGATAAAGTCGGCCTTGCGCACAGAAGTAGCCATAAACCGTCGGCACTTTCTGGTGGCGAACGCCAACGTGTTGCCATAGCGCGTGCTTTAGTGGCTGAGCCTGCACTGGTTCTTGCAGATGAGCCAACGGGTAATTTAGATAAGCAAAACGCGATTAAAATTTACGATTTAATTAACCAGTTAAATAAAAGTTTAAACACCAGTTTTGTGGTGGTGACTCATGATTTAGAACTTGCCGACAAGCTGGGTAAAATAGCGTATTTAGATGATGGTAAATTATCAATAAAAGAGTCAAACCATGTTGCTTAGTGCCTTTATAAGTAAACGTTTCAGAGCCTATTCAGGCCATAAAGATGAAAAAAACGCGTTTGTTAGTTTTATTGCTAAGGCATCTACTATTGGTATTTTACTTGGTGTTGCCGTTTTAATTGTGGCGTTATCGGTGATCAATGGTTTTGAACAACAATTGGTTCATCGTTTATTAAGTGTAGTGCCACAAGTTGAATATGTAGCACCAAGCAGGCCGATTGCTGATTGGCCCAGCAAAGTCGAAAAATTAAAACAGCAACCACAAGTAACAGGAGCAGCCCCATTTATAGCAGTAAATGGTATGGCGCAATTTAAAAGCCAATTAAAAGCAGTTGAAATACGTGGTGTTGAGCCTTCGCTAGAGAGTGACGTATCAGCGGTTAACCAATTTACACAAGGTAAATTAGTCAGTCAGCTAGCACTTGAGGATGTTATTTTAGGCAAGCAAATTGTCACTCAACTTAATATATCAATAGGCGACAATGTCACTTTATTGATCCCCCAAATTAGTGAAAAAGGGCAATCATTACTTGCGCCAAAACGGGTCACATTGACACTCGCAGGCGTTATAGAAATGGGCGGGCCTATTGATAGCAGTGCCGCGTTTATTCACCTTAACAAAGCCCAACAAACCTTAGGCTACGATCAAAGCCAAGTAACCGGCTTACGTTTACGAGTTGATGATGTGTTTGCAGCGCACCAAATAGCGCTGAGAGTAGGGCAAACAGTCACTGATTATGTGTATATATCGAGTTGGTTTAGAACCCAAGGCAGCTTGTATCAAGACATTCAAATGGTGCGTACAATTGTTTATATTGTGGTGTTTTTGATTATTGCAGTCGCCAGTTTTAACATTGTTTCGTCTTTAGTGATGGAAGTGCGCGAAAAAGAAGGCAATATTGCCATTTTAAAAACCATGGGTGCCAAAGACAGTACTATATTGGCTACTTTTGTAATGCAAGGCTTAACTCAAGCATTTGTTGGCGTAGTATTAGGCTCTATTATTGGGGTCATTCTAGCAATCAATATTAGTGAGCTCTTTACTTGGCTGAGTTTATTGCTGGGTGAAAATCCGCTAGAAGGTGTGTATTTTATCGAATTCTTACCGAGTAAATTAGTTTGGCAAGATATAGTGTTAACTGTTATTGCCACCTTTGTGCTTGCAATATTGGCGACGCTGTATCCAGCATGGCAAGCAACACGTGTTGATCCGGCAAAAGTATTGGGTAATTAAACACAGTATTTAATAGGGCGCTTAGTGTAACTCTGATAAACTGCGCCGCTATTAAACAGCTTTTGTTTGCTGAGCACTTATTTACCTTGGGATTTACTTTGACAAATAACGATATTTTACGCCGTATTCGCTACACCTTTGATTTAACAGATTCAGCAATGGTTGACGTGTTCGCCGCTGCAGAGCAGAGCGTTAGCACTGAGCAGGTGATTGCATGGTTAACTAAAGAGGGCGAGCAAGGTTACACCCCAATAAGTGACACCGAATTTGCGGTATTTTTAAATGGCTTTATAAACACTAAGCGCGGTAAACGTGACGGTGAGCAGCCAATCCCAGAGACTAAATTAAACAATAATATTATTTTTATGAAATTACGTATTGCTTTAAATATGAAAGCAGAAGACGTGATAGCCACACTAGCCTTAGTTGATTTTGATTTAAGTAAGCATGAGCTCAGTGCATTTTCACGTAAAGTTGAAAACAAACATTACCGTGTGTGTAACGATCAAGTTTTACGTTTATTTTTAACTGGTGTGCAGCGTACTTTTCGCCCAGATGGCGAAAAAGCTTAATGCATTTTATGGAGGTTGATTAGCAACCTCCATTTAAACCTCTTAAACTAACTCACTAAAATCTACGCTATTATTAGTCTTATCCTTCTACAACTTCAGTCTTATAAAGCATTTTATGTTGTCGCTCTCGTAAAAACGTAGAGTCGTATTTTGTTTTACTATTTTTTTAATACTTTTAACGTGTTATTCATTTAAACTAGTGTTTTTAGCATATAAATTCTTTTTTAATGGGTTTTTATACAAAAGAAACAACAATTTAATTCAACATCAAACACGTGCATCCAGTTTATCTATGATGTTAAAGTGTAAAAATAATGATCGCATAATCAATTTCTCCACTAACAATAACGTTGATCATTTTTCCTGTTTCGAATTAAAAAATACCCACATGGAAGAATAAATATGAATTATATACACAGAACAATTGCGCAATTAAAGCAGACGAGTCCTGCGCAATGTGAGTTTTATCAAGCTGTAGAAGAAGTGCTAGACTCGCTAGAGCCTGTATTTGCGCAAACCAGTCATTACCAACAACAAGCAATTATTCAAAGAATGGTAGAGCCAGAGCGTCAGTTAATGTTTCGCGTGCCTTGGGTTGATGACGAGGGCAATATTCAAGTTAATAAAGGCTACCGTATCGAATTTAATTCGGCGCTTGGCCCTTACAAAGGCGGCTTACGTTTTCATCCAAGTGTAAATGCCAGCATCATAAAATTTTTAGGCTTTGAACAAATTTTTAAAAATGCACTGACTGGTTTGCCTATAGGCGGCGGCAAAGGAGGCGCTAATTTTGATCCTAAAGGACGCTCTGATGGCGAGATAATGCGTTTTTGCCAATCGTTTATGACCGAGTTATATCGCCATATCGGCCCTACAACCGATGTACCTGCAGGGGATATTGGCGTAGGGGCGAGAGAAATTGGTTATATGTTTGGCCAATACAAACGCTTAACAGGGCGCTATGAAGGCGTACTAACCGGTAAAAGTTTACTTTGGGGCGGATCGCTAGCTCGCAAAGAAGCAACGGGTTATGGCGCAGTGTATTTTGCTAACTATATGCTTGAAGATCGTGATGACAGCTTATCAGGAAAACGCTGTTTAATTTCAGGCTCTGGCAATGTGGCAATTTATGCCATGGAAAAATTATATCAACTAGGGGCTACGCCTATTGCCTGTAGTGACTCAAAAGGCACTTTGTACGATGAGAGTGGCATTGACTTAAAACTTATTAAGCAATTAAAAGAGCACTCACGAGGATGCTTAAGTGACTACCTAGATACTCACCCTCAGGCAAAGTATACGCCTCGCGATGAGTACCCTCAGGATGGTCATGCTGTATGGCGTTACAGTGCGGATGCGGCTTTTCCTTGTGCTACACAAAATGAATTAACCCAAGCGGATGCAAAAGCACTACTTGAAAATGGCTGTACTTTAGTCAGTGAAGGAGCAAATATGCCTTCAACCAAAGAAGCGATTGATTGTTTCATAGAAGCAAAAATTGCTTATGGACCTGGCAAAGCAGCAAATGCAGGTGGGGTGGCAACGAGCCAATTAGAAATGGCACAAAATGCCAGTATGCAAAGCTGGACATTTGAGCAAGTAGATGAAAAGTTAAAGCAAATAATGAAAGATATTTTCACTACAGCTAACGATACCGCAAAAGAATTTAATCAACCCGGTAACTTGTTACTTGGTGCAAATATTGCTGGATTTAGACGTGTAGCAGATGCAATGATTGAACAGGGCGTTGTATAGCGACGCCTCGGCTATTTATTAGTGAACCCAATAATTTTTATCTATATCTTGAGCAGGCATTGTTCAGGATATAGCAAAAGTAATGTATAATATTATTTAATAAGGTAAATTTAACTCGCTAATTAATAACAATAAACTATAGTGTGGATAAGGATAAGTGAGCTTATTAAGGAGAGTGCCGGTGCGTCTTATTCCCGCAATTTTTTATTTTTCAAGTGCAACAGAGCACAACTTCCAAAATCAACTCAATAAAAGCTCAATGCGTCTTGCTGATGCATCACTCTATCTAGTAACACTGTTTTTATTGTCTTTTATTTTTATGTCTTGGCTTAATCAACAAGAGCCTGCCAATTCAACCATAACAATTTTACGCGTAACTATGGTGTTGTTATCGATAGTTCTCATTATTGTAAATAGAACATTAAGTTCAGAGTACTTGCATTCGCGCTTTTTCAGTTATGCGGTTTTATTTTGTTTTTTATTTAGTTATTTCTTTTGGGAATATGTGCAACGCTATAGTGAATTAAAAGAGGGTGGACCTATGCTTGTAGCTGCTGCATTTATAGCCATACCGATGCTGCACTTAGGACATAAACTGGTTTTATGGTCAATAATTGGCATTGCCCTGATATTTATTGAGCTTTTTTCTTCTACTTCGATTGCGTGGACACTTTATTTTTATTTCAGCATAGTTATTGTATTGGCCATAGTGCAATATCAACTAGATACCCTATTAAGAAAGCAATATAAAGCGGAATTATTTGAAACTGAAAAAGCCAATACCGATCAATTGACAGGTATGCATAATCGGCATAGTTTTGATAGACGCTGTAAAGCATTAATTAACAAGTTAGCGCCATCACAATATTTAGGGTTAGCCATGATTGATGTCGACTATTTTAAAAATTATAACGATAACTACGGCCACTTAGAGGGAGATAACGTACTAATAGCAGTCGCAAACCGACTAAAACATTGTGACGCTGATATTGTGGTGCGTTTTGGTGGTGAAGAATTTATATTGGTAAAAACATTACAGGCGAATGAGTTAGATTGGTTGAGTGACTTACCTAAACGCTTTGCAGACGACCCGATTGCACATCAGTATTCACCCTTTAACCGTATTACTGTCTCTGCTGGTATTGCAATTGATAAATACACTACATATAGACCTTCAATTAAATCATTGTTGGCAACAGCTGATGTAGGGGTTTATAAAGCTAAAAATGCAGGACGAAATATAAGTATTACTGACTTTGTTGTTCCTAAACAACCTGAAATTGAGTAGGACAATGCAAAGCACTAAGCTGATAGTGCTTTGCATTTAACCAGCTTATGAAAATGCAGATTCGGCGAGCTCTTCTTGCATTTGTTCGCGCATTTTAAATTTTTGCAATTTTCCGGTTACCGTCATCGGGTAATGTTCAACAAAGCGAATATATTTAGGCTGTTTAAAGTAGGCGAGTTTGTCTTTTAAAAATAATCGAATTGCTTGCTCATCAAGCACTTCACCTTCTTTAGGCTGGATCCAGGCACAGACTTCTTCGCCAAACTTTTCATCGGTAATACCAAAAATTGCCGCATCTTGTATCCCTGGGTAGGTGTATAAAACTTCCTCAATCTCACGGGGATATATATTTTCTCCGCCGCGAATAATCATGTCTTTAATTCTGCCAACAATACTAACAAAGCCTTCACTGTCCATTACCCCTAAATCGCCAGAATGTAACCAACCTTGATTATCGATAGTAGCTTTGGTTTTTTCTTCATCGTTCCAATAGCAACGCATAATACCAGCTCCACGGCTACAGACTTCACCTGGTTGGCCTATTTTTTGAACTTCACCCACCTCATCAATAATCTTTACTTCAGTGTGCGCAAGCGCTCGTCCTACAGTGGTGACTTGACGCTCAATTGATGAGTCGGTTTCAGTGATATTGTTGATTGGGCTACACTCTGTTTGTCCATAGGCTATAACGACTTGGTTCATATTCATTAGTGTTTGTACTTTACGCATAACTTGTTCGGGGCAGGTTGAGCCTGCCATAACGCCGGTTCGTAATGTACTTAAATCATAATCACTAAAGTTATTAAGCTCTAATTCGCTTATAAACATGGTAGGCACGCCATGAAGCCCGGTACATTTTTCTTGTTGTACCACCTCTAATGTGGTTTTTGGATCGAAAGAATCACTTGGATAAATAGCTGCAGCGCCTTTACTTACGCACAATAAGCTGCCTAAAACCATGCCAAAGCAATGATAAAGTGGTACAGGGATACACAGCTTATCATGTTCAGTAAAATGCATTGCTTGGGCAACAAGCAGTGCATTATTAAGAATGTTTTTATGCGTTAGCGTAGCCCCTTTAGGATTCCCTGTGGTGCCAGAGGTAAACTGAATATTAATGTCTTGATTACAATTTAGAGTTTTTGCCACTGCTTGAAGTTCAAACTTGTGAGCGTCTGTGGGCATGGCGAGTACTTCATTAAACGAAAACATACCATTTACTGGCTCATCACCTATACAAATTACATTTTTTAATGAAGGAAGCTTATCGGCTTTTAATTCCCCTTTTTGGCAACTATTTAGCTCTGGGGCTAAACTTTTTAGCATATTAACGTAGTGACTGCCCTTAAATGAGGTAGCAGTAATAAGCGTGGAACATTCAACACTATTAAGTGCATATTGCAGTTCACTGGGGCGGTAAGCTGGGTTAATACACACCATGATTGCGCCGATTTTAGCCGTTGCAAATTGAGTTAAGCACCATTGTATATTATTGGGTGACCAAATACCGACCCTGTCACCTGATTTAACCCCTAATGCCAACAACCCCATAGCAAGCTGATCAATCTGCTGCTGAAACTCCTTGTAGTTTAAGCGAATATTTTGGTGAGCAACAACAACTGCCAATGCCTCTGGGTTATTGTCGACAATTGAGTCAAGGTATTCTCCAATAGTTTGCTCTATTAGCGGTGTGCTTTGAATCCCCTTAAAATAACTATTTGATAGCGGTATAGTGTTTATTTGTTCTACTTCTTTATGCACTGTTTGTGTCGCTTTCATGACATTCTCCATGTTTTTATCTATCCAAGGCTTGTTGATTAAATAAACATGAATTGTCGACAAAGGGAAGGGGGTTAGACTAATGTCTTACACTTTTATTTGAAAATTTAGACATAAAAAAACGCGTAATATTGAGCTATTACGCGTTTTCACAAGGATGCAATTGGTATTACATTTCGTCGCTGCGGTAGGTTTTTTTCATGATATAAACGTAAGCATTAACGAATGCATTTTCTTGATATTTTTTAAGACCAGTGTCTTCGAACGCGATAGGGATAGGGTTGCGTTTTACTTGCTCTTTTATTTCAGTAGTTGAAAACACGCGAACATCGAGGTTGTCGATTAATTGAATAGCCGTTTCCATTTTGAACCCTTTAGCGCTACCTGCAAATTTACCTTTGGGCTGGCGTTCGCGAATGGCAACAGAATCAATTTGGTAATCTTGCATCAGCTTTGCAAAATCAAATTGAAATTTACGCATTATTTCAGTGTCGTTACCGTTACCTAAGGTAAAGCGTGTTTGGCGCACGTCACGAATATCAAAAACGTCGTTATCTTTACTTAAAATACAAAGTAGTACATCGCTACCGGTAATTTCTACACCACATGTTCTCATTGTTAATCTCTACTATAACTTAATTACCGGTTATTATACGCAACACGCATTAAAATGCGAGTTTAAGCACTTTGTGTGCTGCTTTAATATAGTGCTTTACGTTAATTTGATGCGGCGTGACTGAAGAAAAGTTATTAATTGCACATTTATGTTAAAAATGCGTGGTTTTTAGTAGCTTAAAACTTGTAATTAACGCTGCAGCACGCGACAATATCTTTTTTGTAGTTGAGCAGACTCAGCATCTACATTAGCCTTTGAGGGCGAAAAATAGTCAATGCTTATTCGTAAAAGCGTTGTCGAGTCATTCTCATTTAATTAATTAAAAAATACACGTGATACATTGTAGGTGTCACCACTGTATGTAAGGATTTATAATGCCAGTTATTACTCTCCCTGACGGTAGTCAGCGTAGTTTTGAAAACCCTGTAAGCACGCTTGATGTTGCAAACGATATTGGCCCTGGTCTTGCTAAAGCAACCATCGCCGGCCGTGTTAATGGCGAACGTGTGGATGCATGTGATTTAATTTCAGCCGACTCTCGTCTTGAAATTATTACAGCAAAAGATGACGATGGTTTAGAAATTATTCGCCATTCTTGTGCCCACCTAATTGGTCATGCAGTTAAGCAACTTTTCCCAGACGCTAAAATGGCGATTGGTCCTACTATCGATAACGGTTTTTACTATGATATTGATATGGAACATTCGTTATCTCAAGATGATCTTGATGCTATTGAAAAGCGTATGTTACAGCTTGCAAAAACAAACTACGATGTAGTGAAAAAAACCGTTAGCTGGCAAGAAGCACGCGACACGTTTGCGGCGCGTGGCGAAACATACAAAATAGAAATTCTTGACGAAAATATTGCTCAAGATGATCGCCCAGGTTTATACCACCACGAAGAATATGTAGACATGTGTCGTGGACCACACGTTCCTAACATGAAATTCTGTCAAAACTTCAAAATTATGAAGGTAGCAGGTGCATACTGGCGTGGTGATTCTGAAAATAAAATGCTGCAGCGTATTTACGGCACAGCGTGGGGCGATAAAAAGCAACTTAAAGCGTACTTAAAGCGTTTAGAAGAAGCTGAAAAACGTGATCACCGTCGTATTGGTAAAGCACTTGATTTATGGCACTGGCAAGAAGAAGCGCCAGGCATGGTATTTTGGCACAACGATGGTTGGAGCATTTACCGTGAATTAGAAGAATTTGTGCGTGAAAAATTACGTGAGTACCAATACGAAGAAGTAAAAGGTCCAATGATGATGGACCGTTCGTTATGGGAAAAATCAGGTCACTGGGAAAAATATTCAGAAGCCATGTTTACCACGGAATCTGAAAAGCGTGAATACGCAATCAAGCCAATGAACTGTCCTGGTCACGTACAAATATTTAACCAAGGTTTAAAATCATACCGTGATTTACCACTGCGTATGGCTGAGTTTGGTTGTTGTCACCGTAATGAGCCATCAGGCGCACTTCACGGTTTAATGCGTGTGCGTGGCTTTACCCAAGATGATGCGCATGTATTCTGTACTGAAGAGCAAATCATGGATGAAGTATCGGCCTGTATTAAAATGGTTTACGATACGTATGAAACATTCGGCTTTGAAAAAATTGTAGTTAAACTTTCAACTCGTCCAGAGCAACGTATTGGCGAAGATGAAATGTGGGACAAAGCTGAGCTTGCACTTGCTGATGCACTTAAGGCAAATGACATTGAATTTGATTACCTACCAGGTGAAGGGGCGTTTTATGGTCCTAAAATTGAATTTACTTTGTACGATTGCTTAGACAGAGCGTGGCAGTGTGGTACAGTGCAACTAGACTTTGCATTACCTGGTCGTTTAGGCGCAACATATGTGGCTGAAAATAACGAACGACGTACACCTGTTATGATACACCGCGCTATATTAGGGTCTATTGAGCGCTTTATCGGTATTTTAACAGAAGAGTATGCTGGTTTATTCCCAACGTGGCTTGCGCCTAAGCAAGTGGTGATTATGAATATCACCGATAAACAAGCACCGTATGTTCAGGAAATTGTACAAAAATTAAATAAACTTGGAATTAGAGCCGCTGCTGACTTGAGAAATGAGAAGATTGGCTTTAAAATCCGTGAGCATACACTTAAGCGTATTCCTTACTTATTGGTTGTTGGCGACAAAGAAGTTGAGCAACAAGAAGTAGCAGTACGAACTCGCACAGGTGAAGACCTAGGCAAATTTAATGTCGATGATTTTGTAGCTAAAATCAGTGAAGAAATCAAAAATCGACAGTAAAAATCGAGCGTGTAGGGCAAGCAAAAATAGCCAGCTACACGCTTATATTATTGATATTCTTGGAGGAACGTACTATTAGAGGCGGCAAGAAAGGGCAACAAACAGCTCAAAAAAATCGTATTAACGAAGAAATTACAGCGCAAGAAGTTCGTTTAATCGACATCGACGGCGAACAAGCTGGAATTCAGTCATTAAAAGACGCGCAAGCTATGGCTGATGCAGCGGGTGTTGATCTTGTAGAGATCAGTCCAAATGCTGAGCCGCCTGTTTGTAAGGTTATGGATTACGGTAAGTTCATCTTTGAAAAAAGCAAAGAACTAAAAGAGCAGAAGAAGAAGCAAAAGCAGATCCAGATTAAAGAAATCAAATTCCGTCCAGGTACGGATGAAGGTGATTATCAGGTTAAGCTACGCAACTTACGCAAGTTCTTAGAAGCTGGCGATAAAGCTAAGATAACTATCCGCTTCCGTGGTCGTGAAATGGCTCACCAAGAAATTGGTATCGAATTATTAAACCGTATTAAAACCGATTTAGAAGAATTAGCAGTTGTTGAATCTTTCCCAAATCGTGTTGAAGGCCGTCAAATGGTTATGATGATGGCGCCGGTTGCTAAAAAGTAATAATTAGGCGATAATACGCACCGAATTTAGCTCAGGTTTGCAAGTGATATGAAAATGTCCACCTGAGTTAACCGGTTTTAAAGTAAAATTGCGGTATTTATATCGGGTTTTCACCGGAACATAGCAGTAAGTTAGGCCTTTAAAGTGGAGCTATAGCAATATATCTCACGCCTTCTTACTAATTTTAAAGCAATACAATTGGAGTTATTGCAATGGCTTACAAGCTAAAAAGTCACAGAGGCGCAGCTAAGCGTTTCAAAAAGACTGCTTCTGGCGGTTTCAAGCGTAAACAAGCGCATCTTCGTCACATTCTGACTAAGAAAACTTCTAAGCGTAAGTTACACCTACGTCCTAAGATGATGGTTCATAAAAATGACCATGGTCTAGTTTCACGTATGTTACCATTCGCTTAATAGGGGTTTTTAGAAATGGCAAGAGTTAAACGCGGCGTTGTCGCACGTGCACGTCACAAAAAAGTTTTAAAACAAGCGAAAGGTTACTACGGAGCACGTTCACGTGTTTACCGCGTAGCTTTCCAGGCTGTTACTAAAGCGGGTCAATACGCTTACCGTGACCGCCGTGCTAAGAAACGTACTTTCCGTCAATTATGGATTGCACGTATCAATGCTGCTTCACGTCAAAATGGTCTGTCTTACAGCCGTTTTATCAATGGTCTTAAAAAGACATCTGTAGAAATCGATCGTAAGATCCTTGCAGATATCGCTGTTTACGACCAAGTTGCATTCGCAGCGCTTGTAGCAAAAGCAAAAGAAGGCCTAGCGGCAGCTTAAGTTTTTGTATAAGTATTGAAAAGGAGCCTATGGCTCCTTTTTTTGTGCCTGCTATTTACTGCTTTAGCTATGTCATACCTTTTAGTTCCGTGTATCCATTTAACTTAAATTAGCTAAACCAGAATTTTAGGCATGTTCATTGTTGCTCTTAAGGTTGATATTAATTATGTTTTTATCAGTACTTGAGCAAATCATCAAAGGGAACTGCAGTTGGCTGCATTTTTTTGTTGAACTACCGCAGTTTTGGCATCTAAAAAGCTTTAATTGCTATAATTTTTTTAATTAATGCGTTTGCTAGAGAAGTATATGTTTATAAGTTTATTGGTTTTATCTGCAAGTATGGCGAATAACAGTCATTTACCGCCATTATTACCATGGGAAGGTGCGAGCACATCGCTATTGCAACAACAGGGACCTTTAACCACAGACTTTGAAATTTCTGCAGGAGTCTCGTCTCCTAATTATGCTGATACCATGGCATTTGTTGATAGGTTGGTAGCGGCTAATCCCACTCAATTTAAATCAAAAACGATTGGCTATAGTAATAGTAAACGTGCAATAAAAATGTTGATTGCCAGCGAACAAGGCTTTTTTGATGCTGGGCAAATGGCTAACAGCACTAAACCAACTGTGCTTATTCAGGCTGGTATTCACGCCGGTGAGATTGATGGTAAAGATGCAATGTTTATGTTGCTTAGAGATATTGCCACGGGTAAACGTCGCGATATATTAAAAAAGGTAAATATTTTATTTATTCCCATTCTTAATGTCGATGGGCATGAACGCAGTAGTGCATTTAATCGAATCAATCAGCGCGGCCCAGTAAAAATGGGTTTTAGAACAAATGCTAATAACCTTAATTTAAATCGTGATTTCACTAAATTAGATACCCCCGAGGTTAAAAGCGTACTTGCAGTCATTAACGATTATAATCCTAATTTATATATAGACGTGCATGTGACTGATGGGGCCGATTACCAATATGATGTCACCTACGGCTATAACCCAGTATTTGCTAGCGAGTCGCCCGCTATTTCGGATGCACTCAACCGTTACTTTAAACCTGTTATTGATCAAACCTTAACTGAGCAAGGACATATCCATGGCCCTTTAGTGTTTGTTATGGATAAACAAGAATTTAAATCAGGTTTAGCAGGTTGGGTGGCGACGCCTCGTTTTTCTAATGGCTGGGGTGATTTAAGGTCATTGCCAACTATTTTAGTCGAAAACCATTCTTTAAAACCCTATAAGCAACGCGTGCTAGGGACTTATGTGTTTATAGATGGTGCTATTGAAGCGTTAGCAACCCATAAAGATAAACTCGCCAATGCGGTAAAAAAAGAACAGCAATTTGTGCCTAAGCAATTAATTGTTAAACGTGGTTACGCTGAGCAAGCTGATCATATCAAATTTAAAGGCATTGCTTATTCTAAGAATATGAATGCTTTATCAAATCAGCAAGAAGTAAGTTATTTAGGTAAAGAGCAAGATTATGACAAGCTGCCTATTTTTTGGCAAAAAGAAGTACAGCACACGGTTGAAGTCCCTAAATCGTTTTTTATCCCGCCAGTGTATACCGATATTATCGAAAAGCTTGCTTTACATGGGGTATCAATTAATAAACTCAGTGGCGCCAATACTCAGCCGTTAAAAATGGCAAAAGTGGCGCAATATAGCTTTGATAAAGCACCATTTGAAGGGCGATTTAGAGTGTCGGCACGTTTTAACTATGAACCGGCCACGAATGTCGATTTAGATGGTTGGTTTGAAGTCAGTACCCAACAAAAAGCAGGCGAGTTAGCTGTGCATTTATTGCATCCAGAAGCACCTGACTCTTTTTTTGCATGGGGGGAATTTAATACGATTTTTCAGCGAACAGAGTATATGGAAAATTACGCATTGCTCCCATTCGCTGAGAAAATGCTCAGTGATGATCCTAAATTAGCCGAAGCATTTAATAAAAAACTAAAGCAAGATAAAGCATTTGCTACTAATCCTGAGGCGCGTTTAAATTGGCTCTATGAACATAGCCCGTTTTACGACCAAGCTTATTTAAAATACCCAATTTTAATGTCATATGAACAAGATATAGTTATTCCAGCGCAAAAAGATAAAGAAATATAAGATGAAAATAATCACAATTCCCGTAACGCAGTTTATGCAAAATTGCCGAATTATAGTATGCGAGCAAACCCAGCAAGCTGTGGTGATTGATCCCGGTGGTGATGTTGACAAAATTAATGCAACACTAACACAGCATAACTTGAGCTTGTCAGCAATTTGGTTAACCCATGGACACTTAGACCATGTGGGTGGTGCTCATAGTTTACGTGAGCAACACAATATAAAAATTATTGGCCCACACAAGGATGAGCGCTTTTGGTTTGATAACTTACCAATGCAAGCCACTATGTTTGGATTTAAACCTATCAATGCTTTTTACCCAGATGAGTGGCTAGCACATGGTGACACCATACAAGTTGGCCAACTTGTATTTAAAGTACTGCATTGCCCAGGGCACACCCCAGGCCACGTTGTATTTTATCAAGACACGCAAAGCACCGTTATTGTGGGTGATGTTATATTTAAAGGCTCAGTCGGGCGTACTGATTTTCCAAAAGGAGACAGTAAGCAGCTTATTAGCTCAATACAGGCCCATATAATGACGTTGCCACTGAGTACCGCAATTTTAAGTGGCCATGGTGAAGATACCGATGTCGCCAATGAGAAGGCAACCAATCCGTTTGTAAGTGGTCAGTTTGGTTGATGTGTTTAATTGTTAAAAATATGCAGACTGCTTTTTAAAAAGGCTGTATAATTTAACCAATTTATTAGATAAATAAGAAATAAAATGTCTCTAAATCACGTAGATCGCCAAATATTGGCACTTTTACAACAAGATGCAAGTTTATCAACCGCTGAAATTGCAGATAAAGTAGGCCTATCTCAGTCTCCTTGTTGGCGTCGTATTGCTAAATTAGAACAAGATGGCTACATCAAAAGTAAAGTCGCATTGCTTGATGAAAAAAAGCTGGGCTTTGATATGTTGGTATACGCCCATGTACGTTTATCAAACCATGGCAAAAAGAATCTAGCCGAGTTTGAAAAACTGATACTTAGCTATAATGAAGTGACTGAATGTTACACCATGGCGGGTACTATGGACTTTATGTTGCGTATTATCTCTCAAGGCATAGAAGGTTATGAGCACTTTGTACGCGATAACCTACTTAGCTTAGAGTACGTCCAAGAGGTTCATTCTAACGTGACCATGACCTGTGTAAAACGTAGTACAGCCTTACCACTGTAAAATAAAAATAAGCCGATGATAAACAAATCGGCTGCATTAACTATAATTGTGAAATGAGCGCTAATTTGATAGAATTCAGCGCTTTTTTTGTCAGCTAAATAAAACTGAGGAACTCAATGTTTAACTTACTCAGTAGGGCGCCAAGCTCTGCTAAAAACGATATTCTCTCTGGATTGACCGTGGCACTTGCCTTGATCCCAGAAGCTGTTGCATTTGCCTTTGTTGCAAATGTAGAACCCCTTGTTGGTTTATATGCCGCATTTATTGTTGGCTTAATTACGGCTATTTTTGGTGGTCGTCCAGGTATGATTTCGGGTGCAACCGGTGCGCTTGCGGTTGTAATGGTAAGTTTAGTACTGGATCACGGAGTGGAATATCTATTTGCCACGGTGTTGCTGATGGGGCTATTACAAATATTGGCTGGGGTATTTAAGCTCGGTAAGTTTATACGTATGGTTCCACATCCGGTGATGCTCGGTTTTGTAAATGGCTTAGCGATAGTTATATTTTTAGCACAGCTCGGGCAGTTTAAAGTACCTGATGGTGCTGGCGGTCAAGAATGGATGACGGGCAGTGCAATGTACATTATGCTCGGTTTAGTGGCGCTAACTATGGCTATTATTCACTTTTTGCCAAAATTAACGACCGCAGTCCCTTCGTCACTGGTTGCCATTGTGACGGTAACTGGCTTAGTTATTGGCCTTGACTTAGAAGCGCGTACAGTACTTGATTTCTTAAAAGGTATGACAGGTAATGAAGCTGCAACGATTGCCGGTGGTTTACCGCAGTTTCATATTCCTATGGTGCCTTTTAATTTAGAAACACTACAAATTATCTTCCCATATGCGCTTATTCTTGCAGCAATTGGCTTAATTGAATCGCTGTTAACGCTAAGCTTGATTGACGAAATTACAGAAACACGTGGCCATTCTAACAAAGAATGTATTGGCCAAGGTGCGGCAAACGTTACATGTGGTTTCTTTGGTGCAATGGGTGGCTGTGCCATGATTGGCCAATCTATGATTAACATTAATTCAGGTGGCCGTTCGCGTTTATCTGGTATTAGTGCTGCGCTGATGTTACTTGCGTTTATTATCTTTGCCTCAAGCTTAATTGAAATGATCCCACTAGCGGCATTAGTTGGGGTTATGTTTATGGTGGTACTGGGTACATTTGAATGGGCAAGTTTTAAAATGATGAAACGCGTGCCTTTATCTGACGCATTTGTAATTGTTTTAGTATCGGGTGTGACGGTTATCACTGACTTAGCCATTGCAGTGTGTGTGGGTGTTATTGTGTCTGCATTAGTATTTGCTTGGCAGCATGCTAAACATATTTACACAACGAACTATATTGATAAAGAAGGTTCAAAAGTGTACGAGTTACACGGGCCTTTATTCTTTGGCTCAGTTAAAAACTTTGCTGATTTATTTGATGTAAAGAACGACCCTAAAGACGTTATTGTTGAGTTTAAATACAGCCGTGTTGCGGATCACAGTGCAATAGAAGCAATTGATAGCCTAGCTGATAAGTACAATAAAGCGGGTAAAAAGTTGCATTTACGTCACTTAAGCAAAGACTGTACTGAACTACTTCATAAAGCACGTGATTTAGTGGAAGTAAACGTAATTGAAGATCCGACTTATAAAGTTGCTTCAGACAAACTTGCTTAATAAATAAAAAGTAAACATTGAGAAGCGAAAGGTACATACCTTTCGCTTTTTTTATGCATATAGCTCAATTGAATCGCTTAACCGAATAGCATCAGCCAACGTTATCGTTTGCGATAGGGCTATTAAAAAGTAAGACAGTTGGTAGTGCTATACACGTTGATAAATCGATATAATAATAACAAATTTATAAGGTAATAATTAATTTTGAATTGGCAGTCTTTAATTGATAACAGACAACGCTTTTTCTGGCTTTTGCAAATCGCTGGCTGGATAGGGTATGCGTTAGTTAATTACATTGGATCTAAAGTATTCGAAATGCGTGATATTTACGTATTCGTTATTTTACTTAATGCCTATGCGGGCTGTTTAATGACTGTCCCTTTGCGTTATATATATCGCAAAATTTGGAATGCCTCGCCTTGGGTCTTAATCATTGTTGTATTTGGTGCTTCGTATGTAACTGGTACGCTCTGGGCGGTGGTACAAAAGTTTAACTTGTGGGAAATTTATCGACACGGCTATCGCCCTGAAGAATGGTTCTATTATTTACAACAAGGGCTAGACTCCGTTTATATTATTTTGTGTTGGAGTGGCTTGTACTTTGGGGTTAAGTATTACCAGTTACTACAAAGTGAACGCCAAAAAGCGTTAAAAGCAACTACAATGGCGCACGAAGCGCAGTTAAAAATGCTCAGATATCAGTTAAACCCTCACTTTTTATTTAACACCCTCAATGCTATTTCCACTTTAATTTTGGTAAAAGAAAACAAAGATGCTAATTTAATGGTATCTAAGCTGAGTGACTTTTTGCGTTATACACTCAATACTGATCCAATTAAAAAAGTGCCACTAGAGCAAGAGTTACATGCATTAATGCTGTATTTAGAGATTGAACGTGTGCGCTTTGATGAACGGTTACAGGTTAATGTTGATGTGAGTGAGCAAGCTCAACAAGCATTGGTACCTAGCTTAATATTACAACCGATCATTGAAAATGCTATTAAGTACGCCATTGCTCACATGGCAGAAGGTGGCGTTATTGATATAAAAGCACAAGTATTTGCTAATGAATTATTACTTGAAGTGGGCGATAATGGCCCTGGCACTGAAATTGTAAATGGCCAGTTAGTTAATGCACAAGGCGTGGGTGTAGCAAACACCCAAGACAGATTAAAAACGCTCTACGAAAATAATTACTCGTTTGTATTATCACATAATACGCCAAGTGGATTGAAAGTTAATCTGCGAGTTCCGTTTGAGAAGGCTGTGAAGAAATGACAAGAATAAAAACGCTGATTGTTGATGATGAACCATTAGCACGTAAAGGCTTAGCCGTTAGGCTTGAAGAGTTTTCTGATATTGAAGTGATCAAACTATGTAGCTCAGGATTTGATGCGATCGAAAGTTGCAAAAACGAAAAAATTGACCTCGTATTTTTAGATATTCAAATGCCAGGCATGAATGGCTTTGAGGTAGCGCGTGCATTGAGTGAAAGTAGTAAAGACTTGCCTGCCATTGTATTTGTTACTGCGTTTGACCACTTTGCTGTTAAAGCATTTGAAATTCATGCTTTAGATTACATTTTAAAACCCGTTGATGATAACAGATTAAAACAGGCGGTAGAAAAAGTGCATACCTATTTAAAAACTCAGCAGGATAACGCCCATAAGAAAAAATTAGCCAGTTTTGTAGCTGGGATAACGGGTAATAACTGCGAAGAAATTTTAAAGAAATTAGCCACAGGTGATACCTTAACTGATCGGCGCTACCCTGAGTCACTAGCAGTAAAAGAGCAGGGCGAAATTGTTAGAGTGCCCGTTGCCACGATACAATGGGTAGATGCGGCAGGTGATTATATGTGTTTACATTGCCAAGACGGGCAAACGCATATATTACGTAAAACCATGAAAGAGCTTGAACAAGAATTAGACCCAAATCTATTTGTACGAGTGCATCGCAGCGCGATTGTTAACACCAAACAAATTATCAAGCTGGTAACTCAGGTTAGTGGTGAATATTTATTAGTGTTAGATAACGGACAAGAACTTAAAGTAAGTAGAAGTTACCGTGATAAAGTAAAAGCAGCATTAGCTAGCTAACTTTAATAAATAGCATAAAAAACGCGAGCAATTAGCTCGCGTTTTTTATTGTGACTTTTACGACACTGTCACTATCTTCATTGTATTGGTTGCACCAATTGTTTCCATTGCATCACCATGAGTGATAATCACGGTGTCGCCTGTTTGCAGTGAACCTGCAGCCACTAACGTGTTTAATGCATCTTTAACCATATTATCTTTTTCACATTTGGTAGAGTCAAAAAACACCGGGTAAACACCACGATATAGTGCTGTTTGCCCTAATGTGCTCGGATGACGTGAAAGTGAGTAAATGGGTAAACCAGAGCTAATACGCGACATAAGTTTTGCTGTACTACCTGATTCTGTTAGGGTGATAATCGCTTTCACAGAGTCTAAGTGATTAGCTGCATACATTGCAGAGAGTGCAATTGACTCCGCATTAGAAGAGAAGCGGCTATCTAAACGATGCTTAGAAACATGGGTTTCTTTTTGCGACTCAGCACCTAAACAAACACGTGCCATTGTGGCAACCGTTTCTTCTGGGTAATCACCAGCAGCTGTTTCCGCTGAAAGCATGACCGCATCGGTGCCATCAAGCACTGCGTTGGCAACATCCATAACCTCTGCACGAGTTGGCATTGGGTTATCGATCATCGATTCCATCATTTGCGTGGCTGTTACAACAGTACGATTAAGCGAGCGTGCGCGACGAATAATGAGTTTTTGTTTGCCCATTAAAGCTGCGTCACCAATCTCAACACCTAAATCACCACGAGCAACCATCACAGCATCAGACGCTAAAATAATATCATCTACTGCTTCTTGTGTTTCTACTGCTTCAGCACGTTCAATTTTAGCCAAAAGCTGAGCATTAGAGCCTGCAGCTTCTGCAAGTGAACGTACATAACGCATATCATCGCCACTACGCGGGAATGAAACGGCAATATAGTCAACATTAATTTCAGCCGCAGTTATTAAGTCTTCTTTGTCTTTATCGGTAAACGCGGGCGCAGTTAAACCACCACCTAAACGATTAATCCCTTTATTGTTCGAGAGCACCCCACCCACAGTAACCACAGTGTGCACTAAATGACCTTCAACATGTTCTACAGTAAGCTGAATTAAGCCATCGTTTAAAAGGAGTAAATCACCAGGAGCTACATCTTGTGGTAGCTCTTTATAATCGATACCAACGGCGTTAATATCGCCTTCACCTTTTTCCATTTTTGCATCAAGGATGAATTTTGCACCGACCGCTAAAGTTACTTTACCTTCTTTAAAGGTTGAAACACGGATTTTAGGACCTTGTAGGTCAGCAAGAATTGCAACGTGCTTACCCAGTTTAGCGGCTATATCTCTAACAGCTTGTGCACGGTCTTTGTGATCTTGTGCAACACCGTGTGAGAAGTTTAATCGAACGACATTAGCGCCTGCGCGAATAATTTTTTCTAAGTTATTATCTCTGTCTGTTGCAGGTCCAAGTGTCGCGACTATTTTTGTACGTCTTAACATTAAATTCTCCTGTGCGCTTATTTTAAGCAAGTTGACGGTTATTTTGTTTTAGTGACTACTTAATAAATCTTCAAAGAAGATTTCAGGTTAAATAGTAATTTTTAGTTTTATGCAATTTTTATAACATTGCGACTATTATATACAAAATGAATATGTCATCATTATGACACCGGTGTCACAGGGCGTCAATGATCTAAAAATTTAAATAGCAGCGCTATTTCTTCCCCTGTGAGGGCGGTTGTTTGATATAATTGCAGTGTTTATTTTAACTGTAATAAATGCATGTAGCTTTGCTCATGGCTAAGGCCTGAGTATAATGCACGCGGTATTATTTTAATTTACTAACCAAATAGTTGTTACCGAGGAGGGCACTAAATGCAAGTTGCATTAGTAGGGTTAGGCGTTATGGGGAAAAATCTTGCCCTGAACTTGATTGAAAAAGGGATAACGCTGGTCGCTTATGACAAAAACCCAAATGCGGGTGAAGAGTTATTAAGCTGTGCTAAGTCACAAGGCATGGCTGACAAACTTCACATTGTCTCTGATCTAGGGGATATGGTTAGGCGTTTAGAAACACCGCGTTCTATTTTATTACTTGTACCTGCGGGTGAGTTGGTTGATGCGGTTTGCAATGAGCTGATTGAAGCGGGTGTTCAATGTAGTGATATTATTGTTGACTGCGGTAACAGTAATTACAAAGACGGAATTAATCGCAAGCTAAAATACCAAGACAAGTTTGAGTTTGCCACCATGGGTATTTCAGGTGGTGCTGAGGGTGCGCGTCATGGGCCAGCTATGATGGCAAGTGGTTCTGAAGGTGGCTGGGAGCGTGTCGAGCCATGGTTTACAAAAGTTGCTGCAAGCTACAAAGGCGAGTCGTGTTTTGCTCGCGTTGGTCAATCAGCCAGCGGTCATTTTGTAAAAATGGTTCATAATGGAATTGAATACGCACTGATGCAACTTATTGCTGAAGTGTATCAGTTACTTCGTCATGGAACTAAGCGCTCGCCAAAAGAAATTGCTGAGATATTTAATGAATGGTCACAAGGCCAGTTAAATAGCTATTTATTGTCAATTTCTAGCCATATTTTGTCACTTGAAAATTCGCAAAATGTGCCCCTTGTTGACTTAATTGATAACAAAGTTGGCGCAAAAGGTACTGGTTTATGGACAGCTCAAAATGCACTTGAATTGGGTATTGCGGTACCATCATTAGTAGCCGCTGTTCAAGCACGCCATTTAACTAATGCATGCAATACCACTGCTGCACAAGAGATGACGTATAGCGCGCAAAATACCACGCAAGTTGATATTGATTTAGATGAATTGAAAGATGCATTTACTCTTGCAAGTTTACTAGCGTATCGTCAAGGACTTGCATTAATTAAAGGTGCTTCACGTACCCATCAGTGGAAAGTTGATTTAGCCAAAACACTACAAACCTGGCGTGCAGGGTGTATTATTCGTGCAGATTACTTAGACAGTGTAGCGCAAGGTGTTGAGTTTATTGATACTCTTGAAAAAGAGTCACTCGCAATGCGTAAAGTAACGGGCCAAGCGGTCATGACGGGTCTGGCATTCCCTGTGCTAAGTGCAACACAAACCTACTTAGCAACGTTAACAACACCAAGTAATGGGCATTTAGTACAAGCCCAGCGTGATTACTTTGGTGAGCATGGCATTAAGACCCACAGTGGTGAAACGTGTCATTTAACTGACTTAGTTGATATTGACGCAAAAGTTCGTTAATAAAATCTAAGTAAATAAAAAGGACGCTAAATAGCGTCCTTTTTTGTTATTCGTTTAGCTGAACACCTAACGAGTTAACTCACCCCGCAAATTATCTTGCATTAAATGGCGAATCGTTTCGACCTCTAAGTTTTGACTAAAAAGATAATGCAGTTTAGTTAAACAGGCTTCTAAGGTCATATCAAAACCACTGATCACGCCTATATTGAGTAGCGCATTTCCTGTGGCATACCCGCCCATATTCACTTGCCCTTTTAGGCATTGAGTGAGGTTTGTGATAATAACGCCGCGCTTACTCGCTTCATCAAGTATATCCAAAAACTCAGGGTCTTGCGGTGCATTACCCACACCAAAGCTCAGCAGTACCAATGCTTTAATGTTGCCATTAACTAAGCTTTTAACCACTTCTTTGCTGATCCCAGGGTATAAATACAATACACCAATGGCTTGAGGAGTGATCTGCGCAACTTGTAATTCATTTTCTACATACGGACTTAACTGACCTTTGATCAGTTGAATATTAATGCCAGACAGCGCTAATGGCTCTAGGTTAGGGGAGGCGAATGCATCAAATCCATCGGCATGCGCTTTGGTTGCTCGGTTGCCTCTAAATAATTGATTATTAAAAAATAAACTGACTTCCGCTATCGGGTAGTTAGCTGCTAAATACATGGCATTAAGTAGGTTAACTTGACCATCTGAGCGCAATTGAGAGAGCGGAATTTGTGAGCCGGTCACGATAATAGGCTTTGTTAAGTTTTCAAACATAAACGACAAAGCCGATGCCGTATAGGCCATGGTATCTGTACCATGCAGCACTACAAAGCCGTCGTAATCTTGGTACTTACTTTTTATGTCATCAGCAATAAGTTGCCAGTGGGCAGGAGACATATCTGAAGAGTCAATCAGTGGGCAGTATTCATGAATATCGAATAATGGCATTTCTTCACGATTAAATTCTGCGTTATTAACCACAGTTTCGGTTAAAAAACCTTCGGCAGGGATATAGCCGCGGATTGATTTTTTCATTCCTATAGTACCGCCAGTATAAGCGATGTAAATGCGTTTACGTTTCATAAAAAAAGCCCAGTAAAAAAACTGGGCTTAGTATAACGCTAAGTGCTAATCAATACAGCCTGTTAGGGCATTATTGTGCAACTGTACATTCTAAACAGCGCGCGTAAACACCTTGTGGGTCGTTATAATCTTTCAGGTTTTCTACTTCGCTGCTTAATTGCTTAATCACGCTTTGCAGGTTAGCTTGACTAGCTAGTACTGCTGATTTTTGTGTTTCAAGTCCAAGCACTGATTTAACCGCGGCGCTACCAAAAATATCTTGGAGCATTTGTTCTTGAGGGCTAAGTGATTGTTTAATTGTTTTAACTTCATAGAAGTTAAGTTTAGCAAGCTCTGCAGCCGCTTTGATAGCGTCTTGCTTGTTACCCAGCTTGTCAACTAAACCAAGCTCTTGAGCTTGCGATGCAATCCAAACGCGGCCTTGGGCAATTTTATCAACTTGCTCAGGGGTCATATTACGCGCATCGGCAACGACATTTAAAAAACGTTCATAAGCTTCTTCAACACTCATTTGAATCACTTGTGCCATTTTTTCATTTAGTGGACGAGTTATTGAAAAACCGGCCATTTCTGTAGTCGCTACACCATCAGAGTAAACACCGATTTTAGCTAAGGTATCTTCAAAGGTCATAAAGGTACCAAATACACCGATTGAGCCGGTAATCGTACTAGGTGCTGCCCAAATTTCATTTGCCGCTGATGCAATCCAATAACCACCTGATGCAGCTACTGAGCTCATTGAAGCAATGACTGGTTTGCCTGCGGCCTTAAGTGCCAATACTTCAGCACGAATAACTTCAGAGGCAAACATGCTGCCACCGCCAGAATCAATACGTAACACGACTGCTTTTACTTTATCGTCAAGGCGTGCCTTGCGTAATAGTGCAGCTGTTGAATCACCGCCAATCTCACCGGCACGACGCTCACCGTCTACGATGGTACCTTTAGCTACAACCACAGCGACTTTTTCTGTCATTGGGTTATCAAACTCAATTGGCGGCTTAACTAAGCTTAAGTATTCACCAAAAGACACTTGTTTAAATGTTTTACCATCTTCCTCAGCGCCAACTAGATCAATTAATTGTTGACGAATTTGTTGATTAGTTTTGAGAGAATCAACCCATTTATTATCCAGCGCGTATTTACCCGCATCACCATTGGCAGCCTGCATTTTGGCTAAATAAGTATCCATTGTTTCATCAAAATTTGATTCGTCAAATGGACGCACCGCACTTACATCTTGCTTATATTCGTTCCATAAAGCACCTAACCATACGCGGTTTGCTTCTTTAGCTGCTTCTGACATATCGTTTCTGATAAACGGTTCAACGGCAGATTTGAAGGTACCTACACGAAATATATGCTGAGTGACTTCTAATTTTTCTAATGCATCTTTGAAGTAAAGCGGGTACATACCGTAGCCTTCAATAAGCACACTACCATAAGGGTGCATCGCAATTTCGTCTGCATGCGCGGCAATGTAATATTGCGCTTGGGTATAGTAATAGCCTGAGGCAATTACTTTTTTTCCAGTTGCTTTAAATGTATCAAGTGCTTTTGTAATTTGCTTAAGCTTATTTAAGTGCGCTTTTGGCATTTCTTGTAAATCAAGCAAAATTGCGCTGATACGAGAGTCTTGTGACGCCTCATTGATTACTTCAATGACATCATCAAGCAGTATTTCAGTAGGCGTATCAGCGCTTGCTGTTGCATCATTAATGGCCGCTTCTATAGGGTCTACGTAGGTTTTTTCTTCCACAATAGGACCGTTTAGGTTGAGCCTGAGGACAGAACCCTCTTCGACAATGATTTTATCGCCGTCACTTGATACTGAGACAATGAAAATGATAACCAAAAATAAAAATAATAAATTTAGTACTAAACGACGCGAGAAGTTAATCCCTGTCCATATACCTTTAAATACCTTCGCTATCAAAATAGCTCCTTAAATTCGTACAGCTAAAACGTTATTGCCATAGTAGCTTAGAATATAAATTAATTTAACTGCTAAATCGTAACGAAACATTTATAAATTCAATTACACTTATGATTATACGAATGTTTATGTCACTTTTAGCCGTATTTTACAATTAACAGTTATACATAAAACAAGATTATTTAGGGTGTTTTAAATTAAAAAGTTTAAGTTTAAGCTGCTCGTATATTGCTTATTCTGCGTCATTAAAGCAGAATTGAACAAACACACAGGTTAGACCAGTTATTGGGGCACAGGATGTTAGAACAAAAACTAGAACTAAAACACACACAACTACGCAACCGTTTAGTAATGGGATCAATGCATACCGGCCTTGAAGAAGGTTGGCACAATCGCAAACGCCTTCGTGCCTTTTATGAAGCACGTGCCAAAGGTGGCACTGCGATGCTTATTACCGGAGGCTACAGCCCTAACTTACGCGGTAAGTTAACGCCTATTTCTTCATCATTTAATAGTTATTACGATGTATTTAAGCATCGTGCATATACGCAAGCTGTTCATCAACATGGTGGTAAAATATGTTTGCAATTATTACATGCTGGGCGTTATGCGTATCACCCTTTTAATCAGGCACCAAGTGCTATAAAAGCTCCGATTAATCCATATAAACCAAAGGAAATGTCTTTAAGTTCAATTAAGAAAACGATTAAAGATTTTGCTCACTCGGCTTATTTGGCTGAAAAGGCTGGTTACGATGGCGTGGAAGTAATGGGCTCAGAAGGTTATTTGATTAATGAGTTTATGGCACCGCATACTAATAAACGAAACGACGAATTTGGCGGCAGCCTTGAAAACAGAATGCGTTTAGCCGTTGAAATTGTAAAAGCAGTAAGAGCAAAAGTATCGGATAAATTTTTAATTATTTTTAGACTCTCCGTTATAGATTTAATCCCTAATGGTTCAACCCCTGATGAAGTAACTCAACAAGCGGTTGCACTTGAAAAAGCGGGTGTTGATATTTTTAATACCGGAATTGGTTGGCATGAAGCGCGCGTACCTACAATTGCGAGTATGGTGCCACCGGGTGCATTTAAAGAAGCGTCAAGGCGTTTAAAAGATGTTATTAGCGTGCCTGTTATTGCGGTAAACCGCATTAATACCCCAGAGATTGCTAATGATATTTTAAATGCTGGCGAAGCTGATTTAATTTCTATGGCGCGTCCATTATTAGCTGATCCTGAATTTTTTAATAAATACGCGGCTAAGCAATCTGAGCATATTAATATTTGTATTGGTTGTAATCAGGGTTGTTTAGATCATGTATTTAAAGGTAAGCGCGCTACCTGTTTAGTAAATCCACAAGCAGGTTTTGAGCTTGATTACCCGTTAGAAAAAGCAGAGAAAGCTAAAAATGTATTAGTTGTTGGCGCAGGGCCTGCAGGTTTATCGTCTAGCTGTTACTTAGCGCAAAAAGGGCACAATGTAACCCTGATTGACCAAAAGCAACATATGGGTGGGCAATTCAATTTAGCGATGCAAATACCTGGTAAAGAAGACTTCAATCATACATTAGCTTACTTTAGTAATGAACTTAAGCGTCTAAATGTAACCATTGAATTAGGTAAAGCATTTAGTGACAGTATGCTAGCTGAGTTTGATGATGTGGTATTTGCAACGGGTGTAAGACCACGTGAAGCTACGATTAAATGCAGCGATGATAAGCGTGTATTTGCTTACGATGAAGTTATACGCGGTGAAGTAGAGCTGGGTAATTCTATTGCTATATTAGGCGCAGGCGGTATTGGTTTTGATATGGTGGCATTTTTAAGTGAACATAAATCACAAAGCATCAGCGACTTTAAAACCCAATGGGGCATAGAGTGTGAACCTCAGCCGCATAAAGATGAACGTCAACTCTATATGCTAAAACGCAGTGCAGGGCGCTTTGGTGGTGACTTAGGTAAAACTACTGGTTGGATCCATCGTCAAGTTGCCAAACAACATGGTGTTAAACAAATTGCAGACTGCCAATACCATAGTTTTGATAAAAACGGCCTAACCATTAGTGTTGCTGGTGAAACTCAAGTACTGCCAGTCGATACGGTTATTGCCTGTATTGGTCAAGTGTCTAACGACGAGTTATTTAAGGCACAAGCAGAGAACGCCAACGTGCATGTTATTGGTGGCGCTAAACTCGCTGCTGCTATTGATGCTAAACGCGCAATATTTGAAGCGTTACAAGTAGCAAGGCAAATTTAATCTTTAAGGGCGAAATAATTTAGCTCTGTGCGCGGTCATGTTTGTTTATAGTCTATAACTTAATAAACAATGAACATACAAGAGTGCGCATGATTAAATTAATTACGCTTTATGACAATATTATAGGTAAATTATCTTTATTGGATGGTTTGCCTGCTTTGCTTTTTCGCTTGATTTTAGCGCCTGTAATGATTATTGCAGGCTATAACAAACTCGCAATAAGTGGCGATACTAATGGTTTTTTTAACCAGTTTTTAGCCTCTGATGATGTCGTTCAGTGGTTTGGCAATAGTGACTGGGGATTAGGATTACCGTTTCCTGATTTGCTGGCTTTTTTAGCCGGTTGGAGTGAGTTTTTAGGAGGTTGGTTTTTACTTATTGGTTTATGTACGCGCTTAGTGAGTATTCCACTTATGTTTACAATGGTGGTAGCAGCAACAACAGTACACTGGCATAACGGCTGGTTTGCTATAGCGCCAACAAATCCACAAACAAGTGCCGCCCAAGTACTTGATTGGCTATCAGTTCCTGGTGCCAAAGAAAGCCTTGAAAATTCAAAAGAAGTACAAGTCCGCATAGGTAAAATTCGCAGCTTAGTTGAAGAATATGGCTTTGAAGATTACCTATACGAAAAAGGTAAACCATCAATACTAAATAACGGCATCGAATTTTCTGCTATTTATTTTGCCATGTTACTTAGCTTATTCTTTACGGGAGGTGGGCGTTTTGTAAGCCTAGATTATTGGTTTAAACGCGGTGCCTACATCAATAGTTACTAGGATATAAACACTCGCTTCATTAATTTTATCTGCTTAGTAGTTTTAACCCTGCAGTGTTTATTTTTTACTTATAAATGTTACTCTTACGTTTTGAATTTTGAGAGCACACTATGGATGCTATTGAGCTTTTACTCACTCGCCAATCTGATGCAAAATTGACAGCGCCAGGGCCTAATGAAGAGCAGTTAAACATTATTCAGCAGGCTGGGTTGAGAGTGCCCGATCATGGCTGTATTGCACCGTGGCAATATATTATTGTTCAAGGTGATGCGCGTCATAAGTTAGGTGAAATTTATTATCAAAGCGCTATAGCAGAGCAGCAGGCTGAAAAAGTAATTAATCGCGCTAAGGAGTTACCGCTTAGAGCACCCATGATTATTATTGCGATTGCAAAATATCAACCACACCCAAAAGTTCCTAGAATTGAACAAGTACAAAGCGCAGGTTGTGGCGTATTGGCAATGCAACAAGCCGCATTCGCTCAGGGGTTAGGCGGTATTTGGCGTACGGGTTACTTTGCACAAAGCCCCAGTGTTAAACAGGCGCTTAACTTAAATGATGATGATGAAATAGTCGGTTATTTATATTTAGGGACGCCGGTAATTGAATGCAAAAAGTCACCAAGGCACAAACCAGAAAATTATTTTAGTTTTTTGTAGAAATAGTATGAACTTTTTATATTCAATATAGTCATAATTCATTAAGTTAATCGTGTTACACTACTGCGGTTAATATTGTAGCTGCGAGAAGCGCACGGAAGCACTAAACGTAATAAATCTTCTTCAGTTTGTTTTTTAATCGGTTGTTTTTTGGTAATGTATGGAAAGTCTTACCAATAATAACGATAAAGAAGACGAAAATGATGGGAAATTTATTTTTACGTGAAAAAGAAAACTGGTTTGCTTGGTCAATCTGGGGTGTAGTTGGCGCGCTTGCGACATTTTATGTTGCAATGAGCACTCAAGCTGAGCATTTTATTGCTGCTTCAGCAATAGGGGTGCTGGTATTGCTAACTTGGTGGATGCAACAATCGAAACGGTTTGATTTTGGCAGAGCCTTTAAAATATGTTGTTATGTTTTACTGTTCACTGTACTGCCTTCATTTGTATTGGTTGTGATCCCGAGCGATGACCTTAATCGCTTCGATTTAATATTTCAAAGTATTGCATTTTTAACAGCCAGCTTATTGGTCTGTTTAGTGTGCTCTTGGATTGCTCGTAGGCCTAAGCAATATTACTAATAATGGCTAATTGATAACTAAAGCGGTTTATATTTAACTATTTAGCCGGTTTTATTAAAATAGGGCTTTACAAGCTAAGCGTATGATCTTATTATGCGCGCCGTACGGAGAGATGGCAGAGTGGTCGAATGCACCGGTCTTGAAAACCGGCAGGGGTTTATAGCCCCTCTAGGGTTCAAATCCCTATCTCTCCACCATTATTTAAAAAACCGCCTTATTGGCGGTTTTTTGCTATCTGGAGCTTTATAATGTCACAGTCCCCGGAATTACCCTTTTCTAAACGTTTACTTAAGCACATTCTTCTATGGACTGTGTTTGGTTATTGTTACCAAAGCGCCATATCGTTATTACAAAAAATGGCTATTGATGCATATCCAGACGACGCACTAATAATGACCTTATTATATGGCATCGGGTTTAATATTTTATCGGGGCATTTAATTACAAAATACGATAATTATTGGCCTGTATGGGGCGCGTTTTATATTGGCATTATCGGTTTAGTAGCTGTGCCTCTTTTACTGGTCGGTGTGGCTGGATTATTGTCGATGAGCTTACTTGTTGGAATTTTGCTCAGTTTGCCTGTGTGTACCTTTGCTATTGGTTTAATTAAAGAAAAACTCAATAAAAACTAGCACCAAAGACCTTTTATTTTGTGATAGCATATACGGGTCTTTTAACTAACAAAACGTGAATAACACATTATGTCAGATAATTTTACTACAGATGCTGAAAAAGCAAGTTACGGTATTGGCTTACAAATGGGTGAGCAACTTAAGGCTAATCCTTTTGAAGGTTTAAACTTAAATTCAGTATTTGAAGGCATGAAAGATGCGTATGCAGGCAGTGCTTTTCAAGTTGAGATCCCTGAGATCCAAGCTGCATTTGAAAAAATTAACGAAGAGATCCAAGCTCGTCGTGAAGAAGAAGCTAAAGTACTCGCTGCTGAAGGCATTGCATTTTTAGAAGAAAACGCAAAACGTCCTGAAATTACAGTAACTGAGTCAGGTCTTCAGTACGAAGTACTTGCAACAGGTGAAGGCGAGAAGCCAACTGCTGAGTCTACAGTACGTGTTGATTACCACGGTACTTTAGTAAACGGTACTGTTTTTGACAGCTCATACGAGCGCGGTCAACCTGCTGAATTCCCAGTGGGCGGCGTGATCAAAGGTTGGACTGAAGCATTACAAATGATGCCAGTAGGTACTAAGTGGCGTTTATACGTTCCTCATGAGCTTGCTTATGGTGAACGTGGTGCCGGTGCAGCAATCGCACCTTACTCAACACTTGTATTCGACGTTGAGTTACACGCAATTCTTTAATTAGAACGTACATAACATTTTAGTTATGAAAAAACCGCATTCATTAATATGAATGCGGTTTTTTATTGTCTCATTAAACTGATCTTTGTTTAAAAGTAGCCTCTTACTCCAAATTGGAAGTTACGACCAGGAAGTGGCGCGATGTCTTTAATAAACGAGCTGTGTACAAAACCAAGTTCATCAGTAATGTTATCAACACTTAGGTAAAGCTGTGTGTCAACGGCACCTAAATCAAGCTGATAATTGGCTTGTAAATCAATCAATGTATAGCCATCTGTTGCTGTTTCGTATGCACTAATATCATTTTGCTCAAAATAATGTGTTCCTGTTAAGGTAAATTGTGCGCTACCTAGGGTGTATTGCAGTTCTGAACCCAATTTATTAGCAGGAATGCGTGGTAAATTTCCTTCATTATCTTTTAGTTTGGCGCGAGTAGAATCACCAAATACTTTTACCATGGCGCTGGGGTTTATTTGATAATGTACATCAAATTCAAAACCATACAGCTCAGCATCTTTACTTGTGAACTGATAAACATCAATTGCGTCACTGTGACCAATGGCAGCAGGTTCAAAACCATCCATTTCATCAAACACTAATCCTGTGTTTTGCTGATAATAAAAGTTTTTAATGTCGTTATAGAAAAAGTTGACGGTGTAACCAAAGTCTCCACTAAAGCGACGTAAACTAATATCTAGATTAGTTGATGTTTCTTGTTTAATTTCTTCAGGCTCAAAATGCGCTTCGTTACCTTCAATATGGTAACCCAAACCAAGTTCGTAAGTCCCGGTAGCAATATGCACACCATTAGAGAGTAGCTCCGCTGAAAGTGGTGCACGTTCTGAATGTGACAAACTAACGGCTAAGTTGTGACTTGGCATATACTCCCAAATCGCACCTGCTGAGGCACTTAGATTAGTAAAGCTTTGGGTGTAGTTAACAGTTTCATCTGCTGATACAGGTTCGTCATCATGGCTGTGCTGATGCGTATCTACATCACTTTTTATCTCATAATCTTCTAAACGGGCGCCAAGTTCTACGGTGACGTCACCAAACTTGCGTTCTTCAAGTAAATATAGCGCATGAGTCGTCGTGATACTTGCAGGTGTAAAGGCTTCTTCACCAATCGCGTCATAATCAGACTCACTATAGTGATAGCCAATCATGCCATGCCATTGGCCTAATTGATGCTCTACGTTTAAACGTGCTTCAGTGGTTTCATTACTAAAAGTGGTGCCAATAGCGCCGTCTTCAATTTCACTATGGGTATAGTCTGTGTAACCAAGACGTAGGTTGATTGACTCAATCCAGTTATCATGAAATGCATAACTTACCAGCCCCTGCCAACGGTCTTGTTCTAAATGAGCATAAACAGGTGTTTCTGAATGTTCTTCACTTTCGTGTTCTTCATGCTCGCCTGCTTCTTCATGTGCATGATCGTGTTCATGATGAGCATGTGAATGGCCTGGAATACCATAGTCTGTTTCGATATTACCGTATGAAAATCCAACGGTTAAATGCTCACCCACATAGCTAGTACCAAAATTAACTGTTTCACTGTCTATAAAGGTATTTTCAACTGAAGTAGCTGTTTCTTCATCGCCTTCAACATGTACTTCACCCTCTTCATGTTCATCCGGTAAATTAAAACGAGGTGTTTGGTAATCATCACCGCTGCGTTTAGTACCATCAAAATGGAAATTAAAGTTATCGCTGCCAGTTTCTAGTTTTGCTGCGAATGTATTCGCATTTGAAACTGTATCGTGCGTGTATTGTGCTGCCCCAGATAAAGAGTCAATGTTATTGGTTGGAATACGGTTATCAACCACATTCACTACACCGCCAATAGCACCAGAGCCATAAAGTAGGGTGCTTGGGCCACGTAACACTTCAATTTGCTCTGCCGCTAGACTGTCACTTGATGTAGCGTGATCAGGCCCAATGCGAGATGCATCGCTGCTATCCAAACCATTTTGAGTAATTTTAACTCGAGGACCACCTAGGCCGCGGATAATCGGACTTGATGAAACAGGGCCAAAATAACTAGCATTAACGCCAGGTATGCCTTTAAGTGTCTCACCTAGCGTCGGCTTAGCTTTATTTTTTAGCTCATCGCCTGATAGAACACTGACTGGTGAAATCATTTCTAAGCTATTTTTATGCAGGGCTGAGGCATATACAACAACAGTTTCAACCGAAGTTGGCTTTAAAGTAACATTAATAGTGTTGTCTGTATTTTCAAGCGATATACGAGAATCTAGGTAGTTATCTTTACTGATATGTAATTGACTTTTAGCATCTATGTCGATACTAAACTGGCCTTGTGCATTACTTTGCACGCTTTTTGACTTACCATGAACATGAATCGTGGCATTGGCTATGGGTTGCTTTTTTGTATCTGTTACCGTGCCGTTAATCGTCGCTGCAAGTGCAGAGTGAGAACACAAAACAGACAGTAGTGCTGAGGATATGAGTGTTAGCTTAGTCATAGTTACTTCAATTCGTGGTTGTTATGTTGTGATATAATATAACACTACAAAATTGTGCTATCAACAATGTTATACTATAACTTTAAAATTTGCGTTGAATAACACAAGAGAGCGATAAATTTAATTTAGCACGGCATTATTACAGTTAAATTTAGGAGCGGCTGTCTATCATCAGTATGTCTAACTTTTTTTGTGCTCTAAAATGATTTTGCTTATCGACTGGTTCAAGCATTTCACATTCATCGTTTATCATTTCTGAAATTAAGCTTGGATAATGCCTGCAATCTTGGGGTCGGTCATGATAAATACTGCAAGTATATTTATCTTTTTCTTCAGGAGATGCTTTATTGGCAAGCTCTAAAAATGGGCATTGCGTTAATTGCTCACCCGTTGTTGGGTCAAACCATAATTTATCGTTTTTAACGTATTGAAATATTTCAGGGTTGAATAACGCCCACATTTGAATTTCATCCTGATTAGTATCTAAATCTGCCGCACCGTATTTTGTGCAGCACTTACCGCATTGATTGCAATTTTGCATAGGGTAGATATTAACTGTTGCTTTTTATAGTAGGCATTAAGTGTAGCACCCTAATATCCACGTCAATAAACTAAACAGCGTTTATTGTTGCTTATAATACTTTTGTAACAACGCGGCGCTTAATAATAATGTACTATTAGATAATAGGTTTCGGATACAGCGCTGTAAAAAATTAAAAAGGCGCATTAATTAAGGTAGCGAGTAATTATGAATACTAAAGTATACAAAGCGGTTCACGATTTAGCAGAAAAGCTGATGGCAGCTGCCAATAAGAATGATACTAAACAATTCGAATCTTTATATGCAGAGCTCAAAGCAATTTGTATTGAAAACGAAAATACCGCTAAAGATCACCCTGTACAGTGGGAAACTTTAGCAGATTTTACCGAAGAGCTAGAAGACGCTATTGTGACTTATGAAAAAGCATTACAGAAGTCGATTGAAATCAATAACAAAGATCATATGTCGTCGGTTGCATTTTCTATGGCTACTTTACAGCTCGAACTAGGCGACAAAGAAGCGGCGATTAAAAACCTACAAGATGCTAAAGTCAGTGCGAATAAAATTGAAGACAAAGAATTAAAGTCAGAGATCCATGAGCTATTAGAGTCACTGGTTGAAGAAGAAGGTTAGGAATCTGTATAGTGATTATTAATAATCAGCGCCAGTAGTTTACACTTGGCGCTTTTTTATGAAGAAGATAAAGTTCAACTTCATAAAATATTTATTAATAACTTACCGAGTAATTTTTTGGAGAAAAAATGCTAGCGCAAATAGAACAATGGATTGATAAAACGAATAGCGAGTATGCACATAAAAGAATATGCTGTGAAAAATTTGCTAACGAGTTTGAGGGCTTTTACCCAAATGAATTTTTGAAAACTGCATTTTATGTAGTTGTTGATAAAATTCCTAAACCTGACTTTACAGGTTTACGTGAACTTGGTTTAAGCAATTTTATTGATATGGATGTAGCTGGAATAACCTATAAAAATACATATTATATATTACCTAGCGCTGTGGATAATTTAAGAGTACATTTTCATGAGCTTGTTCATGTAGTTCAATGGCGTGAACTCGGTGCGCACACTTTTATAATGCGCTACATCAATGAAATCCAAACGTTTGGTTACAATGATGCTCCGCTTGAAATAATGGCCTATGGACTTGATGCGCACTATACCAGTAATGGAAATAAATTTAATATTCCTGACTACATTACTCAACAGCTTTAGTTAATTACTATTATAAAAGGAATTTATATGTCACGTTTTTTGTTTTATTCACTAGCTCTATTTACTTTTCATGTGCAGGCGAGCTCTTTTGATGATGATATCGTTAATGCATTAATCTATAGAACAACACAACCAGTAACTTACGATGGTGCCTATCATAAACTTGAGTACCCCGGTGGTGATGTGCCCGCTAATATTGGTGTGTGTACCGATGTTTTAATTAGGTCGTACCGACAGCTTGATATTGATTTGCAAAAATTAGTACATGAAGACATGCAGAACAATTTTCGTGCATATCCTTCTAAGCGTATTTGGGGATTAACCAAGCCAGATAAAAATATTGATCATCGACGTGTGCCTAACTTACAAGTTTACTTTGAGCGCCATGCAAAAGTGTTAACTAAATCGCTTAATGCAGAGGATTATAAAGCCGGTGACATAGTTACTTGGATGCTGCCAGGTAATTTACCGCATATCGGTATGGTCGTTAATGAAATAGCGCAGGGCAGCGGCAACCCGCTTATTGTGCATAATATTGGTCGTGGACCAGAAATGAGCGATATGCTTTTTGCGTATACAATTACGGGTCATTACCGATTTGTGCCTGCAAAATATTCAGAGTAAATAACACTGTACTAGTAGGCGTGTTTGAGTTTAAAAACACGGCAAACAGGTTTGGTACAAACCTAGCTGTTATATATTATTCTTGTGCTGTTAAATACGCTTAATGTGAGTTAGTTACTTTAAATTAATACTGATATCACCATTTGGTTTGCAGCAACACAGAAGTATTTCACCATCGCGAACAAACGCTAACGGCTCTTCATTGTAATTAACTTCACCAGAGACAAGTGTTGCTCGACACGCACCGCAATATCCCTCACGGCATTGGTAAGCGGCATCAATCTTATTCGATTCTAGGCAATGCAAAAGAGAAGGGCAGCCAGCGGCAAAATCAATGCGCTGGCTGTTATCTGCAAGCGTGATACTTGCAGTGGTTCTATCAGTCATTATAAATCAAAGTCACCAAATTCATCGGCATCTACTTGTGAATCAATCTGACCAACTAAGTATGAGCTTATTTCGGCCTCTTGAGGAGCAACTTGCACATTGTCAGACACTAACCATGAGTTGATCCACGGAATAGGGTTACTGTTGTTTTCAAACTGTGCAGGTAGACCAATCGCGGTCATACGCGCATTGGTAATGTACTCAACATATTGACATAGAATGTGTTTATTTAAACCAATCATCGAGCCATCTTTAAATAGGTACTCGGCCCATTCTTTTTCTTGCTCTGCAGCTTCAACAAACATTTTAATTGCTTCTTCACGGCATTGTGCGGCAACAATCGCCATTTCAGGGTCATCTTTGCCATCTTGCATGATATTTAAAATATGCTGAGTACCCGAAAGATGAAGTGCTTCATCGCGGGCAATGAGCTTTATAATTTTAGCATTACCTTCCATCAATTCACGCTCGGCAAACGCAAATGAACAGGCAAAACTCACATAAAAGCGAATGGCTTCTAAAATGTTCACTGACATCATTGCCAGGTACAATTTCTTTTTCAGCTCAAATAAATTAACTACCACGGTTTGGCCATTAATTTCGTGTTTGCCTTCACCGTATAAGTTGTAAAGCGATACAGAATTGATTAGGTCATCATAATAAGTAGTTACCGCATCGGCACGCTCACTAATTTTGTCATTGCTAACAATGTCATCAAAAATGAGTTCAGGCGCTTGAGTTACGTTACGAATAATATGGGTGTACGAACGACTATGAATAGTTTCACTAAACGCCCATGTCTCAATCCACGTTTCTAGTTCAGGAATTGATACGATAGGAAGTAATGCTACGTTAGGTGAGCGGCCTTGAACACTATCAAGCAACGTTTGGTATTTTAAGTTGCTTAAAAATATATGCTTTTCGTGTTCGGGAAGCGCTTGAAAGTCTAAACGGTCTTTACTTACATCAACTTCTTCAGGTCGCCAAAAGAAAGACAATTGTTTTTCAATTAGTTTTTCAAAAATAGGGTATTTTTGTTGATCGTAACGTGACACGTTAACGGTTTGACCAAAAAACATTGGCTCTTGCATTTGGTTATTATGATTTCTGCTAAAAGTAGTATAAGACATGTTTATCACTCAAAAAACTATCACTAAGACTATCAGGACAAAGCGGGCAAGGCGCCCGCTTTAAGTTTAACTATTAAATTTTACACGCGCCGCCTGCACAATCATCATCTTCCACTTCTGGAGTGTCTTCTTGAGCATCTGATGCGCCATCGCGGGTATTATGGTAGTAAAGTGTTTTAACACCTAGTTTGTATGCACCAAGTAAGTCTTTTAATAAGACTTTCATAGGTACTCTACCGCCTTCGTATCTATTTGGATCATAATTAGTATTTGCTGAAATTGTTTGGTCGATAAATTTCTGCATTATGCCTACTAATTGTAAGTAACCATCGTTTGATGGAATATCCCACAGTAATTCGTAGTTATCTTTAAGGCGTTCGTAGTCAGGAACAACTTGCTTTAAAATACCGTCTTTACTTGCTTTAACACTAATGTGACCACGCGGTGGCTCGATACCATTAGTTGCATTTGAGATTTGCGATGACGTTTCTGATGGCATTAATGCGCTCAGCGTGGAGTTACGCATACCATGCTCTTTAATGCTGGCACGTAATGTATCCCAATCAAGGTGCAGCGGTTCATCACAAATCTTGTCTAAATCACGTTTGTACGTATCGGTTGGCATAATACCTTGCGAGTATGTAGTTTCGTTAAATTTAGGACATGCTCCACGCTCTTTAGCAAGTTCGTTAGATGCCTTCATTAGGTAGTACTGAATTGCTTCAAACGTTTTGTGCGTTAGTGCATTTGCGCTGCCATCTGAATAACGCTTACCGTTTTTAGCTAAGTAATAAGCGTAGTTAATAACACCTATGCCTAGCGTACGACGCCCCATAGTGGCATTTTTAGCTGCAGGTACAGGGTAGTCTTGGAAATCAAGTAGGTTATCAAGTGCACGTACTGCAAGCTCTGCTAACTCTTCTAGTTCATCTAAAGACTCAATAGCACCTAAGTTAAACGCAGATAATGTACAAAGTGCAATTTCACCTTCTTCGTCATTCACGTTGCTAAGAGGCTTAGTCGGTAACGCAATTTCTAAACATAAGTTAGATTGACGTATAGGCGCCACTTTTGAGATAAACGGACTGTGTGTATTACAGTGGTCAACGTTCTGCAAGTAAATACGACCGGTGCTGGCGCGTTCTTGAGCAAACATAGAAAACAGTTCAATGGCTTTAATGCGTTTTTTACGAATTGACTCGTCTTGCTCATATTTTACATATAGCGCGTCAAACTCGTCTTGGTCTTCAAAAAATGCATCGTAAAGGCCAGGCACATCAGATGGGCTGAATAACGTGATGTAATCATCTTTGATCAAACGCGAATACATTAGTTTATTAAACTGCACACCATAATCTAGGTGACGTACGCGGTTATCATCAACACCACGGTTATTCTTAAGTACTAGCAGGTTTTCTACTTCTAAGTGCCAAAGCGGGTAGAATAAAGTAGCTGCACCGCCACGTACACCGCCTTGCGAACAGCTTTTAACCGCTGTTTGAAAGTGCTTATAAAACGGAATACAGCCTGTGTGGTACGCTTCGCCGTTACGAATAGGGCTACCTAATGCACGAATACGTCCGGCATTTATACCAATACCAGCACGTTGAGAAACGTATTTAACAATGGCTGATGAAGTCGCATTAATTGAATCTAAGCTGTCGCCACACTCAATCAGTACACATGAGCTAAACTGACGCGTTGGCGTACGCACACCCGACATAATTGGTGTAGGTAAAGAAATTTTAAATAGTGAAACCGCATCGTAAAAACGTTTGATGTAATCAATACGCGTTTCACGTGGATAATCTGAGAATAAGCTTGCTGCTACTAATATATATAAAAACTGCGCGCTTTCGTAAATTTCACCGGTTACACGGTTTTGTACTAAGTATTTACCTTCAAGCTGCTTTACTGCTGCGTAGCTAAAGTTAAGATCGCGTGAATGATCTAAGTAAGTATCTAGTTCATCAAGTTCTTGCTCTGTGTAATCAACAAGCAAATGGGCGTCGTAGCGTTTTTGTTCAACCATGTTAGTAACGTGGTCAAAAAGACGCGGTGGCTCAAATTGACCATACGCTTTTTTGCGTAAATGGAATACAGCTAAACGAGCAGCAAGATACTGATAATCAGGTGATTCTTTTGAGATCTGATCCGCAGCGGCTTTGATAATCGTCTCATGAATGTCTTTAGTACGAATACCATCATAAAATTGAATATGTGATTTAAGTTCAACTTGTGAAACCGAAACGTTGTTTAAACCTTCGGCGGCCCATTCAATAACGCGATGGATCTTGTCTAGATCAAGTGGCTCTTTACGGCCGTCACGTTTGCTTACAGATAACTGTTGGTTCATAGTTTTGCCTGTATTCCTTGGGAATTAAATATTTTTGACCAATGAGTGCACTTAAAACGCCCAGTGCCTATTCTTTTATTATTATTTCTACCGCATAGGTAAATTTAATTGAATAACATTTAGCCACAATATCTGGTGTTGTTCAAATTAGAGATCACAAGATAGTGTGGTCTGTGATCTTTTGCAAGGGACAGAAACCGCTCTGATTGTGGATAACGTTGGGATAACGTAATTGTGTTAGTAGGCATTAACCTTTGATCATTCGGTTAAGTTGAAATTTGTAAAAATCAACTAAGGAAAGATTAAATTTACGCTTTTTAAAAATAAATTTTGTCTGCTTTTTTTATCATCAAGCTTTGCGTAAAAACTAACACAATCACAATATGTAGTGTTTATTAATTGGTATGGCACTATATGTGGTTGAAAGCATCTATAGGGCTATGCCAATTAAAATCTGCATTCCAAGCCAATGCCTCGTCCCCACTCGGTACATATCCCCACAGTGCGGTAGCGGTGTGCATATTCGCTGCTTTACCTGCTTGTATATCTCGCTGCGCATCACCTATATATAGGCAGCGCGAAGGATCAACACTCATTTGCTCAGCACAATGTAATAAAGGAAGGGGTGAGGGCTTAGACTCAGCTAAGGTATCACCACTTATCACAATTTGCGCATTTTTTAATGCAGGAATCGCCTTGACTAAAGGATCGGTTAAAAAGCCAGGCTTATTTGTCATAATGCCCCACGGGATCCCTTTATTATCAAGGGCAATGAGTAACTGTTCTATACCTACAAAGCATTGGGTATGGGTGGCAATATTGGCAGCGTAGTATGCAACTAGCTCTGCTAAAAGTTGCTCTTGCGATTGTTGCCCCCAGCCTTCTTTAAAACCAGCAGCAAGTAATGCTGCTGCGCCATTTGAAGCTGCGGGTCGATATATATCACTGCCCACTTGTGGTTGTTGGTGATTATGCAGCACACTATTAAGTGCAGCGCCTAAATCATCAGCGGTATCAAGTAAAGTGCCATCTAAGTCAAATAGCAATGCTTGATATTCAATTGGGCTAGTAGATGTTTGTGAGCTTGTCATTACGCTAACTTCTCAAAGTGCAGCATATAATTTACGCTAACATCATCATTAATCGTATATTGCTTTGAGAGTGGGTTGTAACTTAATCCTGCACTGGCACGTACCTTTAACCCTGCTTGTTCTGCCCATGCAATTAATTGCGCAGGTTTAATGAACTTTTTATGGTCGTGGGTACCTTCTGGCACCATTTTTAACAGTTTTTCTGCGCCGACAATAGCGTATAAGTAAGCTTTAGGGGTTTTATTAAGGGTGGAGAAGAATACATCGGCCCCAGGTTTTGCTAATTTAGCGACTGCATGGATAATAGAAGCAGGGTCGGGGACATGTTCTAACATTTCCATACAAGTGATCACATCAAAGCGCTCAGGGTGCTCATCAGCAAATTGTTCAGCAGGTACTTTTATATATTCAACGGGTACACTTGTTTCTAAACTGTGTAACTTAGCGACAGTTAAAGGCTCTTGCCCCATATCGATACCTGTTACCTTTGCCCCCATTCGCGCCATGCTGTGACTTAAAATACCACCGCCACATCCTACATCGAGGGTTTCTTTGTCAAATAATCCTTTAGTTTTGTCTGCGATGAAATCTAATCGTAATGGATTAATTTCGTGAAGCGGCTTAAATTCGCCTTCTAAATCCCACCAACGCTCTGCGATGGCTTCAAACTTTGCTATTTCTGCGTTATCTACATTTTGATGTTCGGTCATAAAATACTTCCTCGTCAATCTGAGGCCATTATATAGGGCTAAATTGATAAATCGCAAAGTTTTGCGCCTGTAAATTAAAATTAATTGTGATAGCATGGTTGCTTAGAAATAATAACAAACACTCTTAATACCTAATAATGGGTTGTTAAGAGCTGATACTGAAGGAATGTGATATCAAATGACTGATCTCGCCAATGAAATTCTGCCAGTCAATATTGAAGACGAGTTAAAAAACTCCTACTTAGATTACGCCATGAGTGTAATTGTAGGACGTGCATTACCAGACGTACGTGACGGTTTAAAACCTGTTCACCGCCGCGTCTTGTTTGCAATGAACGAGCTTAGTAATGACTGGAACAAGCCTTACAAAAAATCGGCCCGTGTGGTCGGTGACGTAATCGGTAAATACCACCCACACGGCGACAGTGCAGTTTATGACACCATCGTACGTATGGCTCAGCCATTCTCACTACGTTATATGCTAGTTGATGGTCAGGGTAACTTTGGTTCGGTTGATGGTGATTCAGCAGCGGCAATGCGTTATACAGAAGTACGTATGGCAAAAATGTCGCACGAATTATTAGCCGATCTTGAAAAAGAAACGGTTGATTTTGTGCCTAACTACGATGGCACAGAGCAAATTCCTGATGTATTACCGACTAAAATACCTAACCTGTTAGTTAATGGTTCGTCAGGTATTGCTGTTGGTATGGCGACAAATATTCCGCCACACAACTTAACAGAAGTAGTGAATGGCTGTTTAGCGCTTATTCAAAACCCTGAATTAACTATTACTGAGTTAATGGATTACATCCCAGGGCCTGATTTCCCAACTGCGGCGATTATTAACGGTAAAAAAGGCATTGAACAAGCCTATCAAACCGGCCGTGGTAAAGTGTACATGCGTGCGCGTGCTGACATCGAAACTGATGAGAAAACTGGCCGTGAAACGATTATTGTTCATGAAATCCCTTACCAAGTTAACAAAGCCCGTTTGATTGAAAAAATCGCTGAGCTAGTTAAAGATAAAAAAATTGAAGGGATCAGCGCGTTACGTGATGAATCAGATAAAGACGGTATGCGTATCGTTATTGAGATCAAACGTGGTGACGTAGGTGAAGTTATTTTGAACAACCTTTATTCACAAACTCAGTTACAAACTGTGTTTGGTATGAATATGGTTGCGTTAATTAATAACCAGCCTAAGTGTTTCAACTTAAAAGAAATGCTTGAAGAGTTTATTATTCACCGCCGTGAAGTTGTTACTCGCCGTACGGTATTTGATTTACGCAAAGCCCGTGACCGTGCGCATACGCTAGAAGGTTTAGCGATTGCACTGGCAAACATTGACCCAATTATCGAACTTATTCGTAAGTCACCAACACCTGCTGAAGCAAAAGTTGCACTAACAGCGCGTCCTTGGGAATTAGGTAATGTTAAAGCCATGCTTGATAAAGCCGGTGAAGACAATGTTGCCCGCCCAGATTGGTTAGCAAGCGAGCTGGGTATTCGTGATGGTCAGTACTATATTTCTGAGCAACAAGCTCAAGCAATTTTAGACCTACGTCTACACAAACTAACGGGCCTAGAGCACGAAAAAATTCTTACTGAATACCAATCGTTACTAGACCTAATTGCTGAACTATTATTCATTTTGGCAAGTCCGGAACGTTTAATGGAAGTTATTCGTGATGAGTTAGTTGAAATTAAAGAGCAATATGGTGATGAGCGCCGCACTGAAATTAATGCCGCTGCACACGATATTAGCCTTGAAGACTTAATTAACGAAGAGAACGTGGTTGTGACCTTGTCACACGAAGGATACGTTAAGTATCAAGCGTTAAGTGATTACGAAGCGCAGCGTCGTGGTGGTAAAGGCAAGTCAGCAACTAAGATGAAAGATGAAGATTTCATTGAACGTCTACTTGTTGCCAATACCCACGATACTATTTTATGTTTCTCTACTGCGGGTCGATTATATTGGCTTAAAGTGTATCAGTTACCACTTGCAAGTCGCGCAGCGCGCGGTAAGCCAATTGTTAACTTATTACCGCTTGAAGCAGATGAACGTATTACTGCTATTTTGCCGGTGCGTGATTATGAAGATGATAAATACATCTTTATGGCGACAGCATTTGGTACGGTTAAGAAAACACCATTGACTGCCTACAGCCGTCAACGTGCTAGCGGTATTATTGCCGTTAACTTAAACGAAGGTGATAGCTTAATTGGTGTTGACATTACCGATGGTAGCAACGAAATTATGTTGTTCACTGATGCCGGTAAAGTTGTACGCTTTAAAGAAGCTGAAGAAACCACGGTAGTTGATGAAACTGGTAACCCTGTTCTTGATGAAGAAGGTAAGCCTGAGATTCGCTTCAAAGGTGTACGTCCTATGGGTCGTACTGCAACGGGTGTTCGTGGTATTAAAATGCCAGACGAACAACGTGTTGTATCACTGATTGTACCTAAGAATGACGGTGCAATATTAACAGTGACAGAAAATGGTTACGGTAAGCGTACTCAACTTGAAGACTACCCATCTAAGAGTCGTGCAACACAAGGTGTTGTATCAATTAAGGTGAGTGAGCGTAATGGTGCCGTTGTTGGTGCTGTACAAGTTGATGACAACGACGAAATAATGATTATTTCGAATCGTGGTACCTTAGTACGTACTCGCGTTAATGAAGTTTCTACGGTTGGACGTAACACCCAAGGTGTTATTTTGATCAGAACTATTGACGAAGAGCAAGTAGTTGGTTTACAACGTATAGAAGAGATTGAAGTGACTGAAAGTGACTTGATTGACATCGAAGACGTTGAAACAGTAGATACGGTTATAGATGAAGTAGCGGATGATAATCCTCCTTCAGAATAATTGAGATTGAAAAAAGCGGCCTTGGCCGCTTTTTTTATATGGTTGAAAAAAACTAAAGACACTTGAATTAGTTTAATACCAATTCACTTAATTAAGTGGTCTATTTTGAGGCTGGAAAAACGTGTTGATAGCTAGGCAAAAAATTTGCTATTTAGTTGTTCTAAATGAGAATTTTTTAACGCAGGTAGCGACACGTTTAGCCCCTTAAAATGATTAAGTATTATTGCGGATTGGTATTAGTTCAAGTTAAACAGTAAATTACTGGAATGAGGAAAAGGTAATGAGTATTTATAATTTTTGTGCGGGTCCTGCAATGTTACCACCGGCTGTAATGCAAAAAGCACAAAAAGAGTTTTTAGACTGGCAAGGGCTTGGCGTTTCAGTAATGGAAATGAGCCATCGCAGTAAAGAATTTTTAGCATTAACGGCTAAGTGTGAAGCTAGTCTACGTCGCTTAATGAATATTAGTGATGAGTTTGAAGTGCTGTTTATGCACGGCGGTGGTCGAGGTCAATTTAGTGCCGTACCTTTAAACCTCCACGTTGATGGAAAAAAAGCGGTGTATTGTGAAAACGGCGTATGGTCAAAAAGTGCAACCAGCGAAGCCGATAAGTTTACTCAAACTCACACAATTGACGTACGCAATGATGATAACGGTTTATTTTCTATTAAGCAGGTAGCCGATTGGGTTTTACCAGCCGATGCTGCATATATTCATTACTGCCCAAATGAAACTGTAGATGGTCTAGAGATTTTTGATGTACCTAGTCACCCAACAGCACCGATTGTCGCCGATATGTCGTCGACTATTCTATCGCGCGAAATTGACGTTAATCAATTTGATTTAATCTACGCAGGTGCTCAAAAGAATATCGGCCCATCGGGTATTGCTATCGTAATTGTTCGTAAAACGCTACTTGAGCGTGAAGGGCTAGCTAAGCCAGGTATTTTGGATTACGCCCTTGAAGCAAAACAAGGCAGTATGTTTAACACTCCACCTACATTTGCATGGTATTTAGCAGCTGAAGTATTTGAATGGCTTGAGCAAAATGGCGGTGTAAAAGCCATGGAAACACAAAATACTGCCAAAGCTCAGTTGCTTTATGACTTTATCGATGAGTCTGATTTTTACACCAACAAGGTAGCAAAACATTGTCGTTCACGTATGAATGTGCCTTTTTGGTTAGTTGATGAAAGCCTAAATGATAAGTTTGTTAAAGAGTCAAATGAAGCGGGCTTATTAGCGCTTGAAGGGCACCGTATTGTTGGCGGTATGCGCGCGAGTATTTATAACGCAATGCCACTGGAAGGGGTTAAAGCATTAGTTGATTTTATGGCGGCTTTCGCAAAGGAGAACAGCTAATGGAGCAACTTTCTTTAGCGCCTATTTCACAGGTTAATGGCAGTGTTACTCTGCCTGGTTCGAAAAGCTTGTCAAATCGCATTCTATTATTGGCTGCACTATCAAACGGCACTACGGTTGTAGAAAACTTATTAGACAGTGATGATATTCGTCATATGTTGGGCGCCTTAGCGCAGCTCGGTGTGAATGTGACACTTAATGATGAGCGAACCATCGCGACCGTAGAAGGTGTAGGTGGCGTATTTAAAACGCCAACTGAACCACTGTTTTTAGGTAATGCAGGTACAGCATACCGTCCCTTAACGGCCGTGCTTGCAGCGATTGCTGGGGAGTATGAGTTAATTGGTGAGCCACGTATGGAAGAGCGACCAATTGGCCACTTAGTTGATGCACTGCAAGCCTTAGGTGGTAATGTTAGTTATTTAAAAAATAAAGGTTATCCGCCACTTAAAATTGTCGGCGGGAAAATTTCCGGTGGTGAAGTCGAAATTGACGGTAGTATTTCAAGCCAATTTTTAACTGCGTTGCTTATGGCTGCACCGTTATTTAAAGGTGATACTCAAATTAAAATTAAAGGCACGTTAGTGTCTAAGCCTTACATTGATATTACTCTTGATGTAATGGCGCGTTTTGGTGTTACCGTTGAGCATGACAATTACAGTACTTTCTTTGTAAAAGGTGCACAACAGTATCAAGCCGTTGAGCGAATTATGGTCGAAGGGGATGCTTCATCTGCTTCTTACTTTATTGCTGCTGCAGCAATTGCCGGCGGCGAAATAGAAATTAAAGGCGTCGGTGCTAAATCAGTTCAAGGTGATATTGGTTTTGCTAACGTTATGGAGCAAGTAGGTGCCAAAATTGATTGGTATGACGAACGTTTAGTTGTTCGTAAAGGTGAGCTTAACGGTATTGATATTGATGCTAATGCAATACCTGATGCTGCAATGACACTAGCTACAGTTGCCTTGTTTGCAAAAGGGCCAACGGCAATTCGCAACATTTATAACTGGCGAGTAAAAGAAACTGACCGTTTACACGCTATGGCCACTGAGCTTAAAAAAGTAGGGGCTGAAGTAGTAGAAGGGCATGACTTTATTGAGATCACACCGCCAAAACAGTTTAATAATGTGGCTGTAGATACCTATGATGACCATCGTATTGCCATGTGCTTTGCAATGGTGGCAGTAGGGGGTAAGCCCATAACGATTAACGATCCAGCCTGTACTTACAAGACATTCCCAACATTTTTCAACGTGTTAGCATCTGTCAGTAAATAGGCTATTTATAAGTATTTATAAAAAGTTACATACTAAAAGCGGATAATCTTTAATAATTGACGTATAATGTGGCGGTTTATTTTGGTGTGCATTGAAGGAGGTTTTAAATGCCGGCGTTATTAATGCCCGTAATCACCGTAGATGGCCCAAGTGGTTCTGGTAAAGGAACTGTTTGTCGCTTATTGGCTGAAAAATTAGGCTGGGATGTGTTAGATAGCGGTGCAATTTATCGCGTACTTTCACTTGCAGCACTTCATCACCAAATTGCGTTAGATAACGAAGAAGCACTGGTTCCATTAGCTGCAAATCTTGATGTGCAGTTTTTGATAGACAGTGACACTAATGCAGGAAAGATTATTTTAGAAGGCGAAGACGTAACAACCACTATTCGAAATGAAGAAGTGGGAGCTGCAGCGTCTAAAGTGGCGGCATTGCCGCGAGTTCGTGAAGCGTTACTTCGTCGCCAGCGTGCGTTTAGAACTGAAAATGGCTTAATTGCAGATGGTCGCGATATGGGCACTGTTGTGTTTCCTGATGCGCCATTAAAGATATTTCTAACCGCAAGTGCAGAAGAACGTGCTCGCAGACGTTTTGTTGAGTTGAATGAGCGCGGGCTTGATGTTACACTAAGTGGTCTATTACAAGACATTCGAGCACGTGATGATCGCGATATGAATCGCGCCGTTGCGCCGCTTGTACCTGCAGAGGATGCGATTGAGCTTGATACTAGCGAACTCAACGCACAGCAAGTCTTTGATAAAGTTATAACTTTATTAGATTCAAGCATCTCTGAAGGTAAGCTTCCTAAACGAAGCTAAACACATTTTATGCACCAGCAGGACGCCAGTGCTATTTTAACAACCCCATGCAGCATGGTTGCTTATTGGTATTAATATATGAGACGTATATTCGTATGTCAGAAAATTTTGCGCAGTTATTTGAAGAAAGCTTAAAGGGTTTTGAAGCAGAGCAAGGCTCTATCGTTAAAGGTACAGTAATCTCAATCGAGAACAACATTGTACTTGTAGATGCTGGTCTTAAATCAGAAAGTGCTATCCCTGCAGAGCAGTTCAAAAATGCTGCTGGTGAACTAGAAGTTGCTGTTGGCGACGAAGTAGATGTTGCACTAGATGCAATCGAAGACGGTTTCGGTGAAACTATCCTTTCTCGTGAGAAAGCGAAGCGTCACGAAGCGTGGATCCGTCTTGAGAAAGCATGTGAAGAGCAAGAGACTGTTACTGGTGTTATCAACGGTAAAGTTAAAGGCGGTTTCACTGTTGAAGTTGATTCAATCCGTGCTTTCCTACCTGGTTCACTTGTTGATGTTCGTCCAGTACGTGACACAACTCACCTTGAAGGCAAAGAGCTTGAATTTAAAGTAATCAAGCTTGATCAAAAACGTAACAACGTTGTTGTTTCACGTCGTGCAGTTATCGAATCAGAAAACTCACAAGAACGTGAAGAGCTTCTTGCTAACCTTGTTGAAGGTCAAGAAGTTAAAGGTATCGTTAAGAACCTTACTGACTACGGTGCATTCGTTGACCTTGGTGGTGTTGATGGTCTACTACACATTACTGACATGGCGTGGAAGCGTGTTAAGCACCCTTCAGAAATCGTTAATGTTGGCGACGAAATCGCAGTTAAAGTTCTTAAATTCGACAAAGATAAAACTCGTGTATCTCTAGGTCTTAAACAGCTTGGCGAAGATCCATGGGCAGCTATCGCTGGTCGTTACCCAGAAGGTTCTAAACTTTCTGGTCGTGTAACTAACCTTACTGATTACGGTTGCTTCGTAGAAATCGAAGAAGGCGTTGAAGGTCTAGTACACGTTTCTGAAATGGATTGGACTAACAAGAACATCCACCCTTCAAAAGTTGTTTCACTTGGTGACACTGTTGAAGTTATGGTTCTTGAAATCGACGAAGAACGTCGTCGTATTTCTCTTGGTCTTAAGCAATGTATTGCTAATCCTTGGCAGGAATTTGCTCGTCTACAAAACAAAGGCGACCAAGTTACTGGTAAGATCAAATCAATCACTGACTTCGGTATCTTTATCGGTCTTGACGGTGGTATTGATGGTCTTGTACACCTTTCAGACATTTCTTGGAATACACCTGGCGAAGAAGCTGTACGTGAATTCAAGAAAGGCGACGAAATCACTGCTATCGTATTGCAAGTTGACCCAGAGCGTGAACGTATCTCTCTAGGTGTTAAGCAAATCGAAGCTGACCCATTCAATAACTACCTTGATGCAAACAAAAAAGGTGCTATTGTTAAAGGTAAAGTGACTGAAGTTGATGCGAAAGGCGCAACTGTTGAACTTATCGAAGGCGTTGAAGGTTACATCCGTGTAGCTGATATCGCTCAAGAGCGCGTTGAAGATGCAACTACTGTTGTTTCTGTAGGCGACGAAATCGAAGTTAAATACGTTGGTGTTGATCGTAAGAACCGCACTTTAAGCTTATCTGTTAAAGCTCTTTTCGAAGCAGAAGAGAAAGAAGTACTAGAGAAGCTTAAGAAAGAAGAGCCAGTGTTCGAAAACGCAATGGCAGCTGCTTTCGCAAATGCACAAAAAGACTAATTAATTATAGTCTTTTAATTGGAAGGGCAGTTTATGCCCTTCCACTATTTCTTTTTAAGGAAACGCTATGACTAAGTCAGAACTGATAGAAACACTTGCTGAACAACATTCACATATTCCTGTTAAAGATGTTGAGAACGCTGTTAAAGAAATTCTTGAACAAATGGCCGGCTCATTATCTTCTTCAGATCGTATTGAGATCCGAGGTTTTGGAAGTTTCTCTTTGCATTACCGTGCGCCTCGTACAGGTCGCAATCCTAAAACAGGTGAAACTGTAGAGTTAGATGGTAAGCATGTACCTCATTTTAAGCCAGGCAAAGAACTACGTGACCGTGTAAACGAGAGCATTGCTTAGTAAACTTATTGGAGTAGTTACTTGTTCAAGGTATTAAAAATTATTCTGGCAGCACTATTTTTAATTGGTGCATTTGTATTGGGTTCGCAAAATCCACAATTAACACAAATTAACTACATAATAGCCAGTAATACATTACCTTTAGCCGTTATAATAAGTATCTGCTTTTTGTTAGGTGTTGTAGTGGGTTGCTTTGTGAGCTTTAAATTGTTTACGCAATTAAAGTGGCAAAATTACCGTTTAAAAAAGCAATTAACGCCTGAAAAAGATAATAAAAAGCGTATTGCCAACAAAGATACCTAATTATGATTGAGCTGTTGTTTTTACTGCTTCCTGTTGCCGCCGGTTATGGCTGGATCATGGGGAAAAACAGTGCGAAAAATCAGGCTCATCAATTTAATCGTCAAATTACTTCTGAATACAGTAAAGGCTTAAAGTTTTTACTAGACAGAGAAGAAGATCAGGGGCTTGAGCATTTAATTAATTTGCTCGAAGTAGCTGCTGACTCTGTAGAACACTATTCTACCTTAGCCACTATGTTTCGCCGCCGTGGTGAGCTCGACCGCGCAATAAAAATTCATGAATTGCTATTAAAACACCCAAGCCTTAACGAGAAACAAGCTGCCAATAGTCGGTTAGAATTAGCCGAAGACTATATCATGGCAGGTTTACTCGATAGCGCAGAAGAACATTTAATATGGCTGGTAAAAAATAACCATGAAGATGCTCTTGAGCCAATTATCTCCTTATATTCACAGACCCGTGAATGGGAAAAAGGCATTAATATGTTTGAAGCGCATACTGAGCTTTTTTCAAAAGAGCAACACTTCAAAGCCATCGCAAACTTTTACTGTGAACATGCTATTGCCAGTAATAACCCTCAACTTATGCGCAAAGCTATTAGCTTAAACTTTAAAACAATCAGACCTCTATATGAACTCGGTTTGTCTGCCTATACAAAAGAGGATTACGTTAAAGCAATTTATTATTGGCGAGAACTTATCTGCCAATTTACCTTTTTTGCGCCATTATTTATTGATAAGTTAGCGCATAGTTATAAGCAACTAAAATTAACCCATCAGTTTCATGAACTCGTTGCTGAGTTATTAGAAAAAGGTGGAGTAATGATAAAAATACAGCACTGCCAAGCGTTGCTTGAGCAAGGCCACACAGAACAAGCCTTTGAGTTTTTAACTGATAGTTTAAAACGTCAGCCCACCATCCGTGGTTTTAGTTTTTTATTGCAGTTAATGAGCGCCGAAAATAAAAATACAAAAGATGTGCTTAATCAAATAGATAAACTTGTAACCTCATATATTGCTACTAAGCCTGACTTTCAATGTCAGCATTGTGGCTTTACAAGTTACACCATTTATTGGAATTGCCCTTCGTGTAAACATTGGGAAACCATTGTGCCTAGCAGAGGCTTAGACGGATTTTAATCTTTATACTTTTCGCTCACTAGTAGGATAGTTATGTCTTTCGAACAATCAAAAAAAATTCTTATAGCTCTTGATTATGATGATCAGCAAACTGCTTTAGCTTTTGTTAAACAGTTATCACCGGATACCTGTCGATTAAAAGTGGGTAAAGAAATGTTCACTTATTTTGGCCCTGCATTTGTTAAAGAGCTGGTTGATTTAGGTTTTGATGTATTCTTAGATTTAAAGTTCCACGATATTCCAAATACTGTTGCTAAAGCAGTAACTGCTGCAGCTAAAATGGGCGTGTGGATGGTTAATGTTCATGCAAGTGGTGGTTTTGAAATGATGCATAAAGCTAAGCAGGCACTTGAGCAGTTTGGCGATAAAGCCCCATTATTGATTGCAGTGACCGTTTTAACCAGCATGGATGAAGCAGAGCTTAAACGTTTAGGCATTAGTAAATCACCACAAGAGCAAGTGATGCACTTAGCAAAACTAACCAAACAAGCAGGGCTTGATGGTGTAGTGTGTTCAGCACAAGAAGCACAAAGTTTAAAAGCAGCATTGGGAGACGAGTTTAAATTAGTCACCCCAGGTATTCGTCCTGCTGGTAGTGATGCGGGCGATCAAAAACGTATTATGACACCTAAAGAAGCCATTGAAGCTGGCAGTGACTACCTAGTAATAGGGCGTCCTATTACTCAGGCACAAAACCCGGTGCAAGTATTGAGTGATGTAAATAAATCAATAGCTTAAACTTAAAGTTTGCATAATTATAAGGAGTTTATTACAACTCTTTTTGTTTGTGCTACATTTAATTACGGCTATGCAGTGAGGAACTAACTTTGCGTTTAATAATGTTTGTAGTGGTAATTATCATTAGTGGCTTTGCTGTTAATAAATATGTTTTTTCAACTAAAATGTATGATGATGTTTCGAATGTTACTGATTTGGTATCTGATTACCCCGTTGATTTGTTTAAGTTTAAAAAAATCGCTCAAAATTATGCTCAGCATTTGTGCTATACAAATGAAGGTGTTTTAGCTGGACTTAATATAAGTAGCAAAGAGTGTGTTGATGTACACGATGAAATGCAGAATGAGTGTACAAAAAAAGTTTTTAGATTAGCGCCGTTAAATATGACGTCTAAGAAAGAATTAATTGAATATTCAAATCAATATTCACGTTGTACCTTACCTTACAAAAACATTAAGTTATAAATTTTAAATACGAAAAAGCCACCTAAGTTTATACCTAGGTGGCTTTTTTATTGAATTATTTTAAACGAATAGACTTAGCTTCAATATCAATTAAGCCTTGTTTAAATAACCCACCAATGGCTTTTTTGTAGTTTGCTTTACTGGTCGAAAATACTTTTTTAATTAATTCAGGTTCAGACTTATCGCCTATGGCTAATATGCCACCTTCATCTTTTAGTTTTTCCATAATTTTTTCGCCAAGTTCACTGACTTTACCCATACCTGGCTTTTCAAGTATGACGTCAATTTTTCCGTCTTCACGTACTTTTTGAATAAACCCTTTGAGCTTTTGACCAACAAATAGGTTTTTAAATACCATGTTGTAAAATACAACACCAAAATGAGATTCTTCAATAAGTACTTTGTAGCCGATATCGGTTTTACCTGCCACAATTAAATTAACTTCTTGCAAGTGGCTATATTGCGGCTCGTCTTTTGATAAAAAGCGATTAAAGTTGGTTGAAGCACAAATTCGTTGACTAGCATTATCAAGATATAAACGGACTAAATAAGAGTAGCCTTCTTGCATACGCGGTTTTTGTTCATTAAACGGTGCAAGTACGTCTTTTTCTAAACCCCAATCTAAAAAAGCCCCAATGCTGTTTATTTCTTTAACGCGCAGTAGGGCATATTCACCGACTTGTGCGTGTGGTTTTTTAGTTGTTGCTGTTGGCAGGTTTGCGTTATCTAAAAAGGTAAAAACGCTGATGCTATCGCCAGCTTCAAGTTCATGTTTAATCTCGTGTTTAGGTAAAAATACTTCACCTAAGTCATGGCCATCTAAATAGGCACCTTCATTACTGACTTCTTTTACAAATAGGGTTTGGGTAGTTCCAAGGTTACTCATAATTATTCCTGCTCAGGCTTTTTTTTACGACGCATCGGGGTATCACCATCAATGTTAAGTGGTGCTTTAATTGGGGCTGCTGGTTTTTTAGGTTTCGCTTTGCGTTTTTGCTGTGGTTTTTTATCAGCCACTACCTTTTTAATTGGTTTAACTGGCGTTACTTTTTTCTCTTTGATGCCCTTAAATTTCGCTTTTAAACCATCAACCGTCGCAAACGACAATTCGTCATTTAAAAATGACTTTATTGCTAAATAACTTGCCCAATCTTTAGGACCAACAAATGATAGCGCGTTGCCTTTAAAACCAGCTCGGCCTGTGCGACCAATACGGTGAACGTATTCTTCAGCGTGTTTTGGTAGATCAAAATTAATAACATGGGTAACACTGAGTAAATCTAAACCGCGAGATGCAACATCAGTAGTAATTAATATTTTAAAGTTCTCACGGCTAAACGCATCCATAATATCTAGGCGCTTACTTTGAGTTAAATCCCCGGCTAGTGCGACAGACTTAAAGCCTTTACTATTTAATGCCTCGCTTAAGCGACTGGTATCAGCACGTGTAGCGGTGAATATAATACATTGCCCTACATTGTCTTGATTAAGAAAATGCTCAAGTAGCGCTTCTTTATGATCAAGATGATCGGCTAAATACAATGTTTGTTTAATATCACTGTGTTGCTCATTGGCTGCACTGAGCATAATTTGTTTTGGTTTTTTTAATAAATTACGCGAAAGGGCATCTACTTGAGCATGATCTAATGTCGCTGAAAACAATAGGGTCTGGCGTAATCGGTGATCTGCCAGTTCATTAATTAACTTAAGCTGGTCGGTGAAACCTAAATCCAAAATACGGTCAGCTTCATCAAATATAAGTAGCTCTAAGCCACTTAACTGTAAAGAGCGTTGCTTTAAGTGATCGGCTAAGCGTCCTGGTGTAGCAACCACAAAATGTGGGTCGTTGCGCAGTGCTTTAATTTGGTCGTTAAAGTTTTCACCACCGAGAATTTTAACTGCCTTGATATTGGTACCGGCAATAAGTAATCGTAGTTGGGTGAACACTTGGGTTGCAAGCTCACGAGTTGGAGCAACAATAAGTACACGAGGATCACGTTTACTGAGTGCTTTTTGTTTCATTACTCGCTGCACTGCAGGTAATAAAAACGCTAAAGTTTTGCCTGACCCAGTTTTTGACTGAGCGAAAATGTCATGTCCAGCGAGTGCCGTTGGCACAGCATGAGCTTGAATATCGGTAGGCTGGGTGATCCCTTGGTGCGCTAATTGTGTTTCTAGGCGAGTATCAATCCCAAGATCAGTAAAGTGCAATGTATATTTCTCCAATATGAGCAAGTCTTGTAAATTTATCCGCGCATTATAGCCCACTGAGCCACTGCGCTAACAGTAAAAAGCGCATTATCATCCATTTTTTTGCATTTAAATAAAAAAAGCGTAAAATACGCGCCCCATATGCGCCGGATTTACGATTCGGTAAACGCCCCTTGCGGGGTTTAAAGGCAAAATAGGAAAACCATGACTGCTATCCATAAAGATAATGTAACCAGCGATCACTTTGTTGTGTGCGCACTGTATAAATTTGTTTCTTTACCTGATTTTGAAGCACTTCGCCAACCTTTACTTAATCTAATGGAGCAAAACGACGTGCGTGGTACTTTGTTAATTGCCGCAGAAGGAATTAACGGAACTGTTTCAGCAAAACGTGAAGGCATAGATAACTTACTGGCGTGGTTAGACACCCAGCCTAATTTAGACAATATTGTTACTAAAGAATCATATGATGACGAATGCCCGTTTTACCGCACTAAAGTAAAACTTAAAAAAGAAATCGTGACTATGGGTGTGGAGGGCGTTGACCCATTAAAAGTAGTGGGCAGTTATGTTAAGCCAAATGAATGGAACGCCCTTATTTCTGATCCAGAGGTTATCCTTGTTGATACCCGAAATGATTATGAAATTGAAATTGGTACGTTTCAAAACGCGGTCGATCCAAACACGAAGACGTTCCGCGAATTTCCGCAGTGGGCCAAAGAAAATCTCGACCCAGAAAAGCATAAAAAAGTAGCTATGTTTTGTACAGGTGGTATTCGCTGTGAAAAATCAACAGCTTATATGAAAGAGCAGGGCTTTGATGAGGTATACCACCTTGAAGGCGGCATACTAAAATACCTAGAAGAAGTACCAAAAGAAGAAACCATGTGGGAAGGCGAGTGCTTTGTATTTGATAACCGTGTTGCGGTAAATCATGACTTACAAAAAGGCTCATATGATCAGTGTCACGCATGTCGGATGCCTATCACAGAAGAAGAAAAACAAAAGCCTGAATACATGGAAGGGGTGTCGTGTCATCATTGTATTGATGATGTAACCGACGAGCAGCGCGCTCGTTTTGCTGAGCGTCAAAAGCAAATAGAATTGGCACAAGCACGCGGTGAAGGCCACATTGGTAACGAAGCACAAGCTGCTTTACAGCAACGTAAAGAAGCAAAAAAAGCGCAAAAAGACGCACAACGAAATAAATAATGCCACGCGTTTATTTATTCATTAAAAAACCTCAGTAAATACTGAGGTTTTTTATTTAAAAGTAATTTATAAATAGCGAGCTACATTGCTTAGCAGCTTAAAGGTTTGATACTCACTTTGAGCTTAATCAACGAATACAATAACTTTTATCTATCGGCGTAAGTGTAATTTTATTAGCTGAATTTACAAGAACACATTCTGTGTTTTTATCGAGTTTTTTCTTTTGAATAACCGTAAATTCACCTTCATCAGCAGCGTATAAGTTATACTGATAAGCCGTATTACCTCCCTCAAATAATGCAGTAAATAACCCTCCAACTAAACCGCCGACAATAGCGCCACCAATCATTTCTTCGCTGTTGCCATCTAAGCTGTCAACAAAGCCAAAACCCGCTCCCGCAGCTATGCCTGTTCCAACTTCTGAGGAAAGTGTTACTTTTTGCTCTGACTCAACAGATGTATAATAGCGTTTAATTAATTGATTTTGACTCGTACGATCAACCCCTTGTGATGCACAGCCACTAAGTAGTAAAACCAAAATTATACTTTTATTCATAAATACTCGTTTGTATATTCACTCTAATGACCAAATCATAGTGTTTAATACGCACAAAATATGTGGTGATTTTGTAGGCTGGTGTAAGAATATGTATTAAATACGTGGGTGTTTAATTTCAGCGTGTTGTTTTGCTAATTAGTCGTACTAAGCTATTTATTGATCATAGAGGTGTTAAACTGCGTAACATAATGGAAATAATAATTAATTAGGGTGATCCTTTGAAGTCGCAAAATCTTTTAATGGGCATAACGGCCTTATTTTTATCGGTTAGTTTGCCAGTAACTGGTGCTAGCGTGGTCGTTGAAAATATCGCTATGGAACAAGCCCAACAGCAGGTTCAGGCTGTTGGTAATGCTGAAGCTATCCATTCTGTTATTTTATATCCTGCCGTAGGTGACAAAGTAGCAGCGGTTCATTTTAAACCTGGCGATAAGGTTAAAGAAGGTGATATTTTACTTGAGCTAGATTCACGTAGGCAAAAAGCGGCCCTTGAAGAGGCTAAAATAAAATTAGCAGATAGTCAGCGAACTTTAAAACGTTTAAAACAAAGCCAAGCTAAAGGAGCTGTTCCGCAAAGTGATGTAGACGATGCAAAAACCATCGTGGAGCTTGCAAAAGTTACTCTCACTCAAGCCGAAACTGAATTAGAAGACCGCCAAGTCCGTGCCCCTTTTAATGGCACTATGGGGCTGACTGACATTGAAGTGGGTGACAGAATCACAACACAAACAATGATTGCTAGCATCGATGATACCCGCCAGTTATACATTAATTTTAACGCGCCTGAATCAGCGATTGCGATGCTCAGAAATAATGCTAGTGTACGAGTGTTCCCATGGCAATCGCAAGCGCCTGTTGAGGCAGAAATAGCTTATTTAGACTCACGTATAGACCCACAAACTCGTACCTTAAGAGTCAAAGCAAAGTTAAATAACAAAGATCAACAATTCTTACCGGGTATGAGTTTTCGAGTACATATAGAAGTATTAGGTCAACGCTTTGCCGCTATTCCTGAAGCAGCACTACTGTGGGGCGCAACGGGTCCATATGTGTGGACGAGTGTGGATAACAAAGCTACCCGGGTTGATGTGAAAATAGAGCAACGCTTGGCAGGGCGCTTACTCGTATCAGGGGCATTACAGCCAAACGATACGTTAGTTGTTGAAGGCGTTCAGCGCTTGCGAGCCAATCAAGAATTAAGCTTTACTGCACCTATCGCTAGTACGCAGGAGTAGCCATGAAACAGCAACCTATGATGCAAGACTTGCCGTCTATGGCAATTCGCCGCCCTGTACTTATTGTGGTGCTTAATTTATTAATAATTATTGCCGGTATCGCCGCTATAGCTGGCGTAGAAGTGCGAGAGCTTCCTGATGTAGATAGGCCGCGTATTACGGTATCAGCTTCGTTTCCAGGTGGTTCCCCAGAAACCGTTGACACTGAAGTCACCAGCAAACTTGAAGGTGCTGTTGCCCGTGTGAGTGGAGTTAAATCTATTCGTGCACAAAGTGAAGAAGGCAGCTCACGTATTGTGGTTGAATTTAGACCTGGTGTTAATCTGGATGATGCCGCTAATGAAACGCGCGAGTCAGTTTCGCGAGTGCAAAGAGAGCTCCCAGAAGAGGTTGAGCGTGTATCCATTATAAAAGCCGATAATGATGCCGAGGCGGTCGTATCACTCACCGTATCAAGTGAGAGTTTATCGTTAGAGGCATTAACCGAGCGAGTTGATGTTGACTTAGCACCACAGTTTTTAACTATTCCCGGTGTTGCTGATGTGCGCTTAAACGGTGATAGAGAACGAGTGCTTAGAGTACGTATAGATCCGCTTAAGCTCAGTAGCTTTAATTTAACTATTCCCGATGTTGCTGACGTTCTCAGGCAAGCTCCCTTTGATGTGCCTGCAGGAAGTTTAAAATCAAACGATCAGCAAATCATTGTGCGTGCTGATGCTACCTCGGTCACACCAGATGAAGTCGGTGATATTATCATTCGTGGTGATACCCGTATTAGCGATATCGCCGCGGTATATTTTGGCCCGGCAGATCCACGCTCTATGGTTAGGCTCAATGGTAAACCCGTTATTGGTATGGAAATTATCCGCCAAGCGCAATCTAACACCATAGAAATATCAGATGAAGTTCTAAAGCTTATAGAGGGAATGCGTGAACGCTTTCCTCAGATGGAATTTACCTTAACATCAGATGATGCGCAGTTTATTAGAAGTTCAGTGGATGAAGTTATTAACTCATTAGTGCTGACAGTGCTGCTAGTTATCATCACTTTATGGGTGTTTATTGGTTCTTGGCGCGCAACCTTAGTGCCCGCATTTGCCATTCCGGTTGCTTTGATTGGCTCGTTAGCACTGATATGGGCACTGGGTTTTTCCATTAATATTTTAACCTTACTCGCATTGGTACTTGCTACAGGTTTAATTGTTGATGATGCGATTGTAGTGAGTGAAAACATTCAACGCCAACGTGGATTAGGCCTAGGCAGGCGTGCCGCAGCGGTTGTTGGCACCCGTGAAGTATTTTTTGCCGTTATAGCCACCACGGCAGTGTTAGCAGCTGTGTTTGTTCCCATCGCTTTTTTACCCTCTACAGCAGGGCGTTTATTCAGAGAGTTTGGCGGTGTTCTTGCCGGTGCTGTGATCATATCAAGCTTTGTTGCGTTATCGTTAGTGCCGGCACTTACCTCTAAGCTAAAGCTTAAGCAAGGCGGTTTTCATCCATTTGCTAAGTTTGGTAACGTACTTGCTAATTTATATACCAAAACAATTCATAAAGTTCTCGATCATGCGTGGCTTACTTTTATTGCCTGTTTATTAGTCGCAGGCGGCTCAGGTGCATTGTATATGAGCTTAGATAACGAGCTATTACCAACAGAAGATCGCGGTAAAATTAGAATATTTGCTCGTGGGCCAGATGGCGTAGGCTTAAACTTTATGGACAGGCAAGCTATTAAAATGGAAGACACCTTACTGCCTTTCGTCGAAAGCGGTGAAATTGAATCTATTTACACAGTAGTTGGTCAATGGGACCCTAATATTGTGTTTATTACTGTGCCTTTAAAACACTGGGATGAACGCAACTTTAGTCAACAAGAAATCATCAATAAAATTCGACAGCCTTTAATGAATATTCCTGGAGCACCCGCATACGCAGGGGGGGCTAATAGTTTAAATTTACGTGGCCAAGGTGGCGGAATCGAAATTGCTTTGCTGGGGCAAGATTACCTTGAAATATTTAAAGCTGCACAGCAGTTTTCAGCAGATCTTGAAAAAGCAGTACCTGAAGTTGCACCGGTTCGCGTATCGTATCAGCCATCGCAACCACAACTTCGCGTCAATATAGACAGACGACGCGCAGAAGAACTCGGTGTATCGTTAAGTGATATAGCCATTACTTTAAGAGCTGCCATTAATGGCGACGATATTGCCGATTTAAATATTGGCGATCAGTCAATACCAATTATGTTACAGGCTCAAAATCAAACCATTAATGACCCCAGTGATTTAGCAAATTTATATGTAAGCGCCCGCGATAATCAATTAGTACCGCTCAGTAGTATAGCTAATATTACAGAGGAAGGCGTAGCTGCAGAGCTTGAGCGCCATGCTCAGCGACGTGCCATAGAATTAAGCATGGAATTACCCGAAGGTTTAACTATTGCCACACTGGTAGAGCAAATAAAACAAGTGTCTGAGCAATCATTACCAGCAGGTATTACCCTAGCGTTTAAAGGGGAAGCTCTGACATTTGAAGAGACCTCAAACGAAGTATTAATGACCTATGTATTGGCATTTTTAATTGTATTTTTAGTATTGGCAGCACAATTTGAAAACGTTAACAGCGCCATTGTGGTGATGATTACTGTGCCATTTGGTATTACATCCGCTATTTTAGCACTGTACTTAACCGGCACATCACTCAATATTTATTCGCAAATTGGTCTGGTAATGCTTATTGGTTTAATCGCTAAAAACGCAATTTTATTGGTCGAGTTTGCTGATCAATTAAGAGATAACGGGCTTAGTGTTCGAAAAGCGGTTGAACAAGCTGCATTGGTACGCCTACGACCCATTACCATGACCTTAATTTCTACTTTATTGGGTGCATTACCGCTTATTATGTCAACAGGTGCGGGCGCTGAGGCGCGTAATGCGATTGGCTGGGTGGTGTTTGGTGGACTAGCATTAGCGGTATTGTTTACGCTTTATTTAACACCGGTGATTTATTTAGGACTTGCACGTTTTACCAGCCCTCGCGGCGATGAGTCAAAACAATTAGCGCAGGAGTTAGAGCAAGTAGATAATTAATTGCTAACTATTTACGTAAATTGGCTATTTTTCTTTGAAAAAATAGCCAATTAGGCTCACAATTCAACTAGATTCACGCCACAAGGATTCCCTATGCAGGCCGAGCAAGTTGAAATAGCCCAATTTTTAGTTGAACATCCCCCATTTGATACGCTTCCTACTGAGGCATTGAACGAATTAGCAATGCAAATAGAGGTTGCTTACTTTCGTGCCGAAACTGATATCCTGCATTTAGGGCAAGATATTAGTGACTTGTATATTATTCGTAGTGGCTCAGTTGAGATTTCACGCCGTAATGGTGAACTCTATAACCGCTTAGCTACAGGCGGTATTTTTGGCCAAATGGGTTTATTGATGAACCGCAAAGTGCGGTTTCCAGCTCGTGCACTTGAAGATACCTTAACGTATTGTATTAATGTTAATACCTTCAACGAATACTGTGATAAATACGAAACCTTTGCTGACTTTTTCGAAGTGGATGGCAACGTACGCTTGCACCAAGCAATAGTAGAGCAAGCCGACAGCAATGATTTAACCACCGCAAAAGTTAAATCATTATTACATCGCGATGTAGTCACTGTTACTACACAAACCCCCATACAAGACGTCGCGTTTTTGATGACACAAGAATCGGTCTCTTCAGTACTTGTTACTGATATAGAAAAACAAATAAGCGACGATCCAGAAGAGGATGACGGTCAAGTCGTCGGGATCATCACAGATAGAGATATCCGTACCAAAGTTGTTGCCCAAGGACTTACGTTTGATACGCCGGCGAAAGAGGTAATGACCTCAGGGTTGGTTTTGCTCGATAGTAACTCTTACGTTTTTGAAGCTGTTTTAGCCATGCTCAGAGATAACTTACATCACTTGCCTGTGGTACATAAAAAGCGACCAATAGGGGTGATATCGCTATCTGATATTTTACGCTATGAATCACAAAGTAGCTTATTGTTAGTACGCGGTATTTTAGCTCAACAATCGGTTGATGACTTAGTTCATTACGCCCGCCAATTACCTAATGTGTTTGTGCGTATGGTAAACGAAGATGCTAATTCGCATATGATAGGGACCGCTATGGCAGTAATAGGACGTACCTTTAAACAGCGCCTATTAGCCCTAGCAGAAGAAAAATTTGGCGAGCCGCCCATTCCTTATTGTTTTATTGCGCTGGGCTCAATGGCACGGGATGAGCAGTTAATTGTAACAGATCAAGATAATGCACTGATTTTAGATAATAGCTTCGATGAGGCATTGCACGATGAGTATTTTCAAAACTTATCAGACTTTGTGTGTGATGGCTTGGCTAAGTGTGGCTATACCTATTGTGATGGTGAAATTATGGCCTCGTTTAAAAAATGGCGTATGACCCGCGAACAATGGCAAGAAAAATTTGCTAGCTGGATGGCCGAGCCCAAACCGCAAGCACTGCTCAATAGCTCGATATTTTTTGACTTAGATGGTGTGTGGGGTAAGTTAAAATGGGCCGATGAGCTTAAAACGCTGGTGGCAAAAGAAAGCAAAGTAAATAAACGCTTTTTAGCTAACCTTGCTGCTAATGCTCGCAATCGAACGCCACCATTGGGATTTTTTAACGGCTTTGTACTTGAGCACAATGGCCAACATAAGCGCTCAATGAACTTAAAACGTCGTGGTACAGCGCCGCTATCTGATGTGGTTCGCGTTCATGCATTAGCGGTCGGTTCACGTAAACAAAATTCGTTTGAGCGCTTAGAGGATATTATCGAGGCTAACTTATTACCCAAAGGCAAAGCACAAGATTTGCGTGATGCATTTGAATATATTGCCACTGTACGTATTCGCCATCAGGCATGGCAGATAGAGCAGGGGGAAGCGCCCGATAATGATTTAGACCCGCATTTACTCTCACCATTTGAGCAAAGTAATTTAAAAGAAGCTTTTGCGATTTTAGAAAAAGCGCAAAGCTTTTTAAAGTTTAGTTATTCTGCTCATTCAGGTGTGAAATAAGTTATGGCTAAATCACCGTTAGATTGGCCACGTCGTTACGAGCAGCTTTTACATAGTGCGCAAAACTCGTTGCTTAAGGAGTTTTATAAGCAGGCATTTACCAATCAGACTGCTCCACTTAAAGATGTACCTTTTGTGGCGCTAGATTTTGAAACAACAGGTCTGGACGCTAATACCGATGATATTGTTAGTGTGGGGTTAGTGCCTTTCAATGTTAATCGTATTTACTGTAAAGAGAGCCGCCATTGGGTAGTACAACCACGACGAGATTTGAGTGAAGAGTCGATTGTTATCCATGGTATTACCCACTCAGAAGTGGACGAAGCTCCCGACCTCAATCGAATTTTAGCCCCACTTCTTGATGCACTTAAAGGGAAAGTGGTGGTGGTGCATTATGCCGCCATTGAGCGCCACTTTTTTTATAATGCGCTGCTCACACGTATAAAAGAAGGGATTGAATTTGCTCTAGTCGACACTATGGAAATTGAAAGGCGAGCGCTTAGAGCGCGTCAAGGGCTACTAGGTAGGCTATTTAATACAAAACTAGGCTCATTACGGTTAAGTGATACAAGGGAGCGTTATTCCTTGCCATTGTATCAAAACCATAATGCACTGACTGACGCTTTAGCCACCGCAGAATTACTGCAAGCTCAGCTGAGTTATCATTATCGGTTAGATACACCACTAAGTGAAATTTGGCTTTAGCGAAACGTTATAAAATATTATAGGAAAAATAGAGTAAAAAAAACGCCGCAATTAGCGGCGTTTTTTAATGTAGGGTGTTATTTAACTGGGCGAGGCTCAGTTCGTAAACCTAAAATTAAGCTTACACACATTAATAGTAAAACAATGGTAAACGGTAGACCGGTTGAAATAGCCCCAGCTTGTAGTGCTTCAATCGCTTGAGTACCACCAATCCAAAGTAATGCAGCAGCAATTGCGCCCTCAACAGTAGCCCAAAAAATACGCTGTGGTACCGGTGCATCAATTTTGCCACCTGCTGTGATTGAATCAATTACAAGTGATCCTGAATCAGAAGAAGTAATAAAGAATACCAGTACTAATACAATAGCAATGAAAGAAAGCACACTCGCCATTGGCATTTCATCCAGCATTTGGAACATCGCCATAGGGACACTTGTTAGGCCGTCAGTCCCAAGAGCACCAATACCATTAACTACTTGGTCAATTGCGATGCCACCATAGATAGACATCCACAGGATAGTAACCGCTGTTGGAATAAGTAATACCGCGGTTAAAAATTCACGGATTGTACGACCACGCGAAACACGCGCAATAAACATACCTACAAACGGTGACCATGAAATCCACCAAGCCCAGTAGAATACTGTCCAACCATGCATCCATGTTTCATCTTCACGGCCATGTGGGTTACTCAATGGAATAATGTTCTCTACATACCCCATTACCGTGTTAGGGATATTACCCATAGAGACCGCAAAACCAACTAAACATACAAATACTAGTAATACTAAAGCAATGAGCATATTTACGTTACTAAGTAATTTAACGCCGCCATCAATGCCTCTAATAACAGAGACGACTGCTAGTAACGTAACACCTGTAATAACCAGAATTTGTGAACCTACGCCACCTTCAAAACCAAATACATGATTAATACCGGCAGAAGCTTGTTGTGCACCTAGCCCAAGTGACGTTGCTAAACCAAATAAGGTTGCTAATACAGCTAAAATATCAATTATGTGACCAGGCCACCCCCACGCTTTATCACCTAAAATTGGGTAAAAAATCGAACGAATAGAAAGAGGTAAGCCTTTATTGTAAGTAAAAAATGCTAACGAAAGCGCAACTACAGCATAAATTGCCCAAGGGTGAAGACCCCAATGGAACATAGTTGCACCCATTGCCATTTTCGCGGCTTCTGGTGTGTTAGCTGTTACATTGAGCGGCGTTTCATACCAACCAGTGTAGTATGCAACTGGTTCAGCAACCCCCCAGAACATTAAGCCAATACCCATACCTGCAGCAAATAACATTGCCAGCCAAGAAATACGAGAATGCGATGGTTTAGCATCGTCACCGCCTAAGCGGATATTGCCATATGGTGAAAAAATTAAAACTAAACAAAAAATAACAAAGAAGTTGGCAGCCCACATAAATAAGCCGTCAAAATTATTAATAATATCGGTTTTGATACCATTTAGTGTTGTTTTAGCTACTTCGGCATCTGATACTAGTACGGCGATTAAAAAAAGTGCTATTAACCCTGCACTGATCCCGAATACAGGGTTATGTATATCAAATCCCCACTTTTGTACGTTGTCTTGACCTACGGTGTAGTCCGTATTATCAATACTGTACTTGTCATGATTCTCGCTCATGCAATACCTCATTGGTTAATGAAACAGGTTGGCTTAATGCCAGTTTTTTATAGTTCACTGTATTCGTCTTATTAGATTTATAACTAAAGCTAATAACACGAATAGTTAGAAGACTAACTAATTTAATTGCCCATCATACCTTTACTAATAGGGGAGTTAAATATTAAATGCAAAAGATTTAACACTTTGGCAAAACTTTAAGCTACTTTTGTCTTTTTATTGTACATATCTGGCAGCTGAACAAATGATAACTAATGTGTCAGCTAATTATTTTATAGTCGTATATAGCATTGAATGCAAAGCTAAGTGAATGAATATTCGGCCTAATCAGACAAGTAAATAACTAAAAAAACGCTATTGAATACGTAAAAAACTAAGTCAGCGTTTTAAAATCACTATTCATTTATTAAATGATTTTTTAATGACATTTTAACTATGTTTTTATGATTTGGGATAATGAGCTAGATAGATATTGTTCATGAGGTTAATGAAAAAGCGAGATTGAAATAGTTTTTATAAAAAGCGACTAAATCTTACTGTTTAAACTAAATTGGTCAAAGGTTTATTTCACCTTTGCGATTTAATTTACAAAAATGGCAAAGAAACGCTGCGCTTGTAAAGAAGTGACAAACAACAGTGATTAAATATAAATGATTAAATTGAATGGTTTTGATTTCTCATTTAATTCTTTTAGTGGAATAAAATTTCAAGAAATTATTCATTAAGACAGCGAAGAAAAGCTGCAGTTTTTAAGCTGCAGCGTAGATAGGGGGGTAACTATTTTTTATATGCTTCATTGTGAACGCCTGCGGCGCGTCCAGATGGATCCGCATTGTTTTGAAATGATGCATCCCACGCCAGTGCTTCGGGGGTTGAACATGCTACTGATTTACCATGTGGTACACAGTTAGCAGAGGCATCGCCCGGGAAGTGCGATTCAAAAATACGGCGGTAAAAATACGCTTCTTTTGAATCTGGCGTGTTAATTGGGTATTTAAATTTAGCATTCGCTAGTTCTTGATCCGTTACTTGCTCATTCACATACTCCTTTAAAGTATCAATCCAGCTGTAGCCAACACCATCAGAGAATTGTTCTTTTTGACGCCATAACACTTCGTCTGGAAGGTAGCCGTCGAAGCCAGCACGTAAAATATGCTTTTCAATTTTTTCGTCTTTACACATTTTAGCTTCTGGGTTGATGCGCATTGCAACATCAACAAATTCTTTATCTAAAAATGGCACGCGTGCTTCAACACCCCAAGCAGCCATTGATTTATTAGCACGTAAACAATCAAACATATGCAGTTTTGATACTTTACGGTTTAGCTCTTCATGAAACTCTTGTGCATTGGGTGCTTTATGAAAATATAAATAACCACCAAATAATTCATCGGCACCTTCACCTGAAAGTACCATTTTAATGCCCATAGCTTTAATTTGGCGTGCCATTAAGTACATAGGGGTTGATGCACGAATAGTGGTTACATCGTAGGTTTCAATGTGATAAATCACTTCTTTAAGAGCATCAATACCTTGTTGAATAGTAAAAATAATAGGGTGGTGAATAGTACCTATCATATCAGCCACTTTTTGTGCTGCTGCTAAATCGGGAGAGCCCTCTAAACCCACTGAAAACGAGTGCAGTTTAGGCCACCAAGCGTCACTTTCGTCGTTGTCTTCAATACGTTTTGCAGCAAAATGTTGAGTAATAGCTGAAATAACCGACGAATCTAACCCACCTGATAGTAATACACCGTAAGGTACGTCACACATAAGCTGGCGTTTTACCGCGGCTTCTAGAGCATCTTTTACATCTTCTGCCTTGGCATCGTTGTTTTTAACTGCGTCGTAGCTTTGCCAATCACGTTGGTAGTACGGTGTTAATTTACCGTCTTTGCTGTAAAGGTAATGCCCAGGTGGGAACTCCTCAATATGTTTACAAATAGGTGAAAGCGCTTTTAGCTCTGATGCTACATAAAAGTTGCCATGCTCGTCGTGGCCTGTATACAGCGGAATAATACCAATGTGGTCGCGACCAATTAGGTAAGCGTCTTGCTCTTCATCATATAAACAAAAGGCAAAAATACCATTTAAGTCATCTAAAAATGCAGGCCCTTTTTGTTTATACAGGGCTAAAATAACTTCACAATCTGACTGCGTTTGAAAATCAAACTCGACTTCTAAATTAGCGGCAAGCTCTTTGTGGTTATAAATTTCGCCATTTACCGCTAAAATATGCGTTTTTTCTGGGTTGTATAATGGTTGCGCACCGCTTGATACGCCAACTATTGCTAAGCGTTCGTGCACTAAAATTGCTTTGTTTGATGAATACACCCCTGACCAATCAGGCCCGCGGTGGCGAAGCAGTTTGGACATTTCGATTGCCTGAGCGCGTAACTGGCTGGGATCCGATTTAATATCGAGTACGCCGAATATTGAACACATAATTTTTCCTCATTCCTATTAAGTGCCTACGATAGCGAGTTTGCTAAAGACTAACCTTGTTTTATCAGAAATAAATACCTAAGTCACATGGCTTTTTTAAAATAATAAGAATAATTTATGCACCAAATAAATTGGCGTTGCACCAATGTGGTGATATTGGCAAGGAGATTAAAATGCAATGTGCAATTTTTAATTTAAAATTACGTTAAAGTTAAATTAAATTGCAACAATTAGTTTGCCTTGCACCAAGAAAGTGCAAAGCGAAAAATAAATAAATAGCGGTTGAGTTACTCAGTGAGTGAGCGTGAGTGCACTATTAATTAATCCCAGTAGCGGCTTAAACTCAGCTTAAGTTGTGCTAGGTGAGCATCGAGCTTATTTTTTGCAGCATTTCCTTGCTCAAGTGATACAAATTCAAAGGTGATTGGATCGGCAGTTCTAAATTGTGCAAACTGATGTAAGTCGGCTTCTATCACATGCGCTATTAAAGGATAACCCCCCGTTGTTTGCCCGTCATTTAATAACACTATAGGATTGCCATCAGGTGGAAGCTGTATGCTCCCAGGTGCTACGGCTACAGAGGGCAATGAAAGTGTATGTTGCATAATATCAGCATTTTTATGGTCTAGGCGTACGCCCATACGATTACTATTTGGATTAATAGTAAATGCGGTATCACAAAAAGCATTAATGCACTCGGGTGTTAGTAGCTCATAATGAGGACCAACATGTAAACGGATAATATTACGTTTTGGCGGGGTAAGGGCGCCCTTATTACATAACCAAGGTTTAGTATAAGGACTTATGGCTACCACATCGCCACTTTGCAGTGCACGGCCATTAAAGCCTCCAATGGCTGCCCCTAAATCGGTAGATTTAGAACCCATAACCTCTGGGCATTCAATACCGCCTTTTACTGCAATATAAGCACGGGAGCCACCACGGCCAGTTGCAAATTTAAGTGTTTGCATTGCTTTTATTGGGTAACTCCAGCCTGGATAAAGTGGGTGTCCATCAAGGGTTGCTTTGAGGTCGGCTCCATGAAGGGCAATAACGGTATCACACTGAAATTGCAGTTCGCATAAACCCACGGTTAATTCCAGCACGGCAGCGTTGTCGGTGTTATTTAATAAACGGTTCGCAATAATGTGTGCATAGGTATCAAGGCTGCCTGAGCGGCTTACCCCTAAATGTCGAAAACCCACACGGCCTAAATCTTGGATTGTTAGTTGAATACCGCTCTTGATTACTTTAATCATTGCTTACTCCTTTTACAGGCACAAACTCTATGGTATCGCCAGGTTTAAATAAGCAAGGATTAGCCGCTTTAGAATCAAATAAGCAGACATCAGTGTGAGCTATAATATGCCAACCACCTGGCGAATCTTCAGGGTAAATACCAGTTTGATCTGCTCCAATAGCAATTGCGCCTTTAGGTACACTCACTCGCGGGTTATCGCGCCTTGGGGTAAATAACCGTGAGTTGAGCCCATGTAAATAAGGAAAACCGGGAACAAAGCCTAAAAATAGAACGTGATATAACTCTTTACTATGTAAGTTAATCACTTCATCAATTGTGAGTTGATGATAGTTAGCTACGTAATCTAAATCTTCACCTTGGTAGTAGGTATTAATTTGGTGGTGCTGGCTATCAAACGGGTAATCATCCACTTCATCCCATAACTTAGCTAAGGTGTTGTACCATTTATTAAGCATTTCTGAGGACTTTAAATACAAAGTTAACGAGTTCATAGCTGGTACCAAATCGATAAATTCATTGCTGTTTTTACAGTGTTGGGCGAGTGCCCAAAGCTTTTTTTGCGTTGCAAGTATGTGTGGTTCGCTGTAGTGAGAAACATCAAAAAGCAGGCTAGAGTTCGTTAAAATTTTTATACTAGGAATCATGCTCATATCGATAACTCATTAATATTAATTACATTTAAGCTATCACAGTCGTTGTACTATTACGATATTAATAGACAAGCTCGGATCGAATAAACTCCCTCATTCGTAAAGTTTTGTTGTGTGTGAAATTAATTGTTGAGTTTACAGGTCTGCTTTAGGGTCTGTTGACCTTTGCGGATTAAAATTGTTCAAACTAGGAGCGGTTTAATCGCGGCGCGAGTTTTGTAACCTAGTGGGCTAAGTAAAAACCGAGCAACAAAGACTAAATCGCTCCTAGGCAGAACCCTTCGGGCAGCGCCTGTTTGGCATTGATGCTGCGTTATCGCCTATTTATGGGGAATAACCACACCACATAGGCTCTGCCTTGCCTAAACACCAAACAGACTGCTGCAAATTTAACCTTGGAAGGTCAACAGACCCTAGAGTAACTAAAACTAAGAGGTAATCGTATGTTTAAGGGGTTAATATTAGCTACATTTGCTATGTTGGGATTACTAAGTACGATGAGCGCTATCTCGTCAGATGAGGTAACTAAATCCAGTGATTTAAATGCCACTATGCATGTAGAAAAGCTAGTGCTTGGCTCGGGTTGTTTTTGGGGGGCAGAAAAACGCTATGAAGCACTTAATGGAGTACTCGATGCAGAGTCGGGCTATGCCGATGGGCATGGGTTTAAACCAACCTACAAAAATATAACTAAGTTATCGCGTCGCTTCGATGAAGATAACTACGCTGAAGTGGTGCAGGTTACATTTAATAGCAATATTATTTCGGCAAAAGAGCTGCTGCAAAATTATTACGAAAGCCACGATCCGACTCAAAAAAACCGCCAAGGTAATGATGTAGGCACGCAGTATCGCTCTATTATTTTAACTACAAGTGACGAGCAAGCAAACACCGCGATTGCTGTAACACAGCAGTACCAGCAGTTACTCACCAAAGCAGGTTATGGAACAATAGCTACACAAATTAAGCCACTAGAGCAATTTTATTCTGCTGAAGAGTATCATCAAAATTACCTTGAAAAAAATCCAAACGGTTATTGCCCAGACCATTCAACCGGTGTTGTTTTTAGTCAAGACGAAAAGCAGCAGGTTGATAACACTGCATTGTCGACTGGCAAACAAATTGTTATTTTAGACTCTCGCGATTACTGCCCTTACTGTGAAAAGTTTAAAGCGGCGGTAGCCAATGACTACAAAGGCACAATACCAATGACATTTCGCCATGCTGATCAGCTTAGCGGCTTAACTATCAAAAGTGCAACTTGGGCTACACCCACCATACTATTTTTAGAAGATGGAGTAGAAGTGTATTCTCGCCAAGGTTATATGGATGCCGAGCTGTTTTATAAAGCGCTAGGTGCATTTAAACTCGGTGACAGTGAAGCTTATAAAGTAGCGTTTAACGCTAAAACCGACAGCCCATATTGCAAAGAATACGCTATTTTTAAAAACACCCCCGATGGCATTTTTATCGATAAACTCAGTGGTGAACCCTTGTTTGATACCCGCGACAGATTTAATTCGGGTACTGGCTGGTTGTCGTTTACACACCCTGTAAAAGACAGCGTAACGCAGCATGAAGATAACAGTTGGGGCATGCAACGTATTGAGCTTAAATCTAAAAGTACCGGGATTCATTTAGGGCATTTATTCCCCGGTGAAGGGCCAAATGGTCAAGATAGATATTGTATTAATGCCACTGTCTTAGAATTTGTTGCTCGTGAGGAAATAAACAGATCAGATGATGTTTAAATAAGGAAATTTTAAGCAAAAAAAAGCAGCGATACTTAAAAAAGGTCGCTGCATTTCAATTGACAACATCTTCACACACAATAAAGATTCGGGGGGTTGTATTAGTAATAACTAATGCTGAATTATTGTTGCTGATGTGAATGTAAATAAAAACAACTCAAGCTCAGTCACCACCGAACTTGAGTTGCTTTTTACACTGACAACATCTTCACACACAATAAAGATTCTTATATTTATTGGCGGGTGTAAGCGTAAAATAAAAACAACCCAAGCTAAGTCACCACCGAACTTGAGCTGTTTTTTACACTGACAACATCTTCACACACAATAAAGATTCTTTTTTACTAGCTTGTTGTTACAAACTAATTAAATTTGGTTTCAGTAACGCGTTTTATTATTTTTGGTCGTTGCTGATTTGTTGAGTTAACTTTAGAGCTTTTACTCAATTTCGACAAGCGATAAAAACAAAACTAATAAGTGAAAAAAACTAATCTATAAATTCAGTCAACAAGTATATGATCAAGTACTTGATAATGCTGGTTATATTTTATTTTTTGAGGTTTACGTGAGACACGAAAAAAATATTTTAAAAAGGTCGTAAATAATAAAACGCCCATAAAAGGGCGTTTAATTAATAGTCACTTTGTTTGTCTGAAGGTGTTAATTACCCATTTCGCAAACAAATCGAGCGGGTGGTTTGCCGTACTAGAGCCGTGTTGTACCAAGTAGTATTTATCTTTGGTGGTAAGGGGTTGTTCAAACAGTTTATAGAGCCATTGCTCATCCAGCCAGCTTTGGCTAATTGGCAGAGGAATAAGTGCAATCCCCATTCCTTGCTGCGCCGCTCTTGCTACACCAAACATACTATCTATTTGAATAATTTGTGTTGGTGAAAAGTCATCAATCCCAACTTTTTCTGCCCACTGATGCCAAGCCCAAGGCCTTGCTTTATGCACAATAAGCGGCACTTGATTAAGCGCTTGGCAATGATCGTTTTGCCATTGTTCAAGTAGTTTTTTATTACACGCTGGAATATATTCTAAATTAAATAACTCAGTAGCCAGTCCATCAAGCGGTTTACTTGAAGATAAAATTATAGATAAATCACTTTGGCGAGTTAGTTCTTTGCGCGTTTTGAGGGTATCCATGTGTAAATTAATATTAGGGTGCTCGCTGGTCCATTCACTGAGCTTAGGCATTAACAATTCACTGGCAAAAAATTCGGGCAGGGTAATGGTTAAGTTTACATTTTGTTGTAACTGACTAAATTCATTAATGGTGCTCTCTAGCATATTTATAATTGGATAAATTGCTTCAAAAAAGTTTTTACCTGCAGGCGTTAAACTAATAGAGCGAGTTTGTCTTTGAAATAAATCAATGCCTAGCTGCTCTTCTAGCTGTTTAATTTGGTGGCTTACAGCCGAGGGCGTTAAGTAAAGCTCTTTAGCAGCATGTTTAAAACTTAAGCTTTTTGCGGCAAAACAAAAAGAGCGAAGGCCGCGAATAGGTGTTTGCATGGTATCCAGTATAAAGTTATTTCAATCGCCTAGTAATAGGCAATAATTAAACCAAAAATAAAAACTAACTATATCAGCAATTTATTTATTTTATTAGGTCGAATTCACCTAAGTGGTGCGTTAAATTGTCACTATAGTGCAAAAACTAAAATATAGACAAAAAAAATCCCTCTTACGAGGGATTTTGGGTAACTCAGCGCCATTGGCACTGGGAATGAGGTCGGTACAGGGTGAAATTATGAGTGGTTTAAAACACCATCTCAGGAATATCACCATTAACAAGCAATTTACCTGCCGTTTTGCTAATAATTTCATCAACTGATACGCCTGGTGCGCGTTCTAGTAAATGAAATGCGCCGTCTTTTACTTCTAGAACGGCTAAATCAGTAACTATTTTTTTAACACAGTTAACGCCCGTTAGCGGTAACGTACAGCTTTCTAATAACTTAGAGTCGCCGTGTTTACTGGCATGGGTCATGGTAACAATAATGTTTTTTGCACCTGCGACTAAATCCATCGCTCCGCCCATGCCTTTAATTAATTTTTTAGGGATCATCCATGAGGCTATAGAACCGTTTTGGTCTACCTCAAACGCGCCCAGAACGGTTAAGTCTACATGACCACCCCGTATCATGGCAAAACTATCTGCACTATTAAATATAGCTGCACCTGTTGCTGCCGTCACGGTTTCTTTACCCGCGTTGATCATATCCGCATCAACAGTAGCCTTAGTAGGGTATTCGCCCATGCCTAAAAGACCATTTTCGGACTGTAGCATAACTTCTATGCCATCGGGTACATAGTTTGCGACGAGTGTCGGAATACCAATGCCCAAATTAACATAAAACCCATCTTGTAACTCTTGAGCTACGCGCATTGCGACTTGTTCACGTGATAATGCCATTGTTAGTGCTCCTGCTTAATCTCGTGTGGTAACACGTTCAATGCGTTTTTCAAAGTTACCTTTTATAACGCGGTTAACAAAAATTCCTGGCGTATGTATTTGGCTTGGCTCAAGTTCGCCTGGCTCAACAATTTCCTCTACTTCTGCAACGGTAATTTTACCCGCAGTAGCCGCCATTGGATTGAAGTTCATGGCTGTATGACGAAATACTAAGTTGCCGTAGCGATCCGCTTTCCATGCTTTTACAATAGCGAATTCACCGGTAATTGACTCTTCTAAAATATAAGGGCGACCATTAAACTCTTTTACTTCTTTACCCTCAGCAACCGGTGTGCCGTAACCTGTGGCTGTGTAAAAAGCAGGTATTCCTGCACCACCAGCACGCATTTTTTCAGCAAGAGTACCTTGTGGCGTAAGCTCTACATCAATCTCGCCACTGAGTAGTTGCTGTTCAAACAAGGCATTTTCGCCAACGTATGAGGCAACCACTTTTTTAATTTGCTTGTCGTGCAGTAACAGCCCTAAACCAAAGTCATCAACACCACAGTTATTGGAAACAACGGTTAATTCTTTAGTTTGCATTTTTTTAATTTGGGCAATTAGACCCTCAGGGATACCACATAAGCCAAAACCACCGGCTATTATTGTATCGCCGTCTTTTAAACCTTCCATTGCAGCTTCATAACTAGAAACTACTTTATCAAAACCGGCCATGAGTCACTCCTCATTCTGTGCTATTTAATTATTGTGCGTGTAATGCTGCAGAAACCTTGCTAGCAGGTTGTTTGTTCAGTGCACTCGTAATTTGCCAACCTGCCTCAGCAAGCCTTTGTAAATCAATTCCATGCTCAATGCCAAGTCCTTGCAGTAAGTATACAACATCTTCGGTGGCAACATTTCCTGACGCGCCTTTGGCATATGGGCAGCCACCAAGGCCGGCAACAGCACTGTCAACCGTTGCTATACCAAGGTTTAGAGCAGCGTAAATATTTGTGAGCGCTTGCCCGTATGTGTCGTGAAAATGTACAGCAAGTTTAGATTTTTCAATATGTTTAAGTAGCAATGTAAGTAGCTCTATTACTTTAGCGGGTGTGCCAACACCTATGGTGTCACCTAGGCTAATTTCATAACAGCCCATTTTTAAGAGTTTAGCAGCAACAGCCAGTACAGTATGAGGGTCAACATCTCCCTCATACGGGCAACCTAACACACAACTTACATAACCGCGTACGCGAATGTTATGCGCCTTTGCAAAAGCCATAACTTCACTAAAACGCGCCAAACTTTGCTCAATAGAGCAATTAATATTTTTTTGGCAAAATGCTTCGCTCGCTGCGGTAAATATTGCAAATTCTTTAATACCTACAGCATCTGCTGCCTCTGCCCCTTTTAAATTAGGGGTAAGGGCACTGAGATTAACCTCAGGTAAATTAAGTGCGCTTATTACTTCACTAGAGTCTGCCATTTGTGGCACCCATTTAGGTGAGACAAACGCACCAGCTTCTATGTCTTTTATGCCTGCAGCGGCGAGTGCGTTAATAAGCGTTATTTTATCAGCAGTTTCTACAGCGGCTTCATTTTGAAGTCCATCTCTGGCGCCCACTTCAACAATGCGCACTGCTTTAGGTAATAATGAACTCATATTAAGCGGGTTCCTCTGCAGTTGTGTCTTCAACTATGGCCAGTAAAGCGCCATGGCTTACCAGTTCACCCTCAGCAAAACAGTAACTTTTTAATACGCCATCATGTGGGGCATTAAGCGTGTATTCCATTTTCATTGCTTCAATTATAACCACTGCATCGCCTTTAGTAATGGTGCTTCCCACCTCTAACAAGTGTTTAACTACAGTACCATTAAGTGGCGCAGCAAGGGGTAATGCCTCATTTTCATGTGAGCTGATGAAATGTTTATCAACACATTCAAACTTAGTTTGCAGTGCTTGGTTCATTACAGTAATGGCATTATCAACGTGGCTAACATGCGCAGTGTGTTTAGCGCCATTAATCGATACGTTGCAGTAGCCATTAGTTAACTCACCTTGCACTTCAAAGGTGTTGTCATTAATGGTCATGCTATAGCCCTGCGCGGTTTTTATTGCGTTTAAGGGGGTATCGCTAAATGGAATTTTAACTTGTTGCGGCGCATTTAAACTAAACCCATGTAATTGTTGCCATGGATTTGCACTACTTGTATTACTACCAAGTGATGCTAAATACGCAAAACCTGCAATTAAGCGGCTAGTTTGTAATAAAGACGGGTCAATAGTAACTAACGCTTCACCTTGCTCTGCAATAAAGTGGGTGCTTGGAGCACCTTGTTTAAAGCGTGGATGAATCGCTAAATTATATAAAAAGCTGATATTAGTGCTAAATCCGGCTAAATGAAATTGTGTTAATGCTTGTTGTAAACGCGAAAGTGCTTGGTCGCGGTTATCATCATGAACAATAAGTTTGGCAATCATTGGATCGTAATACGGGCTTATTTCATCACCTTGGGCAATACCAGTATCAATACGTACATATTCACTGTTAGCGGGCGTATATAGTGCCTCAATAGTGCCAGAGCACGGAATAAAGTCATTACTTGGATCTTCAGCATAAATACGTGCTTCAAAGCTGTGTCCTTGTAGCTGAATATCTGCTTGCGCTAAAGGTAACGCTAAACCACTGGCTACATTAATTTGCCAATTAACTAAATCAACGCCTGTGACCATTTCACTTACTGGGTGCTCTACTTGCAAGCGAGTATTCATTTCCATAAAAAAGAACTCATCACCACAGAGTAAAAATTCCACAGTGCCAGCGCCTCGGTAGTCAATTGCTAGGGCACATCTTACCGCGGCTTCGCCCATTTCTTTTCGCAATGAGTCTGATAAACCGGGGGCAGGCGCTTCTTCAATCACTTTTTGATGTCGACGCTGCAATGAACAATCACGATCACCTAAATACACACAGTTGCCATAGTTATCAGCAAATACTTGCACTTCAACATGGCGAGGTTGGTCAACATAACGCTCAAGCAAAACCAGATCATTACCAAAACCGGCAATAGCTTCACGTTTAGCACCTTCTAATGCGCTTATAAACTCACTGGCTTTTGAAACTATACGCATGCCCTTACCACCGCCACCAAAGGCCGCTTTGATAAGCACAGGGTAGCCAATTTTTTCAGCCTCAGCTTGTAAAAAGCTAGGGTCTTGTTTATCGCCATAATAACCTGGCACCAAAGGAACATTAGCGGCTGCCATAATTTCTTTTGCACGGGTTTTAGAGCCCATAGCTTCTATGCTACTTGCTGGCGGCCCAATAAAGGCAATGTTATTGGCTTCACAAACATTAGCAAATTCGCTGTTTTCAGATAAAAATCCATAACCAGGGTGAATACAATCGGCGCCACTCATTTTGGCAACGTTAAGTATTTTATCTGCAACTAGGTATGAGTCTTTACTCGGCGCTGCACCAATATGATAGGCTTCATCAGCCATTTTTACATGTTGAGCGTTTTTATCTGCATCTGAATAAACCGCAACCGTGGTCAAGCCCATTTGCTTTGCTGTTCGCATAATACGACAAGCAATCTCTCCGCGATTAGCAATCAGAATTTTTTGTAAGTGTACTGTGTTCATAATGCGTCCTAGAGTTGCCATTGGGGAGGGCGTTTTTCAAAAAAGGCAGTTAGACCTTCTTGACCTTCGTCTGATACACGAATTTTGGCTATACGTTCTGCAGTGAGCGCAATTATTTCGTTATCGATTTCTTTGTTTGCCACATCATTAATAAGCGCTTTAGCTGCTTTAACCGCTACCGGGCCATTATCTATCAGCGTTTGTAATAGGTTATCCAGTGCACAGTCTAAATTCCCTGTAATTTGGTGAACTAGCCCCAGCTGTTTAGCCGTATGCGCATCAAATACTTCAGCCGTTAAGAAGTAACGACGAGCAGCGCGCTCACCAATGGCTTTAATTACATAAGGGCTTATAACAGCAGGAATTAAACCTAATTTAACTTCACTTAAACAAAATTGAGCGTCGTCTTTACTGAGCGCAATATCACAGCAAGCAATTAAGCCCAATGCGCCACCAAATGCTGCGCCTTGTACCGCACAAATAGTAGGGTGTGGGCTTTGTGCTAAAACTTGCATTAGCTTAGCCAGCTGCATCGAATCGGCCAAATTATCGTTATAGTTGTTATCTGCCATCGATTTCATCCAGGCTAAATCGGCACCGGCTGAAAAGTGTTTACCCTCAGTTTTTAATACAAGGGCACGAATATCGAGCGTATTAGCATGTTCAATACATTGAATAAGCTCATGGATAACGTCGCTATTAAAGGCATTGCGTTTTTCTGGGCGACTTAAAACAAGTACAGCCACATTAGATTTTGTTATTTGTAGTGTTACTGACATTTTAAGCTCCCATTACATTCTAAATACGCCAAATTTTGATTCACGCTCAGGAGCATTTTTAGCTGCGCTAAGTGCAAGCCCAAGAACATTGCGTGTATCGACCGGGTCGATAATGCCATCATCCCATAAACGGGCGCTGGCATAATATGGGTGACCTTGCTGTTCGTATTGATCGATGATCGGCTTTTTAAAATCGTTAATTTGTTGTTCGCTCATGCTTTCGCCTTTGCGGGCTAAACCATCTTGTTTTACTTGCGCCATCACACCAGCGGCTTGTTCACCACCCATAACTGAAATACGGGCATTTGGCCACATCCACATCATGGTCGGTTCAAACGCTCGACCACACATACCATAGTTACCTGCACCGTATGAGCCACCGATTAAAATAGTAAATTTGGGTACATCGGCACACGATACCGCCATCACCATTTTAGCGCCGTGTTTAGCAATGCCTTCAGACTCGTATTTTTTACCGACCATAAAGCCAGTGATGTTTTGTAAAAATACCAGTGGAATGTTGCGCTGAGCGCATAATTGAATAAAGTGTGCGCCTTTTTGCGCTGACTCACTAAATAAAATACCGTTGTTGGCCACTATGCCTACGGGATGACCATAAATGCTGGCAAAACCTGTTACCAGTGTTTCACCAAAGTAGCGTTTAAATTCATCAAACGATGAGTCATCGACAGTACGTGCAATGACCTCACGGACATCAAATGGCTTTTTAAGATCAGTACCGACAATGCCGTAAAGTTCGTTAATATCATAACGAGGGGCTTTTACTTCTTCTAGTAATGGTGAGGTAGGGCGCGAATAGTTAATCCGTTCAATACATTGGCGAGCAATCGACAACGCATGAGCATCGTTTTCTGCGTAATGATCGGCCACACCTGATGTTTTACAGTGTACATCGGCGCCACCAAGCTCTTCTGCAGTAACTACTTCACCGGTGGCAGCTTTTACCAGCGGCGGACCAGCTAAAAAGATAGTGCCTTGTTCTTTTACAATAATACTTTCATCGGCCATAGCAGGAACATACGCACCACCTGCAGTACATAACCCCATAACCACAGCAATTTGTGGAATGCCTTTACCCGACATACGCGCTTGATTATAAAAAATACGACCAAAATGCAGTTTGTCAGGGAATACGTCGTCTTGCTCAGGTAAGTTTGCGCCACCTGAGTCAACTAAATAAATACACGGTAAATGACAACGTTCGGCGATGTCTTGAGCGCGTAAATGCTTTTTAACAGTCAGCGGGAAATAGGTGCCGCCTTTTACTGTCGCATCATTAGCAATCACCATACATTCGACGCCTTTAACGCGACCAATACCTGCAACCACACCGGCACAAGGAATATCTTGTTCATAAACGCCAAAGGCAGCAAATTGCGATATTTCTAAAAATGGCGAGCCTTCATCTAGCAAAGTGGTAATACGGTCGCGGACAAACAATTTACCACGGCCTTCATGGCGCTCTTTTAAAGCAGCACCACCGCCTAAACGTATTGTTGCTGCTTTACTGCGTAAATCATCCACTAGCGCCGACATGTTGTTGTGATTTTGCACAAAATTTGGATCATGCGGATTAACGCTCGATTTTAAAATCGTCATAACTAATCCTTAGCGGCTTTCAGTGAATAATTCGCGACCAATTAACATACGGCGTATTTCTGAGGTGCCTGCACCAATTTCATACAATTTCGCATCACGCAGTAAACGACCTGTTGCGTATTCATTTATATAACCATTACCGCCTAAAATTTGAATTGCGTCTAATGCCATTTTAGTTGCAAGCTCAGCAGCATATAAAATTGCGCCAGCAGCGTCTTTACGGGTGGTTTCGCCGCGATCACATGCTTTTGCTACTGTGTATACATATGAGCGAGCTGCGTTCATTTGTGTATACATATCAGCAATTTTGCCTTGTATTAACTGAAATTGACCAATAGGGCTGTCAAATTGCTTACGCTCATGGATGTAAGGCACCACAATATCCATACACGCTTGCATTATGCCAAGTGGGCCAGCCGCTAAAACAACACGCTCATAATCAAGGCCACTCATAAGTACCTTAACGCCTTCGTTTAAGTTACCTAAAATATTTTCTTCAGGTACTTCACAGTTTTCAAATACCAATTCACAGGTATTTGAGCCACGCATGCCGAGTTTGTCGAGCTTTTGTGCGGTTGAAAAACCAGGGAAAGTTTTTTCTACAATAAAGGCTGTAATTCCTTTAGCGCCGGCGTTTAAATCTGTTTTTGCATAAATAACCAGTGTATCTGCGTCAGGGCCATTAGTGATCCACATTTTATTACCGTTTAAAATGTACTTATCGCCTTTTTTCTCTGCTTTGAGTTTCATAGAAACAACATCAGAGCCCGCATTAGGCTCACTCATAGCCAGCGCACCAATGTGCTCGCCACTAATTAGTTTAGGTAAGTATTTTTCTTTTTGTGCTTGTGAACCATTACGGTTTATTTGATTAACACACAGGTTTGAATGCGCACCGTAACTTAAACCAATAGAGGCACTTGCACGGCTAATTTCTTCCATGGCAATAACGTGCTCTAAATAACCTAAGCCAGCACCACCAAATTCTTCATCCACGGTCATGCCAAGCACGCCCATTTCACCCATTTGCGGCCAAAGTTCATTGGGGAACGCATTATCAAGGTCAGTTTTTTCAGCTAGTGGGGCAATTTCTTGACTGGCAAAGCTGTTTACGTGACTGCGGATCATATCTGCAGTTTCGCCAAGGCCAAAGTTCATTTCTTTATATAGTGAAATAGTGCTCATGATTAATTCCTGTGTGTTGATGACGTTGTTATATTTTATTCATCTATTTTGCTAAGCGTGTCGCGACAGCGACGTTCAGCGGTGACCAGTTCCATAAGAACCACTTTAATGTCATCCATCTGTTGTGAAAGATCGGCTTTTTTCTCACTGATAAGGTCAAGCATAGTAACTAACTGTTTTGCACTTGATTTATCAGCATCATACAGTTCAAACAAACGACCTGTTTCAGCTAAAGTGAAACCTAAACGCTTGCCGCGCAGTATTAGCTTTAGGCGAACCTTGTCGCGCTTTGAGTAAATGCGTGTTTGGCCATTGCGCTCTGGCGATATTAACCCTTGGTCTTCGTAAAAACGGATAGAGCGGGTAGTAATATCAAATTCTTTAGCCAATTCACTAATGCTAAAAGTTTGTTCGTTTTTAGCCGGCTCGTTGGCTGAATTTGCAAAGTTTGTTTGATTATCTGATTTCATTGTAATGTTTACCTCATTCGAATAACCTCAATATAAGTGAAGTTTACGTAAAGGTAAAGTGCGATCTGGTTGTTATACTTTAGACGTATAAAATAAAAGCGGAAATGCAGCAGAAGTTGAGTGTTTATAAACGTTATAAGCCAGTTAGACAGTATGTAATAAATTTTTAGCAAGCTAACTTTACAGTTTTTACACTAATTAGAAAGTTGATTTTAGATTTACGTTGGCGTAAACGTAAATTTTATGTATGCTCGTATTTATCAGATTAGTTTAAACATTAAGCTAAACATAATAAAACATGTTTGCGTTAATTGAAAATGGAGCCTTTTATGTCTTTCGAAAGCGTTGTAATTGTAGCAGCAAAACGCACCCCAATGGGTGGATTTATGGGCGCACTAAGTGATGCGCAGTCTACCGAATTAGGTGCTACGGCCATTGCAGGCGCACTTGCTCAAACGGGTTTAAGCAATGATGCAATTGATGAAGTTATTATGGGCTGCGTATTACCAGCCGGTTTAGGCCAAGCACCTGCGCGTCAAGCAATGCTTAAAGCGGGGCTTGCACTAAGCACCGGCGCTACCACTATTAATAAAGTATGTGGCTCTGGATTAAAAGCAGCGATGTTAGCGAATGACCTTATTAAAGCAGGTTCTATTGAATCAGCAATCGCTGGTGGTATGGAAAGCATGACCAATGCACCTTACTTTATTCCTAAAGCCCGTGGCGGTATGCGTATGGGACATGGCGAAATTAAAGATCACATGATGAGTGATGGCCTAGAAGACGCCTACGACAATAAAGCAATGGGATGCTTTGCTCAAGACACAGCCGATGAATATGGTATTGGTCGTGAGCAAATGGATACGTTTGCACTGGGTTCATTAAGTAAAGCAAACGCAGCCATAGACAATGGGTGGTTTGATAGCGAAATTACTCCGCACACTATTAAAACGCGTAAAGGCGATGTCACTGTTTCAATTGATGAGCAACCTGGCAACGCACGCCCTGAAAAAATTCCAAGCTTAAGAGCTGCATTTAAAAAAGACGGCACTATTACTGCCGCTAATTCATCGTCTATTTCAGATGGTGGTGCTGCGCTAATACTAATGAGCGAATCAAAAGCAAAAGCTGAGGGTTTAACACCACTTTGCAAAATTGTTGCTCACAGTACTCACTCTCAAAAACCAAGTGAATTTACCGTAGCCCCAGTGGGCGCAATGAACAGCGTTCTTGAAAAAGCTGGCTGGACAACCGCCGATGTTGATTTATGGGAAATTAATGAAGCGTTTGCCATGGTCACCATGCTGGCTATTAACGAATTAAAGCTTGATGAAAGCAAAGTAAACGTGAATGGTGGAGCGTGTGCACTAGGCCACCCAATTGGTGCTAGTGGCGCACGTATTTTAGTAACACTTATTCATGCGCTTAAAAACCGAGGCCTCAAAAAAGGCGTTGCGTCTTTGTGTATAGGTGGCGGTGAAGCCGTTGCTATGGCAGTCGAAGCACTTTAACTGATAACAAAGCCGCAGCAACTATAACAATCACAGCGCTGCGGCAATTAAATTGAGTCAATAGGATTTATTATGCACCAAGTACCTTTACTAATTAACGGCGAGTTCGTTCAGTCAACGTCAAATGAATTAATTGATGTTGTAAACCCAGCTAATCAAGAAGTGCTCGCGCAAGTGCCATGCGCTACAGACGCAGAGATGGATGCGGCGATTGCATCAGCAAGCGAAACATTTAAAACATGGAAAGATGTGCCTATTACTGAGCGTGCGCGCATTATGATGAAATACGCGGCGCTATTAAAAGAAAACCATGATGAACTAGCCACTATTATTTGTCATGAGCTAGGCAAAACGTTTGAAGATGCAAAAGGTGATGTGTGGCGTGGTATTGAGGTAGTTGAACAAGCTGCTAATGCGCCGTCGTTAATGATGGGTGAAACCATGGAAAACGTAGCGCGCAAAATTGATACGTATTCTTACATGCAACCACTGGGTGTATGTGCAGGTATTACGCCATTTAACTTTCCAGCAATGATCCCATTGTGGATGTTCCCACTGGCAATTGTGTGTGGTAACACCTTTATTTTAAAACCGTCTGAGCAAGATCCACTTACTCCTATGCGCTTAGCTGAGCTATTTATTGAAGCGGGTGCACCTAAAGGCGTATTACAAGTAGTACACGGTACAAAACCACAAGTAGACCGCTTATTAGAAGACAAAGCTGTTCGTGCTATTTCATTTGTGGGTTCATGTGGTGTAGGTGCCTATATTTACTCTAAAGGCACACAAAACTTAAAACGTGTTCAAGCGTGTGTTGGCGCTAAAAACCACATGGTAATTATGCCTGATGCGAGTAAATCGCATGTTGTTAATAACCTTGTGGGTGCCTCTGTAGGTGCGGCAGGTCAGCGCTGTATGGGTATCTCTGTGGCGGTATTTGTTGGTCAAGCAAAAGACTGGGTTGATGAAATTAAAGCAGGCTTTGAAGGTGTACGCCCAGGTGTTTGGGATGATGCAGACGCGGCTTATGGCCCACAAACATCACCTGCTGCAAAAGCACGTATTTTATCACTGATTGCTGATGGTAAAGCACAAGGCGCTACCTGTTTAATTGATGGCTCTGATTTTAGCGTTGAAGGTTACGAGCAAGGTAACTGGGTAGGTCCTACGTTATTTACTGATGTAACCAAAGATATGAACTTGTACAAAGAAGAGATTTTTGGCCCAGTATTGGCGTGTATGTTTGTTGATACCCTTGAAGAAGCCATTGCACTTATTAACGAAAGCCCTTACGGCAACGGTACTTCATTATTTACCTCAAGTGGTGCGGTTGCACGTAAATTCCAACACGAAATTGAAGTAGGCCAAGTGGGTATTAATGTGCCAATTCCTGTGCCTTTACCATTTTTCTCGTTCACGGGTTGGAAAGGCTCATTCTACGGCGATACTCACACGTATGGTAAACAAGGTATTCGTTTTTACACAGAAACTAAAACCATTACCTCACGCTGGTTTGAAGATGATATCGCTTCAGGCCCAAATATGAGTATTAATCTTAAGTAACATTTTAACCGCATAATCAATAAAAAAGAGGGGCACAACACACAATGTTGTCGCTCCTCACTAATAACTCCCTTTGTGGGATGCACTGACAACAAACAAAACACAACAAGAGGTCTACCATGGACTTTAACTTATCTGAAGATCAACAAGCTTTTGCGCAAACGGCGCGCCAATTCGCAGAATCTGAACTAGCACCACATGCAGCTAAGTGGGATCGCGAACATATTTTCCCAAAAGACACAATTAAAGCCGCTGGTGAGCTTGGTTTTTGTGGCTTATACACACCAGAAGAAGCCGGTGGCTTAGGTTTATCTCGTTTAGATTCAAGCATTATTTTTGAGCAACTTGCACTGGGTTGTACAGCAACTACGGCTATGCTGACCATTCATAATATGGCAACCTGGATGATCGCAAGCTTTGGCACCGATGCAGTAAAAGACAAATACGTTGAGCAATTGGTAATGGGCGAATTGTTAGCCTCTTACTGTTTAACTGAGCCAGGCTCTGGCTCTGATGCTGCGTCATTAAAAACTAAAGCAGTTCTTGATGGTGATGAGTATGTTATTAACGGCTCAAAAATGTTTATTTCAGGCGCCGGTGAAACAGAAATTTTAGTTGTAATGGCACGTACAGGGGCAGATGGCCCAAGTGGAATCTCAGCGTTTGTTGTACCAGCAGATGCCAAAGGTATTGAGTACGGCAAAGCAGAAGAAAAAATGGGTTGGAACGCACAACCAACACGCTTAATTAGTTTTGAAGATGTACGAATTCCGGCTGCAAACTTATTAGGTCAAGAAGGCGAAGGCTTTAAGTTTGCCATGCAAGGCTTAGATGGCGGCCGTATTAATATTGCCACTTGTTCTATTGGTACTGCACAAGCGGCACTTAATACCGCACGTGAGTATTTAAAAGAGCGTACCCAATTTGGTAAGCCATTGGCAGCATTTCAAGCGCTACAATTTAAAATTGCCGATATGAATACCGAGCTTGTAGCAGCGCGCCAAATGGTTCGACTCGCTGCGTTTAAACTTGATACTAACGACAGCGAAAAAACCACTTATTGTGCTATGGCTAAACGCTTTGCAACCGATGTTGGTTTTACTGTGTGTAACGATGCGCTGCAAATTCATGGTGGCTACGGTTACATTAAAGAGTACCCACTTGAACGCCACGTACGCGATGTACGTGTTCATCAAATTCTAGAAGGCACTAACGAAATTATGCGCGTGATTATTGCACGTCGTATCTTAGCCGAATCAGCCAGCGAAGTTTTATAAGGAGATTAGTATGTCAAATCCTAGCATTGAATTAACAATTGAAGGTCATGTTGCTATTTTAACTATGTCGAATCCGCCAGCGAATACCTGGACGAAAGACACCTTAGTGGCGCTTAAAGACACAGTTAATCAGCTCAACACCAATAAAAATATTTATGCATTAGTACTGACTGGTGAAGGCGAGAAGTTTTTTAGCGCCGGTGCTGACCTCAATGTATTTGCCAGTGGCGATAAAGGTGTCGCTGCAGATATGTCATGTGTATTTGGTGAAGCCTTTGAAGCGCTAACTAATTTTAGAGGCGTGTCGGTTGCAGCCATTAATGGCTATGCAATGGGTGGCGGGCTTGAAGTAGCGCTTGCTTGCGACATTCGTATTGCAGAAGAGCAAGCACAAATGGCATTGCCTGAAGCAAAAGTGGGTTTATTACCCTGTGCTGGTGGAACGCAAAACTTAGCATGGCTCGTTGGTGAAGGCTGGGCAAAACGCATGATTTTATGCGGTGAGCGCTTAAAAGCCGATAAAGCCCTACAAATTGGCTTAGTGGAAGAAGTGGTTGCACAAGGTGAAAGCTTTGCAGCAGCACTAAAACTAGCTAACCAAGTGGCAGAGCAAAGCCCATCGTCGGTTGCTGCATGTAAAACATTGATTCAAAAAGGGCGTCATCAGCCAATGGCGAATGCATTGCCACTGGAGCGAGAGCTGTTTGTTGGTTTATTTGATACCGAAGATCAGCAAGAGGGCGTGAACGCCTTTTTAGAAAAACGCAAAGCTAATTGGGTGAATGGCTAATGAGTGAATTAACCCGTTTAAATTCAGCTGATGCTGCCGTGGTATTTGAAACGGCAACCACAGACAATGGCCGACTCATTGGTTTTGCTACGCTTAACGCGCCTAAGTCATTAAACGCGTTAAATTTTGAGATGATCAGCTTGCTCGAGCCACAACTACAGCAATGGGACAAAGACGATAACATTGCATTAGTGGTTCTTAAAGGCGCAGGTGAAAAAGCATTTTGTGCCGGTGGCGATGTAGTGAGCTTACACAAAGCAATGAGTGAGGGTAAACCGAGCTCACTGGTTGAAGAGTTTTTTACTCAAGAGTATCAGCTCGATTACCTAATTCACTGCTACAACAAACCCATTTTAGTGTGGGGTAACGGTATTGTAATGGGCGGCGGTTTAGGTTTAATGGCCGGTGCCAGTCACCGTGTGGTTACCGAAACATCACGCATTGCCATGCCTGAGCAAACCATTGGGCTTTACCCTGATGTAGGCGGCAGTTATTTTTTACATAAAATGCCCGCCCATGTTGGTTTGTTTTTAGGGCTGACCTCGGCATCTATAAATTGTGAAGACGCTAAGCTTGTATCGCTTGCCGATCACTTTGTAAATGCTGATAAATACCCAGAGCTTGTTGAAGCGTTACTCAATACTAAATGGGGTAAAACAGCAAGTTTAAACCACGACAAGCTAAGTAACTTGCTAATTGAGTTAGATAACAACTCTAGCCGTATGCCTAAAGGCAATTTAAAAGCTAACTTATCGCTAATTCAAAAGTTAGGCGACTTTGACACGTTACAGCAGCAGGTCGATTACATTTTAAACCTAACCACAGATGACAAATGGCTACAACACGCTCAAAAATCGTTGGCGCATGGTTGTCCATTAAGTTGTGCTTTAGTGAGTGAGCAGCTTAAACATAGCAAAGGCAAAAACTTAGCTGACTGTTTTAAAATGGAATTGGGCATGTCGGTTCGTGCTGGCGAAGTGGGCGAGTTTCAAGAAGGTGTACGTGCCTTACTAATCGATAAAGACGGTACGCCACAGTGGCAGTTTAAAACCTTAGCTAATGTGCCAAGCGAAGTAGTAGAGAGCTTTTTTGCAAATCGCTTTGGCGAGAAACATCCGCTAGAGCCGTACTTTTCACAACTAAATTTACATGGGTAAAGCGATGAGTAAACTTAATATAGGATTTATTGGTTTAGGAAACATGGGCGGCCCAATGGCAGCAAACTTAGTTAAAGCAGGCCACAGTGTGCGCGTTTTTGACTTAAGTGCAGAGGCCGTTAAAGAGCTTGTGAATCATGGGGCTAGTGCGACGCAAAGCGCAAGTGAATGTGCGCACGAGGCTGATGTGCTAATTAGCATGCTACCGGCAAGCAAACATGTTAAATCACTTTATTTAGGCACAGACGAGCAATCGGGTTTAATTAAAGTACTAAGTAAAAGCACGTTAGTGATTGATTGTTCAACCATAGATGCACAATCGGCTCGTGATGTAGGCCATGCCCTAAGCGAGCAAGGTATTGCGTTTGTTGATGCCCCGGTATCGGGTGGTGTAGCAGGGGCAACAGCGGGTACGCTTACGTTTATTGTGGGTGGTGAGCAAACTGCATTCGATAAAGCCAATACTGTATTAGTCGATATGGGTAAAAACATATTCCATGCCGGTGATATTGGTGCAGGGCAAGTTGCTAAAATATGTAACAATATGCTGTTGAGTATTTTAATGGCAGGCACCAGTGAAGCCATTCAAATGGGAATTAATAACGGCCTCGACGCAAAAGTACTAAGCGACATAATGAGCGCAAGCTCGGGTCGTAACTGGACGTTAGAACTTTATAACCCCTGCCCAGGTGTTATGGAAACCGCACCAGCTAGTAACGACTATAAACCTGGCTTTATGGTCGATTTAATGGCTAAAGACTTAGGCCTTGCTATGGAAGCGGCTCAGCAGAGTAATTCACTGACGCCAATGGGCTCAATGGCTAAAAATTTATACACTATGATTCAGCACCAAGGTGCAGGCAGTGATGATTTTAGTGCCATTTTTAAATTGTTTTCGAAGTAGGAAAGTATCGTGGAAATAAAAAATAATACCGTAGTTATTACCGGTGGCGCACAAGGCTTAGGTTTTGCAATGGCGCAAAAGTTTGCCTTAATGGGCGCTAATATTGCCTTAATTGATATGGCACAAGCACAGTTAAATGAAGCAACCGAGCAGCTATCTGCATTAGCAGGCGTAACAGGCACTATTAAAGGCTACAGCGCTAATGTAACGGTAGAGAGCGAAGTTGAAGACGTATTTAATACCATTAACAGTGACTTTGGCCATATTGGGGTATTAATTAATAACGCCGGCATTTTACGCGATGGTATGTTTATAAAAGCCAAAGACGGCAAAGTGGTTAAAAAAATGTCGCTTGATCAATTTCAATCAGTAATTGACGTTAACCTAACAGGTGTATTTTTGGCAGGGCGCGAAGCGGCTAGCCACATGATTGAATCAGGCAAAGGCGGCGTAATTGTAAACATGTCGAGCGTAGCGCGTGCGGGTAATATTGGCCAAACTAACTATGCCGCCTCAAAAGCGGGTGTTGTGGCATTAACCACTACATGGGCTAAAGAGCTTGGCCGTTTTGGTATACGCGTTGGCGCCATTGCACCGGGTGTTATTAGCACCGCGATGACAGATGTAATGAAGCCAGAAGCTAAACAGCGCATGCTAGCAGTAACACCAGTAGGGCGCTTAGGTGAAACCGCTGAAATAGCCCATACTGCTCAGTATATTATCGAAAACGACTTTTTTACTGGCCGTGTAGTAGAGATAGACGGCGGTATTCGTTTGTAAACTAATCTTTATAAACGTATGAGTGTTAGTTTATTAAAAAGCACAGCCCTTTGGGTTGTGCTTTTTTTTAAAGTCGGACATTTATAATCTTGAAAAAGGGCTGATGTATCCGTAAACGTAGTACCGCCATTAATCGCATACCACTGCCATAAAGTAATCCACAGGGTAAATAATGCTTCGCAGAGCACGCTTTAAAAAAATTATTTATTTCTTGTTGCGTTAAAACTATCGGTAGTTTAGTTGCTCGTTTGCTCTTAATAAAACTAATGATAATGAAAGTGGTTTGTTAATCACTTCTTTAAATAAAAAGCTCAACGCATTTAATGCTTGTGTTTGAGTGTTAGGTGCAACATTTTGATGGTTGACTAAGTGATTTAAAAAAGTTCGATCTCATTATCTCCCATCGTTGTTGGGTGCCTCATAGAGTTAAAACGAATAAATGAAGCTATCCAGTATAAATACGCTTTAATGGTACTTTTTGCATAACGCTTTAGATACATTTGTTCGGCTATCATAGTTAAAAAAGGTGATTTCATGATATGAATCTTTAGTAAAAAAGTAACTGTATATATGGACAGTGTTTATCGTTTTGTCCAATATTACTGATCTCCACCATTTTGGTGTTTTTTTATTTGTAAAAAATTAGACGTAGTTAACTAATTGTTTACAGGTGTTTATTTGATGGTTAAGATAAATGCATTGAAATATATGGACATTTGTCGGTTTATAAAACGACAAGTGTCGTAGACAAAATTGTTAGGCAGTCGACACGGAGTCACTTCGAATGAAACTGAATGTGGTTTGCTACTTGATTAAGGAAGGCGTAACGGAAGAGGACGCCTTGGATAAAGACAAGTTATCTAAGAGAAATCCTATAGAAATTAATGGAATTCCCTGTGGTCTTTATATTAAAAAATCTCGCTCAGAACCAAAATGGTCAAAGCTATTTAATGATATAAATGGCATTGATCCGAATATTTTCAGGTCTGAAAGTGTTAGAGGACTTTTAGTTGTAAATATTGAAAATAGGCTATTTGCGTTCACCTTTGGGCACGGAAGGTCAATGTTAAAGTCGTTTATGGTGGAGCGTGGTTTTGGAATGAGGGTAACTCTCAATCTTGGAGATTCCGAGCAAATAAAGTCTATCGACAAATCGACCTTGGAAAAGGTTTCATTAAATACGCGCTCGCAAACATCAAAGAATACAAATGTAAACGACTTTGATTTTGAATTTGACCAAGAAATACTGAAGTCGATCTGCGCTGTGGTTGAAAACAATGATAGTGACAGTTCAGAGATTGTGTCAGGTTGCGACTCTGTTTCAATTAATACTGAAATCGAATTGGATACATTTCCAGACTTAGCAAAACGGCTGCTTGCGGCTTATGGAGATGATAAGTATCAAGAAAAATATCCTTGGGTGGATTTTATACAGTTTGTCTCTGATCCATCACTACTGAAACAGTTAAACGAAGAAATGGTTAGACTCCTCAATGAGGAGAAATATGACGATGTATGGATTTCTCCGCCAGAAGTTATTGATTACAATGATTTCTCTGGGTTTGTCTACAAAATAAAGAACAATCAATCTCCTTGTTTTCATAGTGAGCTAGATCTATCTACTTATATCGCCGAATCAAAGCCTAAGAAACCTATAACAATTGATGCATTAAAAAGGAGAGAGATATTAAAATTTAATGCAGAAGAAAAAAATAATGGCGGCTGGCCCGTCTTTCACTGCATGAATTGTGAGCTAATGCTAGATGGTGAAACATATATCTTAAATGATGGGAAATGGTACAGGATTGATAGTGAATTTTCGGACTCTGTAAACAATTTCTTCAATTCCCTAGGCAGGTCTCTAATTGATTTCCCCCCTTATAATGGAATGAACGAAGGTGAGTATTTGCGGGAAATAGCCGATGGCGAAAATTTTGCGCTTCTTGATCAGCAGTGGATTCACCCTAAAGGTACTGGTAATAGGCTTGAGTTTTGTGATTTGCTTTCCCAGTGTGATGCATTTATTCACGTAAAAAAATATGGATCTTCATCTGTTTTAAGCCACCTATTTTCACAAGCATCTGTCGCAACCGACTTTCTTATGAATGACCCTAGCGTGCAAGATCAAGTTAATAAGCACCTAGAGGAAACGTATTTGAGCGTAAATTTTAATAGTGAAGACAGTCCTCGGAGATACAGAATTGTCCTTGCTATCATGCAAAAGAATACCGGAGATCTTCATTTGCCATTTTTTTCAAAAGTAAATCTTCGGCATCACGCAAGAAGGCTAATTAATATGGGCTTTAAAGTTGAACTTGCTAAAATCAACATTGCTTAATTGCCTAACAAGCGCGTCAATTAGGACGTTCACAAGCTCGCGCCTATTACGCGGACGTTAGGTTTCTTATGTCATTGATACATCATTTTAAAAAGCAATACGAATTTATTGAGAATTCATCCGCGCTGTTTGACCTTGGCAAAACAAATGAGGCAGTTCGGATCGCTACATGTTTAAGAGTTCTAATACATGATACAAAAAACTCCACTTCTTTATTTACATTAATGGAGAAAAAAGAGGTTTCAAAAATCAGATCTACAGCTTCCTCTTCCATTGATGGTGTCAAAAGCTTTGGTTTTTCTTTAACAGGTATTATGACCACAGGAAACAAGAATCGTGTAACTCCTAATATGCATAGGATAGCTTATGATAATGAAGTTAATATTGATAAATGGTGGAATGAAATAGTTTTCGCAATGCCCGAGGTGGGTGCTTTTTCTAGAAAAGACTTCGTATTAATAGCCGCCAATAAAGATGGCGGAGCTCATGTAGATAAGTTACCTCAAAAATATCAAAAATTACAACAAGGTAAAGCTGGTATTACTATTAAAGTGGGAAATGAAATTCAAACTAATTTTAGCGAAATGTGGCCATGCCTTCTGAGACAATTAGCTTGGGAATTTATTAATAGCCCCGACATGCTTGTGCTGGCTCACGAAACCTAACAAGCTGTTAAGCAAGGACAAAAAACAGTTGGTTTTTGCTCCTTCGTCGCTAAACAAACTAGACACCCACTTTAATTTTTACAGTTTGGCGAACTAAGTACTAGGCTTTCACCAGTGTGAAAACAAGCTGGGTCAGTTATGGCAATCGCAAGAAAGCGACAAGTAAGTTTGGTTGATACAAAGTACTACGAGTGTATATCACGTTGCGGAATCCAAAGGGGTAAAATCTTGACTTCATACATCAAAAGAGCGAGCTGTCTAAGCATTGGTTAGCAAAAAACCAAAGGGGTAAAATCTTGACTTCAGACATCAAAGAGCGAACTTTACAAGCATTGGTTAGCATACAAAGATTGACGATCTAGAAATTCATTTAATTTTAGCGGTTTATTACTTTTAAACACACGTTGATTTTTAAAACGGTAACTTAAGGTTGCCGTTTTTTTATGCCTACTATTTAAGTTTATTTTAAGCTTGCTCAGTTATTGTAACTAATACTTAAATTCCAGAATCATTAAACCATTGAACTGACTTAGTAACTCATTTTATGTTTTAGATCATTAAGCAGTGAGTGAGTAAAGGTTAACCTTTAAACATGTACTCATACGCATAAGTGAGCTTTTAACTTTAATGCGTTTATTAGGAGGTATTATGAATTTTAAAAATATAGATACTCATTACAATACACTTTCTGTTGCTTTGCATTGGTTGATGTTTATTTTAATTGTGACTGTGTACGGTAGTATTGAACTTCGCGAATTATTTGATAAAGGCACCGAAACCCGTGATGCCTTTAAAATGTGGCACTTTATGTTGGGTTTATCGGTGCTAGCTTTAGTTATTGTGAGGTTAGTTGCGCGTTTAGTGGGTGGTGCAGCACCTGCTATACAACCTGAGCCTGCAAAATGGCAAAATAAGTTAGCTACATTTGTTCATATTGCGCTGTATGTGTTTATGTTTGCTATGCCTATAGCTGGTTGGCTAATTTTGAGTTTAGCAGGTAAACCTATCCCATTTTTTGGTTTAGAGTTGCCTGCTTTGGCCGCTCAAAACTTTGAACTTGCTAAAAGTATTAAAGAGATACATGAAACCGCAGGCGAAGTTGGTTATTACGTAATAGGCTTACATGCGGCGGCTGCATTATTTCATCATTACATTTTGGCTGATAATACCTTTAAACGTATGCTGTTTTCTAAAAAATAAACACATCATCTATAAAAAGGGAGACCATGTGTCTCCCTTTTTATATTAATTAATGAGTTGTACTCTTAAACCCTATTCTAAACCCGCCCCAATGTTTACCGTTTACATAAATTGGCACCGAAAGGTCATGCAGTATTTCACCGGTATCACGTTTATAGGTTTGTAATAAAAAGCTTTCGGTGTGGCTACCACAGCGAATTCCTGTCGGGTCATTAAAAATACGTTTAGTACGGTTGTTTACTAAATCTTTTTCAAAGTTACCGGTTAGGGCTTGGCTATAGCGTTTGTTATGAGTAGGAAAGTAGCCCTTTGTATCAACGGCTCCTGCAAAAATTATGTCTTTATTTTCCAGTATTGGTTCTTGTATAGCCGGCAGTGATTGATCTGTAAGTTTATCGTAATCGGTTGTGTACTTAGTTGGGTTGGTATTTTCGATGGGTTTATAGTTTTGCGAAAAAAGTTGTTGCTGGGTTATTTTTCCGCTTTGGATCCAACCCTCAAAACATTCGCCAATTGCTTTACTGGCGTGTTTAGCCGATATCAGGATTGGTTTAAAGAATGCGTCATACTCTATGTTTTCAAGCTCTCTAAATATTGATTCTGATCCCAGCGATAAAGAAGACGCTTGCTGAGAAATTGTACTGCCTTTTTTAGTAACTTCGCCCAATAAACTACTGATGCTAGTGACTGAGCTATTTATTTGTGTGGTTGCATGCTGAAATGCAGAAACAGACTGATGCATACTATCAAGCGCGGTAGATGAGGCACCAATATCTTGGTTAATTGTTAAAAAGGATTGAGTCACGTTTTCAAGCTCTGATTTTACAGAAATACTTTGCTGTGAAACCTGCTTCATATCTTCATTGGTTTTTATACTGTTAGCGTTAATGTCTGTGAGCATGTCAGCAATTTGTTTGGTTGCTTCATTGGTTTTATTTGCAAGGTTACGCACTTCGTCGGCAACAACCGCAAAACCACGACCTTGCTCACCTGCACGTGCGGCTTCTATGGCTGCATTTAAAGCAAGTAGATTGGTTTGCTCTGCAATGTTTTGAATAACTTGGGTAATGCTTTGTATATCACTGGCACTTTTTAATAAAAAATCTAATTGCTGGGCGACTTTATCTATAGAGCCTGATAACGAATCAATTTGGCTGGTGGCCGTTTGTAAGCGGCTATCGGCAGAGCTTGAGGCTTGCGCTGTTTGTACCATTGCTTGATTAATAGTGGTCATGCTGTCACTGAGTTCAGTACTATTTTGTGAAAGCTCGTGTGTGGCACGCCCGACAGTTTCACTCTCGTTATAACAAGCGTCTATTTCTTTAGATAAGCTATCAACATAAAATGACACTTCAGCTGCGCCTATGGCATTTTTTGAGGTGGCTTTGGTAATGTTTTGTGCAATTTTGTTATTGAACGACTGCACGGCACCTAGTGACGAATTGTTATTTGCTGATTCAGATTTTGCTGGTTTTATATAAAAAATTGCAGATAACAGCACTATAATTGCTGCAGCAATGGTGGAGAGCTGTTCAAAATAGAAAAGAAAACAAATGCTTAAATAAAAAATGCTGTAGAGCAGGTAGGTTATTTTCATTCCTTTGACCTCGTTACTAATTGTTCCTTCTATCTTTGATTATAAATCAAACAAAATCAAATAATAAACACACTTTTAAGGATTTATTAATAGTGATGTATTGAGCTCTATAAAACTGTTTTCGTACAAAAAGCGCCAAAGTAGTAAACCTACTTTGGCGCTTTTATTAGTATTAATAAACAATTAGTTAGCTAATAACCATTCGCTTAATAAGCGAACACCAAACCCCGTTCCCCCTGGTGAAAGCTCATCTTTACCTTTTTTCACTAAGGCATTACCTGCAATATCGATATGCACCCAACGGGTATCGCCAGCAAAATGCTCTAAAAAAGTAGCGGCTGTGGTTGCACCAGGGCCACCTGAACCTACATTTGTTATATCAGCAATGTCAGACTTCAACATATCTTTATAACCTAATGGTAAGCGCCATAGGTTTTCGTTTACTTGTTTACCTGCAAGGGTAAGTTGCGATACTAGCGTGTCATCATCAGAGAATACCGCTGCGTATTCATTACCAACAGCACGAATTTTAGAACCCGTTAAGGTTGCAACATCAATCATGATCTCTGGTTTGTAGTGCTCACGTGCATACCACATTGCATCACTTAGTACTAAACGACCTTCAGCATCGGTATTTAAAATTTCTACACTTAAGCCTTCAGCGGTGCGAACAACATCGCCAGGAGCTACAGCAAATTGCGATACCATATTAGCTGCCATGCCCATAACAGCTACTACGTTTTTATCTGCTTTAGCTAACGCCATTGCTTTTACAGTACCAAGCACTGCAGCAGCACCGGCCATGTCTGACTTCATACGTGCAATAGACGCACCGGTTTTAATGCTGTAACCACCTGAGTCGAACGTAATGCCTTTACCAACAAGGGCAATAGGGGCAGCGTCAGAACCTTTATAATGAGCAACTACTAAACGTGCACCTTGCTGGCTACCTCTACCTACAGCTTCTAATGCGCCCATGCCTAGCTCTTTTAGTTCTTTAGGCTCTAACACTTTGATAGTAACCCCTAACGACGCTAATTCTTTTGCTGCATTGGCAAAATCGACCGGTGTCATTTCTGTAGCCACTTCTGATGTTAAATCGCGTGCTAAAAATACACCTGCTTGAATACTCTCTAATTGGCTGTAAAGCTTGCGAGTTTGCTTGGTGTTATCAACATCAAACGTATAGCTAACTGTTTCAGTGCTTGGTTCTTTTTTGTAGTTTTCAAAACGGTGATCGCGTAGGTTTGCACCATGGGCAAAATTAGCAGCAAGTGCAGCGTTATCGTTTGCACCCGTTACATCATCAAAAATAACGCTGGCTGTGCCTGCTTTAGCTTTAACTAGGCGAGCATGAATATTACCACCTAACTTAGCCGCTTTTGCTTTATTTAATTCGTCAGCTTTACCTGTACCTACAACTAAAATACGGCTGTAGTTACTTTTACTTGGCGCGACAAGTTGCGCGACTTTTGCGTAATCGCCAGTAAAGTTTTCTATATCGATAACACGTTGTAATTGGCCATCGAATTGTTTATCAAGTGTTTTAAATTGGCTGTTGCTGCCATCTTGGCTATAAAATACAACCAGCGTATTTGCGTCGCTGTCTACTTTTGTAGAAAAATTAAAGTCTGCTGCTTGTGCATTAATACACATACCCAGTGCAAGCGCGATTGAAGAGGCTTTTATAATACGTTTCATTTTTTAACCTAAGAATAATTTAAAGGGGTGTTTTACCTTATTTAGCCTACTGTAGTTAAGTAGGATACGGTGAAACAGCAAATAACAACGATATAGTTACTTTTTTCTGTTATTTTCGCTCTATAAATCATTTTCATTCGTTTTTATTGTCAGAGGCGGAATTTAAAATAATAAGCTAAAACTTAATCGGGCAGTTCTTGGCTCTATAGGGTGAAAGTGATTATCTTTAACGCCATCAATGGGCTCATTAGGTAAGCGCGATGAATAATAATAATCAATATCATGGTCTCTGCTGTTAAATAAATTCAGTAACTCAAACTCTACTTGCCAATGAGTTTGCTGATAACTTATAGAGCTATTAACTACGGTTAATGGCTCCGAGCGTTTTTCTCCGTCGCTTGTTAATGTGCGTTTACCTATATGGCGAATACGTAACGATGACTGCCATTGTTCTGTTAAATGCCAATTTAAGCCAGCGCTTGCGACAACGGGTACTGCACCTTCTATATAGTTTTTGACATTATTTATGCTTAAACGAGAGTGGGTAAATGATGCTTCAGCATCAAGACTAAAACTATTATTAACCCAATAATAGGCGCTCATTTCTATACCATAGCGCTCAGAGGCATCACTAGGCTCTGTATTACCTGCATCGCCAACAAATAGAAGTTCTGAGTCGAGGTTTAACCACCATAATGCAGCCGATAAGTTAAATGTTTTTGGTTCAGCAAACCTTAAACCAATTTCAGCGCCTTCACTTTTTACCAGTAAATCTACTTGCTCTGATTTATCTAATGTAACAGGGTCTACATTAATTGTTGCTCCACGAGCATCATTTGAATGAAATGACTGACCCCAATTAGCATAGGCGGCTACTAAATCGGTAAATTGGTAGTTTAAACTAGCTTTTAAACTCACTAAATCATCGTTTTGACTACCCGAATTAGCTGAAATATTGCTATTAACATCAACGTTATAGTAGTCGTATCGAATACCTAAGCTTGCTTCTAGATTGGTACTTAAAAAAAGCTTTGATCCCCAATGGGCTGAGTAACTAGTTTGATTTAAATCGTCTTGTCTTACTGTAGATAATCGCTTTCTTTTTTTTGTGTTATATAAGCCAACGTTATCAATGTTGGTATGATGAAGTGCTAACCCTGCCGTATGTTGCATGTTAATAGCTAGCATTTTGGTATCAAACTGATAATTAAATTCGCCACCATATACTTTACGACTGTCTTTTTGGTTAAATTGATCGCCATTAACAGGATCATTTAAAAAATAGCTAAAATTTGAGTATAAATCTAAGTCATAACTTATTGCGTATGCATTTACCTTTAGGTTTTCACCTTGCCAAACGGTCGATAAACTATAGCGGCTAGAATTGCCACCTAATGACGTATCTAAAGAGCCAAGCTGAGAAATTAACCCTTGAGAAACTGCGCGCTTAGGGATTTGGTCAGCTGAATTCCAGCTGTTGTCATAGGCCATAGCACTGAGGGTAAAATCGCCATTAAATGCTTTGCCAACATATCGAAGGAGTGCGTTTTTTTTATTAACAGCTTCATTAATATCATCCCATGGACCGGAGTATCCTTGCCACTCAGCTGCGGCCATTAGTTTACCTTTTGTAACATCAGTTGAAGCGAGTACTGTGGCTCGCTTGTAGTTATCTTCTCCAATACTAAGACTTACTTGTTGATGAGTTAGTGTATCTATAAAATTAAAATTTGCGCTCCCAGCTGATGAAAAGTCTCCTTGGGTAGCGCTATAAGATCCTTTCTGATAATTAATGCTTGATATAGATTCTGGAATAATAAAATTTAAATCGGTATAGCCTTGACCGTGCCCATGGCTAGGTAAATTTATTGGCATACCATCAATATTAGTGGCGAAATCTGTTCCGTGATCTAAATTAAAGCCCCTTATAAAGTATTGATTCGCTTTTCCTGAGCCACTATGTTGAGTTACTGCCATACCTGGGATCAGTTCCAACAATTCTGCACTTCTTAACATAGGACGTTGTTGAATCTCGCCTTGCCCAATAATACCGCTTGAGGCACTAATAGACTCGCCAATTAGGCTATCTCTGTGTCCGTAAACGGTTAATTTCTCTATGCTTGCTTGTGCATAACTAAACGGTAAAATTCCTAATGTTATAAATGCTAGTTTCTTCACGCTTAAAGTCCTTTAAATTATTATTCTTTAATTAGATGTCATTAAGCAACGGCCAGAACAGGATATTGGATGCAATATTTTTTATTATTTATGTTTTTATCAATCATATTTATAACTACAGATAAAAACAAAGCTATAAGCTATTGTAATCTCTTTATATAAAACTAATAATCGAAGGGCGTTTTTACACCTTATTATTTTGAGTACATGCATTGAAAGCAAAAGAAATTCGCAACTTTTATATTAACGAAGAACAGTCTGTTTATTTGTTATCGCACCGTGATGCCAAAAAGCATCGCCAATGGCTTAACATTTGTATTAAACAGCTAACACTACTTGGCTATAAAAATGTTGAAATGATTGGTTCTGGTGCGTTTGGATTTGTATTTGCGGGTGATGATGAACATGGCCTGCCGTGGGTGTTTAAATTTTCAAGAATAACGCTGGCACAAAGTGTACGAGATCGCCTTGAAGACGAAGCGTATATGCTGTCTCAAATTGATAATCCGCTAATACCAAAATTTTATGGTTTTGAGCGAATTAAAAAACAGGGCATTTTAATGATGGCCCGTGCAATAGGTGAAGACCTTGAAAAAGTATCGCTAAAGCAAGGGCGGTTATCTGCCGCAAAAATAATGAACTTAGCGGTAAAATTGAGAAATGTATTGCTTGATTTACGCCATCATAAAAACGGATTAAGCCCACAACCTATTGTGCATGGCGATATTAAACCTTCTAACTTGGTGTGGGATGAAAAAGCCAAGCAGCTTTCATTGGTTGATTGGGGGAGTTCGGTATATGCCCAAGTAGATGAACAAGGCAACCCTATTGCCAGTAATTTTATGGATTTAATGTCGGGTGATTTAAGCACAACTAACGCGCGAATGGGTGATGTGTATTTTATTGGTGATGCGCAAATGTCTGGTGAAAAGTCATCCCCTCGTTTTGATGAGCAGGGGGTTGCATCAACTTTATATGCACTTGCATCGGCTCAGTCTTGTCGATTTGGCGCTCAGGCTATTCCAGCCAGTAGTTTAATGCTACCTAAAGAGCTGGCGAATGTAATTGACGGCATGCTTTCAAAAGAGCGTAGTATAAGGGATAAAGCCGGCGACTATTTTATGCGTAACATAGAAACTATGGCAAAAGCATTTTTACCAGAGCTACCAAAGCAAGACACTAAAGCACGCATTCCTTTTTGGTTTAGCCAAGATCCTGAGCCAGAAACCGTTGTATATAGTTCCCGAAAACAATTTTTACGCCAAGCCGACCATAAACAGCAATTACTCGATGTAAACGATGCCCAGTTAGATAGGTATTACAAAGAATTTTTGTTTGATACTGGGGATACCGAAAAAGCGTTTTTAGCGTCAATTAGTCGCTTAGCGAAATACCCTGTAGTAGGGGGGCTGAGTTTTCATTGGAAAGATGATTCTTTGTATGTTGAGTCATCACTTATTATGCACGATGAAGCTTTAGCAACCGCATTTACTGATGCGGTAAATAATACTGTAATGCTGGCACAAGCGATTAGTCAAAAGGGCTTATTTAAGAGTTGTTTATTTGATGCCCGTAAAACGATTCAGCTAGAGCGCGATGGTACCGGTGCGTTCAAATTTAACCAGTTACCTGAGCTTGACTATGAAGTGGTTAATGTAAAAGCCAGCGAGGTAACCCGTCCGCACTCATATTTTGAAGATGGTAAAGATCCCGATGAACAACTGCAACTGCCTAAAAAGGTGATTAAATGTGTATTTGAGCTAAACCAGATACATCATACGGGTTGTATTATTTTTGAAGCACTACCAGATAGGATGAAAATTCACCATTACTATCGATTACTCGATGCTAGTAAAGAAGTTGAATTTAAACGTTTGCTAAATAAACTCATGCAGTACGCGGTTAATATAACTGATGTTGGGGTCGCTGGTTTTATGAAGTTGCCGTATAAAAATACTCGCGAGTTTAGTTTATGCGAGCAGCAACCCAGCAATTATTATCCTAAAAATCCAAAACAACTACTTAATTAATAAGTCACTCGCTGAGGCTGGTGGCTTAACAATAGAAAGAAAAAATAGAAAGTTAAATGGCAAAATCTAAACCACAAATTACATTAGAAAGTTACGGTATATATTCCAACTGGGACAAAGCCAGTAAATCGTTACCACAAATCACGCAATTCACCACAAAGGTAACCGCGTGTATTGATGTGGAATTTGGCCTAATAGTAAATATCAAAAAAGCCAAAGGCGAAAAGCTACATTATTGTATTTATCACCCCGGTATTATAGATGCCGATGGCGAAGTGATGCAGCCTTTTGAGGGAACAGTGTATGTTAAAGATAACGATTGGTCGTTTTATTTAGGCGACACCGTGTGGGAGCCTATAGAAGATAAAATAGGTGAGTGGCGCATGACCTTGTCTTTAGCAGGTAAAATCATTGCTGATAAGACATTTAATCTAATCAATGAAAAAACCAAAACTGAAGACGACTTTTGGAAACACCGAGGCTATTAATTTCCTCAATAAACAAAAAAAGCTAACAATAAAGTTAGCTCTTTTATGAAATTAGCTTAGTTACCCCAAGGGTTACTTGAATTTGAACGTTGTTTACGAGTACGGGCACGTTGCTTGGCTGCTTTTTTCTCTTGAATACGCTTAGCATCAGAAAAGCTTAACTCGCATGGTTCACCTGGTTTATCGCCTTCAGGGATAATACGGTCTCGTGGAGGCAGTTCGTATTGTACGTCATCTGGGCGTGGTAAGTTTTTTAGGCGGTACAAATAGAAATTATCTACTTTTTGTTGTGCCCACTCGGTTTTACGTAAAAATTTAACTGCTGACTTAATGTCAGGATTATTTTTAAAGCAGTTGAGTTGTAAGTAGGCATGCAGGAGTTCCCACCCATATTGCTCAACCAGTTCTTCAACCACTTGCTCTAATTTAACGCCTTGCAGTGGGTTATTACTGAAAAGTTCTTGGTTGCTCATAGGTGTTCTCTCGTTATTAAAAATACGGCTAGTATTATAAATTTAATAACGAGAGTTTAATAGCTAAAATGCTTAACTTTGACAATTAACCACAACACGACCACGAATTTGGCCCTGCATGAGCTGTTCAGCATTTTCAATAACCTGATCAAGTGTGATTTCGGTCGAAATTTTATCTAAGTAATCGCTACTAACTAGGGATGCTAAACGATCCCATGCTTCAACACGGTCCGCTTTAGGGCGCATTACGCTATCAATACCCATTAAAGAAATACCACGTAAAATAAATGGCGCAACAGACGCTGGCAAATCCATACCTTGTGCAAGCCCACAAGCTGTTACTACGCCACCGTATTTAAGTGAGGCACAAATATTAGCAAGTGTGTGACTACCTACAGAATCAATGGCAGCAGCAAAACGTTCTTTTTGCAGTGGTTTACCTGGGTTTGAAAACTCGTTCCTATCAATTACATTAGTTGCACCTAATGATTTTAAATAGTCAGCTTGTTCCATGCGACCTGTTGCTGCGGTTACTTGATAACCTAGCTGGCTTAGTAAATAAATAGCAAAACTACCCACGCCACCATTGGCACCGGTCACTAAAATTTCACCTGACTCGGGAGTAACGCCTTGCTTTTCTAGTGCAATAACACTGAGCATTGCCGTATAACCGGCAGTACCAATTTGCATAGCTTGTTTAGCAGATAAGTTAGCGGGTAGGGGAATTAACCAATCGCTGCTAAGAGCCGCTTTTTGGGCTAGGCCACCCCAATGTTTTTCGCCAACACCAAAGCCATTTAAAATCACCTCATCGCCAGCTTTAAATTCTTCACTGTCGCTGTTAGTAACTGTACCCACTAAATCAATGCCAGGTACCATAGGAAAGCTGCGAACTACAGGACCTTTGCCAGTAATGGCTAAGCCATCTTTGTAATTTAGGGTACTGTACAGTACGTCAATTAATACATTTTCGTTTGGTAAATCATCACTGTTTATGCTGCTTAAATTGGCACTGTAGTTGTCGTCTTGCTTATCTATAACAATAGCTTTAATAGGATTGCTCATTAGATTTCCTTTTAGACCGATCGTCTTTAAATTGATAATAAAAAATGCATCATTTGAGTAATGTGCGTAAAAACATTTCTGTGTATAAAGTCAGTGGCTTGCTTGATTGTGTTAGTTTAGCTCGCATTACAGCGCCTTCCCAACCAATCCAAAAATATTCACTCATTTGTGTAGTATCAACATCAGTTTTAATAGTGTGTTGCTGTTGAGCCAAGTCTAAGCACTGTGTTAACTGTGCTTGCCAAGCATGGTAACTCTGCATTAGGCGTATTTTAAACTCGTCACTAAAATGATTGAGTTCTTGGTTTAAATTGCCTACTAAACAACCGCGTTTGTAATCATACTTTTGCATCCCAGCTATAGCACTTTGGGTAAAGTTAACAATGCGTTCTAGGGGCGGTACTTCAGGTTGCTCTAAATAAAACTTAAGTTTAGCTATAAAAAACGTATCGTACGCATCAACCAAAGCTAAGCCAAATGCTTCTTTATTTTTAAAGTAATGATAAAACGAGCCCTTAGGGACTTTGGCTTTTTTTAATATGGTGTCGAGCCCTGTGGCACTAAAACCAAACTCAGTGAGGGTTTCTAATCCCACACGAAGGAGCAACGCTTTAGTGTCTGCGTTGTCTCTGGCTATTTTGGGTGGGCGGCCACGCCTATTTGTAACTGCTGATATTTTATTCATAACTTATATTAGACCGATCGGTTTTAAATAATCAAGTGTTTATTTGCAATCTTTTTAAAACAACGAAATCTGTTCATTTTTCGATTACAAATTAATGAGGAACTTTAGCTTATGTTGCCAGTCACAAATATGACACTTATGTGTTTTTGAGCCGATATGTCGGAACATTTAAATAAAGTTATATAGGTTAAAGTTGACTAAGTGTCAGCAATAAATTTATTTTTTAATTAATTTATCATTGCATCAGCAGCTTAGTTAAAGTCAAACAAATTAATTGTATTTTGTGTTTGAATTAAACATTTTTGTTGGCTATTTATTAAATGTAGATGAACTTTATGCTACAAAAATATAAATATAAAGGTGAGGATTTTACCGATGAAGAGACAGAAAAGAGATCGTTTAGAAAGAGCTCATTCTCAAGGTTTTAAAGCAGGTTTAGCTGGTCGCTCAAAAGAGCACTGCCCTTATCAACAAGTTGATCCTAAGTCTGAGTGGCTTGGTGGTTGGCGCGAGGCAATAGAAAATCGCAATATGTATAAAACATAAACTCATAACGAATTAAAGCAAAAAGGCCTCCAAATGGAGGCCTTTTTGTTGCGTGTTTTAAACTTAAAACGCGCTGGTATCTTGGAACAAGCCTACCTTTAAATCTTTTGCTTCGTAGATCACGCGGCCATCTACTTCTACGGTTCCATCAGCCATACCCATAAACAATTTACGCTTAATAACGCGTTTCATGTCTAGACGGTAGGTTACTTTTTTAGCTGTTGGCAATATTTGACCGGTAAATTTAACTTCACCTACACCCAGTGCACGACCAAGACCAGGACCACCAGACCAACCTAAGAAAAAGCCCACAAGTTGCCACATAGCATCTAAGCCTAAACAACCAGGCATTACTGGGTCGCCTTTAAAATGACAGTCGAAAAACCAAAGGCTAGGATCGATATCTAGCTCTGCAACTATTTGACCTTTACCATGTTCACCACCGTCATCGGTAATTGAAATGATACGATCCATCATTAACATGTTGTCACTTGGCAAACGACAATTTCCTTCACCAAACATTTCACCTTGACCACAAAGGATCAAATCTTCTTTTGTATAGCTATTTTTAGGTTCCATAACACTTTATCTTTGCTTAGAAATTGCCCCGTACTTTAGCGTACACTTGTACGCTAAACAACTCGGAGCAGTTAAAAAATGGTTTAATTATAAGCAATCAGTAAATGCAACTGATTTTAGTATGATTAAACCGCGCAATTACTAACAGAAATCATTATAATTGGGACTGACTTTTAATCAGTTTAAAGGAAATTTATGACCCTTTTTGTTAACTCACTCACTGTGATTGATTTTTCTTACTTATGCAATAAACGCGGTGCAGTTGGCGAAAGTTGGATTGTTGATTTGACTTTACATGGCAAACTAAACGAAGAGTCTATGGTTTTAGACTTTGGCTTAGTTAAAAAGCAAATTAAAGGCATTATTGATGAGTGCATAGATCACCGTTTAGCTGTCCCTAACAACATAAACGGCAGCATCAACGAGTTTGCTGATCACAAAACATTAGATTGTACATTTGCTGATAACAAGCACCTTGCAATGAGTGCACCTCATCAAGCATATTGCTTAATAGATACTGATGAGATTAACGTTGAATCAGTAACAGAGTACTTAGTTGCCACAATACTGCCACAGCTTCCTGATAATATTGAAAAGATTGAGTTGGTGTTAAAGCCTGAGCACAATCAGAGCTTTTATTACCACTATAGCCATGGCCTTAAAAAGCATGATGGTAATTGCCAGCGTATTATTCATGGTCATCGCTCACAAATTGGTATAAGTCTTGGCGGTATTTCTATGCCTCGTTTGCAAAAACAGTGGGCTGATAAATGGCGTGATATTTACTTAGCAACTAGTGAAGATCAAATAAACGCCTCTGAATTAAAACATATCTCAGCTAAAAGTGATGATGTTTGTTTTGCGTATACTGCGGCGCAAGGTTACTTTGAAATGGCTATTAGTGAATCACGTTGCGACATTTTACCAATTGATACCACGGTAGAATGTATTGCTGACTACATTGCCAGCCAAGTGAAATTAGAGCACCCAGAAAAAGACGTTAAAATTACCGCCTATGAAGGTGTTGGAAAGGGGTCGATTAGTTATGCTTAAATCCTTATTAGTTTCGACGTTAATTGTATCAACTAGCTTTAGTGCTATAGCGCTTGAGCTAAAAGGTCATTTAACTCAAGGCGGCCTAGTAACAGGGCAATTAGATAACGCTAAGTCGGTAAGCCTCAATGGTAAGTCGTTAAAACTTGCTGATAATGGGTTATTTGTATTTGGTTTTGGCCGTGATGCAAAACCTGTACATACATTAAGCTGGGTAGATAAAACCGGTAAAGGCCACAGCCAAGATTTAGTTATTACTCTTCGCGATTACGATATAGATAAAATTACCGGTGTTGCTAAAAAATACGTATCGCCGCCAAAAGCAGTAAGTGAACGTATAAGCCGTGAAGCGATCGCAGTTCGAAAAGCACGGGCTGTTAACTCTGATTTAGAATACTTTTTACAGCCAGTACTTAGGCCTGCAAAAGGGCGCATTTCAGGTGTTTATGGTAGCCAACGTTACTTTAATGGCGAACCTCGCAGGCCACACTTTGGTTTAGATATAGCAAACAAAACAGGTTCACCTGTGTATGCACCGATCAGCGGAACCGTGGTGTTTGCTGAACCAGATTTATATTACTCTGGTGGTACTTTGATTTTAGATCATGGACATGGGGTTACTTCTACTTATATTCATTTAAGTAAGCTTGATGTAAAAGTAGGGCAGAAGATTGAACAAGGTACAAAGGTAGCTGAAATAGGTGCTACGGGCCGTGTAACTGGGCCGCATTTAGATTGGCGATTTAATTGGCAAGGTGAACGCCTTGACCCTGCATTATTAATGCAAGACACATTAGCTAACAAAAAGTAGAGATTATGACTCAAGTAGAGCGCGAAGCCATTATTGCGCAACGTATAAAAGATTCGACCACTTCGGTAACTAAGGCCGTATTTCCTGGGCGTACTAACCATCATAATACGCTATTTGGTGGTGACGCATTAGCATGGATGGATGAAGTTGCTTTTATAGCTGCCACCCGTTTTTGCCGTAAACCATTAGTAACTATTTCATCAGATAGAGTCGATTTTAAAGAAGCTATTCCTGCTGGTTCATTTGCTGAATTGATATCAAAGGTATCGCATGTGGGGAATACCAGTTTAAAAGTGGATGTTGAAATATTTCTAGAAACTATGCACAAAGATAACAAGCACTCAGCTATTACAGGCAGCTTTACCTTTGTTGCTGTTGATGATAACCACAGGCCAACACCTGTCGTGTGTGACAAAATGCTGCATGGTTTTGAGTTATAACACCTAAAGTAAAAACAATATAAGCACCATGATTTGTGCTTATATTATTAACCATAAAGAACACATCATACTATGTTTATCTTATAGGCAACTTAGCAATTGAATAAGATAAAAAGTATTAGTTTTTCAATGAGGAGGGCGTATTAAAGTAATAAATGAGACTAATAAAAAGGCGTGCAATGCACGCCTTTAAATAATTATAAAACCATAGCGGCTATCCAGCCAAACACCAATAACGGAATATTAAAGTGAATAAAGGTTGGCACAACCGAATCCCAAATGTGGTCGTGTTGTCCGTCAGCATTAAGTCCTGATGTTGGCCCTAGCGTAGAGTCAGAGGCAGGGGAGCCAGCATCGCCTAATGCGCCTGCAGTACCAACAAGCGCAGCGGTTGCCATTACAGAAAAGTTTAGCTCTAAACATAAAGGCACAAATAAAGTGGCAATTATTGGCACAGTTGAAAATGAACTACCAATGCCCATAGTTATAAATAAGCCGACCAATAAAATTACTGCGGCTGCTATGGGTTTATTACCGTCAAAAATGGCGGCGCTGCTATGGACTAGGCTAGCAACGTGTCCGGTTTCTTTCATTACCGCAGCAAAACCTTGCGCTGAAATCATAATAAAACCAATCATTGCCATCATGGCAACACCCTTACTAAATACGTCGCCGTTTTCTTCCCACTTAACCACACCAAATACACTAAATATAACCACCCCGACTAGGCCACCTAATATCATTGAGCCACTGGCATTTTGAGCGATCAGAGAAGCAAGCACGGCAAATAAACCAACCAGTATTACCTTTTTTGGGTTTTCAACATCAGCTTGTTGGCTTTGCACAGTTAATGCTGTGCTTGTGTATTCGCGGCGTTTTCGATAACTAATAAATAGGGCAATCAACAATCCGACAAACATACCAATAGCTGGAATTATCATTGCTAAAGGGACACTGGTATTAACAATCTCAAGGCCATTATCAACTAGGTTTTTATGTAATATTGAGTATAAATAAATACCCCCAAAACCATACGGCAGCACCATGTACGAGGTGGCTAAACCAAAGGTTAAAATACAAGCAATGGCACGTCTATCTAATCGCAGTTTATTAAACACAACAAGCAGCGGCGGGATCAAAATGGGAATAAAAGCGATATGCACCGGCACCAAGTTTTGAGAAGAGATAGCACAAATCAAAATAATAAACAGAATAAAGTAGCTTAATATTGTTTCACTAGAGCCTGTTTGAGCATTTACTTTAGCGAGTAACTTAGCAGCCAAAATACGCGTTAAGCCTGACTTAGAGATAGCGACGGCAAATGCACCTAGCATCGCATAGCTTAAAGCAATTTCGGCGCCTGATGATAAGCCAGAATTAAAAGCATCAATACTTTCTTTTAAGCCCATGCCTGCGGTTAATCCGGCAACAAGCGCACTTATTGTCATTGCAACAATCACATTTACGCGGACCAAAGTGAGTCCCAGCATTAAAATAACGCCTATAATAACTGCGTTCATAGATTTCTCTGTTTTATAGATTTAATTAATTTTATCAGATCTTTAGCCTGATTTTTACGTTCTTTGGTAAATGGTTGTCTCGCATAGCGCACTTGCTCAAATAAGTGACAAAAGGCGGTTATTTGTTGCTCTGCATAGGGGGCTTGTTGACTAATGTGTTGTAATGTTTGAATAGGCGTAGCATTTTCAGGGTAGTTTATAGTGTGCTTATTAGCCCAACTGAGTATTTGATAATACTCTTTTACCAGCGGAGGTTGTTTTGTTGTTGCCTTGGGGCGGTTTATATAAATAAAATAAGCACTAAAACTTAAAATTAAAACAATAATAACCCCAAGCGGTACTAACCAAACATAAGTGTTACCAAATAGGGACGCTAATAAATCTTGTTGTTTATTTTTATCAAATCCCAGCACCCAACTAGACCATTGATAATCGAGGTTTTCTAATTCAAGGCGAAGCCAGTTTATGGCAGCATAATTACTTAAGCTAACTAAACCAAAATTAATATTATTTTTAAATTCATCATTTAATGCAGCACTCTGTGATAAAGAACCATTTAATCGTTCGGGCGCAACAACCGCTGTTGCATCAAATATTCTCCAGCCTGCATTAGTATAAACCTCAACCCAAGCATGCGCATCGTATTGACGAACGGTAATATAGTCATTGCTTTGATTGTACTCGCCGCCTAAATATCCGCTAACTACCCGCGCTGGTAAACCAGCACTTCTAAAAATAAAGGCAGCTGCACTGGCATAATGACCACAAAAGCCACGTTTATTATTAAACATAAATTGATCAAGCGTATCATCACCGCGCATAGGTGTTGGCGTAAGAGTATAACTGAAGTTATTTTGCGAAAAATAATCTAGCAGTTTATTAAAAAGCTCATCGACGTTTGCACTACTGTTTTTTAACTGTTGCGCCAGTTGATAACTTTTTTGGTTATTACTCACCGTAAGCGTTTTATAAAAACGCTGCTCTATGTTGTTAAGTTTTTTACTAGATAATGGTTCAGTGCTAACAGAATATTGTAACACTTTGGATTTATATTGTTTTTTACGCAGCAAGCCCACTGAGTTGGAAACTACATTTTCATTGTTACTATTGGCATAGCCAAGCCCATATAACCAATCAGCCATTGCTGGCTCAGCAATTATTGAGTATTGAGTGGTATTTCCATTGCTGCTATTTTGGGTTGGCAACCTCATTGCTTTTTTTAAAAACGAAGATGTTTTCCAAGCGTTACCGTCAAATTCATCATGTACAATAGCGCGCCAATAATAAGGAGGCGTGGTTGAATTATTATCAAACTTCGCTCTAAAAACCAACTCATCAGAGTTTGATAACTTTGCAATATCAAATGGGTCTATTTGTTCTGAGAGACCTGTTTGTGCCATTTTTGGACCAGGTAATTGCCAAAATGCAGGAAGTTTTGGTAAAAATATTAAGAGTACAACTGCCAAAGGAAAAGCCAGAAATATTATTTTAGCACTTTGTTTTGATGACAGTTTTAAACTATGACTAGATTCAAGTAACCCAAGTACAGCAAAATTTAAAATATACAGTGTACTAATAATTAAAGTGGTAAAAATAGTTTGGCTAAACAAATACACTGCTGAAAGTGAGAAGAATGTGAGGGTAATGATCAATTGATAATGCTGCTTTTTTTTTGCCTGTAGTAATTTAAAAACGCATGACAGCAAAAGCATGGCAACAAACAGCACCACGGTATCTTTAAAGCCAATACTGCTGAGCATAATAATTAATGCTATTACAGCGAGTCCGTTTGCGAACCACGCATTGGGCTTTTGCTTGTATTTAAGGGTTAAATAAATATTCCAACCACATAACACGCTGAGCATAATAATAAAGGGCAGGGGCAAGTGCTCTATAAAAAAGCTCACTAACCCTAAGTAAATAAATGACAAAGAAAAATTTATAACGCGTTGATTTTTAATCTTATTCATAGTCAGTGCCTACACTACTTAAGGCTTGTAAGCAGCGTTGCAGATGAAGCTTACCTGATCCATTTTCTATGGATTTATTGGGCAATTTCATCGAGTAATTAATGTCGCTTTCAAACGCTTGGCATACTAGGTAACACAATTGCCCTAAGCGTTGCTCGGTATCGCCTGTCATTAAATTAAAATCAAATTGTGTATCGGCAGATTTAAAATCACTAAATTGTTTTACTAATAATTGCTGAGTTTTTGCGTAGTGTTTCCACGAAACTCGCTGCAACCCCATTTCTGGCAAATGGGTAATTAAACTTTCAAATTCGTCATCGCCTAGATGTTTTTCAGCTCCTTCATCATCATTAGCAGTCATTTCGCTTAATTGTTTTTGATTTGGTGTTTTAATAATTGAAGGGTAAACATAAACGGTATGATCTGGTTGAATATAGCTCCATACACTCACCAAACCAAATGGATAATTACTGGCAATTTTTATTGGCTTTAGTAAATAGCGTCCGCGCTTTAAATAAGGCAATGGTAACTGGCATTGTATGGTATCGGCTTTAACACTCTCTATATAGCAGTCTTGTTCTAAATTATTGGGATAACTTAAGGTGATTGCCTGACATGTGTCGTTTGATTTTATTTGCCACACTAATTGAGGTGGCTGTGGCGCATAACTCTCAATAGTATTCTTAAAGCTGACAGTTAAGCCTTTTGCGTTGCTATAACCTAACAACAAGGCAAAAATAATAATCACAAACATTAAATACGCCATAAACAGTATTAAATTATTTTGATAATTAATTCCCATTACAAAATTTAATAGTGCAACAATGCTAAAATATACACCCAGTGTGGAAGGCAAAACATAAATAGTATTATGCGTTAAAGTGATGCTATTTTTTTTGTGCTTATTTTTTAATAAAGTCGTTAAAATTGTACTTTTTATAGCATGAATAAAAGTAGGGCGTTTTAATTTTAAAATACCCATTGATCTAAACGGGCACTAAAACATGTTTTAAAATGTCTGCAATTTGGTTTTTGCCAGACTCACTATGCAAACCTAATCGATGCTGGCACACACTAGAAAAAACCGCTTGTACATCTTCAGGTAGAACAAAGTCTCGACCTTCAATATAGGCCCATGCCCTTGCAGATTTTGCCAGCGCCATACTGGCTCTTGGTGAAAGCGAAGCAGCTAACGATTGAGCCTCACGTGTGTAAGTCACTAATTCAATTATATAATCAATAACCGGAGCACTTAGCGTAATATTAGCTATAGATTCTTGTATTTGTTTAAGTTGTTGCTGGTTAATTCGCTGTGGTAATTGGGAGTAATCGCGCTTTTGATTGTTTAATAGTAATCTTTTTTCAGCGTTTTTAGGTGGAAAGCCTAAGCTTATACGCATTAAAAAACGATCTAATTGCGATTCTGGCAGCGGATAAGTTCCTGCTTGATATAAAGGGTTTTGAGTAGCAATAACAAAAAACGGAGTAGGGAGCGGGTACTTTTCTCCATCTACAGTCACTTGTTGTTCTTCCATGGCTTCTAATAACGCACTTTGGGTTTTAGGACCCGCACGATTTATCTCATCAGCAAGTACTACTTGGCTAAAAATTGGGCCTTTATGAAATGAAAAACTGTGTTCTTTATTATTAAAAATATTGGTACCAATAATATCAGCGGGTAATAAATCGCTAGTAAATTGAATACGCTGATACGACAACCCCAAAACAGCAGCTAATGCATGCGATAAAGTGGTTTTACCCATACCTGGTAAGTCTTCAATTAGTAAATGACCTTCACTAAACAAACAGGTTAATGCTAATTTTATTTGTTGTTGCTTGCCAAATATAACGGTAGATAGGTCATCAATAATAGTGGTAACTAGGTGCTGCATAATGTCCTTTAATCTATCAGTTCTAAACGTTTCATTACGGCATCAACTTTTTGCGCGTTGAAAGGCTTGGCTATAAATTCTTTTGCGCCAAGTTCCCAAGTATTTTGTACGGTCTCAAAACTATTATGGCCTGAGCACATAACCACATGAGCATATGGGTGCTCATTATTGATCGACTCTAAAATTTCGATGCTTTCAGAATCAGGTAAATCAACATCTAAAAATATAACGTTGGGTGATTTTTCGCTAAGTAAGGGTTTAGCACAATCAAAATTATCACACTCAATAATGTCATCAAAACCTAAGCCGGCTAGCACTTGGCTTAAGTCAGCACGGATTTGTTTAACATCATCAATAATTAAAATTGGTTCGAGTGGGCGTACAAATTCCATATGAATACTTCAACATTTTTTACGGCTTGTGGTTTAATATTAAGCCAAGCATTAAGGAACCTCAAGGTGATAACTATGAATTACCGTAATAGTCGTTTAAATGCACTTAATGTCCGATACCGTCTAGTATTGGACTTAGTGAGCTTAAAGTTATTAAAATAGAGCGCCACACATGCACTTAAATACTACTACCTATAATTTATATTATGTTAAATGCGGTAGAAGTATACTTAATCAAACTAACTGTCGGCAATTAGATCACTTACAAACACGGTATTTTAGCCCTTTTATCGCATAATATTTATATTCAATAAAATGCTCTACTTTATTAAATATAAAAACTCTGTAATGACATTTCAATCAACCAAACTATTTAGCTCATCAATTAATTGCTTAAGCTGTTTAGTTTCGTCGTTTAGCTTTTGCTGATACTTTTCAACTTTGTCATGCTTACCTTGGCGTTTAGCTTTTTTAAGATCGATTTTATATTCTTCAATTACTGAATTTGTATCATCTATTTTTTGTTGTAACTCTGCTTTTAATCCATCATTGGTACAATATGCGTTTATGTTATTAAGTGCTTTATTGAGACCTGCAACTTTGTGTGAATTACCTTGGCGTTTTGAAGCTAATAACTCGAGGTTAACTTCACAGGCTTTTTTCGCACATCCCGTTAAATCTGCACAATCATCTTTGGCCAATACGACTGTTGAACCGGCTAATAATAAACTTATTGAAATACCTTTAATAATTGTCATTTTATAGTTTTTATTATCTCGCATTGTTCATTACTCCTACTTAATTAGTCGTTAGCGGCAAAATACAGATAACAGCCCTTGCAGCTCTTCATTTATAACATGTTGTTTTACAACATCTTGCATAGGAGTATTTGAAACTGTGTTATTTAAAATACCCACCATTTTAGCGCTTTCTCCAGCACATAAAGCCTTAACACATTGTACACCCAGTCTAATGGCCAACATACGATCCGCAGCCGATGGGTTTCCGCCGCGCTGCAAGTGCCCTAGCTTAGTTACACGTAAATCAATGCTTGGATTTACGGCAGTTATTTTTTCACATACATATTCAACACCATTTTCATCGCCCTCAGACACCACCACGATAAATGCGTGTTCGCTATGATAATCGCTAATCTTTAGCAATAAATCATCGATATCTTTATCATTTTCAGGGATCAATACTGAATCGGCACCAGAGGTTAAACCGGCATAAGTGCCAATATATCCGGAATCACGCCCCATAACTTCAATAACAAACACCCTATTATGAGATTCTGCTGTATCTCTAATATTATCAATACATTGCATTGATGTGTTTACTGCTGTATCAAATCCTAAAGTGTAGTCTGTGCCTGCAATATCGTTATCTATGGTGCCGGGAATGCCAATATAAGGGATATTGGTTATATGTGATAACCATAAACAGCCTCTAAAAGAGCCATCGCCACCTATGACAATTAATGCATCAATATTATTATGTTCAATTGTAGCTAAAGCTTGCTGTCTGCCTGTTTCAGTTCTAAACCTTTCACTACGTGCGGTTTTTAAAACGGTACCGCCCAAGTGCATACTTTGTTGCAGGTTTTTGCAATCAAGTGTCACTAAATCATTATCAATTAAACCCTCATATCCTTTTCGAACGCCTGACACTTTTATGCCTTGTTGTTGAGCGGTTTTTACGATGGCAAATAAAGTGGTGTTCATCCCTGGAGCATCACCTCCAGAGGTAAGCACGGCAATATGATTAATTGGTTGCATCGGTTCACGTCCTTAAAGCAAGCTATACATTAAAATGATAATAGCTGTTTATTGTTAGGCAGTGTTAACTAAGTGCAGTTAAGTTGATCTAGTTATGCGTTATTAAACAATATTTTTCATAACAATAGAGGGAAGTACTTATATTGGCATGCTAACTTGATGTCAACATGCCGTGGTTAGGTATTAATGTAGAGCAGCAGTAAATGGTATATTTTTACAAATTTCTGCTTCTATTATTAATAACTCTTCTAAACGATCATCAACTTCTTGTTTATCAAAGTATTCGTAAGCAAGTTCAACAAATAGGTTTTTATGTTTTTCTTCAGACTTGGCTATCGCAACATAAAAATCTTTTTCTTTTCCTTCTGGTAAGGCTTCGGCAACTAAAGAAAAACGTTCGTGTCCCCTCGCCTCAATTACACCGCCAACGAGTAGCCTATCCATTAAAAATCCATCGCGTCCATGTCTAAAGTGTGCGCGAATTTGTTTAATGTAAGGGTCTTTTTTATCGTCACCTAAATTAGTATCACGCTCAATGAGTAATTTCAGCACTTGCTTGAAATGAATTAACTCTTCTAAGGCTAAGTCAGTCATGGCTTTAACTAATTTACGCTTATCAGGGTAATGTGAAAGCATAGACATAGCCATGCCCGATGCTTTTTTTTCAGCAGCAGCGTGGTCTTGTAAAAAAGTTTCAAAGTCGGCTAAAACAACTTCGGTCCATTCAAATGGCGTGTGGTATTTTAATTCAAACATATGGATACAACTTATAAAATAATGCGTGGATTTTAGCGTATTTAAAAATAAAAATCTTTGCTCGCGGTTTAAATTTGTCTCTCATAAGGTAAAAATTTATCTATCCGCCCTTTCGCTGTCGACTCAATTTTTAATGGATGTTTTATATCATTCCACGCGGTGACCTTACCCCTCATATTCATTTTTTCAAAGCCATTTAACTCAGAGGTAATATTTAAAAAATCACAAAGCTGACTAAAACTGTTAGGGTTGGCTATATCTATTGATAAAAAATCATGTTCTCGATTACTAAAATAAGCCTTAGCATTATTAATGTGTACGTTATAACAATCAGTTAAATACTGATCGTTATTTATATTCTCTAGTGAAAAGTCTTTAAATGTATTTAAATAACAGCGCTTTAAATGAATGTTAAAGCCACCATCTGCACGGGTTAAATTAGTGTGCATTCGTTGTAAAAGCTGTCTTATTGATGGTATCCATGCAGTAAGCTCTCGCTCTAAATATATAAATTTTGCGCCAGGATAGTATTTATCTAATACTTTAAAATCGTTAAATATGGGGGTGTCTGCAATTGCGACCGCATTATCAAAACAGGCGGTAGTGTATGCAGTATGAGCAGTTGGTATACCAAAATGTAAAAATGCATTACATACACTGGTGGTACCGGTTCGCGGTAAGCCAATAATAAATATTTTTTGTTTCATGGGGTTTTACATGTCTTTTTCTGAAAACCAAAGTGAAGTATTATCAAGTGGTGTTAGTAAGGGTAAATTTTTGTTTTCTAATCTAATAATAATCTTATTTTTGATATCTGCGTGCTCAATGGCACTGCGATGATACGCATTAAATAAGCGGTCAAACTCGCCATTTTTACGCATGACCGCTAAGCCATTTTCAACTGCATAGGCCAACTCGGGAGTATCTTTACTAAAAAAGAAGTAAATTGCACTTGGGTATTGCAGTATTAACTGAGGAAGAGTTGTAAGTTTTGCATCACCTTTAAAGGTATTTAGCTCCGTTTCAACCTCAAGCAACGATCGAGGAAATACATCTCCTCTGCCTTTTATTAACATATTAAATAATGAGCTGTATTCAATTGATGTTGATACCGTTAATCCACTATCTAATAAAACTTGAGTATCTGGCCAGTCGTGACCTTGAATAAAGTGGATACCTTTAAAGTCATCAATTTTTTTTAAGCTTGATAATTTTTTTTGTTTATTCTGTGTCGTGACAAGTAAACGCCACCCGTATAAACCTTTAAAAATAGGCACTCTTACGGGCAATAGCTCTTTTTCTCGCTGCTGTGAAGTCATGGTCCATGCAACGTTGACTTCATCATTATGTATAATTTGTTTTAATGAGCGGCTTTGAGGCATAGAAATACTCGATGCTTTTAATGTATATTTTGCGCCGCTGTATTGTAAGGCCGTTCTCAATAAAACTAACGGATAAAGAATTTCATCTTCACCAACTCGCATCGTTTTAGGATAAACATAATTTAAACCATCAATACTTTGATTGCTATTGTCATTTTCTATTGCCCATACAAATGACACCAACGAAGTGGCAAAACATAAGTTTATAAAAACAATAGCGAATCGCATCTTTATTTATCGACTTAACAATAAAATTAAGGAACTTACAAAAAGAATAGCAAATGTCATCATCATACTTAATACACGTGCTTTCAAATTGTTAGTTCTAATAGCTGAGCCATGAAGTGCACGGCTTATAAATAGCAAACCGCCAAGTGCATGCATATAATGACTTGCTAAGCCTTGATACTCTAATAAGAACAGTAAAATTAGGCTAATTGGTACATACTCAATAAAATTCCCATGAGCTCGAGTTGCACGTTCAAGCTCAGGATGACTCCCATTACCAAGTGAAATGCCTTCAGCCTTGCGTATTTTTACAACATTAATACTCAGGTAAATATAATATAGTGCCAGTAAAGCCGCATAACTCGATATAATCACAGTATTTTTCCATTAAATTTTTAAGCAATAATAACACATAACTTAAGCTGTAAAATCACTTACTTTAGTATCAAATATGCTAGAGTGATTTATAGATTGGTATCGTAATAAGTAAGGATAATATGTATTTAAGAACAAAAATAACCAATAGCTACCGCGAAATAATTAACAGTATTGGGTTTTATCCCTCTTTATTATCTGTTGCTTTTTTATTTTTTGCTGTGCTGACAATGTCAGTCGAGTACTTAGCCCCTATTGAGAAACTTAAATCACTAATTTCATTTATATTAGTTGATAGCGCAGAAAACGCACGTACCATTTTAAGCACCCTCGCTGGCAGCATTATTTCGTTAACCGTATTTAGCTTTTCTATGGTGATGGTGGTATTAAATTCAGCCAGTGCTAGCTTATCACCTCGAGTTGTTCCTGGGCTCATTACCCGTAAATCACACCAAATGGTTTTAGGTTTTTATTTGGGTAGTATTATTTATTCAATAATAATGCTGATAAATATCAACAAACTCGATAATGGTAATACCGCTATTCCTGCTCTTGGCGTGTTGTTTGCGCTTGTTTTTGGATTAATATCTTTAGGGTTATTTGTATTTTTTATTCATTCTATTTCAAAAGCAATACAAGTAGATAACGTATTAAATGGCTTGTTTAGGCAAACAAAAAAAGAAATTCAAGACATTATTAATATGCAAGACGAAAACCCCGTTGATAACTTTCCCGAGTTTTCAAACTGGCATTCAATAAACAGTACAACCGAGGGTTACTACAAAGGGGTTCATTCTAATAAATTATGTGCCCTACTAGCAGATGAAAATATTGAGCTATTTATTACGGTTAAGCAAGGTTATTTTACAGTTAAAGGTTACCCGTTTTTAAAGTGTAATAAGGACATATCTGAGAACGAAGAGTTAATTGAGAAAATTTTAGATTGCTTTATTTTTTATATAGAAGAATACATTAGCGACCATTACCGCTATGGGTTAACACAAATATCAGAAATTGCCGTAAAAGCTATGAGCCCAGGAATAAACGATCCGGGTACTGCCGTTAAATCTATTGATATGTTGAGTATATTATTAATAGAACGACTAAAGATTAATGCAATAAATTATTCATGCTATGAAAAAGATGAGCAACCATTGTTGTACTTTCATGAAACCAGTTTTGATGAACTACTTCATGATAACTTCACCCCTTTACGCAATTATGCAAAAGCCGATGCCTATGTAATGACTAACGTTATTGAAGCATTTAAAAATATTTTATTTATTGCTAATGAGAATGTGGATGCACGAAACAGTGTGTTTAATTATTTAAATGCCATTGTTGATGATATTAATCAGCACATAGTTAACGAATACGATCGTCAAGAGATTAGTAATATGCTGTATGCCATTGTGCGTATTAGTGAGTCACAAGGAAAGCAGTTGGTGGCACGATTTGAGCGCCACCCACCTATAAAAGCTTAATCAATATAATAAATTGCGTAACTTGATGCGCTTATTGTAATTTCACCAGCATGATATGCATCGGGTACATAGTTGCTCGGTGCACCATCAGCCATCATTACTTTTTCACTGCGCATGTAAGGTACTGATGGCATATCAAGCGGACTTAAAGACGCACTATATAAGCCTTTCAATTCAACATCAAAATCAGCACTTAACTCTTTTGCCGCTGCTTTAGCTTGTTTAATAGCTAATTTTTGTGCTTTTTTGTGCAGCTCATCATAGTTGCTCGCTAAAAACTGCGTTTGTCTAATTTCATTAATACCGTTATTAACTAAACTTTGTAAAAGCTCAGGGTATTTATTAATCGCTGAGAGTTTAATTGTAAGCGTTCTTGATACTTTAAACCCGGTAAACTCTTGCTTACCTGTTTCGCGGTTATATTGATTATCGCGATAGATTGAGATTTGACCAGCATTAATATCTGCATCAGCTACGCCTAGTTTTTTTACTAAACTAATTGCACTGGCCATCGTAGTATCAGTTTGTTTTTTTGCGGCAATTAAGTTTTTATCTATTTCCGTAATACCCACTGTTAATAAAACATGATCTGGCATAGTCGTTACCGATGCTTCACCTTTAACATAGATATGAGGCTCTTCTGGGGCATTAGTTGCATAGGCTGACGTGCTTAGCAAAACAGCCGTTAAAATCGAAAGTGTTTTCATAGGTCTATCCTTTTAAATTGATTGCCTTAGTTAACACCTTATGTGGTTAATTGCAGATGAACAAGCATAAAAAAACAGGCAAAAGCCTGTTTTTTAGTAAGGAAGCATTAAATGCTGCAACGCTTGTAGTTACGATACTTTGGTAACCAGTAGTTTCTGTCGATGGCTGCCCACAGAGCATCATCTGAAATCTCAAGCGCAACGCCCTCTTCAATTGCTTTTTTAGCGACTGCAAATGCAATACGTTTACTTAGTGTTTCAATTTCTGTTAACGCAGGTAATAAGCTACCTTTGCCCGTATTAGCTAATGGTGATGACTCTGCCAACATTTCACTCGACATTATTAGCATCGCATCGGTAATACGCGTTGCTTTAGCAGCAATTACACCTAAGCCAATACCTGGGAAAATGTAGCTGTTATTACATTGAGGAATTGGGTAAGTAACGCCGTTATAAACAACAGGCTCAAATGGGCTACCTGTAGCTACAATCGCTTTACCATCAGTCCATTTAATAACATCTTCTGGGTAAGCTTCTACTTGTTTAGATGGATTACTTAACGGGAAAATAATAGGTGCTTCACAGTTTGCGTGCATAGCGCGAATAACTTGCTCAGTGAATAAGCCCGGTTGACCTGATACACCAATTAAAATATCTGGTTCTGCACAGTGCATTACATCTAATAATGACGCGTATTCGCCGCTGTAAGTCCAATCGGCTAGGCAGCTCGTTGGTTGCGCTAACATTTGTTGGAAGTCGCGTAAGCCTTCCATGCCATCAGTTAATAAACCAAAACGGTCAACCATAAATACTTGGCTGCGAGCTTGTGCTTCACTGATACCTTCGGCCACCATAGTGCTAACAATTTGTTCAGCAATACCACAGCCTGCAGATCCTGCGCCTACAAACACAACTTTTTGAGTCGATAGTTTAGCGCCTTTAACACGACAAGCTGCTAATAAAGACCCCACAGTAACCGATGCAGTGCCTTGAATGTCATCATTAAAGCTACAAATTTCATTACGGTAACGCTTTAATAATGGCATAGCATTTGGTTGTGCAAAGTCTTCAAATTGCAGTAACACGCTTGGCCAACGACGCTTAACCGCTTTAATGAATAAATCTAAAAACTCATCGTACTCATCTTGCGCAATACGCTTATGTCGAGCACCCATGTACATTGGGTCGTTTAATAGTTTTTCGTTATTGGTACCTACATCAAGCATAACCGGTAATGTGTACGCTGGGCTAATACCACCACAGGCGGTGTACAAAGAAAGCTTACCGATTGGGATACCCATACCGCCAATACCTTGGTCGCCCAAGCCTAAAATACGTTCGCCATCGGTAACCACGATAACTTTAACTTTACCTTTAGTGGCATTACGTAAAATATCGTCAATTTGAAAGCGATCTTCATAAGAAATAAACAAACCACGTGCACTGCGATAAATATCAGAAAACTTCTCACAGGCATCACCCACCGTTGGGGTGTAAATAATAGGCATCATTTCTTCAATATGATCGCGTACCAAACGGTAGTAAAGCGTTTCGTTATTGTCTTGAATGGCACGTAAATAAATGTGCTTATTTAAGTTGTCATTAAAACTTGAGTACTGTTGGTAACAACGCTCAACTTGCTCTTCTATTGTTTCGTAACGAGGTGGAAGTAAACCAGCAAGATTAAAGTTTTCACGCTCTTTTTGGCTAAATGCACTTCCTTTATTCAATAATGGGGTTTCAATTAGGCCTGGGCCAGAATAAGGAATATAAAGATAATTTGGATCGGTATTTGTAGTCATATTTCCAAGCTTTACTGAATCTTAAATAATGATCTGCCATTATCATTGTTAAAGGCTAAATTGCAATGACATTTAAGCTTGTCAGACCATTGAAAATGTACAAATACAAGCGCTACTTTAGTATAAAGCCACTCATATTTGGTGAATATGTTAGCTGCCTGATGTGGGTTTAAAACGTTAAACGCGCATTAAATAATGTGCGTGCTTTGTTTAATGGTTACAACAGTGCCAATTATGTTTAGGTTTGCTAATTTTTTTACGTTAGTTAACATGCTATTTTCAACCAAATAGTTATTAACTATTAATCTGTTACATTTAAAACAGCAGGCAGCAAACCTGCTGTTTATTATACATGGTTTAAAATTTAAATGAGGCTTTATTATTACTTAAATCAGATAACGCCATCCCTTCTCTGCGCGGATCGGCGGCGCCATACAAGCGGTTGTTTTTAACTTCTACCGCATGCAGCCCTGAGTTTAAGTCAATGACACGCACATCATGGCCGCGATTTTTAAGCTTAGGTACAAGCGCTTCAAGTTCAGTACCTTTTTCAAGGCTAGTATAATCATTACGATTAGTTGTACGCGGTAAATTAATGGCCTGTTGTGCATTTAAATCCCAATCTAAAACGCCAATAACAACTTGCGCTACATAATCAATAATACGACTCCCACCAGGAGAACCCACTACTAAACGTAAACTGCCATCTTGGTTAAAAACCATCACCGGAGACATTGAGCTGCGCGGACGTTTATGTGCTTCGACCCTGTTAGCCACCAATTTGCCATTTTTACGTGGTGAAAGTGAAAAATCAGTCAGCTGATTATTTAAAATATAACCATTAACCATCACTGTTGAGCCAAACGCCATTTCAATAGAGCTGGTCATTGAAACAGCGTTTCCTTTGCTATCCACAATTGATACATGCGAGGTAGAGGGCAGCTCAAAAGAATCATCGTTTGCATAGCTTAAGTAATCAACAGGGTTACCTGGCAATGCTTTTTGATCTTTTTCAGTAATTAATTTCGCGCGGGTGGCAATATAGTCTTTATTTAATAATTCTTGAGTAGGTACTTGTGTAAAGTCAGGATCGCCAATGTATTTATTACGATCGGCAAACGCAATACGTGACGCTTGGCTAAAGTAATGAATTGCCTCGGCGCTATTGGCTTTAATATTTGCCATGTTTTTGTGTTCAAGCAAGCCTAAAATTTGTAGTACTGAGATACCGCCACTACTAGGCGGCGCCATAGAGCAAACATTATAAACTCGGTATTTTATACAAACGGGTGCACGCTCTTTACTGCTGTAATTAGCAAGATCTTGCTCAGATAATTTACCAGGCGCAATTTTTGACTGTTGTACTGCTTTTACCATAGCTTTGGCATTATCGCCTTTGTAAAAGGCATCTATCCCTTTTGAAGCAATGTCTTTATATAAATTAGCTAATGGCTGATTTTTTTTAATACTGCCGACTTCAATTACTTTGCCATTTGGAAAAAAATACTCATTAATCACCGGCATACTCATTACGCCTGGGTTTAATTGTCTAACCAGTAAACCATGTAACCGAGGCGATACTTCAAATCCTTGCTCAGCAAGTTTAATTGCAGGTTTAAATAAGCTAGCCCAAGGTAAGGAACCGTACTGTTTATGGGCGCTGGCAAATGCATGTAAAATACCGGGTACGCCTACAGAGCGTCCACCTACAACCGCTTCAATCCATTTGACTGCGTTGCCGTGTTTATTTAAAAACAGGTTTTCATCGGCATTACTCGGCGCGGTTTCACGGCCATCAAAGCTGGTGAGTTTATTATTAGCTTTATTGTAATACATCATAAACGTACCACCGCCAATACCTGATGATTGCGGCTCAACTAATGTAAGTACTAATTGGGTGGCAATAGCGGCATCAACCGCACTGCCGCCTTGCGCTAAAATGGCTTTACCTGCTTGTGAAGCATACGGATTAGCGGCGGCTACCATGTACTTATCGCCAGCCACTAATTGCTTATGTACAACACCTGTGGCCGCTTCAGGTTCACGTGTTTCAATTGTGCTAGCGTTTTGTGCAAACAAAGGAAAAGACAAGGCACTTAGAGTCAGTGCGAATAAACAGTTGAGCTTAAAATTCATAATCACTTAATAAACTTAAATTGCATGGAAGATAATTGGCATCTTAAAGTTAAACAGGCACAATATGCAAAAATAAATATAAAAATGATCGCTAAATGCTTAATTTACCTCTTCAGCCGCGCTATGTTTTCCCTCCCTTATGTTTAATTGTATTAAGTACTTTCTTAGCATGGCTGGGTATAAACAACGAACTTGAATTTAATCGTCAACTGATTGAACAAGGCCAAGTGTGGCGTTTGTTTACCAGCCAATTTGTACATGCCAATTGGGCGCACTTAGGGCTGAATTGCGCTGGTATAGTGCTTATTTGGTTATTGCATGGTGAGTACACATCCCTAAGCAGATATAGTTTTAATATTGCCACATTGGCAATTTGGTGTGGCTTAGGTGTTTTTTGGTTTTGTCCCGCAATTACAATTTACACAGGGCTTAGTGCAGTTTTGCATGGCGTGATCATTTGGGGAGCCATAAAAGATGCCACTGTTGGACTTAAATCGGGTTATGTGTTGTTTATTGGTGTGTGGGTAAAGCTAATCGCTGAACAAATAAATGGCCCTAGTGCTGATATTGGCGCATTGATAAACTCAACGGTGGCTGTTGATGCACATTTAATTGGCGCGATTGGCGGCGCATTGTTGGGCGTTCCTTTAATTATTAAATTCATCAGCAAAAATAAAGAATAAAAAAACGCCACATTGTGGCGTTTTTTATTAACTTACCGCTATTTATAGTGTTTCTTTAAACAGCTTATAAATTCGACGGTATTCATCTAACCAGCTCGAAGGCTGCACAAAACCATGCGGCTCTACTGGAAAGATTGCTGTTTCAAAGTTTTCTTTCTCAAGCTCGATTAAACGCTGTACTAAACGCACTGAATCTTGAAAAAATACATTATCATCAACCATTGGCGCATTTATTAATAAATGCTTTTTAAGCCCTTCTGCATAGTAAATAGGTGAACTACGCTCATAAGCAATTGGGTCAACATCTGGGTGATTCAAAATGTTAGCAGTATAGCCTGTATTATAATGTGCCCAATCAGTCACAGGGCGAAGCGCAGCACCTGATTGAAACAAATCTGGCGCGGTAAATAACGCCATAAAGGTCATAAATCCGCCGTATGAACCACCGTAAGTACCAACCGCTTGAGTATCAACGTTGGCATTTTCAGCCATCCATTTTACGCCATCTGCTAAATCTTGTGTTTCAGGTGTTCCCATTTGGCGGTAAATAGCAGTACGCCAATCACGGCCATAACCTTTAGAAGCACGGTAATCCATATCCATCACTACATAACCTTCATCGGCAAGTAATGAATGGAACATAAATTCGCGAAAGTAACCAGACCAACCCATGTGTGAATTTTGCAGGTAGCCGGCACCATGGTTAAAAATAACCGCTTTACGGTTTTTACCTGTTTCACCTTCTTGGTAATCCGCTGGGTAATAAACTTTGGCGTATATTGGCTGATCTGTATGGCTTGAAGGCACAGCAACAATTTTAGGCGCCGTTAGTTTTTTAGCTAAGAACGCGTCAGATACCGTGTTAGTTAAACGAGTTGCGCTTGTGTTTGATTTAGCCTCAGCCACATAAAGTTCAGTCGGCATGGTAATTTTAGAGTGTCTTAATAATAACTTAGACTGATCAGGGCTTAAGGTGTAATCCGTCATGCCGTTTAAGTCTGTTACTTGCTCGCTATCACCTGTTTGTAGATTAACGCGGTATATTTCGTAAAGGCCTGGATGCTCAATATTCGCTTTATAGTAAATAGCGCTATTGTCATCAGTAAGGGTTAAATTAGATACTTCAAATTTACCCATGGTAAGCGCAGTCGCTTTACCATCAAGTGGCTTTTTATAAAGCTGACTATAGCCCGACTCTTCTGATAAATAATACAGAGTATTGGAATCATTTAACCAACCAAAGTCGTTAAACGCATACGCAATCCATGCGTAGTCATGTAAACGATGTTGAGAGACAAGTTTGTTATTTTCAAAATCTACAGTGGCTAACCAACGATCTTTGTTATCCCATGCTTCAAGCATAATAGCTACTTGGCTACCATCATCGTTCCAGCTAATAGGTGATTGATTCCAACCCCAATCTGAAATAACGTTTATACCACGAGGTTGTTTTTTAGATTTATAGGTTTTGCCTTCACGGGCGTAGTTTTCTTTTTTAACCTCAGCAAGTACATCTTCATCAAAACCAGGTAAAGTATTGAACCCTAATGTGGTTTGGCTTTGATCTGCAAGGTTAATATAAACAAGCTCAGAAGTTTGCTCTTTAGAATCAGCTACGCGGCGGCGAACTTTTTTAGGCTCTATCGTCGCATCATCAGTGATGTAATTAGGCATAATATCGCCTTCACCACGCCATGAGCTTTTTTCTTGTACGACTACAATTAACGCATCGCCATTTGGAGAAAGCTCTGCTTCATCAACCGTGTTGCCATCGCCTAAATAATAATGAGTGTTAGCAATTGAGCTGTTACTCGCTTTTACTTGCTCTTTACGCGCATGCTTATCTTGTTTATTTTTGTGCTGCAGTGCAATGTAATCAATAAGCTTATGTTGCTCTTTGGCAATATAAGTTGATGGTTCTTTTACGCCTTGTGGTTTGTCAGCGAGTTTTAAATTGGCTATTTCGCGGGTTAAACCTGTGGTTAAATCCACTTTGAAAAAGATATTACCCTGACGATACGCTAAGTTACCATCGTTTAAAAACTGTGGTTTTGACTCAGTAGCAGAGCTTTGCGTAATTTGTTTAATTACGCCTGACTTTACGTTTTTGATAAATACGTTACCCTCAAACACATAAGCTTGAAGTGATTTATCGTTTGAAAAAACAGCTTTACTTGAACCAACACGGTGTAATTTTTCTAGTGCCACTTGCTCTGCTGTTTGTGAGTTTACAGCTTGAGCGAATAAATCTCTTAGCTCACTACCTTGCTGCTTACGCGCGTAAATGATGGTACTTGAATCTGCACTCCAAAAAGCGCTTTGCGGTTGGCGTCCAATCCAATCAGGGTGAGCCATCGCTTGTTCAAGGGTAATTTTTGAATCGCCCAAATCTGCGGGCGTGTTAACAACACTAGCAACGGTGGTATTTGTTTGAATAGATGAGTCAGTAGAAGTTGTAGCGGTTGCTGTACAACCCGCTAACATAACACTTGATGCAACAGCGATTGCAACAAGTGTTTTAGAAGATGAGAATTTAAAAATCATAGTGCTTCTTGACGGTTATTATAATTAACCATATTTAAGCAGAAGCACCTTTATAATTGCAATTATTTAAGATAAACAACGCTGATATCGGGGTGAGTAACCCGTTTATTCAATCGTTAAATCAAGCCAGACTAATCGGTGGTCGCTTGATGCATTTCTATCTTTAATTAAACGATATAATTCGCTTTGTTTTTTCGGCCAAAAAACACCACCACCTTTAATGGTTAACCCATAGTTTGAAGGCAAAACGTAATCAACGCGTGCTTGCCAATTAGCGGTATAGTTTTTAGCATAAGCTTGCGGGTATTGCTCTTTTGCGCCCTCACTGGTTGGAATAAAACCGGCGTTAATCAATGGGCTTTTAAGTATTTGATCAGTAGTATTAGTACGCTTTTTATCACCTTCAGGTGCGGCATTTAGATCACCTAAAATCACAAATCGCGATTTTGCTGCAAGCCCACCCTTTTTACCATTATCATCATAAAGGTAACTTTCGTTATTAACGTAATCGGCAATAAGCCTAATTTCATCATGGTTACGAATACCGTTTCTGTCTTCTTCGCCATCAAACACAGGTGGTGTTGGGTGCGACGCTAGCATATGGACTACTTTATCGTTTACTTTTACGGGTATATCCCAAAAAGATTTAGAGCTTAAACGTAAAGTATTCCACTCTTCATCGTTATACCAATTGGTATTAGTTTTTGGGTCAACCGGCATTTGTACATTAGGTAAATCTTTGTGCTTAAAGGTTTGCAGGGTTCTGATGTTGTCAAAATCAATCGGGTAGCGAGATAAAAACGCCATTGCGTAATGGCCTTCAAAAAAACCAAAGCCCTGTGCATCACCCATTACACCGGTTTTTTTGCCGTTATTGTCCAAGTCAAACTCAGTTGCTAAGCCGGTATTAACGGGGGCAATGTAAACGTATGGGTAATCAATTGCTGCTTGATTATTTTGCCTTACATTTAAATAATGGCTTTTAAAATACTCGATACCTTGCTCTTTTGGAATGTAGTCAAACTCATTGAGTAGTACCACATCTGGGCGGACGCGCTGGATTATTTCAGCAATATTTTTAATTTGCTGGTGGTTTGAACGCAGTGCGTTTACCAATGCATCACTTTTTACTTGTTCATTTTTAGCGGTGTAATTAGTGGCATCCATACTAACATTAAAGGTTGCTACGCGTAGCGATTCAGCCAATACAGGGCTGCTAGAAAAAACAGCAAATAACACACTGCTGATTGCTATAATACTCAAATTACGTTTCATTATATGAATCCATCTATAATTAATAATAAAATAGTGCTGCTGACTATAACCCACAAAGTAATTGCCATCAAAAATGGCTTTATACCTGCTTGCTTAAGAACCGATAGTGACAAACCACTGCCAATTAAAAACAGTGTAACCACTAATAATTGCTTAGCTGCACTATTAATAAGTTCCCATGTAGATGAAAACGATGGCATATAAGTATTTATTAATGCGGCTAATAAAAAGCCCACAATAAATAAAGGAATACTTGCCTTTTCATCAGAGCGCATAAACACTCCCGCAACCGCTGTATAAGGAATGATCCACATCGCACGGGTCAATTTTACCGTAGTGGCAATACTCAGTGCCACTGCACCATAAGTAGCCGATGCCCCCACTACGCTGCTAGTGTCGTGAATGGCTAATGCGGCCCACAAACCAAATTGCTGTTGGGTTAATTCAAAATAGTGCCCAATTGCGGGAAACAACAATAATCCCATGCCATTGAGTAAAAATACAATCCCTAAGGCAACAGCGACTTCGTGATCTCTAGCTTTTATAACCGGTGCCATAGCGGCTATGGCACTGCCACCACAAATAGCGGTACCAAATGAAATTAACACGCCCGTATTACGATTAAGCTTAAAAACTTGGGTTAAAATTTCTCCAAGCCCGATTATGGCAGTAATACTAACAATTGTTAATACTAATGAGCTGCGCCCTACTTCAATTACTTCATTAAAATCAACAGCAAAGCCTAAGCCTACAACAGCAAGCTTGAGCATTACTTTACTTGCCTTTTGAGATAACTCAGCAAACGGGTTGCCTAAGGTAATAGCAAATATAGCGCCTAAAACCAATGCACTTCCTGCTCCAATAAAAGGAGTCATACACAGTGCGAGTGAGAGTATAAATGTTGGCTTATGCAATTTAGTGATAATCACTATTTTAAGGCCGAATAAGTTTATTAGTCAGTTTATGGACAACGGGAGCAACAAATATAACTGTAGGAAAGGCAATGCAAAAGGCAAATAACCAGGCTTTAAGCCATATAGCTACAATATTTTCGACCATGCCTACATTAAAAATTGAAATAACAAACGACATAAAGCCTGACATGAAAAGTGCCATAAAAAAAGCGAACACAATAGTACGAAACTTTGGGTGGATCATTAAAAAGAAACCTTTAGAAGGTAAAGCGATAAATTGAATTCAACTTACCGCTTAATTTTTTAACTTATAATAGCGATTTGCTAGTAGCTAATACGCCTGGGTAATCCTGCTCTGGCAAGCATGATGTAAGTTCAGCTAGGCGGTTACCTAATTGCTGTAAACTCTCACCCGAAACATTAATATGCCCCATTTTACGACCAGGCTTAACGCCTTTACCATACCAGTGACTGGTTACATCCGCTGTTTTTAAAACATCATTTGGGATTTTTTCTTGCCCTAAGACGTTGATCATAGCAGTAGGTTGCTTAATTTGCGTATTACCCAAAGGTAACCCTGCAACAGCACGCATATGGTTTTCAAATTGCGAGCAGTGAGCACCTTGCTGTGTCCAGTGTCCTGAGTTATGCACTCGAGGAGCTATTTCGTTAACTAATAACGTACCTTGAACATCAAAAAACTCAATGGCCAATACACCTACATAATCAAGTTCTTTTGCTATACGAGTAAATGCCGAGGTCGCTTGGCTCTCTACTAAGCTATTATCTTTACCGGCTAGTGAAAGGGTTAACACACCGTTTGTATGTTGATTTTCTGTAAGTGGATAAACTGCAACGTTACCCTCTTTGTCGCGCACGCCAATAATAGAGACTTCACGATCAAACGGGATCATTTTCTCAGCAATAATTGTGTGCGGTGCCTGCTCTGTACCTGAGGCAATAAAGTCGGCCATTTCAGCCCAAATAGTGTTTATCTCATCATCTGATTTTAAACGCCACTGGCCTTTGCCGTCATACCCAGCTTGGCAGGTTTTTATTACTAACGGTTTGCCTAATGTTTTAACTGCTTGTTCAAGGTGCGCTTTTTCAGTAATAAGTTGGTATGGGGCACAAGCTACTTCGGTTTTATCTAACAAGGCTTTTTCAAGCGAACGGTCACCACCGGTTTTTATTGCTTGTTTACCTGGAAAAAACTTATTGCTATTACAGCAAAGCGTTAATACATCATCGGGGATATGTTCAAACTCAGCGGTAATCGCATCTGCATCATTGATAGCTTGCTCAAGTGTGGTTGCATACACTTGGTTGGTTAGCGGGTGCACAATTTGTTGGCTGCCAACATCATAAGCAACCACATTTAAATTAAGCGGTGCGCCAGCAAGGCTCATCATTCGCGCAAGCTGACCAGCACCTAAAATTAATATAGTCATTATTACTCTGCAGGATTTGGGTTAGCTAGAATTGTGTCGGTTTGCTCTTTACGAAACGCTTCAATTTTGGCGAAAATTTCAGGGTTTTGACAGCCTAATATTTGTGCAGCCAATAAACCGGCATTAGCTGCACCAGGCTCACCAATAGCCAATGTGCCTACAGCAACGCCCTTAGGCATCTGGCAAATAGACAATAATGAATCAACACCATTTAACGCTTTTGACTTAACTGGAACGCCTAAAACAGGCAATGATGTAAACGCTGCAGCCATACCCGGTAAGTGAGCTGCCCCACCTGCGCCTGCAATAATTACTTTAATGCCTCGTTCGCTTGCAGAACTTGCGTAATCAGCAAGTAATTGAGGAGTACGGTGAGCAGAAACCACTTTAGTTTCATAAGCAATACCAAATTTTTCTAGCATCAACGCAGCGTGTTCCATGGTTGGCCAATCTGATTTAGAACCCATAATAATGCCAACAGTCATAAATACTCCTCAGTAATGTTTTTAAAAAATAGCGGACTTATGTCCGGTTTTATGGCGGGTATTATATACTTAAATACCGCAGTAATGCGACCAGCAGGCAATAAAAAAGCCATGTTAAACATGGCTTTTTTTAAATGCTGAAAATACTTGCTGTTATGATTCTTTACTCGCCAAGTATTCGCTGTAGGTTCCTCTAAAGTCGATAATTTTACCGTCTTTAATTTCCCAAATACGGGTAGCAACTGATGATACAAACTGACGGTCGTGTGACACAAACATCAAGGTACCTTCATACGCTTCAAGTGCTAAGTTAAGCGCTTCAATTGATTCCATATCCATGTGGTTCGTCGGTTCATCCATTAATAAGATATTTGGTTTATGCATCATGATTTTACCAAACAGCATACGACCTTGCTCACCACCTGAGATAACTTTTACAGATTTTTTAATATCGTTTTGTGAAAACAACATACGACCCAAGAAACTACGAACAACTTGCTCGTCATCACCCTCTTGCTGCCACTGCTCCATCCACTCAAATAAGTTCATGTCTTTTTCAAACTCATCGGCATGATCTTGTGCATAATAGCCAATGTTAGCATTTTCAGACCATTTGAACTCACCGCTTTTAGGTGCTAATCGTCCTGCTAAGGTGTTTAATAATGTTGTTTTACCCACACCATTTTCACCAATAATGGCAATACGTTCACCTACCTCAACTAAGCCTTCTAAACCTGAGAATAAAGTTTCTTCGAAGCCTTGCGATAAGCTGGTCATTTCAAGCGCGTTACGGAATAACTGTTTTTCTTGTTCAAAACGGATAAATGGCGACTGACGCGACGAGGCTTTCACTTCGTCTAATTGAATTTTATCAATACGTTTTGCACGTGAAGTTGCTTGCTTTGCTTTTGAAGCATTAGCAGAAAAGCGCGATACAAACTGTTGTAGTTCTGCTATTTGGCTTTTCTTTTTGGCGTTTTCACTTAATAAACGCTCGCGAGCTTGGGTTGCTGCAAACATATATTCATCGTAGTTGCCCGGGTAAATACGTAATTCACCGTAGTCAATATCGGCCATGTGTGTACATACCGAGTTTAAAAAGTGACGGTCATGCGAGATGATGATCATAGTACAGTCACGTTGATTTAGAACATCTTCCAACCACTTGATTGTGTAAATGTCCAAGTTATTGGTAGGTTCATCAAGCAACATGATATCAGGGTCTGAAAACAACACTTGAGCTAATAGCACACGAAGTTTAAAACCTGGTGCGATTTCAGACATAGGACCGTAATGTTGCTCTGTCGCTATACCAACACCTAATAATAGCTCACCCGCTTTTGACTCAGCAGAATAGCCATCCATTTCAGCAAACTCAGTTTCAAGGTCGGCTACTTTCATGCCGTCCTCTTCACTCATTTCAGGTAGGCTATAGATACGGTCACGCTCTTGTTTAATATCCCAAAGCTCTTTGTGACCCATAATTACAGTGTCGATCACTGAGTACTCTTCGTAAGCGAATTGATCTTGATTTAGTTTAGCAACACGTTCATTAGGATCTGTGCTTACATTACCCGATGATGGTTCAAGCTCACCGCTTAGAATTTTCATAAACGTTGATTTACCACAACCATTGGCACCAATTAAACCATAGCGGTTTGATTCACCAAATTTAGCTGAGATATTTTCAAATAACGGTTTAGCACCAAATTGCATGGTGATGTTAGCTGTACTAATAATAGCGCTACCCTCCAAGGGAGACTGAAGTATTTAAATTGCGCGCAGTTTAAACCAAATCAGCGTTTTTTTCTATGAAAGTTTAAAGCACAACCTAAAGTAAACAGTAGTTGTTTATTAGCTATTGAAGGATTAAAACAGCCAAAGAGATGAACGAGTAAATGTGCAAAAAAGCGAAGTGAAATTCACTATTATGCTGTTAACGCGGTAAAAATATGTTTAATAAAAAAACAATCACCGTTACAGAAAAATAAATAATTTAAACGTACTAAATCGCTAATTGGTCGCATTTTACTTTTATTAACATTTAATACGGCTATATTAACGTTTTTTATAGCATTAGAGTTTTAGCTCTACCTATGCCGACAGTAGCAACTATGAAAAAAATTCAACTCTCTCCCTCCTGCATTTAATCCTAATGTCTTATTCCAAAATTAAATAGCGGTTTATACGGCTACAAAATAAATACAGCATTAACTTAAAGTGAACAAGCTGCGTATTTTGTATTAATTATCGTTGATAATTTTTCACTTTTGAGCCTTTTATTGCTTTGCTAGTCTGCACGACTTCGAATTTAGTAATTATAAAAACGTCTTTTTTAGGCAAGGCACACACAATGAAAATAAAATTAGTATCGCTCGCGATTGCAGGTGTTTTAACAACACCGAGTGTTTCAGCAATTGAAGTATTTAAGGATGAAAAAAATACAGTCGCTATTGGCGGCTATATAGATGCGCGAGTAATTAATACTCAAGGTCAAAATGAAGTGGTTAATGGTGCCTCACGAATTAATTTTGATTTTAAACGTCAACTAAAGAACGGCTGGGAAGCAATGGCTTTAGTTGAATGGGGTGTAAACCCTGTTGGCAGTAGCGATATTGTATACAACAACCGTTTTGAATCAATTCAAGATGAATTTTTGTATAATCGTTTAGGTTATGCAGGACTTAAACACGACAAATACGGCCAAATTACTATTGGTAAACAATGGGGTGCGTGGTTTGACGTAGTATATGCAACTAACTACAGCTATGTTTGGGATGGCAATGCCGCAGGTGTATATACCTACAACAAAGACGACGGTGCTGTAAATGGTACGGGACGTGGCGATAAAACATTGCAATACCGTAATAGTTACGGTGATTTTGATTTTAGTGTACAAACTCAGTTAAAAAATAGCGCATTTTATACCTGTGATGTAAGTGATATTACAGAGTCACAATGCCAGGCTAATTTTGAGTCAGGCGATACTGCGGCGCAACAAGTTGAATTTAACTATACATTTGGCGGTGCAGTAACTTATAACGTGACTGATAAGCTAAAACTGACTGCCGGTATTAACCGCGGCGAGTTTGAATTAACTTATGGCGACGGAACAATCCGTTCAGTTGACGATTTAATTTACGGTGCCGGTGTTATTTGGGGCAATATTGATGCGCCAGGGTTATATGTAGCTGCTAATATCAATAAAAACGAAAACCACGACACAGATAACATTGGTCGTTTAATTAAAGATGCAATTGGTATTGAAACATTTGTGTCTTATCGTTTTGAAAACGATTTTAGACCATTTATTGCCTACAACTTATTTGATGCAGGTGATGACTACGTGATTCAACCAAACTTTAACGCCGATCCTAACGATGTATTTAAGCGTCAATTTGCTGTTATTGGTGTGCATTACTTAATAGATGAAAACACCCAACTTTATGTAGAAGCGCGTAAAGACTTTGGTGATTTTGAAAGTGATAATAAGCAACAGCAAGCACAAATGGAACAATCGGAAGATGACGGTATTGCTTTTGGTTTTAGATACGTTCTTTAATAGCCTGTTGAGCTTTCAAGCTTAAATTTGCAAAGTTAAACTGACTAAAGCCCTGCAAAATATCAGGGCTTTTTTATTGTTTTTGCAGAAGGCTTAACTACTTTCTCTTAAATGCTTTTTTTAACGCACGCGTCCCCTCTTGTGGCCCTAAAATAAGCCACAAAAACACAACCCCACCAGGGACTAAAACGGCTTTTAGGATTGGGCCGAGAATAAAAGAATAAAAATAAATAAGTGGAATAAAAAGTACATAACCAATAACACGTTTGATAAACTCCATGTATTACCTTTAGATTAATTGAGCATGCTCATAAACTTAATTGAGCGCGCTCAATTAATCAAGTGCTGATTTAAGCCCAACATCCAACAAAATTATAAAGCATTGAATAATATGAGTAAAAAAGAAAAAACACGGGATAAAGTTTTAGCTTCAGCATGGGAGCTTTTCTTACTACAAGGTTATGACCACACATCGACAAGAGAAATTGCTGTTGCAGCTAATGTGGCAGTTGGTACTGTGTTTAGTCATTTTGAAAATAAAATTGATCTGCTTATGGCAGGTATGCAGCAACAAATTGAAGTTATTATCGAGCAAGCAAAGCAATCAGATACTCAGCGCCCTCCTCGATTGAAATTACGCCACTACGCTCACCCTCTATATTCCTTTTATTGTGAAAACAGTGAATTTAGCAAATTACTAATTAGCGACATCATTTGGCGTGAGGATTTTTTTAAAGCACAAATGGATGAATTTAAAAAACTACTATTTAGTGAACAACCAGAATTTGATGAAATAAAAGCAAGTGTGATGATGGACTGCTATTTTATGACCCTGATCACAGGCTTAAACGACGAGATACCAAATGCAGAAGCCATGCTGAGACAACTGAGCAACAAAATTGCATTGTTGTAACGTCAATTATAAAAAGCTGGAGTTTAAGTCTGTGTATTACTGAACCATTGATGGAAAACCCGATGTTAGCTGCAATTAAAATGTCTAACTTAGAACAACTAAATAATTACATTGTTGCTTTGTTTAATTTGGTTTTCCTGTTCCTACATAACTCACTTAATAAAACGCGTAGATATAAGTTAAAAAAAACGCCAATACACGCCACCAATTTCCCCCTCCCTGATTATATTTTTTAAAAATTCATCTATTGCTTAGACTTGTTTTAAATCAAATGAAGTATGATGTGTTCTTTAGAGTGGATACTCCAACAGCAGTAAAGCAATAAAAATCAATGCAAACTATATTTAATTGTTCACCGTCATTAATTAATCAGAAGGCGTGTTAATTTGCGAGCTCAAGAACGCCGTATAATTTAACAGTGCTTTATCGACACTCAGTGCAGGGTTTTGATTATGTTCAGCATTACTATTAATTGTACTTCCCCACTTAAGCCAGTCGTTTGGATGTTTTGCTAAACTAGTAACTAAATTATTGTATGCACCTAGCATTAAAGAGTGCTCTGCCCCACCGACAGTGATATATAAAAATGTCGGTTGTTTTATACAATTTATATTTGTTTTTAAAAATGCATCAAACCGCTTAGTCACTGTCATATTGTCATACCAAGCGGCTGGGCTAAATGCAAAGTAACCATTGAATAACTTTGGTTTAGTATGCAGCGTGTATAAAGTAAAGCTGCCCCCTGCTGAAAATCCGGTCAAAATTCGATTTTCAGTTAATGTGTAGTTGGCCTCTAAATAAGTAAGTAACTCTTGCTCTATAAAAGCTAAAAACAAATCAGCTTTACCAAAAATTTCAGGCGAACTTTCATGTTTAGGTCGAGGATTTGTATTAACGTCTTTCCTTGCATAAGGTGGCACAAGATCACGATTTCTAGTATCAGTAAAAAACTGATTTGGTATAGCAACTAAAATAGCCTCATTTAATATACTTTCATGATTTAATGCTTTTAAGGCTTTATCCCAATTAGCTAGATTAAAATTACCATCTGTTTTTATAATAAGTGGATACGCTTTATTTTTGTCAAAACTATCGGGTAACTTTATAAATACTTTTCGTGACTCTTTAAGTACTTTCGAATCTAGGGTTACATCAACAAACTCTGAAACATCATTTTGATAATAGCTAACCCCAGTTATTGCAAGCCCAAATACACTAGCCGTAAGCAACATATTTAAAATAATCGCTTTTTTAATTCTCATGCGCCATCCATTTTAGTTAATTGCTTATGCCATACACCGTTATTAAGTTGCTGGTTAAATACAAAGCCGAGTTTAGTGAGTAAGTTATAACAGCGTACATTTTTACCATGAATTTCTGCGTATAGATGTTCAATGTTTAAAGAGCGATGTATCTCACTGACAAAACCTTTAAGTACTTCATGCATTAAGCCTTGTTGCCAATAAAAAGGATCAAGCTCAAAGCCCAAATAAGCAGTTTTAGTTTGGTTATTAATGTTATACAAACCACAAGTACCAATTAAGACGCCAGACATATTATGTTCAATCGCAAGCCGAACACCTTCCCCTTGATAATAACTCGATATATCATCTTGAATTAATTGCTTAACATGCTCTTTATTTAGCGGCGTTTTATAATCGTTAAACTCATAAACGAGGGGATTATTTAAAATTGTTAATAGCGCTGCGCCATGTTTGTGGGTAATTAAACGCAAGATAACGCGGGGTAATTTTATCGTTTTAAACATGCCTATGCCAAATAAAGTAAACGCGCTTTAAATAGCACTTTATAGAACGTCATTATTAACTTACCATATCGTATTCACAAGCATTAATTAAGATAAACTATGAGCGACAATTTTAAAGTAATACAACCAACTACTACTGTTTACTGCCCAAAACGTGGTGAAGGTTGGACTCTCACCGGCATTACTAATATTGATGAGTTCACATCGGTTATGTTTGATGGCGTACGTTACACCTTACCAGCGAGAGAAATTGTGGAGGAGTTGCTGCCTAACCAATTAGCGCGTGAACAGCAAAATCAGTAAGGTACTTATAATAGAAAAAAGCATTAAAAATTTTCATTATTAACGTTTTAAAACATAAATACCGAGTGGGGAGTCTAGACGTAGGTTATGCTCATCAACATGTAGCACTTCCCATTTTCTGACTACTTCTCCCGAAGTTACATGTAATATTTTGCCTTCCCTTGTGTAAGGGTAGTATCTATTCCCATGTTTTTTCATTATTTGGAGAATACCTGAGTTATCAATTTTAAAAAAATTACCATCATCAATTTTTATTGTATCTATATCTGATGCAATAACTTCAATTAACTTCCATTTAAACTGAATATCATTCTCTTTCGAATAAAGTAAAGGTGAATAGATCAGCGTAATTAAAATAGCAAGACATATTATAATTTTATGCATTTTTATATCCATATAGATCGTGTGTAAATGTAATATTTGTAGATATGACAACTTATTTCTTTTTTTTAATTTCCAAATCATCTTTTACACTTAACTGGTGTTGTCCAGGTATTAAGATCATGATAAAAACAGCCACGCAAATTAATAAAATCACTCTAAGCACATTTGAAGTTATAAAACTCTCCGTCAAATTAACTAAAAGAATCAATGGCAAAACAAAAAAGACACCTAAGTAACGGTGACGATTTGTAAATTCATGCAATGAGCCACAACTTGTACATCTATAACGAGTCGTCATTAAAGATATAGTAAACCACGATAATGAAATATTAGCAGAACATTTTAAGCACTTAGGGATCATACATAACCAGTTTGTGATTTAAGAGGAACTTTTTAGTTTGGATTATTCTTAGCAGATCTCATTAATTAAAGATTGCTTAGTTAACAATCTTTAATTAATTTAGAAATAAGTCAACTATAAACCGACGACGTTACTTTAGGTGGAGAACTTGCTAAAAGTCGCCCTAAACCATCAGGTAGCTGGTCCAAATCATATTTTTGTGTATTAGAATTTACTAAAACTTCTTTCCCCTGATGATCTCTCGAAATTCCAGTGATAGTTTGGATTAGTCTATTTCCAAAGAAAGGGTGAGGTGACCAAGAAAAATCATATTCAAAAATAATTTCGTAACTCCAACCCCTTTCCATTCTTGGAAAAATTACTGAAGCCTGCGCTTCTCCAAGAACAACACCAGAAATTACGGAGACTGAAAAAGATGCAGTTGATGTTGCTATAAAGCCCGTTCCTAAACCTAGCAATGCAGAAGCTAGGTAACCACCGTGTCTAATGACTTTCTCCCATTCAGAATTCCATTTATTAGCTGACTGATCAGTTGGAAAAGTTAGTGTGTGAGAAGACTTACTTTTTAAACGCTCTCTAGTATCACAGTCTGGTGCTTTACCTACGCCCATCCAATGACCACCATCAGTCCAATTCAATCTATTATTGCACTGTATCTCTAAACTTTTCTTTTCCCTGAGTGATAATTTTTGTGATCTAATAACACGAGTTTCCATCTTAATTCCTTTTAAAATTTTGTACCTATCTTCAAGAGTAAAAAGAACATTAAATATTGTCAATGTTTAATTTTCATAAAGTTGAAGAGAAGTTTTTAAAAATCTCATATTTGCCTTTTAAAACGCCTCATCTTCACTGTATACATTTACATTAAGTTCATCGTTATCTTCAAATACGACAAACGAAATAGGCCTGCAACACACTTGGCAGTCTTCTATGTATTGCTCATCAATATCAGCCACATCAATTAATACTTCTATAGATTCGCCACAGTAAGGGCAACTAATCGACTTTTCGGTTAACTGGTTCATATCTTACCTACTATTCGTATGACTGTATGATCTCACTTTAGTAAATAACCCTATATAAAACAATGCTGGTAAAGTGACTTAATAATTCAAATTTAAACAGCGTTAGCTAAAATTTTGTTTAACTTAGATAAATCAATTAATTTATTTTGATCTTGCTTTAAGAAATAATCGCATTGCCAACGCTGAGTAACTTTAGCAGAATTACTAAATGTGCCAGTCCCTTTTAAGGCTCTGCTTTCGCTCCAAGGTGGAAACACTCTAAAAGCTGTTTTACCCTTAGAGTTTAAAGAGCTCACTATGCCTTTTTTTAGTAATACATTTACGGGGAACATGAACAAGCCTCGTTCAATATTTGTAACTTGGTTGTTCGTAGAAGTTAAACCTTCGCTGTTAACCTCTACGAGTAAATAATCAAACTCATCATTTAACGGAATTGGCTTATTATTTTTACAATCCGCTGGGCGTTTCCATAGTGCTAAAAAAGCGCCAGGTCTGTCGGGTGTAACTTTAGCCTTTCTGTAAATTATGCGTTTTTGGTTTAAAGTAAATGCATAGCCATGGTATTGGGCATTGTGGTCATGAGAAACGAGTTCATCAGCGCTTGGCAGTTTATAGCCTAAAGAAGCAAAACTGGTTTGCAAAAGTGTGGTTAATTCATTACGCGAATTACTGGTTTCCATTTATAGAGTCCATTTTATATAAAGCGAGTTTAAAACAAGTTACCTGCTACACAATGAAAGAGTATTTACAGTTAGCGGGTCTACTATAACAAGCATTTACGCACTCACACACTAGGTTGATAATTTTTATGAATAAAACACTCGTATTTGCAGTCACTTCTGCCGTACTTTTGACTAGCTCATTTGCTCATGCTAAAACCGAACAAGCTATTTTAGCAGGAGGCTGTTTTTGGTGTATGGAAAGTGACTTTGAAAAACTCGAAGGTGTAACCGATGTGATCTCAGGTTTTACTGGCGGTGAAATTAAAAATCCTACTTACAATGGTAATCATCGCGGCCATTACGAAGCCGTTCTGGTTACCTACAACACTGATGCATTAAGCTATCAAGATATTTTAAACCATTACTGGGTTAACATTGATCCTTTTGACGCCAAAGGCCAGTTTTGCGATAAAGGCCCAAGCTACCGTAGCGCAATTTTTGTAGCTAATGAGCAACAGCGAAAGCTAGCTCAAAAATCCAAACAAGCCGTTATTAGTGAGTTTACTAAGCAAACAGTGGTAACCCCTATTCTTGATGCGAAAACCTTTTACCCGATAAAGGGCAAAGAAAGTTATCATCAAGATTACTATAAAAATAACCCTATTCGTTATAATACCTATCGCTGGCGCTGTGGTCGTGATAGCCGCCTAGAAGACATTTGGGGCGATAGAGTTACTCACTAAGTTTATAAAAACCAAAAAGGCTGTAAAAAATGCAGCCTTTTTATTTATTCCCTTATCTCGCTAACTAAAAAAATTTATTTTTCAAGACGGTTAAATAGCTTTCTACAATGACGATTTCTTTTTTATAGGAAACATCTTAAACCAAAACGCCATTTCAAAAACAAAGCCCGCAATAATAAAAATAAATAAGCCAGTAGTGCTACCATAAGAATAACAAGCAATAACGGCAATAATTAATGCAGCTAAAATCAACCATTTTATAAATATATTCATCTCTAGTACCTTAGATTTAAATTAGTAGCTATCAATTATTTCTTGATTCTTTAATAAAGCGATATCTAAATTCAGATAAGTAACCGAGTATCATAACCAACATAGTAGAATTTAAATCGCCATTAATAAGTAGCGTCCATATATACTCTTTAGTATTAAAACTGATATATACACACATTATAAAAGCAACAATGCTACAAGCCTTAAACATCCATGAATATTCCCCAAAAAAAGAATCGAATACACTCTTATCTATTGGTTTACCTTCCATAATAACTCTCTGCTTTTTATAGCGTTTTTTATTGAGTTTGTTAATCGTAATGCCTAGCTTATTACGTGTCTATTGTATTGTTTGATTAAATGTTACTAATTATTTCTAATGAGTTATTTATTATAAAATTACTAATACTTTCCTTCAGTACTTCCTATCCTAAAACGAGTAACTAAATCATTTAATACAAAGGTAAAATTTTTGTTGCCACAAAAGGGACTAATGGGTACTTTAAATAAATGATTAGTTTTATGAATCTAACCAATAATTAAGTACTAAATACGATTTTATACCTCAAATTTATACAGGAGATTTACCTTGCTTGATATAATCGCGCTTTTTATAAAAGTAAATGATTACAAAACATTTAATGAAGCGTCAGTAAAGTTAAATATTCCTTTACCCACTTTACAAAGAAAAATAAAAAAACTTGAAGAAGACTTATCTTTAGCGTTGTTTTATCGTGAAAAAGGAAGTTTGCGATTAACAGAGCCAGGAAAGAGCTTTTATAGCCATTGCTTAGCTCACGTAGAGGGTTTACAAAGTACGCTGTGCAATTTTAAGAACTCTAGTGAAAATAAAGTGAGTAAAATTAAATTAATAGCGCCGCAAAACTTTATAAAGAGCGTGTACTTCTCAGGCGTTATAAATCAATTCACCCTACTTTATCCAAATATTAAGATTCATATGATGCTATCAGATGAACGTCTTGATTTAAAAGCCACCGAGTTTGATTTAGCTATTAGAATCGGAAAATTAGATAGCTCACAAAATATATGTAAAGTCATTAACCAAATGAGCTTTGTTTTAGCTTGCTCATCGAGTTTAATTGAGCAATATGGCATACCAAGTAATTTTGACGATTTAGCTAAACTCCCCCACATATCGTGCTCGCCATTCGAAAATTGGTCTTTTAAAGCAAATAAAAATGAAAAAGTAATTTTTAAACCTCAACCCAACTTTATTTCCAACGATATAGAAATGTGTGCCTTAGCTGCCATTGAAGGAAGAGGTGTTTATTATGGTCCAAAATATTGTTTATTACCGCATATAAAAGACGAAAGCTTGGTTGAAGTATTAACGCAATTCAAACCTATTAAACGAGATGTAAACCTGATATGGCCTGATAAATTAATCCCAAAAAGCACACGCTATCTAATCGATTTTTTAGAGTACTCTCTCAAGGGGGTAAAAATGTAGCTACAATAGCACTATAGTCTTAATTAATTTTTGTAATATTTAAGCAACTAATATTTTTGAAAAAACAACTTTCATTTAACACTCTATAAAAATATAGCGAGTTCTTTAGAATCAAAATCGGTCCAAAATTAGATTATTTAATTAGGGCCTAATTAAAATATGATTTTAAAGGATGTAACTTAATGAAAAAAATAATACCTCTATTGCTGTTGTCACACACAAGTCTTGTAAGTGCTAATACAACTGCAATTTATCCAGATCAACTTAAAAATGAAAGCTTAGGTGCTGGAGTTTGCTCAGCTGATAATAGACTAATTACAAAGGCTGAAGCGCAAACCTACAGAAACGAACTTACTAACAAAATGGGTAAGTGGCAAATAACGGGATTAGCTGATGGCTGGGTTATTATGGGCTCTGGCTACGCAGGTGAAATAAAAAAAGGGTCTGCTGTAAATTCTTGGTGCTACCCTAACGATCCTATTAATGAGATCCCTAAATTAAGCCCCGTAAAAGTAGCGCCTGGCAGTCAAAGCCAAATTGAATGGGACTTAGTAAATCAAAAAGAGGATTTTATAAAACCCCTATCATATCTTGCTCACACAATGGGTTTTGCGTGGGTTGGTGGAAATCGCTCAAGCTATGTGGGTGATGACATGGAGGTATCTAAAGCGGGCTCTGGATGGAAAATACAAGGTTATAATGGGGGCAGCTGTGATGGTTATCGATGTGATGAAAAGTCAGCTATTACCGTATCTAACTTTGAATATGTGATGGATAACGAATCATATAAAATAACAGGTGATATTGTTGCTGCCGACAAAGAACTAATTAAAACGTTAACAGTCCCTGCAGTGAATGACACGTCAGCAGCTCAAATGTCAGTCGTTACCATTGAATACGATGCAGCTACTAATTGGTCTAAAACAAATGACTACAGTATTTCTGAGTCAGTTACCTTATCCAATACATGGAAGTCCCCTTCAGTTACTGGCGGATCAGACACTTCATTATCGGTTACTATAGCAGCAGAGCAAGCATGGGGAACAAGTAACGGCGGCTCAGAAGCTGAACGTGTTGTTGTACAGGCAAGAACCAATGTACCAGCATTCACAAAGCTTAATGCTAAGGTCGATTTGTTTAAATCATCAATATCGTATCCTTATTCATTCGATGCTGATATTACTTACGATCTATCAATAAATGGCTTTATGCGTTGGGGAGGCAATGCTTTATTAAGCCATCCTGAAAACAGACCTAATGACACTGCTAATTTTGTAATAGGCCGTTGGGCAGGTCAAGAAAAGAGCATTGAGTATCAATGGGAACACCGCTATATACCAGGCGAGAATAAAAAATGGGATTGGCCTTGGATGATACAACAAACAAGCTTATCAACAATGCAATACTATTTAAGTCATGTTTTAAGACCTAAAAAAACAACCCTAACAGGCCACTTTTATGCACAAAGCCAATTTGCTGGTAGCGTTTATTTTGGTGATGAAACCCCACTTGTCACTAACCAAAGAAGTAAGCGAAGTGTTTCAGCTAGTGATTACTCAAGTGCAGAAAAATTAAAAAAAGAGTTTGAAGATGCTGGTTTTAAAAATGTAGTTGTTAATATTGAAATGATTGATTTATAAATCCCCGTGGGCTCTCATAACGAGAGCCCTATTTTATAAATTTACATAAAAATATAATTATCACACGCCTATTTTACTTTATTAGAAAACACATACAGCTCAACCCAACCTCGCCTTTAGTTTATTTAAAAGTTATGCTTTGATGTTAATAGAAGTATTGATCTCCTTTGTCTATTAAACATATTTCAGAAAAAGTGATTATAAAAATAATAAGAGAACAGCAATGACACAAAATACAAACAACAGCGTAGTAATACTCAGTGCGGTTCGTACTGCAATTGGTAGCTTTGGTGGCAGCCTTAAAGATTTTAGCCCCGCTGAGCTTGGCACACTGTGCGCAAAAGAAGCACTAACCAGATCTCAGCTTACCCCTGACCAAATTGGCTCATGTGTGGTAGGCAAAGTTATTCATAACGGCCCAAAAGACGCTTACCTATCAAGGGTCATTGGACTAGATGCTGGGTTACCTATAAGCAGCCACGCTGTAACGCTTAATCGCTTATGTGGTTCAGGGCTTGAAGCAATCATACAAGCGGCACAACAAATTCAATTAGGTGATGTAGATGCAGCCCTTGCTGGCGGAGCAGAAAGCATGAGTAGCTCTGCCTACACCCTCGAAAGTAACCGCTGGGGGCAAAAAATGGGTAATAGCACTATGGTTGATGAGCTTACCACGACCTTACAAGACCCATGGGATAATAACCCTATGGGAATAACTGCTGAAAACATCGCAGAAAAATATTCAATTAGCCGTCAGCAGCAAGATGAGTACGCAGCAAACAGCCATCATAAAGCTGCAAAAGCCATTAGTGCAGGCCACTTTAAACAGCAGATTGTGCCAATAGAAATCAAGTCGCGAAAAAGGACGCACATTTTTGACACCGACGAACATGTTCGCGCCGATACCACAGCCGATAAACTTGCAACTTTAAAGCCCTACTTTAAAAAAGATGGCACCGTTACCGCAGCAAGCTCATCCGGTATAAACGATGGTGCAGCCATGTTGGTACTTATGTCAGAGCAAAAAGCAAATGACCAAGGCTTAAAACCGCTCGCTCGTTTATTGGGTTATGCCAGAGCAGGCGTTGATCCTACTTTAATGGGTATCGGCCCTATTCCTGCAGTAAAGCAGGTATTTGAAAAAACGGGCTTAACCATCGACGATATGGATGTGATTGAGTCTAACGAGGCCTTTGCAGTACAAGCACTGTGCGTTGCTAACGAATTAAACTTTCCTACGCATAAGGTAAACCCGAATGGCGGCGCAATTGCGTTAGGGCACCCTGTTGGCGCAACGGGCGCCATACTAACCACCAAATGCTTATACGAACTAAAACGAATTCAAGGTAAATATGGGTTAGTCACAATGTGTATTGGCGGCGGCCAGGGCATTGCGGCTATTTTTGAGGTGCTTTAGTTTTTGACCTCATTAGGTTTAAACATAAGGGCTTAATTCACTAGGAGAACTAACAGACGCTTTGCTTTTAGAGGAAAAAAATGTGAAAGGCTATCTTCACGAAGGGAGCAAAGCGCTGCTACACCTTATGGGTCAATAACAAACGCTTTACTTCAAAGCTCAGCAAGCCATTCGTCTACAAAACGTGTTTTGAAATTAATTTTCTTACGCCTAATAAAACACCACCAAATGAGATTAAAAATAATATTGGTAAAAACAGTAATGTTTGGGCGTTGCCTATATCTGTAGCTGGGCTGCCAATAACTGCAAGCGTATTAATTAACAGCAGTATTAAGCTTGATTGCAGGTAGCCCTTGTAACCTATAGCCCCTGCAAACAACAGCATAATAAATGAACCTGATATTGCAGGCGTAAAAGGTGCGGCGGCGAGTAACATACAAACAAACGAAAATATAACAGCACATCCAATTATTACTTTAAACATAACAACCTCCATGGTAAATGGCTTTTAATCCACATAACTTTAAATACCTTACCGATCTTTTAATCCACCAGCTATTTATAACTGTATTATTAAAAAGTCATATCTCATCTAACTGACTATAAACTAACATTATTGTTTTCAGATAACCCCAATATAAAAACTACTTATTCCCAAACTGCCTTTCACATGGCTCGCCGTCTTTATCCCCGTCCATTTTAGTATTTGGGCAATGTTGAATAAAAAATAATGCCTCTGCATAAGAGGTCATTTGGCTACAATGTTGGCGGCCATCACAGCGGAATACTTGCTGTGATTTATTAAGTGAGCTTGAACTAGCGGGCATAAATGATTCTATATTAGCGTTAGTGACTACAGGTGTTTGCTTGGTATTTAAAAAACCGGTTTTATAAACACTAAAGCCAATACTAACAATAATACCAAACGTTATGAGTTTCATTAAAGGTGAGTTCTTACCTGACGTTTTGCTTATTCTAACCGGCCTTGTTGAAGCTTTTATATGTGGCTGTGCAAGTACGCCCTCAATACGGCAATTTACAGCTTTAGTTTTACCGTTAGGCTCAGTTGCAACCTCAAAGTAAATAATGTCGCCCGCTTTAGGCTTGCGGCTCATATGTTTAAGCGATGAGATATGTATAAAGGTATCGTGTTGCAGTGTGGTTGATTTAATAAAGCCAAAGCCTTTATCGTCATTCCACGATTTTAATAATCCTTTATTCATCATTGAATCGTCCATTTAATAACTGTTAATTTTACAGCCTGTGCTTTTATCATGATAAAGAAAAATACTCTTTGTGTATGTTTCTTATTTCAAAAAATAGAAACACTGCATATAAAAACAGTAAAAACCATTAACCCTACTCTTTATTCAATTATTAGTTACTTTGTAAGTGCAAATACGCGTAATGCCGAGCCAGTACCACCACGTATTTTAAGCGGCGGCACAATGGCAATAAACTCATAGACTTTTTCTTTTGCTAGCTCCTCAAGGAACAAGTTTTCTATTATGTAAATACCGTTATCTGCTAATAACATCATATGTACCGGGAAAACCTGAAATGAGGGTTCTGTAGCAATAGGTGGGCGTTTTTCAAAAGTAAGGGTGTCATTACCCACAACACTGGCACCAGCCTTTATTAAAAACTGTGCACCACTTACACCAACGCCTGCAGCATGCTCTGCAATATATTGCTGTGGGTTATTAGCAAAATATTGCCCCCACCCCGTTCTAATAAACACAGTGTCGCCTTTTTTAATTTTTACACCTTGCGATTTTGCTGTTCTTTTTAAATGTGACGCCGTTATGTCAAAATCTGCAGCCAATGGGGTATCGTCACCGTTAATAAAGCGAGCCACATCAAGTAATACCGTTCGGTTACTCAATAAGTTTACAGGATAATGATCAATTCCTAAGTCACTTCCTACACCACTGCGTCCTATTCCTCTACGATCATTGGTCGCTTGCGCCGCATCTACTCCACCATACAGTAAACCATCTCGACCAATATGACCTAACGCATCAATAGTAGGACCTCCATGGTGACCACTCCATTGCATTATTTCTGAGGTGAATGAGAGCTGATTGTTATCACCAAATGTACCACGTGTATCTGCGTGGGTTGCATTAAGTGCCATTGAGTATTTTGGGTTAACGGACGCTATTGGGGAATTTTCATCCCAATTATGAGATAGGTCATAGGTTTTGGCATGACTGACAAGAGTAATAAACTCTTCAGTTTGCTTAGATTTGCTTAATTCTTTGCTATTGGTTGCTAAGCTCGAACAACTAATTAAAAAAAACATAAACGACATCAACATTGCCAGCTTCATCGTATCTCCTTATTTGTATATGTTTAACGCGCTATCCAAGAAAATAGCGACTAAAATAAGCCGCTACATGCATTCTCACTATAAATTAGTACATTTTTTCATTTTCAACCCTTAAATTTGATTATTATTCGCTTAACCGAGCATTTAAAAATTAGCATATGAATTCAAAAGCAAACAAAAAAGGGACAAGTTTTTACAAGAATTAACCGTTAGAAGTTTTATAAATATTCATTAAATCTCAAACTTCACTGTTGCATCTTAAGGCTGAGGTTTAATACGACGGCGACTAAAGCCGTCGTATAGTTCAACGTTAAAATTGTTTCATGTTGAATATCAATTTGAATATACAACATGACCTTCTTTAATGCTTTGCACTATTTTTATATCCTTAATAGTAAGTGGTTCCACTTTTAAAGGGTTGTTACTTAAAATGACGAAATCCGCGAGCTTTCCCTCAGCTAGCGTACCTTTACTTGTTTCTTCAAAGTATTGAATAGCAGCCCATTGCGTTAATGTTTTTAACCCTTCATAAAGCGTTAAACGTTGATCCGGCCCCAATACTTTACCCGAACGCGTAATACGATTAACCGTTGCATCGAGCACTCGCATTGAATTTGGAAATGTCACAGGGGCATCATGGTGAGAAGTAACCGTTAAACCAGCTTCAACTACATCTCGTGATGGCGAAATATAATCTGCCCTTGGGTGCCCCAAAACAGACTCTACATGCCAATCGCCCCAGTAAAAAGTGTGCATAGGAAACAACGATGGGAGGATCCCTAAATCTACTAAATCCGGGATTTGATCTTTACGTAAAGTCTGGCCGTGAATCATCACGCTACGGTGATCATCATACCCATAACTTTTTTTAGCCACTTTAATAGCTTTAATATATTGGTCAATCGCTGCATCACCATTGGTGTGAGCAATAATCTGCCATTTGTTTTTAAACGCAGTGTTTATATGTTTAATGGCCATCTCATCACTCATGATAGGATAACCTTTATAGTCCAGCGGTTTACCCTCCGGTGGCGTATGATAATGTGATGATAACCAAGCCGTTTTTCCTTGTGGTGAACCATCTAAAGTTAATTTAACCCCCCCTATTCGGTATCGATTAACATAACTGCGATCTGAGTTATAAAATTCGGGCTTAACAGCTGACTTATTCCAGACGATGTCAGGGTATGAAACAACATCAATGAATAGCGATTTATCACGAGCTGCTCTTTCTAATGCCGAAGTCGCATCCGCTGTGGTGCGGCCATCTTGAGCAGTTAAATATCCATTTTTAGCATACTCCAGCTGAGCAAGCTCAATGGACCTTTGCTGTACTTCAGCATCGGATTTAGTGGCAACAATAGGCAATAATAGATTAAAAAAAGCCGCTTCTTCAAGCACGCCATTAGGACTATTGTCGGCCAAGCGCCTAATTACACCGCCTTTGGGGTCTTTGGTATCCTTTGTGTAGCCACCCACTTCTAGAGCTTTTGAATTGACACTTGCTAGATGACCCGATTGATGCATTATAAGCACTGGGTATTTAGACGAAATTTTATCTAGAACATCTTTAGTTGGATGTTGTTTTTCGCTAAGCTGCGAATCGTCATACCCATTAGCTAACACCCAACCAAATTTTCCGATAATGAATTTCCCTTCAGCAGACTCCATCCACTTTTTGGTTGTTGTCACTAAACTATTAAAATTTGCACCGGGGCCATCGGGAGGAGGTAATAAATTTGCCAATTGCGCAATTAAACCCGTATTGTACATATGGCTATGGGCATCCAAAAAACCGGGTAAAAGTGTTTTCCCTTGAAGGTCTTTGTTTTGTAGATTGTCAAACTTTTCTCTGGCCTTCGCTAAGCTGCCAAGGTAAACAATCCGCCCTTCTGACTCAACTAAAGCTTCCTCATAATGCGGCTTTTCTCCTTCCATAGTGAGAATATCTCCGCCGTAATAAAGAACCGGATCAGCTGCTAGCGCGCTTGTTCCAAAACAAAATAATACTGATGGTAATAAAAAACGTAATCGCTTTGTCATTTTATCTTCCCTGTAAATATAGCTGTAATAAATTTAGCACATGATGTTTTAAACAAAAACATAAAGTGACACCCATAATTAATATATTAAAACATCTCGTTTTAAATTAGTTAGTCCATTTCAAAATACACAGTTAGGTAACGTGATGAGCGGATTCTCAGCTTTATCACAAGCATCAGGAGGTTCAGCTATGAAAATACCTCAGTGTGAATCTCCTATTCTCACTATGAAGTCAGATAAATCAGTTAGCGGATGGAGTGAAAGAACAACGTTCTTCATATGTGTTGTTCAATATCAAACAGGTTATCAAGTTGATGTATACACCACATTCGAACAACAGTCTGGGGGGATCTCTGTCAATCAACTTAGTCAAAGCTTAGTTCGCTCAGTAGTTGGTGATACTAGCCAAAATATACCAAAAACTATGGCTCGATTAAAAGACTCACTCGCAGAACTAAATACTGAAACAAAAATAATCGACAGCTATATTCCAAGCAAATGGAAAGGTTTATTTGCAGACGATAGAAAGTCTTTAGAAGCTGAAACAGAGTAAATAATTTCACTAAATTAAAGTTCTTTCAAATAATGGAGTAATTAAGTACTCCATTATTTTTTTTAAAACTAATAATTACTCTAGCAAAATAATGAAGGATTTATCTGTGTGGCATAAGTTTTTCTTTGGTGAGTAAAATCGACTTCCATCATGATGATTTCTTTTTTATAGGAAACACCTTAAACCAAAACGCCATTTCAAAAACAAAGCCCGCAATAATAAAAATAAATAAGCCAGTGTGCTACCATGCTCAAAACCAAGCAAACCTAGCCGAGCCCACCAACAACCGTAGTTTCCTTATTAACTAACTCATTTTGCAAAAAAGCGTATTTTTGCTTCTTTTAACGTGCTTAAAAATACAGAAAAAGCACAAACACCACCACCAATAAATGCAATTTGAAAGCTAGACAGCGACGAAAAACTAAATTGCTGAGAATACATGTACTGCCCTAATAACTGTGCAAAGGTAGCCACACCTAAAATAATTAACAATGGGCACACAACTAGCGTAAACCAAAACCAAAAACGTCTAATACCTTTCATAAAAACTTCCTTTTACTTTAAATTTAACTTAGAAATTAATTATATAGTGAGCCACCAGCATTTTATTTTAAAAACAGCTTATAAGATTGCCGCATGAATTTGATGTCTGAAGTCAGATTTGACCCCTTTGGTTCTACAGACCTCTTTGGTTCTACATTTGTCCTTGTTAGGCATGATTTTTATCAGGTTGGATGTTTATTCCTTTGATTAACAACCAAAGGCCAAACGTTATTTCAAAAAAAGCTCCCGGCATCATGAAGTAACTCAATACTTGAGGTGGATTAAGTAGAACAATATTTGAAAAACCATACACCACCATCGAAATATAAGTGAATAGTCCCCAAAGAACCAACCACTTAGGTACGTAATTGGAAACGTAGAACAAATACATGAAAATCGTGGCACCAATACCCATGATAATTAAAAGAACATCCCACATCGAGCCACTTATTTTCACAAATATGCTAGCTAATGTATGCAGCTGCTCATCTTGAAATACAGTTGAAAATTCTGGATTCTTTAAAACTGCTATCACTGCCAATGTAATGATTGTTGCGACAAAGCCGAGAAGCCCTTCTCCAAACCTGAAAAGTAGTGCCACGAGAGCAAAATTTTTGTTTATCGTTTTAGTAACTAAGTACTGTGCCCATGAAGCCCAAATAACCGCTATAAACATAATAATATCTATAGTTTGAGCAAGTCTGAACTTAATCTCAACCTCATCAAAGGCCCCAAAGTTGTATATACCTTGCTTAAATAGTAGTGAATTAAACATCCCTAAAATTATATAAATCAAGTACGCAGCACCTAAATGCTTAACATACAACTTAAATGATGAACCATTATTCCCCATTGATAATTATCCTGTGATTGCTGGGTGTTTAAATGCCTAACGCCAAGATAAAGGGCCGGAGCTGCACAGCAGTGGAGGTCCAGCCCTCAGGCCCTTTTGTGGGCGGTCTTTGATTACCTGGTTATATTTTTTAATTTTGAATGTTAGCATCCAAAATTTTCTTATATGCGACAAGCTGATTAAACAACTCTTCTGTAGAATACTCATATGCTCTTTGAGCTAGTGTGCTTTCAATTTGATTATAAACACTAAGGTTCTTGTTAAACTTGCTCTCTTCTTCCTTTGTCACAACCTTACGTACAATCATTTCTGAATACGTGTGAACACCAAAAGCTAATGAAATAACACGATGCTCTATAAACTGCCTAACAAGGTCATCATCGAATTCATTCGTATCAATTTCAGAAATCACCTTATCAAGATTGGCTTGCAATTCTTCTAGTGTTTATAGCTGCATAATGCCTACTTATTGATTTACATATAACAACGCCGCACTAAGAGTGCAAAAAATTGTTGGCTAAAATGTTGAACGGAGTGAAAATACCCAACTGTTTTTTGTGATCTTCACCCGATAAAGTGGACACCGTCCACGTTTCAATTAACTGCCAATTCAAACTCGGCAGGTAACTTTTACCCAACGCCCAAATCTAATTATCTGTTGTGGGGTATACTCCATTATCCAAGAGCGATCTGCTGCAACTACAAGCATATGTTTTTGATTAAAGTAATCGTCTGGTTTCTTAAGCAGAGCATCCCAAGTTGTTTGCTGAAGTTCAGACCAAGCAGTATCGGTTAAAATGACTTCGATGGAATCCGAAATCTCTTTGCTATTTAACCAAGACTCCAATTTTTGGATATGAGTTAGATCTTCAAATGAAGCCATTACCCACTCGCTGGTTTCATCAACGCCAGAATCCCAAACAACTTCGTGCAAATGAGGTTCTACGAGTTTTCTAACATCTCTGCTTCGTAATGCTTGATTAAGAAGGTTGACCATCCATAGTTACCTAACGCCCGCCTAACAGGCGTAAAATGCTTGGCTAAAATTAGGAACGAAGTGACGCAAGCCAAGCTTTTTACGTCCTTTGTTGAGGCGCTTGTTAGCCTTACATTACACCAGCTTTGACATTCCTGATGCTTTCTTAGATATACCACTTGCTTCAGCTTCTTCTTCACCTGCTGCAATTATGTCTTGTAGGAGACCACTGAACTGGCTTGGAGAGCTTAACAGTTGCATACCAAAGTATGTGCCACTGAACTTTAAGCTTTCTTCTGATTTATTTTGAGAGTGCCCAACAATACGAGATGTTCCACTACCTAAAACATACCAACCAAAGCTTGAAGCTAATTGGCTTAATACGTATAGCCCAAAGCCTGAGTTATCGTAAATATTTTCGGATAATTCTATATTCGATGTGCTAGATATACCTGGTTTAATAGCCATATTTAATGCATCTATATCACTGTCTAAGTGATATGATTTTTTTAAAGACTCACAAATCCCAACACCTTCATCAATTACAGCTATTTCAACCTTGCCGTTCCACCATCTTTGACCACAAACATAGCATTCGGTTGCCTCTGAATGCTCAAAAACATTCCTGATAATTTCACGCAAAGCATAGTTATAGAGCCTATTTTCTTCTGTGTCCGCAGCCGTTCCAGAAACTACACGAGCTAACCCCCGAACCACTGACATTATTTGGTCGTACCATTCTTGAACACTCTGTGTACTTGAATTGAAATCGGGTTTTTCAATTTTTGTAATAGGTAAATATGCTCCCGAACCACTTGCTTGTCCGACAGCATTCCCTTCTCCCATCAATATGTAATCAAAAAATCCCAAATGAGATAGATAAGAATGCACAGAGTGCGAACTTTGAACACCCGACTTATTTGTTTTAAGTTTATTTTTATGCCGAGTTTTGACCCAAGTTCTTATTTTAGAACCAGCGACAAGCATTGCAGTAGGAAATGAGTACCTTAAAGTAGAGCAATCTAAACACACTTCTGCTGTGTCAATATTGCTATCGAGTTCTTCGAAAAAATCAGACAGAGTATCTCTATCGAATCTAACAGGAAAAGAGATTGTTTTCATAGAGCTTCATCCGTAAGGCTAACGCCCGCCTAACAGGCGTAAAATGCTTGGCTAAAATTAGGAACGAAGTGACGCAAGCCAAGCTTTTTACGTCCTTTGTTGAGGCGCTTGTTATGTTTCTAATACTCCTCGCCTTCATCACCAACGACTTTGGCACCAAGCAGTTGCGCTAACTGTTTTGCTTTTTTTATTTGAGCTTTATCGCTACCCAAGGTGATACTGCCATTAGCATAAGTAAAATTATACTTTCTTCGTAAAATTGGGCTCGTCCAAACGCAACTATTTGGTGTTTGAATCTCTATGACCTCACCCGTTTGTGGGTTCGTTGCTTGGACAGAATGTTGGACACGCAATGAAGAGTCACTATCACAAATAGCTAACCATTCACTTTCGGAAATTCGATTTTCACGCTCAATATGCAAACTATACGAAGCCATAACATTCCAACTTGTTAAAATTAAAGTCCAAAATAAATATTTACGCATACTTGCCTAGAAACATAACAACTTTGTCTACGACAACTGTCGTTTTATAAACCGACAAATGTCCATATATTACATTGCATTTATCTTAACCCTCAAATAAACACCTGTAAACAACTAGTTAACTACAGCTCATACTTCATAAATGCAGAGATACCCCAAAATGGTGGAGATCAGTAATATTGGACAAAACACCATTACTGTATAAATAAACAGCACCGCTAAATATGCCATTTTTCGCTTATAAAACATTCAGCTCACTGGCTGGTAATTTAGCTAGGTGGTTTTAATTTTTGCCGCTGTTGATTATGATGTTCGTATTCCCTGCCTTTTTAATTCCATTAAGGTTTTTCAGTCATTTTATTAAGGATTATCTCATGTCTAGCTATAACGAATCTCCAGAGCAAATTGCACAGGCCACTGAGGGCTATGTGATGCAGCAAACTATGTTGCGTATTAAAGATCCAAAACCGTCGCTGGCATTTTATGAAAACGTATTGGGTATGAAACTATTAGGTAAGTACGACTTTCCTGGTATGGAGTTTACTTTGTACTTTTTAGGCTACGAGCAAGATATGCCTAAAGGCGATGATAAAGAAAAAACTCAATGGGTGTTTCGCCGCCCTGCGCTGATTGAACTTACCCATAACTGGGGTACTGAAAACGACGACAGCTTTAGCGGTTATCACAGTGGTAATGAAGAACCAAAAGGCTTTGGCCATATTGGTATTAGCGTACCTGATGTATATGCAGCGTGCGAACGCTTTGCTAAATACGATGTGGAGTTTGTAAAACAGCCAGATGGCGGCTCAATGAAAGGCCTTGCCTTTATTAAAGACCCAGACGGTTACTGGATTGAAATACTCTCACCAGAGGGAATTACCGATATTATTTTTGGTAAATAACCCATATACAGAATATTAAAAAGCCAGCAAACAAGCTGGCTTTTGTGTTTCTAAATAAACAATTACTTATAAGTAAAAGTCACTTCATCCATTTTAGCTAAAACACCTGAATCAGACTCAGAAAAAGTAACTTTATCAGTTACTGCGGTAATATTATTAAAGGTTATAACTACTTCTCCTTCCATTACTGTATCGCCATTGTTAAAGCTAACGCTGTTTGATGTGGTCTGAAATTTATTTTTATAGTCAAATGAAAGGTGTACGTCACCTATATATGTTTGGGTTTTATTATCCGAAGAGAAAACTTGTTTGTTTGCTGTAATTACATGCTGATTAGCTAAAACAACACTTGGTAAAGCAATTGCAACAACGACTAATACTTTAAGTAACTTCATATTTATTTCCTTATATTAGAGAGCTTATAACAAATAAAAAATTAATGAGTATTTTTCGTACTCCACATTAAGCTTGCATAAAAGGTACTAGATTGCAAGTATAAAAAAACCAGCTGTTAAGCTGGCTTTGTATATTTACTAATTTACGTAATTACTTGCGTAGTGCGTCTATACGTGAATCAAGCGGTGGGTGAGATGAAAACAACTCAGCCATGCCTTTACCACTGGCAATACCAAAGGCCATCATTGAGCCTTCTAATTGCGATGGGTGGTTTTGCTTTAATCGTTCAAGGGCTGAACGCATTTTATCTGCGCCTACCAACTGAGCTGCACCGTTGTCGGCTGCAAATTCACGTTTGCGGCTGTAATGGGCAACCACCACACTGGCTAGTACACCAAATAAAACTTGGAATAACATATCGAATAAGAAGTAAGTCCAGCTGCTGCCGCCCTCTTCTTCATCGCTATTTATAAAATTATCTACAATGCCCGCCAGCACTTTTGCGGCAAAAATAACAAAGGTATTAACCACGCCTTGAATAAGCGTTAGCGTTACCATGTCGCCATTAGCCACGTGCGATACTTCGTGTGCAAGCACTGCCTCGGCTTGATCTTGGGTCATGTTGTGTAATAAACCCGTACTTACCGCCACCAGCGAGTTATTTTTACTCGGGCCGGTTGCAAACGCGTTCATTTCTGGGCTGTCGTAAATAGCCACTTCCGGCATATTAATACCGGCCTTTTTAGCTTGCGTAGCAACGGTATTCATTAACCACTGCTCGGTTTCGTTACTTGGTTTAGTAATAACCTGTGCACCGGTTGATTTTTTGGCGATCCATTTCGACATAAATAACGAAATAAACGATCCACCAAAACCAAATACAGTCGCAATTAGTAAAATTCCGCCAAGGCTACGATGGCTTAAGCCCAGCGCACTCATTATGATTGAAAGCACCACACCTAATACCAACATAACCGCGAGGTTAGTTAATAAAAACAAAAATACACGTTTCATACGAGTTCTCCAAAAATAACATTTATTGCTGAGCGACTTCTTTTTGTTGATCGGCCATAGCAATCACTGCGTTATGACACACTATGTCATAACATCAACGCTATTCTGTGACAAACTATGTCATAACGCAAGGGGTATTTTTAAAGTTTTATATATATTTAATTAAGTTAAACTTTCTTGGTTTTTTCTGTTCAACAGTAAAAATACACTTCTAAAAACAATATAATTCAATAAGTTATTTTGTTTTTATACTATACGCTTTTATATATACCGTAATTAACATTTGCCATATCTGTGGGGAAGCCTCGCTCTTTTGCAAGTACTTGTGCAATTTTACTTATATCTTCATTGCGACTGTTCTTAAGGTAGGCCCATTGGTGATGCTTACGGTGGTTATTACCGTCGTGTTCCGTGCAAATTAAACCAAGCTTTACAAATTCAGCTACTATTTCGTCAGCAGCGATCAAAGTTGATGACGCTTTTACATTTTCGGCTCGTGCGTAGCTAATATGCGAATATAAACTTACGTCGGCAACGCGCAAGGTGTCGTCTTCGCCTGGAATCTGTTGGCCGCCAAACAAGGCATTGTTTTGCGTATTAGCGTTTTTAAATGCTGGTACAAACTCAGCTACATAATCAATCGCTTTTTGACCACGTGCTTTTAGCACCTGCTGATCCCAACCATTATTTATATAATTTAAGTACTTAGCAGGCAGTTGTGGCTGTGCCGTTTGCTCGGCTGTATCTGCTAGGCCATCGTTAAACAAGGTAATTGAGTTAGTCATGCCATGAATTTGATAAAAGCCATTAGGGTACGGCGTTAATTGTGCCATGCCCTCGGGTGTGCCTCGGTTACCATAAATAATAATTTCGGGTATTTGCCCGCCAGCGCCTTGCCAGTGTGCAATGTATGAGGCTTTAAATTCGACCATACGCTTGGGCTTTACGCCTACCATGTCATCAACAATACCGGTTTGAAAGCCACAGGCGTTTATAAGGTAATCTACTTCTGCTGTTTGGGTCGTGTTGCTTTGGTTGTTTTGGTATTCAATTTTCCATTTTGGCATTTGATTGTTAGCACTACTTTGCTCAACTTTGCTGACTTGCTTTACCTCTGTGCTGGTAAGAACGTTAGCGTGTTTGTACTGGGCAAGCGCAAGTTGCGCACTTGCAGATAATCTAAATATATTCCAACCGTATTCTTGTACAACAATAAGTGGGTATTTTACTTTGTTTAAGTTTAAATGCTTAGCAACGGGGATCATCCACTCATCTAGCGTTTTAGGCTCAGTAACCTGCTCTTTTTTACTCAAGGTTATCATTTGCTCATGGCTATAAAGCTGATAGTAATTATCAGGCTCGCCAAGAACTTTATTATTATGATCTTGTTCAATTAAGTCTTTATATGCGTTAGTAAGCTTGTCTAACCTTGGCAGTAAATCATCCGGTGAATCATCATCACGCGTTGGCACAGCAAATACAGTTGGGCGTACATCTATGCTGTAAGGATATAGTCGTAAAATATCAATACATTGTTTAAGTAAATCTATACAGTCTTGATCTGGAATTTCACGATATAAATTACCACCTGCGTGCAGATGGCACATAGGAGGGCCGTCAATAAGTGACGTTTTTTTCTCAAATATAGTCGTTTTTATGCCTAATGCCGCAAGGCGAATCGCAATTGTTGCCCCTGCAGTCCCCCCACCTAAAATACCTACACGGGTTTTAGGCAGAGCACTTTTTGGTAGATCTGATTCTGCCTCCACCTGCGTATTATAAGCGTAGTTCTTAATAAATGGGTGGGTCATCGTGTTTGTTATTTCCTTAGTAACGATTACAACTGTGTAATTAGCGTTATATATGCATACAAGGTGTGTATTTCAAGGCGCTAAACATATTTATTAAACCGGTGTATTTAATATATAAACTGCTTTGTATATTTATAAAATTACAAAGCAGTATAGTTTAGGCATTTATAGCAAGTGCAGTAAGAAGGGTTTTATAAATTTGTAATTTAGGGGTTTGCTCGGTATAGGGGCTTATAGCAAGCAACGGGAATGGTAAGCGTGCTTTAAGTGAATCTAGGTTTGCTTGGTATTCATCCATAGTGGCATCAACTTGGTTGGCAATCCAGCCAATGCAATTAACACCCATACTTTGCATATGGGCTGCAGTGAGTAATGCATGATTTATACAGCCTAGTTTCATCCCTACTACCAATATTACGGGTAATTGCTCTGCTTTTACCCAGTCATATAAATATTCGTTATTATTAATTGGCAATGCCCAGCCGCCCGCACCTTCTGTTAAAAGGTAGTCTGCACCTTGTTGCTTCACATTTTTATAAGCGGTACGTAGCTTTTCAACGCTTAGGGTTACTCCCACTTGCTCTGCTGCAATGTGCGGAGCTATGGCGGGCTCAAAAGCAAACGGATTAATAATGTCGTATTTAGCACTCACAGTCGCGCTTTCCATTAGCATTAAGGCATCGGCATTAACGAGCTGATCAAACGCAAGTTCACACCCTGATGCAATCGGTTTAAAGCCTATTGCGCGCTGTTTATGTTGAGCGAGTAACTTTAATAGCAAACTGGTTACATGGGTTTTACCAGCGTCGGTATCGGTACCGGTAATAAAAAATTGCTGCATTGCCTTACCTTTAAATTTTTGCTTTTTCTAATGATAACAATACCACATGGTAAGATACATGGGCTTGGTTGTTTATAAGCGGATACGCAGCACATACTTTTTGCAGCGCCGATTTAGTTAATAAACCAGGGCGTTGGCTTGCTTTATTTTGCGACGTTGCCCCAATGGCTTTAATTGAACTAATCGCTTTTAGCGGGCTGGTAAACTCATCAGTATAAATAACCTCTGTCGCGTTATTAACAATAAACCCTGCCTTTTTGACCGATTGGTTTATATTATCGCTACTTAAAAAGTTATTAATGTGGCTATGCGAATCGAGCGCGGCAAACGCCGTTTTTATTTCACCAAGTGAGCCTTCTACCACCGTACTTATGTACGCCTGCCCGCCAGGCTTTAAAGCTGAATATAATGAATGCATTAGCATTTCAAAATTAGCCGACCACTGCAGCGCAAAATTACTAAATACCACATCAATACTATTTTGTTGTAATGGTAAGTTATCCATGTCGGCGCAAATACGCGGTGCGTTTACTGCACTATTTTTAAGCATGTTGAGGCTTAAATCCATTGCAATTACCTGTTTGTATATTCCTTGTAACGATTGGGTATTCACTAACGGCCCAGCGCCTAAATCCACACAGTGTTTTTGCTTTGTGCTCGCATCAAGCTTAATGAGTTTAATTAAATCGATTGCGGCTTGTTTTTGTACATGCGCATGGGCTACATATTGGTTTGCCGCTGTTGAAAACTTGCGTTGCGTTACCTGCTTTAAACTATTAACAGCTAAACAAGCTAACGGTGACTTTATACGCGAGTTAGCATTTGTAGCGTGTGCGCTTATCATGCAATGGCCTTTTTTAAACAGTTTACCAATGTTGTAATATCTTGCTCGGTATGGGCGGCGGTTAAGGTAACGCGAAGCCTTGAGGTATTATGCAGCACCGTGGGCGGACGAATAGCGGTTAGCCAAATACCCTGTTGTTTGAGCTGCTCACAGGCTTTTAAAGTCTGTTCGGCACACCCTAAAACTAAGGGTTGAATGGCAGTGGTCGAATCCATTAAGGCAATTTTGTGTTCATTGGCTAAACGTTTAAATAAAGCAATATTAGCGTTTAATTTGGCTCGCTTGTGGTTAGCATCGCGTATGGTTTTGATTCTTGATAATGTATGCGAAGCAATAAATGGCGACATAGCGGTCGAATAAGTGTAATCGCGGTTAAACTGCAGCATGTAATCAATAAATTCACTTGAACCTAATACACACGCCCCGCTACTTGCCACCGCTTTACCAAAGGTGATCACTAAAATATCTGGTAAATTATCTGCCGCTATAAGTGGCTCACAGCTTCCCAAACCCGATTTTCCCAGTACGCCAAAGCCATGCGCATCGTCTATCATTAACCAGGCGTTATGTGCTTTAGCTAAACTAAGTAACTCAATTAATGGTGCTTGGTCGCCATCCATTGAGAATACACCCTCACTCACGATCAGTTTATACTTAGCATTGGACTTTTCGAGCCGTGAACGTAAATGATTCATGTCATTATGGTTAAAGCGTACAAGTGCCGCGTTTGCATGCAGTGCGCCGTCGATTAAGCTCGCATGATTAAGTTTATCCTGAAAAATCGCACTTTGTTGAGCAATGGCTTTATCTTGAAATAACGCTTTTATAACACTGCTATTAGCACTAAAGCCCGAATTAAACAGCATGGCATTGTTATAGCCCAACTGAGCACATAAGTATTTTTCGAGCTGTTGCTGCACACCTTGATAGCCAGTAACTAAAGCTGAGCTATGACTTCCTAAGCTATGCATACCTTCAAGCAAAGTGGGCTCATCGGCAAAGCCTAGGTAGTCGTTACTGGCAAAGTTAAGATAGCGTTTATTATCAACTATAATTTCACGCGCACTGGCTTGCTCAATAACATAACGTTTGCGGTTAAGCGCGCTTTGCTGGCGCGCTTGTAAATGGCTATTTATAAAATCAAATGACATAGCAATACACAATGTTAAGCAGGATAAAACAATTCTGAACTGGCTTTATCGGCCACTTTAGAGGATAACGACGCAGCAACGGCTTCATCTGAATAGTCTTCTGCCGTTTCAGGGTTCATACCCAGTTTTTTAATTAATTGCATATCAGCATCAGCTTCTGGGTTTTCTGTAGTAAGGAGTTTATCACCATAAAAAATGGAATTAGCACCGGCAAAAAAACACATCGATTGCATTTGCTCATTCATTGCGCTGCGCCCTGCCGATAATCGCACATAGCTATGCGGCATCATAATACGCGCGGTGGCAATAGTACGAATAAACTCAAACTGATCTAAGTCGTCTACGTTTTCAAGCGGTGTCCCTTTTACTTTTACTAGCATGTTAATTGGGACGCTTTCTGGTTGCTGAGGCAAATTAGCCAATTGCATTAATAACCCATAACGATCGCTGGGTTGCTCCCCCATTCCGACAATACCGCCAGAACAAACTTTCATGCCGGCATCACGCACATGATCAATAGTATTTAGTCTGTCTGCAAAGGTACGGGTAGATATAATTTGTTCGTAGTATTCAGGTGAGGTATCTAAATTATGATTATAGTAGTCAAGCCCGGCATCACTCAGCGCATGCGCTTTTTCATTGGTAAGCTTACCTAGGGTCATACAGGTTTCAAGGCCAAGCTCTTTTACTTCTTTAACCATTTTTGAAATGTACGGCATATCACGGTCTTTAGGATCTGACCACGCAGCGCCCATACAAAAACGGGTGGCGCCTTTTTGTTTTGCAAGGCGTGCTTGCTCTACTACTTTTTCTACTTCTAGCAGGCGCTCTCGTTCTAGGTCGGTTTTATAATGACCTGATTGCGGGCAATATTTACAATCTTCAGGGCAAGCACCTGTTTTTATTGACAGTAAAGTAGAAATTTGCACCTGATTAGGATTAAAATTAGCACGGTGTACGGTCGCGGCTTTAAAAAGCAGATCGTTAAACGGCATTTCAAATAAGGCTTTAACCTCGCTATGGGTCCAATCGTGGCGAACTGTTGCAAGCTCCATAATACTCTCTTTTATTTTTTGCTCTTGGTGTTATTGGCTTAGAATACGTATTGCCGTACCATTGTCAACGAAGCTCACTTATTTAAAGTTTACATATGAACACAAAACATACAATAGACCTTGGTTTTGACCGAAATCACATTTGGCACCCTTATACATCAATGACTCAACCAATTCCGGTTTACCCTGTTACACATGCCAATCACAACCTTATCCACCTAGAAACAGGCGAGAAACTCATTGACGGTATGGCCTCTTGGTGGAGCGCAATACATGGCTACAATCATCCCGTTTTAAATAATGCGATGACAGAGCAAATCAATAAGATGAGCCATGTAATGTTTGGCGGCATTACCCATTACAGCGCAGTGGAGCTTTGTAAAAAGCTAGTAGCAATAACGCCCGAGCATTTAAACAAAGTATTTTTAGCCGACAGCGGCTCGGTTAGTGTTGAAGTAGCGATTAAAATGGCACTGCAGTATTGGTTAAGCCAAGGCATTAATACTAAACAAAAGTTAATGACTCCGTTTAAGGGCTATCATGGCGATACTTTTGCAGCCATGAGTGTGTGCGATCCGGTTAATTCTATGCATAGCTTGTATTCTGGCTTTTTACCTGAGCATGTATTTGTACCTGCACCTGTTAGCCAATTTAATAACGAGTTTAATCAAGCCGAGGCGGATGAACTAGAACACTATTTTTTAAAACACCACCAGCATGTTGCCGCCTTTATTATTGAACCCATAGTACAAAACGCGGGAGGAATGAACTTTTATCATCCTGAATATTTAGCCTGTGTGCGCAAGTTATGTACTCAATACGATGTATTGCTCATTTGTGATGAAATTGCCACAGGCTTTGGCCGTACAGGTAAAATGTTTGCTGTAGAGCACGCCAATGTACAGCCAGATATACTTTGTATTGGCAAGGCACTCACCGGCGGCACCATGACCTTATCAGCCACGTTAACGACCGATAAAATAGCGATAGGCATTAGCGAAGGTGAAGCCGGTGTTTTGATGCACGGACCTACATTTATGGGCAATCCACTCGCCTGCGCTGTGGCATGTGCCAGTATAGACTTATTGCTTGAACAAGATTGGCAAAAACGAATTAGTGAAATAAACCAAGCACTTCAACCATTACATCAGTGTGGCTCACTTACTGATGTAGTTAATGTTCGCACTTTAGGTGCAATTGGCGTGGTAGAACTGACAGATGAGGCAGGAATAGTAGATGTAGCTAAAATACAGGCTTATTTTGTTAGCCAAGGAGTGTGGATACGCCCCTTTGGTAAACTAATTTACTTAATGCCACCGTATATAAGTGACGATGCCAGTATTAAACAGCTTTGCGATGCTATATATAACGCCATAAAGGGTAAACATTACGTATAGATGGTTAATTATTTTAGCCACTAAAGTTAAAATTAAATTGATATTTCTATTTAGTTATTATTCCTCTGTAAAGTTTAGTAAATTTAACCCTTTGGCTTGATTTAGTGTGTTGATCTAAGGGATGTTTAGGGATATGATAATGACTATCATTTACAATAACATTTATGGACTCACTTGCTATGAAAATATTACTTAAGCCTGCCAAGACATTAAGTGCAACTTTTTTACTCGCTTCTGCGATTTTTGCACAACCGGCACTTGCTAACGGCCCAATTGGTGAGCATGTTAATCACCTTCAAGCTAATTTAAAAACCTACAACGAAGACGTTGAGTGGATGGTTTCAAAGGTTGATACCCTAGTAAGCGATTACGAGAAAAAAGGCGCTAAAGCAGTTAATACTGATGACTTAATTGAGTACTGGGAATCGGTTAAATTTCACAGCGCCATAGAAACAAATTATGTCCCTGTGTATGCCTCTATTTGGCAAGGTTTGTATGGCATAAAAATGGCTATTGATAACAAAAAGCCAGCCTCAGAAGTACGTTTGCAGCAACAAGCAATGAACAATGCTTTATGGCAAGGCCTAGGCGCAGTTAAGCTAGCGGCTCAGTTTCAACAAAAAGGGTTATTAAAAAGCGTTAAAGCCACAGCAACAAAAGAAATGACGCAAAGCGCGACCATTGATGAAATTAAACACAAATTAGACCGAGTGGTCGCTAAATACGCAGAGCGTTTAAGCGATGAAGCAACAAGCATAGTTCACGATACTTACCTGCATTTATTTGAAGGTGTAGAAGGCACACTCATTGAGCAAGACGCTAACTTAGTAGAAGTACTTGAAAAAGACTTTAACGTAACCCTACCGCAAGCTATTTCAGGTAATAAAACAGTAAATCAAGTACGTGAAGTGGTTGTTGATATGCAAACTAAGTTAACTCGTGCACAAACGCTAATTGAAAAAGCAGAAAAGTCACGTAAGGATGTATTTTAAGTGGAACGCAGAACCTTTATTCAAGGCTTAGCTGCGTTAGGGATAGCTGGCGCTTTGCCGCTATCTCTTTCACGCGCGTTTGCCGCTGATATTGCCAACCCCGTGTCGGTAGATACATTACCTAAACTGAAAGGCGCACTCACCCTTTATTTAGGACGTGGTGAAGGTGGCTTATACGAAAACGTTTTACAAGCCATTCAAAAAAAGAACCCGGATTTAGACCTTGCTATTCGACGCGGCCCAACTGCAGCTTTGGCTAATACGATTGTTGCCGAAGCTAAAGCAGGTGTTAAACGTGCTGACTTATTTTGGGCTGTAGACTCGGGCGCTATTGGTTTAGTAACCGATGCAGGGCTTGCTAAACCAATGCCTAGTGATTTATCTGCACAACTACAACCACAGTTTAGATATGATGAGTGGGCACCTGTAACTGGTCGTATACGTACTTTGCCATTTAATACTGAGCGTTTAACCAAAGAGCAAATTCCAACAAGCATTATGGAAATAGCCGACAGTGATTTAAGTATTGGTTGGGCACCAGCTTATGCTTCTTTTCAATCGTTTGTTACCGCTATGCGAATTTTAGAAGGCGATGATAAAACTGCTAAATGGCTTAAAAAAGTGCAAAAACGCTCAAAAACTTACGCTGGCGAACTCGGTGTAGTAATGGGCGTTGAACGTGGTGAAGTAGATATTGGTTTTGCTAATCACTACTACACGTTACGTTTGAAGTCTGGTAAGCCCGACGCTAAACTCGATCTTGCATTTACAGAGCAAGATGCCGGTTGTTTAGTGAATGCCTCCGGTATTTTATCGCTATCTGACGACCCACTAGCAACTAACTTTATGCGCTATTTACTCAGCGTTGAAGTACAGAGTTATTTAGCGAGCGAAGCGTATGAAATTCCGCTAGTAAATGACATAAAGCAACCTGATGGCTTGCCTAAATTAACCAGTATTTCGCCACCTAAAATAGACTTAACCCAGTTGGCTGACTTACGTCCAACTATTGACTTAATGCGCAGCAGCGGCGTTTTATAATGCGAATACCACCATCTTATCCTATGGCGCTGCTTGCAGCGCTTGTTACCCTTACTCCTATTTTTGTTTTAATAACGCTTGCCAGTGACGCAAGCTCTTTTTTTGATAGCCATAATTTAACCATTTTAGGAAATACCCTGTCGTTAATGGGCTTAACTGTATTAGGCTCAATTTTAATTGGTGTGCCACTGGCGTTTATTAGCGCTTATGTGCAGCTGCCATTTAAAAAGTTTTGGTTAGTAGTATTTGCCGCCCCTTTAGCTATACCAAGTTATATTGGTGCATTTACGCTTTATGCTGCATTTGGCCCTGGTGGTGAAATACATAACTTACTTGGTTTTGAAACCCCTTCTATGTATGGCTTAACTGGCGCCGCCATTGTAATGACCCTATATACCTTCCCATTTGTAATGATGACAACCCGCTCCTCCTTACTCAGTCTTGATGCCAATATGGTCAATGCAGCTCGTACATTGGGTATGTCGATGACACAAAGCGTGTTTAAAGTTATTTTGCCCCGTGTTGTAAATGGTATTGCTGCGGGTTCGTTACTCGTTGCCTTATATACGCTATCAGACTTTGGTACACCGGCAATGATGCGTCTAGATACTTTCACTCGTGTTATTTACGTAGAATATAACGCCTTTGAACTGAGCCGTGCTGCTATGTTGTCTATGCAGCTAATGGTAATTGTTGGCTTTTTACTAATGCTTGAATCGCAAATTAAAACTGCGTCTGAACGCCAAGGCCGGCCTCTTATTTTATTCCCAAAAAAATGGCAATTAGGCGCGATGTTTGCCACTTTTGCACCAATTTTATTACTTGCTATTGGCTTACCACTCGCAGTATTTACACTTTGGCTAGTGCGTGATGGTTTTAGTTCGTTTGATTTTAGTATTGCTTGGCACTCTACTTACGCTTCAGCCATTGCAGCTATTGTTACAGTTATTGTGGCTATTCCTGTGGCGCATGCTGCTTTAACCGGAAAAGCAGGTAAAGTGATGGAACGCGTTACTTACTTTGGTTTTGGTATTCCGGGGATTGTTATGGGCACAGCGCTTGTGTATGGCGGCTTACAACTGCCATTTTTATATCAAACACTGGGCTTGTTGATCATTGCTTATATGCTACGTTTTTTACCACTTGCGGTTGGCTCTGTGCGTACCAGCACCGAGCACCTTGATCCAAGCTTAGTAAAATCAGCCCGTGTGTTAGGCGCAAGCCCACGTGAAGCTTTCACACGTATTACTTTACCACTGACTATGCGGGGTATTATTGCAGGTGCTGCTTTAGTCTTTTTAGAGTCGATGCGCGAATTAGAAGCCACACTATTATTGGGTCCAACTGGTTTTGAAACCTTATCTACTTATTTATGGCGTGTTTACGAAGCCGGTTATTTTGGCCGCGCAGCAATACCTGGGTTATTGTTGGTGGTGATTTCGGCGGCGGCTTTAGCTATTATGATGTCTGGCGAGAAACGCAACCAGTTTGAACATTAAGGATTTATATAAATGCTATCTGTAAGTCAGTTGTCTATAGATTATGGCAGTAATCGTGTTGTTAGTGACTTAAATTTCACCTTAGGTGAAAGCGAAATTTTAATGCTTGTTGGTCCAACAGGTTGTGGTAAAAGTACTATTTTACAAGCCCTAGCTGGGCTTTTACCAATTAGCGACGGCGAAATTAAAGTTGCTAAATGGACTGCTACACCAAAGCATACTGTAGCCCCTGAAAAACGCAGTGTAGGTATGGTGTTTCAAGACTTTGCGTTGTTTCCCCATTTAACGGTTGAACAAAATGTGTGTTTTAAACTAAAAGACACAAGCCCTGCTGATCATTGGATAAAGCTACTCGGTTTAGATGCGTTTAGACATAAAAAACCAGCGACACTTTCAGGCGGGCAAAAACAGCGTGTTGCATTAGCACGCACCCTAGCCCACCAGCCAGACTTTGTATTACTTGATGAGCCTCTATCAAACTTAGACGCGGCTTTAAAAGACATGCTACGTTGGGATATACGTAATGCGCTTAAAGAAGCCGGCGTACCCGCTATTTGGGTAACGCACGATCAAGAAGAAGCACTTTCGGTGGGCGATCGCGTGGGTGTACTAAAAGGCGGAAAAATACAGCAAATTGACAGCCCAGAGCAATGCTTTAGTGCACCCAATAATCGCTTTGTGGCACGCTTTCTAGGTGAAGCTAGTTTTATAAAAGGAACGCTGAATAACGGCCAAGCACTTACCGATATTGGTAATGTTCCCGCTCATGGTGTTGACTGTGAAAACGGTGAGGTAGAGGTGTTACTTCGTCCAGATGATGTATTATTAGTACAAAGCAGTGTAGGAAATAATGGCGAAGTAATTTGGGTACGCTTTGAAGGCGGCAGCAGATTATGCGCCATAAAACTAGCCTGTGGTACTGTGGTTACAAGTCGCGTGAGTCATGAAGTAGTGGTAAATCCTGGTGATAACGTACATGTATCGCTTAGTACCTCTCATCCACTGGCGGCATTTAAAAGCTAGCGCTTTATATATTCTACTTTGGAGGAAACTATGAACGGACCAAATCCAAACAATCCATCACCTATGGAAGGGTTTCCTCAAGTAGGTTATTTAAAAAACTTTATCACCTCTGCGAATATAGACGTTGGTGATTATACCTATTACGACGACCCTGATGGCCCTGAAAACTTTGAAAAAAATGTACTTTACCATTTCGATTTTATCGGGGACCGTCTTATCATAGGTAAGTTTTGTGCGATAGCTAAAGACGTTACTTTTATAATGAATGGGGCTAATCATCAAACCTCCGGCTTTTCTACCTATCCATTTTTTATATTTGGTAATGGCTGGGAAAAATCTGCACCTCAACAAGGTGATTTACCTTTTAAGGGAGATACTGAAATAGGTAATGATGTGTGGATAGGTTACAACGCCACCATTATGCCAGGAGTAAAAGTCGGTGATGGTGCCATTATAGCAAGTAAATCTGTGGTAACGTCTGATGTGCCCGCCTATGGCATTGTTGGCGGTAACCCTGCAAAATTGATAAAAAAGCGTTTTGATGATGAGACTATTAATAAACTTTTAGCAATTGCATGGTGGGATTGGAGCAGTGAAAAAATCACCGCTCATTTAGATGCCATTACACACTCTGATATAGAGGCATTAGCTAAAATTTAATAATTACCACTCAAACATGTAGGCCATTTTACTAATCGTTTTTAACGGTATGTTATGGCTATTGCGTTTGGCGTATAAGTGTTGCATTGATTTATCTTTCACTTCGCCAACAATCACTTCTTTTACCTGATAGCCTAAAGCAATGGCTGCTTGTGAATAGGCAATAAATTCCCACTTTTTAATATTGGTGTTATCCACTATTACCAGTTCAATGCCTTGTGCTAAGGCATTAATAAAACGGGCCAAGTTTAAATTATGATATTGCGATAATTTAAACTTATCAAAATGATACTCACCCTGCTCGTTAACAAAGTAATCATCTGTTGAGCAAATAAAATATTGGCTTTCATCTGCTCCGGAAAGTTCCTCGGCGAGATTTTGCGCATAATATGACTTACCACTGCCTGGTAGCCCTCGTAAAATAAAAACTTGTTTCATAGCATCCATTTTTTATTAATACGTCAATTCGGTTTATTTAGTAATAATGCCACAAATTGATGAAATTTCAGAGCAACAAATGGTAATAGTGGTTATTTAACTGCAAAAATTGGTTAAAAAAACAACGTACCACTAAAAACTTTTAAAGAGTTGCCCACAACAGTTTTTTTATTTTACTTTACTAGGTATTATACAAGGTTCAAGTGCAGTGACCTCAAATGCTAAAAAGCATGAGTAACGCACAGTTAATTTATATAGTTAGGCAACTTATATCATTGGAGTGAAGATGAGCCATTTAGCGATTTCAGAGCTATTAAAAGGCAATGTTGCGGTAGACAGCCAAGTAACCATTAAAGGCTGGATCCGTACACGCCGCGATTCAAAAGCAGGAATATCATTTTTAGCCGTTCATGACGGTTCGTGTTTTGATCCTATTCAAGCGGTAGTTCCTAATTCACTGAATAATTATGATGAAGTTACAAGCTTAACAGCAGGCTGTTCTGTGTCGGTTACCGGTGTATTAGTACAATCAGCAGGACAAGGTCAATCTTTCGAAATTCAAGCTAACTCAGTAACTGTGTTAGGTTGGGTTGAAAACCCAGACACCTACCCAATGTCGGCTAAACGCCACAGCATTGAGTATTTACGTGAACACGCTCACCTTCGCCCTCGCACTAATATGATTGGCGCAGTAACACGTGTACGTAACTGTTTAGCACAAGCAATCCACCGTTTTTACCATGAGCAAGGGTTTTACTGGATCAGCACGCCAATTATTACTGCAAGTGACTGTGAAGGCGCAGGTGAGATGTTCCGCGTATCAACGCTTGATATGCAAAATCTGCCAATAACAGACAAAGGCGAGATTGATTACAGCGAAGACTTTTTTGGTAAAGAAGCCTTTTTAACGGTTTCAGGCCAACTTAATGGTGAAACATATGCATCAGCTATGTCAAAAATTTACACCTTTGGTCCTACGTTCCGTGCAGAAAATTCAAATACATCTCGCCACTTAGCTGAATTTTGGATGGTAGAGCCAGAAGTTGCGTTTGCTGATTTAGAAGATATCGCAAAACTGGCTGAAAACATGCTTAAGTACGTGTTTAAAGCCGTATTGGAAGAACGCCGTGACGACATGGAATTTTTCGCATTACGTGTTGAAAAAACAGCCATTAGCCGTTTAGAAGAATTTGTTGAAAAAGACTTTGCCCAAGTTGACTACACCGATGCTGTAGAGATTTTAAAAGCGTGTGGCAAGAAATTTGAGTACGACGTTGAATGGGGTGTAGATTTACAGTCTGAGCACGAGCGCTACCTAGCTGAAGAACACTTTAAAGCACCGGTTGTTATTAAAAACTACCCGCGTGATATTAAAGCATTCTACATGCGCCAAAACGAAGACGGCAAAACTGTTGCTGCTATGGACGTAGTAGCACCAGGTATTGGTGAGATCATTGGTGGTTCACAACGTGAAGAGCGTCTTGATGTATTAGATGCACGCCTTGAAGAGATGGGCTTAAACAAAGAAGACTACAGCTGGTACCGCGATCTACGTAAATACGGTAGCGTGCCACACTCTGGATTTGGTTTAGGGTTTGAGCGCTTAGTTGCTTATGTTACCGGTATGGGTAACGTACGTGATGTGATTGCGTTCCCACGTACCAAAGGCAGCGCAACGTACTAAGCTAAGCTTTGTAACGTTAAATAAAAAAACCAACCCGCGGGTTGGTTTTTTATTGTCTGATATATTAATGTGCATAAATACTTGAACAATTAGCCTCCCGCTTAGGGAAGCAAATTGTTATAAATACTAAATCTTTATAAATATTTTTCGTTTATAAAGCATATTCGAAATTACCCAAAAGCCAATAACATGCAATAAAGCAAAGGTGAACGATGCCAATTTAGCGCTCATAACTAAGGCGAGTTGCTGATACATCCAATCCCCCAAGTTTAGCTCGCCAATATTAATCAGTGAATAGCTCAGTACCCACACAGCCGATAATACATATATAAACAGTGGGTTTGATCCATACACAATTAATGGATTAACAAGACGATCAGGTTTAACAATGTCACAAAGCCAAACAAAAAATGCCAACACAATACAAGCAATCCCGGATGTGTAAATAACAAAGCTACTAGTCCAAAGTGATTTATTAATTGGCATAACCATTGAGCTTAATTGCCCAATAACAACTGCAACTACACCAATAACTAATAAACGCTTAATGCTTGTCCACTGGCTACTTGTGCTCGTTAATAGGCGCGTTACTTCAAAACCAAACAAGACACTCACCACTGCGGGTAACGTACTGATCAGCCCCTCTGGATCAAATGCGAGCCCTTTACCTTGCCATAAATGCGACTCACCTAGTACGGCAATATCGAGCGCTCTAACTAGGTTATGTTCGAGTGTATAAGCATTTTCAGCGCCAACACTTAACAGTAATAACCAATAAGCAATTAAGGTAATAACCGATAGCGTTAACACCCCTCGCCTATTTAAAAACAACACACAGATAGACGCTAAAATATAGGTTATCCCTATACGTTGCAGTACACCTAATATTCTCAAGTTTTCTATATTGGTAGTAAAGGGATAAATATTTAAAGCTAGACCAATGGCAAATATAATTGCTCCACGTTTAACTAGTCTTAATACTTGGCTAGCACTGGCTGCACTGTTCGTTTTTTTGAACGAAAAAAACATCGCAGAGCCAATAATAAACATAAAAAACGGAAAAATTACATCCGTAGGGGTACAGCCATGCCAATCTGCATGAAGTAAAGGGGCATACACATGGGACCACGATCCCGGAGTGTTTACCAGTATCATTAACGCTATGGTTAGCCCACGCATAGCATCAAGTGCTTTATACCTTGTCATTTTGGCTCCTATTTAATAATTTGTATTGCTACAAATGACAACGCTGTCACTTTGTAGTAAAAAAACTTAAATCGCAAGTAATTTAGATAAGTGGAGTTGTTGAATTAAAAAAGCCGCAGAATCAATAATGAAACGGCGGCTTTAAATCAGAATTTGTTACTTTAGGAGCGGTTTATTGCTGTCCTTTATAGTGCTTGCTCTAACTGTGGTAAAACATCAAATAAGTCAGCAACTAAACCGTAATCAGCTACTTGGAATATTGGCGCATCAGGGTCTTTATTAATGGCAACAATAACTTTTGAATCTTTCATACCTGCAAGATGCTGAATGGCACCACTAATACCCACAGCAATATATAAATTAGGCGCGACAATTTTACCTGTTTGCCCTACTTGCATATCGTTAGGCACAAAGCCCGCGTCAACCGCTGCACGTGATGCACCAATAGCGGCACCGAGTTTATCGGCAATGCCATTTAATAATGCAAAATTTTCACCATTTTGCATACCACGACCACCCGAAATAACCACATCTGCAGCCGTTAGCTCTGGACGCTCTGATTCAGTTTGTTCAACACTAACAAAACTGCTTAACTGTGAATCAGAGACTGCATCTACAGCGGTTACATTAGCTGGAGCTTGCTCGCCTTGTAAATCAAAGCTACTTGCACGTACTGTGATCACTTTTTTACTATCGAGCGATTTAACCGTTGCAATAGCATTACCCGCGTAAATTGGGCGCTTAAATGTATCTGCGTCAATTACGTCAATAATTTCTGAAATTTGCGCTACATCTAATAATGCGGCAACACGCGGCATAAAGTTTTTACCTGTAGTAGTTGCACTTGCCACAATATGGCTGTAACTATCTGCAAGTGATAACACTAGATCTGTCATGCTTTCAGCAAGTTGATGCTCATAAACTGCATTATCAGCAAGTAAAACATTCGCAACACCCTCAATGCTCGCGAGTGACTCACTCATAGCGCCAAGGTTTATGCCTGCTAATAATACATCTACGTCAAAGCCTAATTTTTTAGCGGCATTAATCGTTTTTGAGGTTTCTGGTTTTAAGGCACCGTTATCGTGCTCTGCAATTACAAGAGTTTTCATTTAAATCACCTTTGCCTCTGTTTTAAGTTTTTCTACAAGCTGTGCAACATCTTCAACAATAATCCCGCCGCTGCGTTTTGCAGGCTCTTCTACACTGACCAATTCAATACGCGGGGCTAAATCTACACCTAGCGAATCAGCCGCAATAACTTCTAACGGTTTGCGTTTGGCTTTCATAATATTAGGTAGCGACGCATAACGTGGCTCATTCAAACGTAAATCTGTGGTGACTATTGCGGGTAAATTAAGTGCAACGGTTTGTAAACCGCCATCGACTTCACGAGTGACATTTACTTTGTCATTTTCAATAACCACTTTAGAAGCAAACGTACCTTGACCACGGTTAGTCAGCGCCGCTAGCATTTGACCTGTTTGATTATTATCAGAATCGATTGACTGTTTTCCTAAAATAACCAGTTCAGGCGATTCTTGTTCAACTACTTTGGCAAGCAATTTTGCTATATGTAAAGACTCTAAGTTTTCTTCTGTTTCAACATGAATCGCTTTATCTGCGCCCAAAGCCAGTGCTGTGCGTAATTGTTCTTGAGATGCTTTAGCGCCAATAGTAACAACAACTACTTCGGTTGCAGTACCCGCTTCTTTTAAACGAATCGCTTCTTCCACAGCAATTTCACAAAATGGGTTCATGGCCATTTTTACGTTAGTTAAATCAACACCGCTGTTGTCAGGTTTAACGCGAGCTTTTACGTTGTAGTCGATCACTCTTTTTATTGGTACGAGAACTTTCATAGGGACTCCATAATTATTTAAACCTATAAGCTAACGTCTACGTCAACCTATTTATTTTATGAAATCAGACTACTTCCTGTTGACGTAAACGTCAACCTAAAATAACCTTAAACTATTCACAACCTGTAACGATTAATTTGCATAACAAAGAAACAGGTTGCTTAGCTTACTTTTTGCCAAATAATGCAAAGGTGAGTCCGTCATAGATAAAGAGGTTATTATGATTGAACGCGAAACCATGGAATTTGATGTTGTTGTTGTAGGGGCAGGTCCTGCGGGGCTTTCAACAGCAATTAAACTCGCGCAGCAAGCACAAGAAAAACAACAAGAGTGCATGATATGTGTAGTTGAAAAAGGCTCAGAAGTTGGCGCACATGTATTATCAGGTGCCGTTTTTGAAACCAAAGCACTTGACGAATTACTGCCAAATTGGCAGGAACTCGGCGCTCCTGTTTCGACTAAAGTGGTAAATGATGAGATTTACTGGTTTAACAACGAACATAAAGCAACCTCAATTCCTCACTTTGCTACACCAAATACATTTCATAACAAGGGTAACTACATTGTTTCTATGGGTAATGTATGTCGCTGGTTAGCAGAGCAAGCGGAAAACCTTGGTGTAGAAATATTTCCAGGCTTTAGTGCGCATTCAGTCATTATTGAAGATGATGTTGTAAAAGGCATCATTACTGGCGATATGGGTGTAGATAAAAATGGCAATGAAAAAGACGGTTACATGCCAGGTATGGAGCTACGCGCTAAGTACACAGTATTTGCTGAGGGCTGTCGCGGTCATCTAGGTAAGCAACTGATCAATCAGTTTGCTTTAGACGATGAAAGTTCACCACAGCATTATGGTTTAGGTTTTAAAGAAATTTGGCAAGTTGATGAATCTAAACATCAATTGGGTAAAGTTGTACACGGAACCGGTTGGCCATTAAGTGGCGACACTGGCGGTGGCGCCTTTATGTATCATAGCGAAAACAACCAAGTGGTTGTGGGGTTAATTGTTGATTTAAATTACTCAAACCCACACTTAAGCCCGTTTGATGAATTTCAACGATTAAAACATCACCCTATTTTCAAAAATACACTTGAAGGTGGAGAACGTATTGCCTATGGCGCACGTGCCATTGCAAAAGGCGGTTTACATTCATTACCAAAAATGCACTTCCCAGGTGGTTTATTAGTAGGTTGTGATGCTGGCACGCTTAATTTTGCAAAAATTAAAGGCAATCATACGGCTATGAAATCAGGCATGATAGCCGCTGAAGTCATTTTTAATGCGCTACAAAACGATTTAGCTAATAATGATTTAACCCAGTACACCGCTGAGTTTAAAAAGTCATGGGCGTATAAAGAGCTGTATCAGTCTCGTAATTTTGGCCCTGCTATGCATACCTTAGGTAAATTTGCAGGCGGCGCATATAACACGCTTGATCAAAATATATTTAAGGGTGCCCTACCGTTTAGTTTTAAAGATAACGTACCTGACCATGCAACTTTAAAAGACGCTAACCAAGCTGAAAAAATTAACTACCCTAAGCCTGATGGCAAACTCAGTTTTGATAAGCTTTCTTCAGTGTTTTTATCTAATACCAATCATGAAGAATCGCAGCCGTGTCACTTAAAACTAAAAGATGCATCAATTCCGATTAACGTTAACTTAGTTAAATTTGACGAGCCAGCACAGCGCTACTGCCCTGCCGGCGTTTACGAAGTACAAGAAGTAGAAGGCGAGCAATCCTTTGTGATCAACGCGCAAAACTGTGTGCATTGTAAAACCTGTGACATTAAAGATCCGAGCCAAAATATTACCTGGGTAACTCCCGAAGGTGCTGGTGGCCCTAACTATCCCAATATGTAACAACCTTTCTATAGAAATTATAAACTTATCCTAAATTGCAGGGGCTTCGGCCCCTTTTTTGCGCTATGCTGTTAAGTAATATGAATGAATGAGAGTGTGTTATGGCGTCGTCGAGTGTAATTTTTCGTTTTTTAGCAGAGCCAACCGATGTAAATTTTGGTGGTAAGGTGCATGGCGGTGTGGTCATGAAGTGGATTGACCAAGCGGGTTATGCCTGTGCTGCGGGCTGGAGCGGCCATTACTGTGTAACAGTATCGGTTGCGGGCGTTAAGTTTAGCCGTCCTATCTTAGTTGGCCAAATTGTTGAGGTTGAAGCAAAAATTGCACACACCGGCAAAACCAGCATGCAAATTTTTATTCAAGTTCGCTGTGGCGACCCTAAAACGCAAAACTTAGTTGAAACCAATCACTGTGTTATTAGCTTTGTTGCTATGGATGAAACGGGTTACCCTGTGGCGGTACCAGAATTTAAATCGGTTACCGATGAAGACAAAAAGCTTGAGAACTACGCAATTAAAATGAAGCAAATAGCCATAGAAACAGAAAACTTATTAGATAAAGTTTAATTTAGTTGCTTTTATAGGTATGTAGAAACTACAACAACTTGTAAAAGCTACAATTTTTAATTTTTTATGGATTAACTGCACGCTGAACACCTGATTGTTTTGCGTGCCAAAAAAAAACAAAAAAGCTCAACAAATACACATAAAGGCCAAATATTATGCGAAATAATACTTGGCACGCTCACTGCAATTAGTAAATCGACGTTTGATGAAATAATTCATCGATATTACTTTTTAAAGGAGCTATATAATGATTAAAACACTTTCTCTTTCTGCACTTGCTTTAGCAACACTGGGTTTTAATTCAGCGGCACAAGCTGATGTTACCGACATGGACTCTCCGCGTATTTACACTGGTATTGGTTATGGCCAATATTCATTTCAGTTTGAAGATAGCGAAAACGACACCGACTTTGATGACGACGCGCAAATGTTAAAAGGTTACATTGGTACCCAATTTAATGAACATTTAAGTCTTGAGCTTGCCTATCTAAATTTTGATGAAGTGAGTGATATAGACAGCAAAGCTGAAATTGATGGCGTATCGTTAGCAGCACGTTTTGCAGCGCCGATCACTGAAGACTTTTCTGTTTATGCAAAAGGTGGTTGGTTTGAATGGGATGCAGACGTTACTCAAGAGCTACCGGTTGGCAGCATCAGCGCATCTCAAGATGGCGGCGACGTGTTTTACGGTGCAGGTATTGAATATGCATTTACAACCAATATGCAAGTGCGTTTAGAGTATGAGCGTTATGAATTAGAAGATGATATTGATCCAGAAATGGATGTTGCGTCAGTATCATTCCAATACATGTTTTAATAATAGCTTAATTGTTAAAACGCTAGGTAAGGCTATTTTTAGCCTTACCTTTTTTATTTCACATTTAAACCAATCAGTCTATAACTCCTCTCCTAATTAAGCTAATGCCAGCAACATTAATAACAGGTAGAATAACGCTCTATTTTTTCTATAACCGAGCATTATGAGCGATTATCAAATTTCGGCTATTGGCCATATTCAATCTCCGTATAAACAAAAATTTGCCATTCCTAGGCAACCTAGATTAGTACCCGAGGCTAAAGCCAAACTGATTTTTGCCAAAGAATTTAATCGTGAAGAGTTTGTTCGCGGATTAGATGAATTTAGCCATATTTGGCTGTTATTTCGTTTTCATGAAACTGCAGATAAAGGCTATTCAGCAATGGTTCGCCCGCCGCGCCTTGGCGGTAATGAGCGTAAAGGCGTATTTGCTACTCGTGCTACTTTTCGTCCAAATGCTATTGGCATGAGTGCAGTAAAGTTAGAGGGAATTGAGTATACAAACGGTCAGTTGGCGTTATTGCTCGCCGGTATTGATTTACTTGATGGCACACCCATCGTAGATATAAAACCTTATTTACCCTATTCAGACTCATTACCCGATGCAAGCGCTGGATTTGCCGATACGCGCCCAGAGACTCAAATGAGTGTTGAGTTTAGCCAACAGGCTATAGAATTTATAAATAAACAAAGTCACTATCCTGAGCTACAAGCGTTTATTAGTAATGTGCTAAAACAAGATCCGCGCCCTGCCTACAAAAAGCAAAAACAAGGCGTGCAAAGCTATGGTATGAATTTGTATGAATACAATATTACCTGGCAAGTGACTGATTCTCATCATCTGGTTACTCATATTGAGCTCAGTTAAGCTAACTTTAAAGCCCTGCTATGGCTATAAAATTCGATAAAAAATCACTTAGCGCTTTAGTGTCAATGCAACCGCTGGTAAACTGATCGCCTTAATTAAAAGAACATATCACTCTATTTCGGAAAAAACATGCGTACTAGTCAATATATACTCGCTACACTTAAAGAAACGCCATCCGATGCGGAAATTGTCTCGCATCAATTAATGCTTAGAGCCGGAATGATCCGTCGCGTCGCTTCGGGTTTATACACTTGGCTTCCCTCTGGCTTACGTGTGCTAAGAAAAGTAGAAAACATAGTACGCGAAGAAATGGATAAAGCCGGCGCAATTGAAATGCTTATGCCTGTTATTCAGCCTGCTGATTTATGGGAAGAGTCTGGCCGCTGGAGTGAGTTTGGTCCTGAGTTAATGCGCTTTACCGACCGTCATAATCGTGAATTTGCCATGGGCCCTACCCATGAAGAAGTGATCACCGATTTTGTTCGTAAAGAAATTAACAGCTACAAACAACTACCAATTACTTTGTACCAAGTACAAACTAAAGTACGTGACGAACGTCGCCCACGTTTTGGTGTTATGCGTGCCCGTGAATTTACTATGAAAGATGCCTACTCATTCCATTTAACCGATGAATGTTTAGATGCAACGTATCAAGTAATGCACAAAGCCTACTGTAATATTTTTGAACGTTTAGGCTTAGATTACCGCCCAGTAATTGCAGATACAGGCTCTATTGGCGGTAGTGTATCGCATGAGTTCCATGTACTTGCTGAATCTGGCGAAGATGCCATTGCTTTTAGTGATGCCAGCGACTACGCCGCTAATATTGAAAAAGCCGAAGCATTAGCGCCAACTGAAGCTCGCCCACAAGCAAGCAAAGAGTTAAAAGCATTCCCAACGCCTGATGCTAAAACAATTAATGAGCTTAAAAAACACTATGGCGTAAAAACCCATCGCGGTGTTAAAACATTAGTGGTTTATGGTACTCCTAATGAAGACGGCGTACGCGGGCTTGTTGCATTAGTACTGCGTGGCGATCACGAACTTAATGAACTCAAAGCTGAAAAGCACCCATTGGTTGATTCTCCACTTGAAATGGCAACCGAAGCAGATATTGTTGCTGCCATTGGCGCAAAACCAGGCTCTTTAGGCCCTGTTGGCTTAAACATGCCTATTATTGTTGATAGAACTGCGAATGTAATGGCTGATTTTGTAGCCGGTGCCAATAAAGATGATGAGCACTTTAGCGGTATTAACTGGGATCGCGACGTAACAAACTACGAAGTTGCTGATATCCGTAATATTGTAGAAGGCGATCCTAGCCCATGTGGTCAAGGCACGTTACAAATTAAGCGCGGTATTGAAGTGGGTCATATTTTCCAACTAGGTACTAAGTACTCAGAAGCATTAAAAGCAGGTGTACTGAGCGAATCAGGTAAAAACCAAATAATGACTATGGGTTGTTATGGAATTGGTGTATCACGTATTGTTGCTGCAGCTATTGAGCAAAATAACGACCAATACGGTATTACATGGCCTAAAGCTATCGCGCCTTTCGATTTAGCAATTGTGCCAATGAATATGCATAAATCGCATCGTATTCCTGATATTGCTAATAACCTCTATCAAGGTTTAAAAGATGCAGGCCTAGATGTGCTATTTGATGACCGTAAAGAGCGCCCTGGTGTTATGTTTAACGACATGGAATTACTTGGTGTACCTTACACGCTTGTCATTGGTGAGCGTAACCTTGATGAGAATAAGGTAGAACTTAAAAACCGTCGCACCGGTGAAAAACTTATGATTGATATCGATAGCGCGATTGAAACTATTAAAGCGCAATTTAAATCATAAATAATAATCTAATTAAAAAACCGCTGTATGATTTTTTCATACAGCGGTTTTTTATTGATTGCTTATCTAGTAATTTTCAAACACAGAGCTTAAATTAAGCAAATAGCACTGTCTCATAATTAATAATTTATAAAAAAAGGTCGCTGTGCGACCTTTTTTTATACTTTGCAATTTAGATGGTTATCTAAACAACACGTCTTCGCGGTTAAACCACTTAACACAAAATGCCAATAGTGCACCGGCTATCAGTGCCGTAGCCAAAAATATTAATCCCACCAGCGTGTAATCGACTGTGCCTTTAATAATTTCTTTAATCGCTAAGGCGACGTTAGTAACCGGAATAAAGGCTGTTTTAGCGGTCAGTTCCATATTAGGCATAATGGAGATAATAATTGGGAAAAATACCACCATACTTAATGGCGTCATGTAATTTTGCGCTTCTTTAAACGAACGTGCATAGATTGATATAGCCAATGCTAATGCAGAAAAAATAGCTGCAATTGGTAATAATAATACAAAAATCATCAGCAAGTCTGAAATGCCTAATGTACTAAACGCGGCTTTAATAAACTCTAGATCAGCAAATGCCAGTGCTAATGCTATCCAACACCCCATACTAATCACGGTGATAGTAGTTGATGCGATTGAAGTTGTGAGTAGAGTAATAAATTTACCCAATACTAGCTCTGTACGAGTAATGGGGGTAAGTAATAACGTTTCTAAAGTACCACGCTCTTTTTCGCCAGCGCCTAAATCAATTGCTGGGTAAGTTGCCCCCATTAGCACTAGCGGGATAAGTAAATAAGGTAAAAACCCACCTACTTTTTCACCTAAGTTTTCACGTTTGTCTGCAGTATCAACTTTAACCACATTAATTGGCTTTAAAATAGATTGCTGAGCGCTTTTATCAATACCAAAGCTCAATAGTTTACTTTCTTGAAGTGTATCGCTGTACTCTTTAGCAAGCTCTTTTACTCGCTCAAATAAGAAGTTAATTGATTTTGAATCATTAAATACAACTTGCCATTCACTTTGCTTTTTATCATCTAATGTTTTTACTGCATCGCTTGGTAAGTATATTCCCATGTCGATATCGCCAGCAGTTACCCCTGCTTTTAGCTCCTCAACACTATTAAAAGTTTTATCGCCTTTATATAACTCAAAGCTTTTATGATAAAACACTTTATCAGTAAATTCTGGGGCAAAGTCGCCATTGATAATCGCATAAGTATTCACTTTTTGCTCTGCATCAAGCGCGGCTTGCGAAGAAATAAACGCAACCACAGCAAATAACAACGGAAAAACCACAATCGGAAATACTACCACGAACAACAAGGTTTTTTTATCGCGTAGCAGCTCGGTTAATTCCTTTTTAAAAACTTCAAACATCTTGCTTCTCCGTTAATATGTTCATAAACGCTTGGTTTAATTCTTCGCTGTTACCTGCTTGTTTAAATTCAGCGAGGGTGCCATCAAAACAACTTACACCTTCATTAATAACCGCTACACGGTCACATAAAAGCGCAACTTCATCTAAATGGTGCGTAGAAAAAATAACCGGAGTGCCTTGTGCTTTTAAGCCTTTAATAAAGTTAATTACTGTTTGCGTGGTCATAATATCAAGCCCGGTAGTTGGCTCATCAAGAATAACAACGTCTGGGTGATGCACCACAGCACGCGCTATATTGGCTTTTTGCTTCATACCGGTTGATAAGTTTTCAGCACGCTTATCAATAAATTTATGCATATCGAGTAAGGTAAATAATTCTTCACAGCGTGCCTTGATTGCCTGCTTACTCATGCCATGTAGCTTTGCAAAATATTCGATATTTTCTTTTACCGTTAAACGGCCATATAAACCAGTAGAGCCAGACAAAAACCCGATAGATTTACGCCCAATCAGTGGCTTTTTAATTATATCGTTTCCGGCAATAGTAATACTGCCATCATCCGGTTTTAAAGCGGTTGAAATCATTCTTAAGGTGGTGGTTTTACCCGCACCATTAGGCCCTAACAGCCCTAATACTTCGCCTTTAGCACAGCTAAAGCTGACATTTTTTACTGAATGAAAAAAGTCTTTATCTTCGCGTGGGTCTACTTCATCTATTTTATTTTTTTTATGATCTTTGGTGAGCTTAAACTTCTTCTTAAGCGCGGTGACTTCTATCATTTTCGTGTCCTTCGTTTCGGTCTAAAATAGTCCGTGTTGTCGTAAAATGATGAATTGTTATTCTCCTCAAACCAACCAGGAACACCTAATAAGGGTAAGGGTGAAAGCTGCTTATTATCGGCTAAACAATCATCATTTTTAATCATCTCATAAAGTTGCTTATCTAGGTACTGATATTGCGTTACTAAATCTTTACAAAATATTTCACCGGGTACATTCACAAATAATGCTTTGCCTGTGAGCCCAATATAAGGTTTGGTCAACATTTCGTAATTAGCGTGGCCAAACATGAATGGCGCTATAGTTTTACCCCACTGCTCTCTATGCGTTATAAATGCTGTTTTCCATTGGTGGTCTCTTAAGCATGCTTTCCAATTAGAATCACTAATAGCTAAAACTACGCCACACTCGTCAAACAGGGTTAATGCGTTACGATGTTTACTGCGTTGTTTTAAACCATGGACTGCTATTTCATCTACATGACGCTGATTGATTAGGGCTTTTGTTTTTGGGAATAAACACCAAATAAAACCACCAAACAGATCATGCCAATTTTGCTGGCGAGTAGGTACTTCCCCAGTTTCAAAAATAACTTGTTCATAATAGCGCTCAGCAAAGTCAACCTTTGCATCATCGATAAAACGAATGGGGAGATTATTTGCGTTTATGGCATTTAAGTACGGGGCAAAATACGCAGGTTCTGGCCAGTCTGTTTGTTGATGAATTTTAAACAGCTGACGTAAGTGAGCAAATGCCCCTGTGTTTAGGCTCGTTGCTTGAAATTGTTCTGGGGGAGTAAAACGCTTCATTGTTACCTTTACTGTACATTTTTATCCCTAACAGTTTACCGCAAAAACTGGTTCTAATTAACAGAAGTTCATATACTAGGGCCACTTAGAACAAAAAAAGAGCCAATATGAAACGTTATTTTTCTTTGACCTTAATCACAACCGCGATTCTAGCGGGTTGTGCAACAACAAGTATCACTTCTGACGATGTCGCGAAAGGCTATAACAGCATTCAAGCCGATGAAATTGCTAAGCATGTAAAAGTGTTAGCCTCTGATGAGTTTGGTGGTCGTGCTCCTTCATCTGAAGGTGAAAAGCTTACGCTTGACTACTTAACAAAAGAATTTACTGCATTGGGCTTTGAACCGGGTAACGGTGATAGTTTTTTCCAAGAAGTTCCGCTTGTATCATTAGAAGCAGACTCTGACATGGTGCTTAATATTGGCGGTAAAAACTACCAATACAAAAAAGACATGGTAATGGGTAGTAGCCGTATAAGTGCGCAAGAAGGGATTGAAAATTCAGAGCTGGTATTTGTCGGCTACGGTGTTAACGCACCTGAATATAACTGGAATGATTACGAAGGCCTAGATGTTAAGGGTAAAACCGTCGTGATGCTGGTAAATGATCCTGGTTTTGCAACTAAAGATCCAAACTTATTTACCGGTGATGCCATGACCTATTACGGGCGCTGGACTTATAAATACGAAGAAGCAAGCCGTCAAGGTGCAGCGGGCGCTATTATCATTCATGAAACGGCTCCTGCTTCTTACCCTTGGTCAGTGGTTGAGAACTCGTGGAGTGGCGAGCAGTTTGGTTTTGTAAAAGATAATAACAACATGGATCGTGTTGCTGTTGAAGGTTGGGTTACTGTTGATGTAGCAAAAGAGCTATTTACTAAAGCAGGCCTTGATTTTGATACTGCTAAAGCAGAAGCAGCTAAAGGTGCTTACCATGTAGATATGGGCGATTTAGCTGCCACTGTGAATGTAAAAAATACCATCAAAAAATCGGTATCTTATAACTTTATTGCCACTCTTCCCGGTAGTAAAACGCCAGATGAGCATATTATTTACTCTGCGCATTGGGATCATTTAGGAACGGATAAAAATCGTAAAGGCGATCAAATTTATAATGGTGCCCACGATAATGCGACAGGTACAGCCGGTATGATCGAAGTGGCTGAAGCCTTTACTAAACTAGGTAAACGCCCTGACCGCTCAATGACCTTTTTAGCGGTAACCGCTGAAGAACAAGGCTTGCTTGGCTCAAAATATTACGCCGCTAACCCGGTTATTCCGGCAAATAAAACCGTTGCTAATATTAATATGGATAGCTTAAACCTATTAGGAAAAGTAAAAGATATTAGTGTGGTGGGTATTGGGAAATCGCAAATGGATGAACTATTAGCAACTGCTGCAAAAGAGCAAGGCAGAACAGTATCGGGCGACCCTAAACCATCTTCAGGTGGTTACTACCGCTCTGATCACTTTGCCTTTGCCAATATGGGTGTACCTGCTATGTATGCCGGTGGTGGTTCAGAAGCATTTGACGAAGAAACGGCTAATTATCGCAAGCGTATGAGTTTAGTATTGCGCGGTTGTTACCACCAGCCTTGTGATAGATATCGTGATGAGTGGGATTTATCAGGTGCGGTTCAAGATTTACAACTATTTTATAAAGTAGGTTTTGATATTTCACAGCAAACTCAATGGCCTACTTGGAATGAAAACTCAGAGTTTCAACGTAAATAAACGTTTTCAAGCAACCACCTAAATGATATTGATTATCATTTAATAAAATAGTACAGTGCGATCTAGTTTATTAATTAGGTCGTACTGTATGTTTTTAACAGAACAATTGGGAGTTATTTCGCCAGCTGCAAAACGTATTTTTCATCAAAATAAACGCCTAATTTTACCCCTGTTAATTTTAGTTTGTTTAGCCCTGCCCAGCTTACGCACTATAACAATCACTGCACTTAGTGATGCTTTTTTTCAAGTCAGTGTGTTTGTTGCTGCGACCCTATTTATTTACTACTACGCGATTGATCATTTACCCCAACTAGAGCTTCGTTATCTAAATGCTAAGTCTCCTGTATTAGAGGTCAGCTTTGCTGCTTTTTTAGGTATGCTGCCAGGGTGTGGTGGTGCAATCATTGTGGTTACCCAATTTACAAAGGGACAAGCAAGCTTTGGGGCTATTGTTGCGGTATTAACGGCTACAATGGGTGATGCCGCATTTTTATTATTAGCTACCCGCCCTACTGACGGGTTATCGATAATGGCAATAGGCTTAGTCGTTGGAACGCTAACAGGCTTACTGGTTAATAAACTACATAAAACGGGTTATTTATGCCCTACCAATCAAAAGCAAACACAGCCAGTGACTGTATTGCCAACCAAAATAATAAAGTTGAGCAAGCCTATTTGGTTAATGGCTATTATTCCTGGGTTACTTATTGCTTTTGTACTGGCGTTTAATATTGATTTAAGCCAATTTGGTAAGCACACAGTGACCGCAGTCAGTTTTTTTGGCGCATTAATGGCATTGTTTGTTGTGTTTATGTGGGCGCTATCATCAAAAGGTGAAAGCTATAAGGAAGTAACCTCAGAAGACGATGTATGCAGCCCGCCTTCAAAAATAACAAAAGTACTGCAAGATACTCACTTTGTAACTGCGTGGGTGGTTGCCTCCTTTGTGTTATTTGAACTATTGGTTACCGTGTTTGGCCTTGATTTAAAAACATGGTTTGTAAATTATGCCTATTTAGCGCCGTTAATTGCGGTATTAATTGGCTTCTTACCCGGTTGTGGACCGCAAATCATTGTCACCACTTTATACATTCAAGGTGTGATACCGTTTAGTGCTTTAGCAGCGAACGCCATCTCCAACGATGGCGATGCGCTTTTCCCTGCCATTGCTATGGCACCCAGAGCGGCCATTATTGCTACAATTTATACCGCCATACCGGCATTGATGGTTGGTTATGGACTGTATTACTTTGTAACTTAATTTTTTACATAAAAAAGCTCAGCAATGGCTGAGCTTAAAATGTTTACAAGTTACCTAATTAAGCAGTGTGTAGTTCAACTTCTTTAGGGTTAGCACCGTGATCGTTTTCACCTTCTTGCGAGTCTTGCGCTAGGAAGATAATCAAAATGATCCAGCCAATCACTGGCACTAGCCACAGTAATTGCCACCAACCTGAACGATTAGTATCGTGAAGACGGCGAGCACCCGCACTTAGTTGAGGAATCAATAAAGCCAAGCTATATATTGTGCTTACAAACATTGTGTTTGTAATACCATCTATAACACTTGTTAAAAGCGAAAAAATCAAATTAATTAACATAAACATCCAAAATGCTTTGCGGCGATTACGTCCTGAAAAATCTGCGTAGCTACGCAGTGCATTCATATAATGTTCCATAAAATTTCCTTAATGTTATTTTTTATATTCCCTAAAGGGCGTACAGTGTTACCTATTTGGTTACATTTGTATCTTAATTAATAATATAAATTTATTAAAGAAAAAAACCAGCTTTATGCTGGTTTTTTAAATAGTTTTTTAATAAATCATCAAAAAGAATTAGCGCATTGCCATCATCATTTTAGCTGGCTGTTCTAGGTATTCTTTCCATAAATTATTAAAGCGCGCTATAGTGCCGCCATCAATTACACGGTGATCACCTGACCAACTTACTTGCATAATTGCACGTGAAACTACCTGCCCTTGCTGATCAAAGCGTGGAAGGTGCTGTAATTTACCAAGTGCAACAATCGCGACTTCTGGCTTATTTATGATTGGCGTTGCAATAGTGCCGCCAATTGCACCAATGTTAGAAATGCTAATAGTGCCACCTTTTAAATCATCAGGTGCAACTCGCCCTTCGCGAGCAGAATCAGTAAGCTGAGTTAAACTGTTAGCAACCTCTACAATACTTTTTGTTTGGCAAGCCTTAATGTTAGGCACTAATAAACCTACTTTAGAATCTACTGCAACCCCAATGTTATGATCGTCATAGTAAGTAATTTCGCTACAATCATCATTTACTTTTGAGTTAAGTACTGGGAATTGACTCATTGCCAACGATAACGCCTTAATAAAGAACGGCATCATAGTTAACTTAACACCCTGAGCTTTATATTGCTCTTTCAGATCAGCTCTAAGTGCAATTAAATCAGTTAAGTCAATTTCATCACTGTAGGTAAAGTGTGGAATAGTAGAAACCGACGCTACCATTTGTTTTGCCATGGCCGCTTTAATACCTTTAATCGCTTCTGTTCGCGTTCCACCTGTGCTCGCTGTATGTTCAGTACTGCTGGTTTTTTTACTCTCAGAAGCTTGTGGCTTGTTAAGCTCAGAAGTATCCATACCAGATGGCACTTCATTTTTTATAAATGCTTCAATATCTTGTTTATAAATACGACCATTTTTACCACTGCCTGGTACGCAAGTTAAATCTACATCAAGCTCTCGCGCTTTACGTCTAACCGCAGGTGAGGCAACTGCTTTTTCGTTAACAATCGCAGTTTGTGGTTGTGTTTGTTTAGCCGGTGAATCGGTAGTTGCATTGCTTTGTGCTTTTACGACCGCTTGATTAACATCAACATCTTCTTTTGCAGCTTGACCTGCTATGGTCATTTGAAACAACGGGCTATGTACTTTGGCAATTTCACCTTTTTGATAATATAGCTTTTGTACAGTACCGGTATATTTAGCCGGTATCTGTACCAACGCTTTATCAGTCATTACATCACAAACAGCTTGGTCTTCTTCAATCTCATCGCCTTCTGCTACTAACCACTCTACAATTTCACACTCAACAATACCTTCACCAATATCGGGTAAGATAAAATCTTCTAAGTGTTCACGAGTAGATGTTGGTGCAGATGATGTTTCAGTCTTTTCGCTGGGTGCTTCCCCGGCAACATCCATTGCAAATAACGGCGCATGCACTTTAGCAATATCGCCTTTTTTGCAATGTAGCTTAGTGATCACCCCATCGTGTACCGCAGGAATTTGCACTAAGGCCTTATCTGTCATCACATCACAAATAGGCTGATCTTCTTTTACTGTATCACCTTCTTGTACCAGCCATTCGACTACTTCGCATTCAACAATGCCTTCACCAATGTCGGGTAATATAAAATCTTTAGCCATGGAAACCCCTAAAAGTTCACTGATTGTTTAATTGCGGCCATTACTTTCAATGCATCTGGAACATATTCTTTTTCAAGCGCCAGCGGGTATGGTGTATCTAAACCACATACACGTAAAATAGGTGACTCTAAATGCAAGAAACACTCTTGAGCGATGGTTGCCGCAATTTCGGCGCCAAAACCATTGGTAATAGGCGCTTCATGACTAACAATAAGCCGGCCTGTTTTTGTCACTGACTTAGCAATCGTTTCAACATCCCATGGTAGAATACTGCGAAGGTCAATTACCTCACAGCTTATACCTTGTTCGCTGGCTTGTTTAGCAGCTGCTTCTACAATTTCCATTTGTGCCCCCCACGCCAATAAAGTAACGTCAGTGCCCTCTTGAACCACTTCGGCTTTGCCTAGTTCAATGCTGTAATCTTCTTCTGGCACTTCACCCGTAGATGCGCGATATAAGCGTTTTGGCTCAAAAAATAGCACTGGGTTATCGTCTTTAATACATGCGCGTAGTAAGCCTTTAGCTTGATAAGGATTACGCGGCACGACAATTTTTAACCCTGGCGTATGAGCAAAATATGCTTCTGGTGATTGCGAGTGATACAAACCACCAGCAATACCGCCACCGTAAGGTGTTCGTATTGTTAGATTACCTACGTTAAATTCATTACCGCTACGGTAGCGAAACTTAGCAGATTCATTCACAATTTGATCAAACGCAGGAAAGATGTAATCAGCAAATTGAATCTCAGCAAGCGCTGGTGCACCAAATGCGGCCAATCCGTTAGCAAAACCTAAAATGCCTTGCTCTGTAAGCGGCGTGTTGAATACTCGGTGCTTACCGTATTTTTCTTGTAAGCCTGATGTTGCTCTAAAAACACCGCCAAAATAACCAACGTCTTCACCAAAAATACACGCTTGAGGGTGCTCATTCATAGTGATATCTAAAGCAGAATTAATTGCATGTAGCATGTTCATTTTAGCCATTACTTAATTCTCCCTGCTGTTGTTGGGTAGGCATCAGGATGGGCTTTTATATGTGTTTTAAGCTCATCATATTGGCGTTGTAAAGATGGAATTGGTGTATCGTACACATCAGAAATCAGCTCTTCTAAGGCTGGTTTATCAATTACTTCAGCGCGTTTAAGTGCCGCCAAAATATCATCACGAATTGTTTCTTTCGCTTTTATATCTTCTGCGTCATCTAACCAGTTTTGTTTTACTAGCCATTTTCTAAAGCGCTCTATTGGGCACGCTTTATAGTTTGCTTCTTCATCTTTTGAACGGTAGCCACTAGGATCATCTGACGTTGAGTGCGCGCCTAAACGATAAGCTATCGATTCAATAAGTACAGGTTCACCTTGGGTTGCTGCAATTTCTCGGGCTTTTTTAGTTGCTGCATAAACAGCGAGTGCATCGCTGCCATCAACACGTATGGTTTTAATACCATACCCTACGCCACGCGATGCAATACCATCACCTTTAAATTGTTCATCAGCTGGGGTAGAAATAGCATAACCATTGTTACGTGCAAAAAAGATAACCGGTGCCTTGTGCACTGCAGCCATGTTAAGACCTGCGTGAAAATCACCTTCTGAAGCGGCACCTTCACCAAAATAACAAATGGTGACGTTATCAATAGTGCTTGCTAGTTCACCTGTTTTAGCATCGATATGTTTTACTTTTTGACCGTATGCATAACCGGTGGCCTGTGGGATTTGAGTTCCTAATGGCGATGAAATTGTCATGTAGTTAAGTGCTTTAGAACCATAATGGATCGGCATTTGACGGCCTTTACCAAGATCTAGTTCATTAGAAAACATCTGATTCATAAATTGGTCAAGCGTAAAACCACGGTAGTGCAACGCCGCTTGCTCACGGTATTGCGCCATAATCATATCATCTTGATCAAGGGCTGCCGCAGAGGCTGTTACCGCCGCTTCTTCACCTAAACACTGCATGTAAAAACTAACACGGCCTTGGCGTTGAGCACCCTGCATACGTTCATCCAATAAACGAATAAAACGCATGGTTTCGTATAATTTAATAGCGGTTTGTTTAGAAATGTCAGGTGCAGGAGCACTAGGATGAATGTCGCCGTCCTCAGTTAAAATACTAAGGGTTGGAATATTAAGCGCGTGACCGTCGATAAACTCAAGCTCATGGTTAATATTCAGCGATACGTTATTGGGATTACTCATAACCTACCTTCTCTTGTTGTCGGTATCACAGTGCCCCTTTAAATTATTATTATGGGTGATTGTTGCTGAATAAACTTTGCAACATCTGCACTGTATTTAATTAAAGCTGCCAACACTTTACGTTAACGTAAAGTGTTATTCAACAAAACTGTGACCAAACAAAAGTAAATATTGAGCAAAAAACTGGCAAGTTAACTATACATATAATTAACCACTTATTAATCAGTTGGTTAAACTTTCATAACAAGTGGTCTGATGTGTTGAATTAGCTAAAACGACTATCCACCTGCATAGGCACAACCGTTAATAGTGCACGTTGTCCAATAGCAACTTGTGCGTTAGGAAAAATAATCGCTTCCCCTTCTACGTCCGCATAAATTGCATTATCACCATCAGTTGCTAAAAGCTCACCCTTTGCAAAGCCTGTAAAGTTCTCGGCATCATCAGAAAACGGGAAGCTAAAGTTTTGCTCTGTGCGGTTAATTGTGCGATGAACAGAAAACAACTCAAAGTCACTTGCATTAAATTTAGGGTATTCCACTTCTTTTTGACTAATTAATGCAGTTAATGTTTGCTTGGTTTTTGCAAAGCGCGACATGTCGTTTTCACCAAAGGGTTTTACTTGCCCAAGCTCAACGGTAAACGAATCAGCCCCATGCACAAACGATGAATAGTAGCTAAACGTGGTAGCGGGTGATTTCATCATTAATACCGTATTAACTCCGCAACTCAATAAAAACTGCAGTTGCGACTTTTTCCAAGGCTTGCCATGTAAAAATGGGTAAACAGCAAACTTCTCATTTTTAGAACCACGAATAGCGGTATGTAAATCATAATGACAGCGATATGTGCCCTGCTCTGAGCGTGCATAAAAATCGCTAACGTACTGTTCAAGTTTTGCAGCACGAATACGTTCGTCGTTCATCGCGATGCCATCAACAGTGTGGTGCCCATTAAATAAGCGATTTAAGTTCTCTTCTACAAAGCGTTTACCAATATTAATTGACTGAGGGTTACCAAAAATAAATAAAACCCGTTGTTGTAATTCAAGTTTTCCACTAATAATGTGTTTAATCAGTTCATCGCAAATTTCTATAGGGGCTGTCTCATTGCCATGAATTGCACTTGAAAGCACCACATTCTTTGACGTTATACAATCAGGCTCAAATTCAATTACACCGGTATCATGCACGGTTACTTGCGTATTATTATCAAGGGTAAATTGGCCTGCATCCAAATGCCATTCATGGTTTCGAGAAAGCGTTAAAAAATCACCATCATGTTTTAATTGATTAATATATTCTGAAGTGGCTGACATCACTATAAAGCCCTTTTTGTTTTATAAATTGTAGATACAAAAACGGCTGAATAAATCAGCCGTTTTTAATTTTAATTGCAGATTAGCTAATTACTGAATCAACCAGTTTTTTAGCTTCTTTTTCTAATAAGGCTAAATGCTCTTCGCCTTTAAATGATTCTAGATATATTTTATATATATCTTCAGTACCTGACGGACGAGCAGCAAACCAGCCACTTTCAGTTACTACTTTTAATCCACCAATTGCTGCATTATTACCTGGCGCATGAGTAAGTTTTTGCATAATTGGCTCACCGGCTAAGGTATCGGCTTTAACATCGTCAGCACTGAGCGCTTTTAAACGTGATTTTTGCTCAGGCGTCGCTGGCGCATCTAAACGTTTATAAATTGGTGCACCAAATTCTTGCTCTAGTTCTTTATATAACGTAGACGGTGTTTTACCTGTAACTGCAAGAATTTCAGCAGCAAGTAGCCCCATGATAAAGCCATCTTTGTCTGTACACCATACGGTGCCATCAAAACGTAAGAAGGCTGCCCCAGCGCTTTCTTCACCACCAAAAGCCAACTTGCCTTTATTTAACCCCTCAACAAACCATTTAAAACCAACAGGTACTTCTTTTACTTTACGCTTATTACGCTCAGTGACTTTATCAATCATTGAGCTAGAAACGAGGGTTTTACCAATTTCGACGCTGGCATCCCAGTCACGATGCGTTAGTAAGTAATCAATGGCTACTGCTAAAAAGTGATTTGGATTCATTAATCCATCAGGTGTTACTATGCCATGACGGTCATAATCTGGGTCATTGCCTATCGATAGATCAAAATCATCTTTAAGGGCAATTAAATTCGCCATTGAATAAGGTGATGAGCAATCCATACGAATTTTGCCATCTTTATCAAGTGGCATAAATGCAAAACGCGGATCAACACTGTCATTTACAACGGTTAAATCTAGATTGTATTTTTTCGCAATCACTGGCCAAAAGTTAATGCCTGAACCACCTAATGGATCGATACCTACTTTAATACCAGCATCACTAATCGCTTTTAAGTTAACAATGTTTTCAAGATCATTAATGTACGGTGTCATTAAATCTTCATAGCGGATAAAACCAGAACGCGACGCTTTAGCAAATGGAAACAGTTCTACTTCAACTAAGTCTTCCATTAAAAGCTGATTGGCTCTATCTTCAATCCATTTTGTTACATCTGTATCTGCAGGGCCGCCATTAGGTGGGTTATATTTGAACCCGCCATCCTCAGGAGGATTATGAGACGGAGTAACAACAATACCATCGGCTAATTCATTTGGGTGATTTTTATTATAACTAACAATAGCGTGGCTAATTACCGGCGTTGGTGTGAAGTCGCCATTTTCTTGGGTGATCACTTGCACTTCGTTAGCAACCAGCACTTCTATCGCTGAGTTAAAGGCGGCTTCGCTTAATGCGTGGGTGTCTTTACCCAAAAATAATGGGCCAAATATATCGTTTTGCTTTCTGTAATCACAAATAGCTTGGGTGATGGATAATATGTGGGATTCATTAAATTTCACATCATATGCACAACCACGATGCCCTGAGGTGCCAAAGGCAACACAATGCTCAGGGTTTTGCTCTAGATCAGGCTCATTTAAATAATACGCAGACACTAACTTTGGTACATTCACTAAAACCGATTGTGGTGCAGTTTTCCCTGCGCCGGAATGAATTGCCATGGTATTTCCTTAAAGATAATCACGAATTTTTTCAGCTTGCTCATTGCTATAGCCCAAGCTAAGTGCAACTTCATGCAGCATCATTTTTTTACGTGTAGTATTTGAATTAGTCATCACCCAATATTCACTATCGGTGATGTTTTTAGGGTTCATACTACTACCGCTATTCACTAAGTCTTCTTTACTGGTCGCAAAATAAACACGATCGCGGCCTTTGATATCAAGCACTGCTGAAAAGTCAGTTTTGTGCGTTCGGTAAAATGCACTTAATATAAATAAGAAACGACCAACAACACCTTTTTGCATTGCCAGCTCTTCTTTATTTAAAATATTAAATACGTTCGCATTCTTTTTATTTACCGGCGGTTTCGCCACAGAGGCTGGCTGTTCAACGGCAGCAACTTGTTGTTCTTCAGATGGATTAGACACACTAACAGTTTCATTTTTATGATCAGTGTCTGATTTTGTAGTGTGAATTTTTTCGCCGCTGAGATTTAATAAACGACGTAAAATAGTCGATGCACTTTCACCAATACTCTGGGTATTGCTAGCAATGTACTGATATAACTCGTCGTCTATGTCGATTTGTTTCATGTTCTTCCTGTCATTACGGGTCACATTTTTCTTTCGATATGATTATACCCAAATCACCTCAAGATGCGAGCGTCGTTGGAATTAAAAGCGATATTAGGCAAGACAATATTGCAAATAATAGTCGTTCTATTATTAAAAGCTATGACGAGTATAAATCGCTTTTAAACCCTCACTGCCTTAACATAACTATAATTAATAATGACCAAATAATCAGAGAGCTAGGTATTTTGCATCCAGCGTTTAAATAATATCTGTATTTTTTGCTTTTTTAGTTAATGCTCGGCAAACTATGCGCAAAATTATGGGAGACGTTTATGCAATTAAATTACAAACAAATTGGTCAAGGTCCTGATGTTGTTTTGATCCATGGACTGTTTGGCTCATTAGAAAACCTTAATGTGATTGCAAAACCATTAAGTGAACACTTTTGCGTAACCAATGTCGATTTACGTAACCACGGCCTTTCCCCACACAGTGATGAAATGGATTACCGAGCCATGGCAAATGACATTGTGGAATTAATGGCGAAATTGAAAATACAAAAAGCCCACCTTGTAGGGCATTCCATGGGCGGTAAAGTGGCAATGCAAGTTGCATTAACCCATAGCGAATTGGTCAATAAATTAGTGGTACTTGATATCGCCCCAGTTAGCTACCCGGCTCGTCATACCCAAATCATTGAGGCATTAAATGCAGTAAAAAATGCCGATATTAGTGATAGAAAGCAAGCTGATTTAGTAATGCAACCGTATATAGAAGAGTTAGGAGTACGTCAGTTTTTATTGAAGAGTTTATATAAAAATGATGCAGGGAAATTTGTATGGCGATTCAATTTGTCAGTGCTTGATAATAAATATTCAACAATTACCGACAACATTAATGCAAATAATTCTTGTTTATGCGAAACTCTGTTTATTAAAGGTAATGACTCTGACTACATATTAGCTGAGCACCGTGAAGCAATTAATTCGCTGTTTAAAAATGTAAGTGCAAAAATCATCCATGGTGCGGGTCATTGGTTGCATGCCCAAAAACCACAGGCTGTAAACAAAGCAATCAATGATTTTTTAACTGCAGTTTAATGTTATTTTTGTGGCGTGTTTTTGATTTATCACACTAAATAATTAAAGATTTATGTGCTATAGTACGCGCCGTTTAATTTAAAGGTTATACGTCGATGGTCAGTCAGTTTATTAACGAATTTGATACCTTAGGGTTGTATTTTGGCTTAGCAGGTATTTTTATTTTTATCGGCTTGGCAATTAAAGACGTACTGAAAAGCGGCAATGTGCCTAAATTTGGTCGTTATATTGTGTGGCTGGTACTTTTTTTAGGTTGCTCTGGCTTTATTGCCAAAGGACTTATTCAGGTATTTTGGCAAGGTGCGGGTGTAGGTTAAGCATGGCCAAGTCAGAAACAGATAGAACAACGCTTGATTTATTTGAATACGAGAAACGTCCAGGTAGGCCGAAAACCAATCCCCTTCCACGGGATATGCAGTTAAAGGTCAATAAACGTAATCAAATAAAAAGAGATAAAGCACGTGGCTTAAAGCGTGTTGAGTTTAAAGTTTCGTCACAGCTGTATCAGGCTTTGAGTGATATGGCAGATGCACAAAATATTAGCCGTAGTGCGTTGATCGAAACAATTTTACAAGAAAGATTGGCTATTGATAGATAAAAGGTTTAAATCCATGGCAAGTGTAGGCATTTTTTTCGGAAGTGATACAGGTAACACAGAACACGTAGCAAAAATGATCCAAAAAGAATTGGGTAAAAAGCTCGTTGCTGTGCATGACATTGCAAAAAGCTCTAAAGAAGAGATAGCTGAATTTGATCTGATCTTATTCGGCATTCCAACTTGGTACTATGGCGAAGCGCAGTGTGATTGGGATGACTTTTTTCCTGAGCTTGAAGAAGTAAGCTTTGAAGGTAAGCTAGTGGCTATTTTTGGCTGTGGCGACCAAGAAGACTATGCAGAATACTTCTTAGATGCAATGGGTATGATCAACGATATCGTAACAGAGCGTGGTGCTATTGTTGTTGGTCACTGGCCAACTGACAGCTATGATTTTGAAGCATCAAAAGGTATGGCGGATGACAAGCATTTCGTTGGCTTAGGTATTGATGAAGACCGCCAGCCTGAATTGACTGAGCAACGCGTTAAACAATGGTGCGCTCAGGTATATGATGAAATGTGCTTAAGTGAGTTAGCAGATTAACCCTCCCTTTTTATGCTAACTGTTTAAAATATTATCAAACAGTTAGCATTTTCCGCGTTAATATTGATATAGATCAATTGTTCTTTGCACTTCCTGCAAAGGCACGTTATCCTAACTGTTATTGTGACGAGTACATCTTGCAAGATGTCTAGTATAACTAAATAAAATTGAGACAGATTTAATGACTGATCATAACTTGGAACTTAAAAAAGCCGGGCTAAAGGTAACTTTACCGCGTATTAAAATTTTAGAGATTCTTCAATCTCCAGATAACCAACACATAAGCGCTGAAGATGTTTACAAGGTTTTATTAGATCTAGGCGAAGAAATTGGTCTTGCGACTGTTTACCGTGTTTTAAATCAATTTGATGATGCGGGTATTGTTAGCCGTCATCATTTTGAAGGTGGTAAGTCTGTATTTGAACTTTCTGGCAGTACTCACCATGACCACTTAGTGTGTTTAAAGTGTGGCAAGGTTGTTGAGTTTGAAGATGACTTAATTGAACGTCGTCAACTCGAGATTGCTGAAGAAAACGGTATTAAGCTAACTAACCACTCTCTTTACCTATACGGTGAGTGTGAAGATAAAGACGCATGTAAGGCGTTTGCACAAAACAACAGTTAATTTTATTAATTGCATAAAAAAACCTGCTAAAAGCAGGTTTTTTTGTGTCTAAAATAGAACAGAATTACTTCTGATCTATTTTAGCCCATGAGTCGCGCAGACCCACAGTTTGGTTAAATACCACATTCTCAGATTTACTATCACGAGAGAAGTAACCAGTACGCTCAAACTGGAAACCTTGCGCAGGCTGTGAATTTGCCAGTGAAGGTTCTAGTTTTGCATTATTAATAACAACTAACGACTCTGGGTTTAATGTGCTTTCAAAATCTTCTGCTGCTGCAGGATTAGGAACACTGAATAAACGGTCATATAAACGCACTTCTGCTGTTACCGACTCTGGTGCAGATACCCAATGGATCACCCCTTTTACTTTACGCCCATCGCTTGGGTTTTTACCTAATGTTTCAGGATCGTAAGTACAGTAAATAGTGGTAATTTCACCGTTATCGTCTTTTTCAACACGCTCTGCTTTAATTACATAAGCGCCACGTAAGCGTACTTCTTTATCAAGTACTAAACGTTTGAACTTATTGTTTGCTTCTTCGCGGAAATCTTCACGTTCAATAAAAATTTCACGGGTAAAAGGCACATCACGACGACCCATTTCTTCTTTATTTGGGTGATTAGCAACTGACAATGTTTCAACAGTGTCGGCTTCATAATTCTCAATCACGATTTTAACCGGATCAAGTACAGCCATCGCACGCGGTGCATTTTCGTTTAAATCATCACGGATACACGCTTCAAGCATACCCATTTCAACCATATTTTCTTGTTTAGTAATACCAATACGTAAACAAAACTCACGAATTGAAGCCGGTGTATAACCTCGACGACGAAGACCCGCAATCGTTGGCATACGCGGGTCATCCCACCCTTCTACCTTGTTATTTACCACTAAGTCATTAAGCTTACGCTTTGACATAATTGTGTATTCAAGGTTTAACCGTGAAAATTCAATTTGCTGTGGGTGGCACTCAAGGCTGATATTATCAAGAACCCAGTCGTAAAGACGACGGTTATCTTGGAATTCTAAGGTACATAATGAATGTGTTATACCTTCTAGCGCATCAGAAATACAATGCGTGAAGTCGTACATTGGGTAAATGCACCATTTATCAGCTGTTTGGTGATGATGTGCAAAACGAACGCGGTAAATAATTGGATCGCGCAGCACCATAAATGAGCTGGCCATATCAATTTTAGCACGTAGAACACATTCACCTTCTTTAAATTCGCCATTACGCATCTTTTCAAATAATACGAGGTTTTCTTCAATCGAAGTATCGCGATAAGGGCTATTCTTACCTGGCTCTTTTAATGTGCCACGGTATTCACGTGCTTGATCGGCTGTTAAAAAACACACATACGCTAAACCTTTTTCAATTAGCTCTACTGCATAGCCGTAAAGCACGTCAAAATAGTTTGACGAATATTTAATCTCACCATCCCAATTAAACCCTAACCACTGTACGTCTTCTTTAATTGAATTAACGTAGTTAATATCTTCTTTTTCTGGGTTTGTATCGTCAAAACGAAGGTTACATAAACCGTTATAGTCTTTGGCGATACCAAAATTTAGGCAAATTGATTTTGCATGGCCAATATGTAAAAAGCCATTCGGTTCTGGTGGAAAACGGGTATGCGTTGTAGCATGTTTTCCACTTGCTAAATCTTCATCAATTCGGGTTCTAATAAAGTTACTTGGGCGATTCTCGATTTCCGCCATAGGAGTATAAACCTCTGTATATTGCGTGATAACAAAACTAATGCATTATTACAAAAACCAAGCGTAACATACAGTAATAGATACGGGTTTATGTTGGTAATTAACAAAGTTTGTTTAATAAGGGATAGTTTATGAACAAAATTTGTTTTAGCGCAATATTTAAGTCATCAAAGCATTCTATAGTATAAAAATAAACCCAACTTACAGGAACGAAAGATGGCTTCATTAAATCAACACCGTGTTTATATCCCAAGCAATGCTAGAGCAAACCATTATTTATTAGCTGAAATCACGCCAAACGATGAGTTTTATAAGAGCTTTAGTAATATTAATGCGTGTTATCAGCGTATTGCTCGCCAACTATTTGCTGCTTGTGATGAATATGAACTTCACAATGTGCATTTACTCGCCAATGATAAACTGCCGGTCGTGCGATTTCATGATGAGTCTTATCAACTTGAAACCGATAAGCAAATGTTGTTTTTCTATAATCCTCGTTACCATGAAGCACATAAACTTCATTACACCGAAGATCAGCAAAGCAAAAAGATTCGCTTACTGTTTTTAGCCACTGGGGATGATATTCGCGCTCACTCCGCCCAATTTCATAATAATGTACAAAAAGTATTGGATCTTTTACAACAGCAATTATTTGTAGAGCAACCGAGCTTTAAATTGCGTGATCATCAGCATTTGACCTATGATTTATTCGCTAAAGAAAAAGGCAATAAAGAAAGTTACGGTTATAAATTAAGAAGTTTATATCCTCGTTATCAATCAAGACAATGCGAGATACCAAGCACACACGCAGAAATGACCTATGTCACTTTTTCGATACCGATAACTCGTAATATTAAAACGCAGTTTCAAAGTGAGATTAACAGCCAAACTTATCAGCCGTTCTACACCCACTTTTCAAAACTATTTACCCAGTTATGTGAAGACAATAAACTCACCCACGCTGCAATGGTTGCTAATGGCGCAATGCCAATAATACGCAACAGCCAAGTCGATAGAAATGAAGGAAATGAAGAGCTACAAAAAATAAGTTTTGATATAGAAGACTCAACCCCGCAAATAAAAGTATTTTTTGAAGCCGATAAATTAGTCGAAACACTGCATTTTGTCATTGTTGCAGCTGAGCATAATAAACATGAAATTGGCTATGGTCGTTTTATGAATCAAGTTGAAAAAGCCATACATGGCTTATGTGAGGAGTTAGCAATTAATAAGCAACGCCAAGATTTATCTGTGCGCTTTTTTCAGCATATAAGTTACCCATATTAATTAATCTGAACTCTAGATAACAAAAAGGCTCGCAATTGCGAGCCTTTTTTAAAGAATAAACGCTGATTACCAGCCTGTTTTTTCTTTTAGTGCTTTACCGATTTCAGCAAGTGAACGTACAGTTTTTACGCCCGCAGCTTCTAATGCAGCAAATTTCTCATCAGCAGTACCTTTACCACCAGCGATGATTGCGCCAGCGTGACCCATACGCTTACCTTCTGGTGCAGTAACACCAGCAATGTAAGAAACAACAGGTTTAGTAACGTTAGCTTTGATGTACTCTGCAGCTTCTTCTTCTGCAGTACCACCAATTTCACCAATCATTACGATTGCTTCAGTTTGTGGATCTTTTTCGAACAATTCTAGAACGTCGATAAAGTTAGTACCAGGAATTGGATCACCACCAATACCAACACAAGAAGACTGACCAAAACCAGCATCTGTAGTTTGCTTAACTGCTTCGTACGTTAACGTACCAGAACGAGAAACAATACCTACTTTACCAGGCTTGTGGATGTGACCAGGCATGATACCAATCTTAGTCTCACCAGGAGTGATAACACCTGGACAGTTTGGACCGATCATACGAGTACCTGTTTGATCTAGTTTAACTTTAACGTCAACCATATCAAGTGTAGGAATACCTTCAGTGATACAAACAATCAGCTCGATACCAGCATCGATAGCTTCTAAGATTGCATCTTTACAGAAAGGTGCTGGTACGTAAATCACAGATGCAGTTGCACCTGTTGCTTCTACAGCGTCACGTACTGTGTTAAATACTGGAAGACCAAGGTGCGTTTGACCGCCTTTACCTGGGCTTACACCACCAACCATTTGTGTACCGTACTCAAGCGCTTGCTCTGAGTGGAAAGTACCTTGACCACCAGTGAAACCTTGACAGATAACTTTTGTATCTTTATTGATTAATACAGACATTATTTGCCCTCCGCAGCAGCAACAACTTTTTCAGCCGCGTCTGTTAATGATTCAGCAGCGATGATGTTAAGATCAGACTTAGCAAGTACTTCACGGCCTAATTCAGCATTAGTACCTTCTAAACGTACAACTACTGGAACTGTTACACCTACTTCTTTAACTGCGCCAATGATGCCTTCAGCAATCATGTCACAACGAACGATTCCGCCGAAGATGTTAACTAAAACAGCTTTAACGTTGTCATCTGAAAGGATGATTTTGAATGCTTCAGAAACACGTTCTTTAGTCGCGCCGCCACCAACATCTAGGAAGTTAGCTGGCTTGCCACCGTGTAGGTTTACGATGTCCATAGTACCCATTGCTAGGCCTGCACCGTTAACCATACAACCTACGTTACCATCTAGGGCTACGTAGTTAAGCTCGAAGCTTGCTGCGTGAGCTTCACGTGCATCTTCTTGAGATGGATCGTGCATTTCACGGATTTTAGGTTGACGGTAAAGTGCATTACCATCGATACCAATTTTACCATCTAGACAGTGAAGGTTACCTTCATCTGTGATTACTAGTGGGTTGATTTCAAGTAATGCGAAATCGAAATCGTTGAACATGTTGCCAAGACCCATAAAGATCTTAACGAACTGTTTCATTTGTGTTGGGTTAAGACCCAATTTAAAACCAAGCTCACGAGCTTGGTAAGCTTGAGGACCTACTAAAGGATCAATCTCAGCTTTGTGGATAAGTTCTGGTGTTTCTTCAGCAACAGTTTCAATTTCAACGCCGCCTTCAGTAGACGCCATGAACACAACTTTACGAGAAGCACGGTCAACAACAGCACCTAGGTACAGTTCGTTTGCGATATCTGTACAGCTTTCTACTAAAATTTTAGCAACTGGCTGGCCTTTCTCGTCTGTTTGGTAAGTAACTAGGTTTTTACCTAACCAGTTAGCTGCAAACGCTTTAACTTCGTCGATAGTTTTAACTAGCTTTACACCGCCAGCTTTACCACGTCCACCTGCGTGAACCTGAGTTTTAACAACCCACATATCGCCGCCAATTTTTTCAGCAGCTGCTGCAGCTTCTTCAGGTGTATCGCAAGCGAAACCTTGAGAAACTGGTAAACCATATTCGGCAAAAAGTTGTTTTGCCTGATACTCATGCAAATTCATGATGCTTTATCCAATTTTTTATATTAAAAGAGCTGAATATTTATGCAAATAAACAACTATCCCAAATTGCGTGCCTAGTATAGATCTCATGGCGCTACATGAAAACCCCAGTATGACCTTAGGCGCAAAAAAAAAGCTGTGATTTTAACTCACAGCTTATATTTCATACTACTTAATTAAACATCTAGCAGTAAACGTGTTGGATCTTCAAGTAACTCTTTAATTGTTACTAAGAAACCAACTGATTCTTTACCATCGATTTGGCGATGATCGTAAGATAACGCTAAATACATCATAGGTAAGATTTCAACTTTACCATTAACAGCCATTGGACGATCTTGGATTTTGTGCATACCTAAGATTGAAGACTGCGGTAAGTTAATGATTGGTGTTGATAGTAATGAGCCGAATACACCACCGTTAGTAATAGTGAAATTACCGCCAGTCATGTCGTCAAGTGTTAGCTTGCCATCACGACCTTTAAGAGCTAGTTCACGAATACCTTTTTCGATTTCTGCAACTGATAATTTGTCACAATCTTTAAGTACTGGCGTTACTAGGCCGCGTGGCGTAGAAACAGCAATACTGATGTCGAAATAGTTGTGATAAACAATATCATCACCATCAATTGATGCATTTACATCTGGGAAACGCTTTAACGCTTCAGTTACCGCTTTCACATAGAAAGACATGAAGCCTAAACGGATACCGTGACGCTTTTCAAATACTTCTTGGTACTGCTTACGAAGATCCATAATTGGTTTCATATTAACTTCGTTAAACGTTGTTAACATTGCAGTTGAATTTTTCGCTTCAAGAAGACGATTAGCAATCGTTTTACGTAAACGTGTCATAGGCACACGTTTTTGAGTACGGTCACCCATTGGTGCTGCTGGTGCTGCTTCTGCTTTTGCTGCTGGAGCAGGTGCTTTTAAGAATTGATCTACATCTTCTTTAGTCACACGGCCATTTTTACCTGAACCTTTTATTTTTGAAGCATCAAGGCCTTTCTCAGCAATTAAACGACGCACTGATGGCGTTAACACATCTGAACTATCGCTTGAGCCTTCTTCTTTGGCTGCTGGTGCATCCGCTTTAGCTTCAGATTTAGCTGGTGCAGCGCCTGCTTTTACCTTACCAATTACTTGCTCACCAAGAACGGTATCGCCTTCGTCATGGATTATTTCACCCATAACGCCGTCTTCTTGGGCAACAACTTCAAGTACAACTTTATCTGTTTCAATATCTACCAAGTTTTGGTCGCGTGTTACCGCGTCACCTGGTTGAACATGCCAAGTAGCAATTGTTGCATCTGCAACTGATTCTGGAAGTACAGGTACTTTAATATCCACTTCTTTACCTTCTGATGCTGGTGCTGATTGCGCCGCTGGCGCGTCTTCTGATTTATCTGATGCTGAGTCATCTTCTTTTGACTCTTTAGTTGCCGGTGCTTCATCTGCATCGCCAATTAAACCGATCACTTGGTCGCCAAGTACCGTAGCACCCTCTTCTTGTGAAATTTCAGTGATTACACCATCGTTTTGTGCAACCACTTCTAAAACCACTTTGTCTGTTTCAATATCTACTAAGTTTTGGTCACGGCTTACTTTGTCGCCAACACTTACATGCCATGTAGCAACGGAAGCATCTGCAACCGACTCAGGAAGAACAGGAACTTTAATCTCTGTGCTCATTGCTTATCCTTTCTTTTCTATAGTAAGCGCGTCGGCAACGAGCGCTTGTTGTTCTTTAGTATGTACTGACATATAACCACATGCAGGTGATGCTGAAGCTTTACGACCAGCATATTTTAATTTTGCATCTTGTGGAATTGCATCAATAAAGTGATGTTGAGAACAATACCAAGCACCTTGGTTTTGCGGCTCTTCCTGACACCATACAAAATCAGTAACATGCTGATAACGCTCAATAATCGTCTTCATTTCGTCATGTGGGAACGGGTATAACTGTTCAACACGAACAATAGCAATGTTGTCTTGCTCAAGTTTACGACGCTCTTGTAATAATTCGTAGTAAACTTTACCACTACAAAATACAACACGTTCTACTTTCTTAGCATCAATATCATCAATTTCATCGATCACATTGTGGAATACGCCCTCTGATAGTTCTTCAAGCGATGATGTAGCTAATGGGTGACGAAGCAATGATTTTGGCGTCATAACAATCAATGGGCGACGAAGAGGTCTAACCGATTGACGACGCAACATTGCATAAACTTGTGCAGGTGTAGATGGTACACATACTTGCATATTATGATCAGCACACAGCTGTAAAAAGCGCTCAAGACGTGCAGAGCTATGCTCAGGACCTTGGCCTTCATAACCATGTGGTAGCAAACATGTCAGGCCACATAAACGACCCCACTTTTGCTCACCTGAACTTAAGAATTGGTCAAAAACAACTTGTGCACCATTGGCGAAATCACCAAATTGCGCTTCCCATAAAACAAGTGAAGTCGGCTCTGCTGTTGCATAACCATATTCAAACGCTAATACCGCTTCTTCAGATAGCACCGAATCAAATACTTCAAACGTACCTTGATCTTCACTAATGTTTTGCAGTGGCAAGTATGTTGCACCGTCTTGTTGACCGTGAACAACGGCATGGCGATGGAAGAAGGTACCACGGCCAGAGTCTTGACCTGTTAGGCGAATATCAGTGCCTTCAGCTGCAATAGTTGCATACGCTAAAGTCTCTGCCATACCCCAATCAAGTGCTTTTTCACCGGCTGCCATAGCTTTGCGATCATCGTATATTTTCTTAACACGAGATTGCGCTTTGTGGTCTTCAGGGTAGCTTGCGACAATGTTACCAAGCTCTTTAAGTTTCTCTACAGAAACGCTCGCGTCGTAGTCAACATTCCAATCATGACCAACGTATTTAGCCCAATCAGAAGAATGTGACGTTTCTGGTTGAATTTCTTCAACTACACAGTTGCCATCATCTAAGCCATTACGATAATCATCAGCAAGTGCTTTCACTTCGTTTTCTGTGAAGGAACCTTCCGAAATTAACTGATCTGCATAAATTAAGCGAGGGACTGGATGTTTTTTAATCTTTTGATACATAACAGGCTGTGTAGCATTAGGCTCATCAGCTTCGTTATGACCATGGCGACGGTAACAAACAAGGTCAATCACAACGTCACGTTTAAACTGGTTTCTAAAATCAAGCGCTAACTGCGTAACAAACGCAACCGCTTCAGGATCATCAGAGTTTACGTGGAAGATTGGTGATTGAACCATTTTTGCAATATCAGTACAGTAATCAGTAGAGCGAACATCGTCTTGCTTGCTTGTAGTAAAACCAACTTGGTTATTAACAACAATACGAATGCTACCACCACAACTAAATGCATTAGTTTGTGATAAGTTAAACGTTTCTTGTACTACACCCTGACCTGCGATTGCAGAGTCGCCGTGAATAGTAATAGGAAGTGCTTTGCTGCCAGTTTTGTCGTTTAGACGATCAAGACGTGCGCGCACAGACCCCATAACCACAGGATTAACGATTTCTAAGTGCGATGGGTTAAACGCAAGTGCCATATGCACATTGCCACCTTTGGTCGCGAAATCTGAAGAGTAACCCATGTGATACTTAACATCACCAGAGCTTAAAGTATCTTTGTGTTTACCAGCAAATTCATCAAATAATTCTGATGGATTTTTACCAAGTACATTCACAAGTACGTTCAAGCGTCCGCGGTGAGCCATGCCGATTACGGCCTCTTTTTGGCCACTTTCACCCGCGCGGTGTATAAGCTCTTTAAGCATAGGAACTAACGCATCGCCACCTTCAAGTGAGAAACGCTTAGCACCCGGGAACTTAGCCCCTAAATATTTTTCAAGACCATCAGCCGCTGTCAATCCTTTAAGGATACGTAGCTTTTCATTTTTATCGAATTTTGGCCTAGACTGAACAGACTCTAAACGCTGTTGTAACCAACGTTTTTCTTCTGTTGATGTGATGTGCATATACTCTGCGCCAATAGAACCACAATAAGTAGTTTTTAGTGCTTGGTATAACTCACCTAAAGGCATAGTATCGCGGCCTACGGCAAACGATCCTACGTTAAATTCGCGGTCAAAGTCAGCATTTGATAAGTCGTGGTATTCTAGCTCTAAATCTCGTACACGTTCTCGTTGCCAAATACCTAGTGGATCTAGGTTTGCATTTTGGTGTCCACGAAAACGGAAAGCATTAATAAGTTGCAGAACTTTAACCTGTTTAAGGTCGCCGCCACTGCCCTCTGCTACCACTACTTCTCTATGCTTGTTTTTAGCAAGCGCCGCAAATTGTGAACGAACTTCTGAATGTTTTACTTCAACATCCACACCATCAACTTTTGGTAATTGTTCGAACACTTCTCGCCATTCTTCTGGCACCGAAGTCGCATCGTCTAAATACGCTTCATAAAGCTCTTCAACATAAGCAACGTTACCGCCGTTTAAATGTGAAGATTCTAGCCATGCCTTCATCACACCTTCGTGCATTTATAAGCCCTTTTTTTTAGCGCAGAAATTAATAGTTATATAACAAGATGGCTAATAAATATTAGCCATCTTTCGTCTACTAGAAATTAAACCGAGCGGTTTAATAACATAGATTTTATTTGCCCAATTGCTTTAGTAGGGTTAAGACCCTTAGGACAAACGCTAACACAGTTCATGATACTGTGGCAACGGAACACACTGAATGCATCGTCTAAGTCAGCTAAACGCTCTTCTGTTGCAGTATCTCGGCTATCAGCTAAGAAACGGTAAGCATGAAGAAGGCCTGCTGGACCTATAAACTTATCTGGATTCCACCAGAAAGAAGGACACGATGTAGAACAACATGCACATAAAATACACTCATAAAGCCCATCTAATTTATCACGCTCTTCAATAGATTGAAGACGTTCGCCTGCAGCAGGCTCGTCATTTATTAGATACGGTTTTACTTTTTCGTATTGAGTGTAGAACTGACTCATGTCAATAACAAGGTCACGAACAACAGGAAGTCCCGGTAATGGACGTACTACGATTTTACCTTTGCCATTTTTTTGTAGCGTAGATAAAGGAGTAATACATGCTAAGCCGTTCTTACCATTCATGTTTACACCGTCTGAACCACACACGCCTTCACGGCATGAACGACGGAATGATAATGTAGGATCTTGCTCTTTTAATAATAAAAGTGCATCCAATACCATCATGTCTTGGCCTTCCTCAGTTTGCAAAGTGTATTCTTGCATACGAGGTGCGTTGTCAACATCCGGATTGTAACGATAAACTGAAAATTGTACTTGTGCCATCGTCTCGCTCCTAGTAGGTACGTGCTTTAGGTGGGAATGCTTCACGTAGCTTGGGCTCGTAGTTTACTTTACGCTTGCTCATTTCATCCGTTACCGGATTAAATACTGAGTGACATAACCAGTTTTCGTCATCACGATCTGGGAAGTCAAAGCGAGAGTGTGCACCACGGCTTTCAGTACGGAAGTTTGCAGCTACTGCAGTTGAGTAAGCTGTTTCCATTAAGTTGTCTAATTCTAAACATTCAATACGCATGGTGTTGAAGTCTGATGATTTATCATCAAGACGTGCATGCTGTAAGCGTTCACGAATTTCTTTAAGCTCAGTAAGACCAGTTGCCATTGAGTCACCTTCACGGAATACCGAGAAGTTAAGCTGCATACACTGTTGTAGGTCTTTCTTGATTTGTACTGGGTCTTCGCCTTGACCAACTGTTGAGCTTTCCCAACGATTAAAGCGAGCTAAAGACGCTTCTAAATCAGACTCAGAAGCCGCTTTAGAAATTTCAACGTCATTTAGGTATTTACCTAAGAAATTACCAGCAGCACGGCCAAATACAACTAAATCAAGTAATGAGTTACCACCTAAGCGGTTAGCACCGTGAACAGATACACATGCAATCTCACCAACAGCAAATAAACCTTGTACTACTTTTTCGTTACCAGCGGCATCGATATTAAGTACTTGACCATTTACGTTAGTTGGCACACCACCCATCATGTAGTGACATGTTGGGATAACTGGAATTGGTTCTTTTGCAGGATCAACGTGAGCAAATGTTTTAGCAAGGTCGCATACACCTGGAAGACGTAAGTTAAGCGTTTCTTCGCCTAAGTGGTCAAGTTTCAACTTAAGGTGAGGACCCCAAGGACCATCACAACCACGACCTTCACGAATCTCTGTCATCATTGAACGGGCAACAACGTCACGAGATGCTAAATCTTTAGCGTTTGGTGCATAGCGTTCCATGAAGCGTTCGCCATCTTTATTTAAAAGATAACCACCTTCACCACGACAACCTTCAGTTACTAGCGTACCAGCACCTGCAATACCTGTCGGATGGAATTGCCACATTTCCATGTCTTGCATAGAAATACCAGCACGAGTCGCCATACCAACACCGTCACCAGTGTTAATGTGAGCATTAGTTGTTGATGCGAAAATACGACCTGCACCACCGGTAGCTAACACAACTGCTTTTGATTTGAAGAAAGTGATTTCACCTGTTTCAATTTCAATCGCTGTACAACCTACTACATCGCCATTATCGTTTTTAACTAAATCAAGTGCATACCATTCAGAAAATACATTTGTTTTATTTTTAACGTTTTGTTGATAAAGAAGGTGTAATAATGCGTGACCAGTACGGTCAGCAGCTGCTGCGGTACGTGCAGCTTGTTCACCACCAAAGTTTTTCGATTGACCACCGAAAGGACGTTGGTAAACACGGCCATTTTCAAAACGAGAAAATGGTAAGCCCATGTTTTCTAATTCAGTAATAGCTTCTGGGCCTGTATTACACATGTATTCGATAGCGTCTTGGTCACCGATAAAATCGGAACCTTTAACGGTATCATACATATGCCATTCCCAGTTATCTTCATGCGAATTACCTAGCGCTACTGTAATACCACCTTGAGCAGATACAGTGTGTGAGCGTGTCGGAAAAACTTTAGAGATTAGTGCACATGTTTTGCCAGATTCAGTAATAGCAAGAGCAGCGCGCATACCTGCACCACCTGCACCAATTACTACGGCGTCAAATTCACGAACAGAATATTTCACTTAAACACCCCATAAAACGATTAAACCTACAGCTACGTAAGCGACAGCCATTAGGTTTAGTACAAAGCCTAAGAAAGCACGCAATTTAGCGTCCTTTACATAGTCGGTTAGAACCTGCCAAAGGCCGATACGGGTATGAACCATAATGCAAACTAGGGTGATTAATGTCGCCCCTTTCATTGCTAGGTTAGAGAATAGGCCTGTCCAGGCGTCATATGTGACTTCTGGCATTGCTAAAAAATAGCCAATAATAAAAATTGCATATGCACTGATTATTAATGCCGTTGTGCGTAGAGATACAAAATCTTGTACGCCATCACGTTTAAGAGTTGCTTGATTTAAGACCATATCCACACCCCTGCCAATACAGCAAACACAACGCCAAGTGCCATTGCAATTTTAGCGCTAGTGTTGCCTGATTCAAGTTCTTCCCAATGCCCCATATCCATAATGATGTGACGGATACCACCGATAAGGTGATAACCCAATACAGAAAGGGTGCCCCAAGCTATAAATTTGGCAATGAATCCGTTAAACAGACCCTTGACGAATTCAAAACCTTCAGCTGAAGAAAGAGACTCTGACCAAGCCCAAATGACAAACGTTAAAGCAAAAAATAATGCAACACCGGTGACGCGGTGAAAAATTGAAGCTTTAGCCGTTGCCGGCATAGATATAGTTGTTAGATCTAGATTTACAGGTCTTTGCTTTTTCACAGTTACTTGCCCATCTTGCCCGCAGTGGGGCTCATCTACTTGTTTTTCTAAAACCCACCAAATGTTTCTGGTGGAACTATCAAAATAAACGTATTAGTACTAATAAAGTTCACTTTTTATGAAAAATATTATGTAAAAAAAAGTTTACCCAAATACAAATCGGTTAAAAACCTCCGTTAGTATATATAGCCGGAGACTCTTTTACAATTCTTGTTTACTTTGAGTCGTTTGCGAATTAGCCAATGGTATAATATTCAATCTATACCGAATATTTATTATACATATGTGCATAATACTTATAAAAATTGACTTTATACCCCTCTTTCACGTTAAAATGTAAAGATGTGCTTAGAATAGATTTTAGAATATAAAAATCAGAATAGTTATCTTAATAGGAGATACATAGATGGCAGATAAGAAAGCCACAGTCCATATTGATGGGCTAGATCCAATCGAACTTCCAATTTATCAAGGTACTGCTGGCCAAGACGTAATTGATGTACGTACACTCGGCTCACATGGTCACTTTACTTATGACCCAGGTTTCATGTCGACTGGTTCTTGTGAATCTACCATCACTTACATCGATGGTGGTAAAGGTGTTTTATTACACCGTGGTTACCCGATCGAGCAGTTAGCAGAGAGCTCTAACTACGTTGAGTTATGTTACTTACTATTAAACGGTGAGTTACCAACTAAAGAGCAATACGATGATTTTGCTACAAAAATCACTCGTAGCACAATGCTAGATGAAAAAATCGCAAACTTCTTCCAAGGTTTCCGTTTTGATGCACACCCAATGGCAATGCTATGTGGTGTGGTTGGTGCATTATCTTCTTTTTACCATGAAGATCTTGATATCACTGATGCAGTTCAACGTAAGACAAGCGCTATTAAATTAGTTGCTAAATTACCAACAATTGCGGCAATGGCATACAAAACAAACATCGGTCAACCGTTTGTATATCCACGCAATGATTTAAGCTATGCAGAAAACTTCTTACACATGATGTTCTCTGTACCTGCTGAAGAATACAAAGTGAACCCAGTAACAGCTAAAGCAATGGATAAAATCTTTATGCTTCATGCTGACCACGAACAGAATGCTTCAACGTCAACTGTTCGTTTAGCTGGTTCTTCTGGTGCTAACCCTTATGCATGTATTGCTGCGGGTATTGCATCACTTTGGGGCCCTGCTCACGGCGGCGCTAACGAAGCATGTTTAAACATGTTAGAAGAAATTGGTTCAGTTGATCGCATCGACGAATATGTAGCAAAAGCAAAAGATAAAGCGGACCCTTTCCGTCTTATGGGCTTTGGTCACCGTGTTTACAAAAACTTCGACCCACGCGCAACAGTAATGCGTCAAACATGTCATGAAGTTTTAGCAGAGCTTAATATTCAAGATCCATTGCTTGATATTGCAATGAAACTTGAGCAAATTGCACTTGAAGACCCGTACTTTGTTGAGAAGAAACTTTACCCTAACGTAGATTTCTACTCAGGTATTATCTTAAAAGCGATTGGTATTCCTACAAGTATGTTCACTGTAATTTTTGCAATGGCACGTACTGTAGGTTGGATCTCACACTGGGACGAGATGCTTTCTCAGCCTGGTCACAAGATCAGCCGTCCACGTCAGCTTTACACAGGTGAAACAACACGTGATTATAAAGCTACAGACAAGCGCTAAGCTTTAAAGTTAGTTTTAAAAGGCCGCTTCTGCGGCCTTTTTTATTACATGCTACTTGAGAATTATCTTAAACAGATTACAATTCCTGCCCGAATTGATTAACTTTATGAGCCTATGTCTGTGTCCTCGTTTGATCCTAAAAAAATCCGTAATGATTTCCCTACTCTAAATCAGACAATCAATGGCAATCCTTTGGTTTATTTAGACTCAGCTGCAACAACACAAAAGCCACAATGTGTGATTGACGTCACCACACAGTTTTACACCTCACAGAATGCAAATGTTCACCGCGGTCGTCATACGCTGAGTGAGCAAGCTACAGCGGCTTATGAGCAAGTACGTCAACGCGTTGCTGATTACTTTCAGGTAAGCGGTAATGAAATTGTCTGGACTAAAGGCGCTACTGAGGCGATTAACTTAGTTGCACATGGCCTAAGAAATACATTAACAACAGACGACACCATTTTAATTAGCCCAATCGAGCATCACGCGAATATTGTGCCATGGCAAGAACTCGCGGCATACACTGGTGCAACGTTAAAAGCGTTGCCACTTAATGACAATGCCACTTTTGATATCAAACAGTGCTGTGACGTGATTAAACACACCAAACCTGCACTTCTTGCAATCACTCACGCCTCTAATGCGCTGGGCAATATTACCGATTTAACTCCGCTGATAACCGCTGCGAAGGCAGTAGATGCGTTAACTTTAGTCGACGGCGCACAAGGCGCCCTTCATTTAAGACCTAATTTAACAGCGCTTAATTGTGATTTCTACGTGTTTTCAGCTCACAAAATGCTGGGGCCAACTGGATTAGGCGGTTTGTATGGCCGCTATAGTGCGTTAAATGCATTATTGCCTTATCAAACAGGTGGTGAAATGATTGAAAAAGTGACCCTAACGCAAAGCACTTATCGTGACGCTCCCGCTAAATTTGAAGCTGGGACGCCAAATATAGCCGGTGTTTTAGGCTTTGGTGCGGCGCTTGAGTATTTAATGGTGCTCAATCAGCAAGAATTAAAAGAGTATGAACAGCAGGTGTTTATTTATGCAGCAAACGCACTGAGGGAAATAGATGGTATTTGCATCTATAGCGACCTAAAATCGAACATTGGTACATTATGCTTTAATTATAAAAATGAACATCCGTATGATCTGGCAACTTTACTTGACGGTTATGGTATTGCAGTACGAAGTGGTCATCATTGTACGCAGCCATTAATGACTCATTTGCAACTAAATGGCTCACTCAGAGCAAGTTTTGCATTTTATAATACGACCAAAGATGTAGACCAATTTATTACTGCGCTTAAAGAATGCATCGCTTTATTAGACTAATTTGGATAAATAATGACTCACACATATCAACTGGTAAGTAAAAACATTGAAAACAGTGCAAGCTGGCAACAGAAATACCGTGAAATTATGTTGCTTGGTAAAACACTCCCGCCATTAGCCGATATATTAAAAACCGACGATGCGCTCGTGCAAGGCTGTGAAAGTAAAGTGTGGATGTTTGTTGAATTTGACCTAACCGAGAATGCGTTGGTTGTGATTGGTGATTCTGATACGCGCATAGTAAAAGGCTTATTGGCGTTAATTTTAGCGCTGTATAACGGTTTAACACCAGAAGAGGTGTTAAACATTAATGCCTATGAAGAATTTGAAAAGCTTGGCTTAATTAGCCACTTAAGCGCTTCTCGAGGCAATGGAGTAAAAGCCATGGTTGAAAAAATACAAACCTTAGCTAAACAAAAAACGCGTTAAGCGCTTTTTTAACAATATGATGTGTAATCTGTAATTAAATGTTCAAGCGTGTACGCTTATCTAAATATTTTCTTACTGCTTTAGCGGCAACAAAAAAACCAAAACTACCGGTGATCATCGTCACCGAACCAAAGCCATTATTACAATCCATATTCATACTGCCATCTGCATTTTGTTTCGCATGGCACACACTGCCATCACTGCCAGGATAAACAAGCTGCTCTGTTGAATACACACAGTCAATATTAAATTTACGTTTTGGATTAGAGCTGAAATTATACTGCTTACGCAAAATATAGCGCACCTTTGCAAGCAATGGATCTTGAGTCGTTTTTGCCACATCTCCAAATGTAATTTGACTTGGATCAGTTTGCCCACCTGCACCGCCCGTGGTAATTATAGGCATTTTATTACGCTTACAGTGCGCGATTAACGCCGCTTTTTCTTTTACCGCATCAATGCAGTCAATAACATAATCAAAACCTTGAATATGCTCTTGAATATTATCTAGTGTTATAAAATCGTCAATCACATTAACCACACACTCAGGGTTGATAAGCTCGCAGCGTGCCTTCATGGCATCCACTTTTGCTTCCCCAATAGTGCCTGTTAACGCATGAATTTGACGATTAACATTGGTTGCGCATATATCATCTAAATCTATTAGAGTAATTTTGCCCACGCCGGTGCGCGCTAATGCTTCTGCAGTCCAGCTGCCTACGCCACCTATACCAACAACACAGAAATGTGCCTGTTGTAACCATTCAAATTGCTGTTGACCATATAGTCGTTTAATACCACCAAAGCGGATATCAGTTACTTGTTCACTCATTTACCAATCCAATTTCCAAGGCGTTTGCCAAGAATCAAAATCTTGATGTTTTATTAATTGCGCATATTCCACTCCACACTCTGGCAACAGAGTGTGTTGTATTTGTTCCCCAGCCCACTCAAAGTCCAACGCAAATGCATGCAAATAGGTGCGATCAGCGGCACTCCCAGAATAACTAGCATCGCCTAATATAGCGGCACCTATACTCTTTAATGCCACCCTAAGCTGATGGGTTTTTCCCGAATAGGGTTTTAATAGGTAAGCTCTAAAACCGCTTTTAAAGCTAAACGAATAAAAACGTGTAATAGCGGGGTTACTCTGTGAGTTTAATAATTTATACGTGCCACGGCGAGACTTAGCCATATCACCTTTAACCCAGCCTTGCTTTTTTTTAGGCTTGGTATCACTAACCGCTAGATAAAACTTATTTATCGCATGCTGAGTAAATAATTGCGTAAATTCTGCTGCTGCCGCTTTGCTTCGCGCGAGTATAATCAATCCAGAGGTGACTTTATCTAAACGGTGTACCGCAAATAATTTTTCGTTTAACTGTTGCTCAGCTAGTACCACAAAACCGGGGCCTTCTTCAGAATGAAAATTAAGCCCATGCGGTTTATTTATGATGTAAAAATCATCATGCGTATATTGCACTTTTAATATAGGCGTTTGTGCTATATTCACGCGCTTTTACTTTGAATATGGGCAACCACTTTTGCTAAATCCTCTGGTGTATCTACTCCTGCATGAGGGGTCACTAAAGCTTGTTCTATTTTAATTGCATAACCATGGTATAGCACACGTAACTGCTCTAACGACTCAAGGAGTTCTAATGGCGAAACACTTAATTCAATATATTGCTTTATAAACCCTGCGCGGTAGGCGTAAATACCCACATGCCGTTGAAAAGGCGCTAAATTAAGTGGTTGCTGCTCAGCCATCATGGCGCTTCTATCAAATGGGATACTCGCTCTTGAAAAGTACAAAGCATTTTTATTGATATCACTGACAACTTTAACCGCATTAGGATTAAACACTTCATCACGCTCTTCAATAGCAACGCTTAAGGTTGCCATTGGTGCCGTTGATTGCGCTAATAATGTTGCCACTTGTGATACGTTATCAGGCGACAGCAAAGGTTCATCACCTTGTACATTTACCACGATAGTGTCATCGGCTAAATTAAGTAAATCCACTACTTCGGCTAAGCGCTCTGTGCCTGATTGGTGATCTTCACGTGTCATCAAAACATTACTAGTAAAACGTTTAGCAGCATCAAACACTCTTTGATGGTCGGTAGCAATAACCACCTTGCTGGCTCCTGACAAACAGGCTTTTTCATACACATGCTGTATCATTGGTTTGCCACAAATATCAGCGAGTGGTTTACCTGGCAAACGAGTAGAAGCGTAACGCGCAGGGATAACAACTACGAATTCCACTTTTCTACCTCTTCAAGAGTCAATTCACGGGCTTCATTTTCAAGTAGTACCGGAATATCATCACGTACCGGGTAAGCTAGTTTTGCTGCTGTGCTGATCAGCTCTTGGTTTTCTTTATCAAAGCGCAACTTACCTTTACACACAGGGCAAGCAATAATTTCGAGTAATTTTGTATCAAAGGCCATGGTGGATCCCTTTTTCTTTTAATAATAAATTTAATGTGTTTATTACTGCTGCAGTTGGTTGAGCGTCAACCGGCAAGTAATACCAATTTGGCTTGGCAAAGTCACGACACTTAACCGCATCTTTTTCTGTCATTAATACACAGTCCTCACCAAATTGAGCAAAGTCATTGGCGGTATAAGCATAATGGTCGCGAAAATGATGTGTTGATAACAACGCTATACCTCGTGCTTTTAATGATGCTTCAAAGCGCTGAGGGTTACCGATTGCACTTACAGCATGCGCTGTTTTTATAGTCGTTGTTATCTCAGTATTATCAGCAACACGTTTAATAATTGATGGCTGCAAGCGATAGCTAAATTCATGTTCAGAACCATTTTCAATGACTAAATCAACACTGTTTAAACGAGAAACCGTTTCGCGAAGTGGTCCTGCTGGCATTAAAAAACCATTACCAAATTTTCTTTCGCTATCAACAATACAACATTCGATACTGCGTGCCATTTTGTAGTGTTGCATGCCATCATCAGAAATAATTACATCAAGCTGAAACTGATGATTGAGCATTTCTATATTCTGCTGTCTATTTGGCCCCACAACTAACGGACATTGTAAACGGTTAAATAAAAGTACCGGCTCATCCCCTGCTTCTAAAGTCGTCGTATTTGCAGTTACTAATAATGGGTAATGGGCTGCTCGTCCGCCATAGCCGCGACTAATTAAACCAACAGATAAGCCTTGAGCGGTTAAGTAATCATGTAGCCACAATACAAATGGAGTCTTACCATTGCCGCCTACACTTATATTGCCAACAACAATTACTGGAGTATTACTAACAAATGGCTTAAAAACACCCACTTCGTAGCAGTATTTGCGCACTAGAGCAACACAGCCAAAAATAGCGGACAGTGGTAATAACAATAAGGTAATTAAGCTAAAAGGTTTGTACCAGCTTTGCTCTATTTTACTCACCCCTGCTCACCAAACTGCATTTTACAAAGAGCTGAGTAGGTACCATCGTTAGTCAGTAATTCAGTATGCGTACCACTTTCTATCACTTTACCGTTATCAATCACATAGATACGGTCACTATTTTCAATAGTCGATAGCCTATGAGCGATAACAATGGAGGTTTTATCTTTCATTAATGTATCAAGAGCATGTTGGATAAGCTTTTCAGACTCAGTATCCAAGGCCGAGGTCGCTTCATCTAAAATTAAAATAGGCGCGTCTTTTAAAATAGCACGGGCAATCGCAATACGTTGACGTTGCCCGCCTGAAAGCATTACCCCATTCTCGCCAACCATAGTGTTAAGTTGCTCAGGTAAGTCTTTTACAAACTCCCACACATGGGCTTGTTTTGCAACGTCATGAAGCTCTTCGATAGAGATTTCGCGTTGTAAACCATAACAAATATTATTGGCAATCGTGTCATTAAATAGCACCACTTGTTGCGACACTAACGCAAATTGACGGCGAAGATCAGTAAGCTTATATTCATTAAGAGCAATGCCATCAAGTAAAATTTCGCTTGGCGCTTCTAAGTCATAATATCGGGGTAACAAGTTAGAAATAGTCGATTTACCCGAGCCAGAGCGGCCAACAAGGGCAATACTCTCACCGGCTTTTATGCTCAGTGATAAATCGTTAAGCACGGCTTCATCCTTGGTTGGGTATTTAAAGGTCACATTTTTCACCTCAATATGCCCTTTTACCTTATCAACCGAAAAGGTACCCGTGTCTTTTTCAATTTCTTCATCTAACACTAAAAAAACACTCTGAGCAGCTGAAATACCTCGCTGTAAGTCACTGTTTACATTGGCAAGTTGCTTTAATGGGCGCAGTAGCATCATCATCGATGAGATGAGTACGACAAAATCCCCAGAGCTAATGCTGTCTATCATAGAGGGCATCGACACAACCCATAAAATAACAGCCATAGCACTGGCAGCCAAAATTTGAATGATAGAGACACTTAGCGCTTTAGTCGCATCCATCTTGATACGTTGTTGGCGGTTATGATTATTAATTTTAGAAAATTGATCAATTTCTTGTGTTTGCCCACCAAAGCCATGGATCACTTTGTGACCACTGAGCATTTGCTCTGAACTACGTGTTACCTGTCCCATCGCTGACTGAATATTTTTCGAGATATGACGAAAGCGTTTAGACACCACAGCTACTATGATAGCCACAAGCGGGATAATAACTAAAAAGATTAACGACAACTGCCAACTGGTATAAAACATCACAGCGAGTAAAAACACCACAAAAGCGCCTTCACGCACAACAATAAGCAGTGCTTTGGTGATTGCTTGTTGAACTTGCTCGGTGTCAAAGGTAATTTTAGAAATCAAATCGCCGGTTGAGTTTTTATCGTGAAAGGACACCGGTAAATGTAAAATGTGTTCAAACAATTCTTGGCGCAGCGCCCTCACGACTTGTGAGCCTACATAGCTTAAACAGTAAGATGACATAAAGTTAAATACGCCACGCCCGATAACCAGCGCAATAACCACAAATGGCGCATAAGTAAGTACCTGGCTGTTACGCTCGTTTAAACCTTCATCGATAAACGGCTTCATCAGTTGAATGAATAATGCATCCATACCTGAATAACCTATCATTCCTATAATCGCGACAATGGCAATCGACTTATAAGCGCCAACGTAAGAAACAAGCCGTTTATATATTTGTGTAGTACTTTGTTCCATAACACTCTCTAAAACCAGTAACAGCCCCTATTGTATCCTTAGCAACAGCAAAACAAAACGTCAATCTTTGATAAACCAATAACTTTCCGCCCCTCTTGCAGTACTCAGCTCTAAGTGTTTAGCGTAAAAATCAACCCGAATTTGTCCTACATTACCGGTGCTATATTGTTTAGCGTTTATTTTATTGTAGCGCTTAACTACCGCTTTACTTGGAAATTGCCACTGACCTTGATAAGCACTAGAGTGAATCACAAAGGTTGGATACACAGCCTTAATAAACTCGTCACTGGAGGAGCTATCACTGCCGTGATGAGGACTTATCAAAACGGTACTTTGTAAATCATCTTCTTTTTTAATTAATTGAAACTCCCTTGCTTTTGATATATCACCAGTAAGAAGCACACTATGATTTGCACTTGAGATTTTAACAACACAGGAATTATCATTACTGTTATTAAACTCATCTTTTGAAAAGGTTTGAATACTCAAGCCTTGAAAGTCTGTTTTTGTTGCTATGCAGTCTTTATATACACCATTGGGATGAAAATAATCAAAGCTCCATGCATAACCTGCTTTTTTAAAGTGCGCAACGCCTCCTGCATGGTCGTTATCTTGATGGCTTACAATCGAGTTAGTTACTGTTAGGTTATGAGCATTAATATAGGGTAGTAAAACACTAGTGACACGACTAAAGCGATTAAAATAACTCGGGCCAAAATCATAAATAAACGCATGTTTATCTTTTTCTATCAGTACCATTAAGCCGTGGCCTACATCAAATACGTTTAACTGCCAAAGGCTGGTTTGCGTAAAGTAATAGTTAAAAAGCAAAGTCAAAATCGGAATGCAGGCTAGTAAGCGAAGCTCAATAAAATAAAGTAAGGGAACAACACTATAAAGCAGCACCACGGTGGTTATACTTACCTGTCCGACATTAAGCCAACGTATCTGCTGAGGTATTGCCTGCAACATTTGATACAAATTGGTCAGTGGAAAATCATATAACACAATAAATGCATGCCAATCGGTTAATAACCCCAGCAACACGCTTAAAAATAAAGCAGGCATCAATACAAAAGATAAAATGGGAATAGCCACAAGATTTAAAACTAAACCCACTAAACTCACGCCATTGAAAAAGTATAATGACAGGGGTAATAAGCCAATAAATAATCCCAGTTGAATAATAAATAATGTTCGCATATTGGCCAGTAGTGAGTGACCCCGAAGCGGAAACTGCTTTAAAACCATAAAAATAATACATACCGCTAAAAACGAAAAGTAAAGCCCTGGATTTAGTACACTAAATGGATTAACCGCTAAAATAATAACCAACGCATATAAAATACTGCGCCATCTCAATGATTGCTTTGCCAAATAATAAAGTAGCAAATAACAGCCCAACATAATTAAAGCGCGGGTTGCGGAGATGATAAAATCACTCAAGTAAACATATATGAATGCCACTACAAAGCCGACAGCGCTATAAACAATAGAAACATTTATGCCTTGATTTAGTTCAGGTTTAACCAACTTAAGACAAAAACGTGTAACAAAATAACAAAAACCAAACACTAAAGAGATATGTAACCCAGAAATGGCTAATAAGTGACTTAACCCAAGACTCTGCATTAACCGCTTTTGCTCGAATGTCATCAATGACTTATCGCCGGTTAAAAGTGTATAATATAGCCATTTAAGCTCAGCATTATTTAACAGCTTTTTTACATAGGCTCTATAAGCTGACACGGTATTATTTTTTTGAGAGCTTTTAATATTAAGCTGTTTATTGAGCACTGTACCTTTAAAGGCTATCTTTTGTGTAAAAGCATAAAGCTGATTATCAAAAACAGTAAAATTTTTAATAGTTCTATAATTATTCAGTCTCACTTGGGCATTAAAAGTATCACCAGATTTAATTGGTTGTGCAAAATTGATACTTAATAAGGCATAAGGTGCCCTAAAGTGGCTATATTCACTATCTTCTAAATGGGTTATTTTAACTTTTATATATTGGGGAGGCGTAGCAGAGATAACCTCTTCGACCACCACACCGACAGAATAAGCATATTTTTTGTGCTGTTCAGGTAACTCAAATGAATAAAACAAGATAAAATGTGCGGCTACACAGCAAATACCGCAAATAAAGCCTAACAATACAGTTAAAAACGGCTTAAAATACGTGCTCACAATAAGGATTGAAATTGTGATAACTGTAAACTCAAGGGTTTGATAATAAAATACGGTAATAACGACACCGATAACAAACCCAAGACTCATCCACACAGACGTAAATGGTTGCTTTAAATGGCTAAAAAAACGATCCAACGGTTTTTACCTGATCCAAATAAAATTAGACATCACAAATCACTAAGGATATTTGGTCGTCTTTTACATGATGCTAACCTTTGGCATTTAAATCGACGCTCAGCACGCGGTGCCTTTGCCGTTGGACTTTTTTTTGCATTCATCCCTGTTCCTTTTCAAATGGTGCTAGCAGCTGCCGCAGCCATAATCTTAAGAGTTAATTTGCCTATTTCTGTTGCTTTAGTGTGGATCACCAACCCACTTACAATGCCACCTATTTTTTACGGCTCATACTTGGTTGGTACATTAGTATTAAATCAACCTGAGCAGCATTTTGCGTTTGAGGCCAGTTGGGCATGGTTTATAGAAAGCCTAACTACCATTGGCCCTGCTTTTTTAGTGGGTTCGCTTGTGTGCGCATCTATTGCCAGTGTTATTGGCTATTTTGGTATTGATTTAATTTGGCGTCGCTCAGTAAGAAAAGCTTGGATATCTAGAAATAACTAGCGCCTACTTCATCAAGTGCTTCTGTTAATATTACTATAGACAAAAAAAAACCAACTTAACAAGTTGGTTTTTTTATAAACGAATAGTAGTACTTAGAAACGAAAAACGCGTCTTAAACCAACTAAAGGTAGCAGTAATAAACCAAACCATGAGAAGCTGGCTGAGCTACGTTCATAAAACTCTGCATCTGGGGCTTTACAATTTTCAACTTCACCATTAGCAATCGGTGAAAGTTTTACTGCAACAGCAACACTTTCATATTGAATGTTACCATTTATGTCGGTTATGACCTCACCTAGTGAGTCTAATTTTTCAACCGTTTTAGTTGCCACACCAAATACTTCATTATTTTCGTTGATTGATTTCGCCTCTACCATTTTATAACTAAAGCTAGTTTCACCATCACTGTCAAAACATGGTAGTAGATTATTTAGATTAGTGATTTTGTCATCACCAATTTTATAAATAAACGCTTCTGAACGCCTTGTACTCGCTGTATCACCAACATCACCTTCGCCTACAATATAACCTTGATTATTAATATCATTTGCATATGAGCTTGAGCTAATAAAATAATCTTCAGGAAACACCGTCGTGTTTGTATTTACATCATGGTAGAAAAGTTTGTTTCTTAAAGAGCCTTCAATGCGTTTAGTAGCATAACCTGCAATAATGTCATTATCATTGATTGCAAATGCTTTACCTCCTTCCCAATCATCTTGCTGGTTTATAAAGTCAACTACCTCACCGTCTTTAAAATAAGTTGGCATACTGAAGATTCTATTATCGTTGTCAATATCTCGGGTATCTGAAGACCCTACAGCAATACCATTACTATTCACAGCTAATGCAATACTATTAAATGGAGTTCTGTCTTCATCTTCTTCCGGAGTAAGCGCTAAACCTAGCAACTCTGTTGAAGTCACATTATAAGTGCTGTCTAGAGTCCATTTAACCGCTGTTTTATTAAACACACCTCGCGTATTTCGAGAATTAATTAACTCGATACAAGCCATAACTGGCTCATCAAGGCCATCACAATTGTCTGTAATTGTGGTTTGTCTCTCAGCAGGAATACTGACCGATACATTACCTACAACCACATAGCCTGTGTCTGTGGCAATGATATCAGTGGCTTTACTACTGCCACCATGTTCAGTAAATTCTGGTAAAAGCGGCACTTCAACACCACCAGCAGAGATTAAAATTCCGCGCTCTATAAACTCACGAGTAAACCACGTTTCTTCATCAGTTTCGCCATCTGGTGTAAAGCTCACTTTATCAAAGGCTGCACTTCCCCAACCAACCGTAGTACCGTCTTGCGCTACACCTGTATAAAAGTTACTTACTGATCGAGTTAGCCCATCATAATCAAGTGAAGATTCATCGAAAAGAGACTGCTCAGTTATTAAACCGTTATTATAGCTTGTAGCAATAAGCGAACTGATTTTTTGATATTCAAAATCTTCAGACCGAGAAGATAGAAAGCCAACCATAAAAGTATGTGCGTCAGCATTAGTGTAAACAGCATCATTATTTTCTATATCATCGAGGGTAAAGGTTATTTCTTTATCAATGTTTTCAAACCTTTTAACTTCGGTGTCGTATGCGCTCTTTATTATATTATCTGTAAAGTCGATATAACTAATATCAATAGGTAGGTTAAACAATCCGTTAGCTTGACCTATAATATGGCCGTTTTCACTCACATCAGTAACATAAGTATGTTTGGCAGCTTCAAAGTCACCTAATTCGGTTAACTGGTACGTTGCACTTAATGCTGATGTACTCAGTGTGGCTAAAACACTGGCCGCGAGTAATTTATATTTCATTTTATTCCTTACTACTGATTCTTTAATTCTTCAAGTTCTTCCCAACGCTCAAAAGCGGCTTCAAGGTCAGACTCAAGTTGGGCTAAATGGTTCAATTCCTTGGCTGTTATATCACTGTCTTGCTTGAAAAAGTCTTCGTGACTTACTCGTTCTTGTTGTTTTTCAAGCTCAGCTTCAAGTTGCTCCATTTTATTAGGTAGTTGCTCTAGTTCAAGTTTTAATTTGTAAGAGAGTTTATTTGCTTTGTTATTGCTTTTAACTGGCGTTGGCTCTGTTTTTTCAACTTTTTTGACTGGCTGCTTTTGCAACTCTTTGTGCTGCTCCGCCAAATAGTTGGTATACGCTTCATAATCACTGTAGCCACCAACTATATCAGTGACTTTGCCGTTACCTTCAAATGCCCAAACACTCGAACAGGTATTATCAATAAACTCTCGGTCATGGCTTACTATTAGCACAGTACCTTGATATTGGTTAATAATATCCTCAAGAAGCTCTAATGTTTCTATATCTAAGTCATTGGTAGGCTCATCGAGCACTAATATATTTGAAGGTTTCAAAAATAACTTGGCTAATAACAACCTGTTTTTCTCACCACCTGAAAGTGCTTTTACCGGTGTACGAGCACGTGCTGGCGGAAATAAAAAGTCTTGTAAATAGCCTAACACGTGACGTGAGCGTCCGCCCATCATCACTTCTTGCTTACCTTCAGCAACGTTATCTTGAACGGTCGCTTCTTCATCAAGCTTCTCACGGTACTGATCGAAATATGCAAACTCTAAGTTAACACCTTGCTTTATTTCACCACTGTCTGCTTTTAAATCACCAAACAACAATTTTAATAGCGTTGTTTTACCAATACCATTAGGCCCCACCAAACCAATACGATCGCCACGCATCACTAAGGTAGAGAAATCATCAGCTATCACTTTGTCTTTAAATGCATGATTTAGGTGTTTAGCTTCAAATACTAGTTTACCTGAACGATCCGCTGTTTCGATATTGAAATCAGTTTTACCTACTTGTTCCACACGTTGTTTACGTTCATTACGTAATTGTTTCAGCTCACGAACACGGCCTTCATTACGGGTTCGACGGGCTTTAACACCTTGGCGGATCCATGCTTCTTCTTCCGCTAAGCGTTTATCAAACAATGCATTTTGTGTTTCTTCTACTTTTAAATCATGCGCTTTTTGTTCTAAGTAAGTTGCATAATCACCAGGATAAGAAATTAGTTTACCGCGATCTAAATCTAAAATACGTGTAGCAACAGCTCGAATAAAAGCACGGTCATGCGATATAAATACAATACCGCCTTTAAATTCTTTTAGGAATTGCTCTAACCACATTACACTTGTCATATCCAAGTGGTTAGTAGGCTCATCGAGCAGTAATAAATCAGGCTCACTCACTAAAGCACGCGCTAATGCAACTTTACGTAACCAACCACCAGAAAGCGACTCAAGTTTCGCATCAGGAGTTAGCTCTAATTGAGTAAGTACAAGTTGAATTCGGCTATCAAAACGCCAGCCATCTGCCGCCTCTAATTTATTAGATAAACGCTCTAATTTATTTAATAGTTGATCAGTGCAATCTGTTTGCAATTGTGTGCTTACATGATGAAAGTCAATAAGTAAGTTAGCAATTTCGGGCATACCTTGGGCAACATAATCAAATACAGTGCCACTTGCCCCTTTAGGTGGATCTTGCTCTAAACGCGATATTTTTAAACTACCAACTTGGTTTATTTCGCCATCATCAAGTATTACTTGACCGTCGAGTACTTTTAAAAGCGTTGATTTACCTGCACCATTGCGACCTACAATACACACACGTTCGCCACTTTCGATTACTGCATCTGCATTATCAAGTAATGGGTGTGTACCGTAAGCTAATTGTGCTTTTGAAATTCTAATTAAATCCATAGTTAATCTTTACTCTTATTCTGCTTGCGCTAAAAACTGCTGCGCCTGAGGTGCAGTAAAAGGCCAAAATAATTGTTGGCCTTGTTGATTTTTTAAAACCGGAATGCTTATTTGATACTCTAAAATTAATACGTCATCGCTCATAATATCAATAAGTTGTAATTCATCGGTTGATGAAAGTAACGGTTTTAACAGCTGCTCTGCTTGCTCGCACAAGTGGCAGCCGTCGGTGTGATATAAAATCCACTTAGCCATGTTTAATTAACCAGCTATTATGAATTTTTTTATTTCGTTTAAAGTCAGGAGATAAGGTTTTTTCAGAAATATTTTCTGCTTTTAACCCTAACCCCATCAAGCCAACTTCATCCATTACAAAACCGCGTTTATTATTAGAGAATATTAGCGTACCCGATGGGCTCAATATTTTTTTAACCCAAGTTAACAGCTTAATGTGGTCGTTTTGCACATCAAACGCGTCTTTCATTCGTTTAGAATTTGAAAAAGTAGGCGGATCTAAAAAGATCAGGTCATACTGCCCTTGTGCATACTCTAGCCATTTTAAACAATCAGCTTGCTCAAAACGATAACGTGTATTGCTAATATCGTTAAGCGCAAAGTTATCTTGCCCCCACTTTAAGTAGGTTTTAGATAAATCAACGGTAGTAATCGCTTTTGCGCCACCAATGGCTGCATGTACTGAGGCGGTTCCTGTGTATGCAAACAGGTTCAAAAAGCGCTTATCTTTTGCGTTTTCTTGAATGTAACGACGTGCAAGGCGATGATCTAAAAATAGCCCCGTGTCTAAGTAGTCAAATAAATTAACTTTAAACTTAGCACCAAACTCTTCTACTACCATGGTTCTATTTTGCTTGGCCATGGGTGTATATTGCTCTTCACCTTTTTGTTTTTTACGTACTTTTACAGCAATATTTTCAGGTGCAATATCAAGTTGTTGTGCTGTTAAGCTAATAACATCTTGCAAACGCTTCTCTGAAGTTTTTTCATCAATCTCTTTCGGTGCTGCATATTCAAAAATAACCGCCGAGTCACCATAAATATCAACCGCAACGTTGTATTCAGGAATATCTGCATCGTAAACACGATACGCATGGACTTGATTTTGCTTAAGCCAATTTTTTAAACCTTGCTTGTTCTTTTTCAGGCGATTAGCAAACGCCATCGAGCCTTCGAAGTTTAAAGCGGGTTTGTCATCAGAGGTAAGGCTGACTTGCTTGTCATCAAGTTGGTAAAGGTTTAATTCAACATCAAGGGGGCCATTTTTAAATTTATAGCGTTTTTGCTTCACTAATTTAAGTAATTTAAACAGGCTTTCATCCATGCCCAGTAGAGCGAGTTTCCAATGATTAAAGTGCTTTTTAAAACCAACACCTAGACTACGATGCAGGTTTACAAGTTCAGCCATAGAACCAATACGCTCACCATAAGGTAAGTTAGAAATAACAACACCCGGCAATTTTGCAACGCTCGTCAGTTTTGTCGCATCGCTTTGCTTAAATTTAATCACCGTCTCAAGCTCAGCACGCTGCGCATTAGCAATCGCTTTATCAAGTACTTGTGCATCGTAATCATGGCCAATTAACCATAATTTAGGATCAGTAATATTCGCTAAAAGTTGCTCTTTAAGTTCTTTGAATTTTGCCACTCTAAAGCTGGGTAAACGCTCAAACGCAAATCCTTCACGGAATAATCCAGGCGCTTCATTACGTGCCATTCCAGCCGCTTCTATTAAAATAGTGCCGGCACCACAACATGGATCGAATAGTGGTTGATTGACATTTTCGAGCCAGCCACTACGTTTTATTATTGCCGCAGCTAAATGCTCTTTTATGGGTGCTTTGCCTTGACCTTGACGGTAACCACGCTCTGATAAACGCGGCCCTGAGTAATCAATATAAAGTGAAACGCCATGACGATTTAAACGTGCAACCACTCGCACATTGGCATCTTGCTTATCTACATTTGGTCGCTGTTCAAATAAATCGTTAAAGTAATCAACAATCGCATCTTTAATTACTAAACCAGAAAACTGGGTATTTTTAAGTGAATCGTTTGTGCCATTAAAATCAACAGCAAAAGTTTGTGTTGGACCAAACCATTCTTGCCAAGGTTGTAAGCGTGCAAATTTGTACAAGCTGTCTTTGTCATTTACGCCTTCTTTTTCTTCAATAAGCATAAGTACACGCGTAGCAAAGCGTGTAGATAAACACACTTTTTGCGCTAGCAATGAGTCAGCCTCAAAGCGAACAGAACCCACAGTTTGCTTTGACACTGTAGCGCCAAGTTCTGTAAGTTCATCAACCAATAAATTTTCGATTCCGATAGAAGTAAGTGCGATAAATTGCAAAGTAAAAACCCTTAATAGCTAATTGCGCGGGATTATAACATAGGTTTGCGTACAAATACGCCTTAAACAAGTCTCAAAGACTAAATTAGGCTAAGCTGTTTGGCTATCGTACTGTGAGGTAATTAAGGGGTGAACTCGGTTGTTTAAAACGCGGATAACTTCAAACTGGGCAAGTGATAGATTGTCATCTAGTGCAAAGGTTTCGCTTAAATTAATGCACACAGAAGCATCTGGACAATGCTCTATAATTAAAAACTCGCCAGTTTGTGATTCTGAGCTTAAATTAATAACCGCTTCAGTACTAGGTGTACTACCAGTATACGGTTTAAAAAACCAACTTTTTGCCAACACTGGTTTTAATTGAAATTTAACTGCCGTTGCATTGAGCGCTATTTGGCATAACTGGGCAGGATTCCATAAATTAAACTGCGCAAGGTAATAATAAACTTGCTCATAAAAGGCTGCATCTTCAAGGCTGAAGTATGGGTTTTCAAAAGCACAATCGGTGAGCTGTCTAAGCTTATAAGGTGTACAAAGTTGCATATCGTCATTTAAATCAAGCAGTAAGCGGTTTTTTTCAGCACACGCTATCCACTGCCATTGCTTTGACGCTTGTAACATTTGCTCCTCCCTACTTAGTACTTAAAAAATAAAATAAGACAATAAGCTTAGAGTATAGCTGCTTTTGACCATTTTTAAAACGTCTTTTTAGAACATTTATCGAACGATCAAAAGCTTACATAACTGATCCTTATAAGTCGTTAATGATCGACTTGACCAATTGCGGTCCTTTGTATATGAAACCGGTATAAACTTGAACTAAATCTGCACCCGCATTAAATTTTTCTTTTGCTGATTTAGCATCATCAATACCACCCACACCAATAATAGGTAACTGATTGTTTGTTAAACGCTTGAGTTCAGAAACAACATGGGTGGAACGCTCCCTAACTGGCGCTCCTGATAAACCGCCTGCCTCATCAGCATACTGCTGACCTTGCACTAAGCTACGCTCTAAGGTGGTATTTGTGGCTATAGCACCATCAATTTTATTATTTAACAGTGACTCGCTCACTTGTTCAATTTGAATTGGATCTAGGTCTGGCGCAATTTTCACCAACATAGGCACATGCTTATTATGCTTGGCAATTAAATCAAGCTGTTCGTTTTTCAAGCTTTGTAATAAGTCATCTAATGCTGCGCCATATTGCAGGTCTCGTAAGCCAGGGGTATTGGGTGATGAAATATTTACAGTGATGTATGATGCATGCTCAAACACTTTACGCATACAGTGAATGTAATCATCTTTACCCTGCTCATTTGGTGTATCTTTATTTTTACCAATATTGATACCTAAAATACCATCGTATTTAGCTGCTTTAACATTGTTAACTAAATTATCAACACCTTTGTTATTAAAGCCCATACGATTAATAATTGCATTTGACTGCGGCAACCTGAATATCCGCGGCTTATCGTTCCCCGCTTGAGGACGCGGTGTTACTGTACCCACTTCTACAAAGCCAAAACCCATTTGAGCGAATGCCTCAATACACTCCGCATTTTTATCAAGACCTGCAGCAAGCCCTACTGGGTTTTTAAATTCGAGGCCTAAAAAGTTCACTGGTTTATTTGCCACGCTTTGTGACCATGCAGCACTTAATGGCGTGTTAGCAAAGCGACGTAAGTTATTAAGAGCAAAATCATGGGCCCACTCCGCATCACGGGTAAACATAAAACGGCGAGCTAAATCGTAGAACATGAATATAATCCTCTTAAAATTGTAGACAAAAAAATACCTCAGACAAGGCTGAGGTATTATATAACAAAAACTGTTTAACGATTAGTTTTAATCATTAGCAGTTTGTTACTTTGCTGATGTATCACAATTGTGACCGAGCAACATCAGTTCTCTTAATGCCACTGAGAACTTAGCAAAATCGTGACTTTGCGATGTTTTAAACTCTGTCAACATTTGCTTCCAACGTTGAAGTAACAGATCTTGACTATCCATCCATTGTTCAATTTGACCATCTACATCACTGCTTTCACCTTCAAAGCTGTTTAATACCACTTCTGACAAGGTGCGTTGCTGCCAATCTAACTCTTCACGATATGATGCACGCGCTAATGCCTGCCAATGGTTAGAAACCGGTTGATTAGTGATTTGATCTAAGAACCAATGTAGTCCCATTTGCGCACCTAATTTAAAGTAAGTGTGCGACACCATATCGATTTTACGATTAGAGTTTTGAGCAATTTGCGTTAAATCCATTACCGAGAACAAGCTTGATAACGACACAATGCGCTGTGCGATATCTGTAGGTACACCGCTTTGTGTTAGTTCTTCACGGGCACTTACAATACGATCGCTTTCTGTTTTAACGATGTATTTAGTTAAGTTTTCACTTAAATCGGCAAATGTTGGTGAGAAAATTTCAATCGCTTGCTCAATTGATTGTGCTTTCGTGCGATGACGAAGGAACCAACGTGTAGCGCGACGAACTGTACGACGTAACTGGTATAACATTTCTGTTTGTACGTTCGATGGTATTTTATTATCTAAATCACTAATAGATAACCATGTTTCACGCATTTGGAAAATTTCACTTGCGATTGAATAACACAATGCAATTTCAGCTTCGTTTGCACCGGTTTCTTCATTCATTCGCACCATAAAGTTTAAGCCCATATCATTAACAATATTATTTGCTAACTTAGTGGCAATAATCTCTTTGCGTAGTGGATGATTATCCATAGCATCATTAAACTTCTCACGTAATGGGCGCGGGAATGATTTAACTAATAACTGACGGTAATATGGATTCTCAGTAATTTCATCCGTTACCAAAGACTCTTTTAGCACCATTTTCGCGTAAGAAACTAATACAGATAGCTCAGGGCGTGTTAAATCCTTACCTGCAGCGGCGCGCTCTGCTAACTCTTCATCGGTAGGAATAAACTCAATTGCACGGTCTAACTTGCCGTCTTTTTCAAGTGCATGAATAAAGCGAATTTTTTCTTTAAGCGTTGAGGTTCCTTTAGATTGAGTGATCGACAAAGTGTGCGTTTGACGATAACAATCTTTAAGTACTAATTCAGACACTTCATCGGTCATTGAGTAAAGTAACTCATCACGTTGCTTACGCGTTAAGTCGCCTTCAGCAACTAAACCATTAAGTAAAATTTTAATATTTACTTCGTTATCTGAACACGCAACACCACCTACGTTATCGATGAAGTCAGTATTTACACGACCGCCTTGAGCTGCAAATTCAATACGACCTAATTGAGTTGCACCTAAGTTACCGCCCTCGCCAAATACTTTAGCCCCAAGGTCTTTACCATTAATGCGCAGCGCATCGTTAGCACGATCTCCAACATCTGCATCCGTTTCTTTAGAATGCTTAATGTAAGTCCCTATACCACCATTCCACAATAAATCATGGTCCATCATTAATGATGCTTTGATCAACTCATTTGGCGTCATGCTGGCTTTTTTAGTGCCTAACATCTTTTTCATTTCAGGCGTAAGCGTAATCGACTTAGCAGCACGCGAGAAAATACCACCACCGCTTGAAATTAGCTCTTTATTGTAATCTTCCCATGATGAACGTGGTAAATTAAATAAACGTTCGCGCTCTGGATAAGAAGCTGCTGCATCTGGGTTTGGATCAACAAAGATATGTAAGTGATTAAACGCCACTTGCAAGCGAATGTGCTTTGATAACAGCATACCGTTACCAAATACGTCACCGGCCATGTCCCCGATAGCTACTGCTGTAAAGTCTGTGGTTTGACAGTTAATATCCATTTCACGGAAATGACGTTTTACAGACTCCCATGCACCACGAGCCGTAATACCCATCTTCTTATGGTCATAACCTACTGAACCACCTGATGCAAACGCATCACCTAGCCAGAAGTTATATTCGTTTGCGATGCCATTGGCAATATCAGAGAATGTTGCTGTGCCTTTATCCGCTGCTACTACTAGGTACGCATCGTCTTCATCATGGCGTGTAACATCAACAGCAGGTACAATTTCACCACGGTCAATATTGTCTGTGATATCTAATAAACCACGAATGAAGATTTTATAACATTCTTGGCCTTCTTTAATAAACGCTTCACGTTCACTAGGTAGTTGTTTACATACAAATCCACCTTTTGAACCTACCGGTACAATCACGGTATTTTTAACTTGTTGCGCTTTTACTAAGCCAAGTACTTCTGTACGGAAATCTTCACGACGATCTGACCAACGCAATCCACCACGGGCAACTTTACCAAAACGTAAATGCACACCTTCAACACGTGGAGAATAAACAAATATCTCAAACGCTGGCACAGGTAGTGGGACTTCTGGAATTAAACTTGGCTGAATTTTAAGTGAGATGTACGACTTAAATTTGCCTTCAGCATCTTTTTGGAAGTAGTTCGTACGTAATGTAGCAACAATCATATCAACGTATAAACGGATAATACGATCATCATCAAGGTTCGCTACGTTTTCTAACTCTGCATAAATTTCTAAACCTAGTTTTTCAAGTGTTTTAGCACTTGCAGGGCTTTTTACAGAGAACTTTTTAGAGAATAAGTTAACAATCTTAGCGGCAATATGCGGGTAATTTGCAAAGGTACTTTCAATATACGTTTGCGAGAAAGTAACCCCTATTTGGCGCATGTATTTTGCGTATGCACGTAAAATTGATGATTCACGACCCGTTAAACCACCCATTAACACTAGACGGTTAAAGCCATCGTTTTCTAAACGGTTTGCCCATACACTGGTTAATGCAGCACGAAAACGTGCAGAGATCTTATCAAAATCAGCCATCCCTTTGCTATCAATTAGCATAGAGAAGTCCATGACCCAATTTACGCCACCATCACTAGTTTTAACCGAGTATGGCGTTTCACCTACAACACGTAGACCAAAGTTTTCAAGCATTGGCATAACATCAGATAAATGAATTGGTTCATCTTTATGGAATAAGCTTAAACGCACAATATTGCTACTTGCTTCTTCTTGTGGACGATAGAACAACATTTCTAACTTGTTATCATCGCTTAGCATTTCTAGCTTTTCAATATCGACCACTGCAGCGCTAGGTAATACTTCTTCTTTGTATGAGCGTGCAAAGGCATTGCAATATTTACGGTTTAATTCATTACCACGGGCCTCACCAGCAGATTCAAGTAAGGCTGATTGTAATTTATCTTCCCATGTACGAGCGGCTTCTATTAGGTTGTTTTCTATGTCTTTCACGTTATATTCAATATTGTTGTCGGTCACACGAACAGTGTAATGGGTACGCGCCAGTGTAGACTCAGAGAAATAGGTAGTAAATTCGACTTTAACGTCAGAATTAAATGCGTTAGCTAAAATAGCTTGCGTTTCGCGGCGAAGCGCTGTGTTATAACGCTCACGAGGTACATAAACCATGCATGATAAAAAACGGCCATATGCATCTTTACGAACGAATAAACGACACATGTCGCGTTCTTGTATTTGCAATACGCCCATGGCAACTTCTAGTAACTCATTCTCACGAGCTTGTACCAGTTCGTCACGTGGGTAGGTTTCTAATATATTTAATACGGCTTTGTATGCATGTGTCCCTTTAGCGAAGTCACACATGTCCATAATACGATTAATTTTACTTTTAAGAACCGGTACATCAGCAGCGCTATTGTTGTAAAAGTTTGATGAAAACAAACCGATGAAACGATCTTCACCAATAACATTGCCTTTGTCATCAAAACGTTTTACACCCACATAATCTATGTAAGCTGGGCGATGAACGCGAGACAATGAATTAGTTTTAGTTAAAATTAATAGGTTACTACTGCGTGCTTCTTGGCGAGCCACTTCAGGTAACTCAGAAAGCAAACGTGTATGCTCAGCATCAGAGTTTTTCATTAACCCTAAGCTGGTATCCATTTTACCTTTTAATTGATAGTCGCCCTGAACTGGTGAAAGTTCATATTGGCGATAACCCATTAATGTAAAGTTGTCTTTTACTAGCCAATCTAAAAACTCAACGGTTTCATTTATTTCATTGTCATTTTTATCTTTATGGCTTTTTGGCAAGCTTTTGCTTACCGCGATTAATTTTTCGCGAATAGGCTGCCAATCTTCAACCGCAACCGATACATCAACAAGTACTGATTCAAGCTCTTTTTTGAAAGACTCAATAACAGTTGCATCTGTTTGACGGTCAATTTCTATAAAGAATACAGTTTTTGTTGATGTTGATTCTTGCTCTGCTTTTAAGCTTGATAACCCAGATATTTTTTCGTTTTTATCACGTTGAATTTTCAGTGGACTATGAAGAAGTAAGTGAGAGGCAATGTTTTCTCGTGTCATGGCCATACGTACAGAGTCCACTAAAAACGGCATGTCTTTAGCAATGATCTCTACAATGGTATGTGATGACTGCCAGCCATCTTTTGCCACTTCAGGGTTGAAAACGCGAATAACTACGTCATCTGATGTATTTTTTTCTAGCGAATTCCAAAGGCTGAGTGCAGCACCATATAAGTCACTGTCGTTGCGATTTGCCAAATCCTCTTTAGACATATTGCTGTACAAGGCTTTGGCGAATTTCTCAACGAGTAACACATTATCAGCGCGAACTTTTTTCTGGATAAGCTTACAGACGTTATCTAAAATAACCGAGGCTTGGCCTTCATTTCGTGTCATTGTATGTTCCTTAATCTATCACTGCTAGTTTAGCAGAATATTTGTACAGCCATTTATTAGCGTGGAGTCAGTTAAATTCTAACCCTTTTAAAACTAATAAACAGCCTTTTCGATGAAAACATTTTAAGCATTTCAGCTATTTGGTCATCTATTCACAAAATATAGATATAAATGGCCATTACTGGCCATTTTGGAGCAAATTTATTCACCTTATTTTTTCTGGTCAGTCCAGAGCAAGCTACCAATTGCAGGTAAAAGTAATACAGCACCCAACATATTTACTAAAAACATGAAGGTAAGCAGAATTCCCATATCAACTTGGAACTTCAAATCAGAAAAAATCCACGTACTAACACCAATTGCTAATGTAATACCAGTAAATAACACCGCACTACCACGTTCAACTAATGCATTACGATAAGCAATACTCAATGGCACGTTTTGTTTTAACTGCCCCATCATCGATGACAAAATATAAATACCGTAATCAACACCAATACCTACGCCCAAAGCAATTACTGGTAAGGTTGAAACAGTTAGACCAATCTCAAGCTGAACCATAAGTGCTTGCGCAAGAGTGGAGACTATGTACAAGGGTAATACCACTGCAATAGTCGCTTTTACGCTCTTAAAGCTAAGTAAGCATAAAATAATGACCGCACCATAAACATAGAGCATCATAGGGATTTGTGCAGCTGAAACAGATTCATTCGTTGCAGCCATCACACCTACAGGGCCTGATGCCAATTTGAAAGCAAGCTTGTCTGTGCCCTCTTCAACAGCAAATTGTTTTACCTTTGCAATCACGTTATCAATAGTTTGTGCTTTATGATCATCTAAAAATATAATCACGGGCATTACTGAACAATCACCGTTTAATAACCCTGTGCTGGTTTCAACGCGAGAGGTTGACTGCACTAAACTGGCAGAATTGCGCGGCAAACTTTGCCACTTTAAATTACCCTCGTTATAACCGGCATTAACCGACTGTGCCACTGAGCTTAGGCTGACCGCTGATTGTACACCCGCTAAATTTTCAACCTTATACTGAAAGCGCGATATACGCTCCATGACGTCATGCTCGGTACACGCAGCAGGATATGCTTCCACAATGACTTTTAAAATATCCGAAGAAATAGTGTATTTGTCCGATATTAAGAAAGTATCTTGGTTGTAACGTGCATCTTGGTGCAGCGATGGTGCACCTGCATGTAAATCACCAATACGCATTTTATCTGCTTGCCAATAGCCCAGTGCAAATAAAACCAGCGTGAAACCAATAATGATTTTTGCTGTTTTTGGGTCGGTTGCTTTAACCAACAAATCGCGCATTGCATCGAGTATGTTCGGTTTATTAGCATCACCTGATTGAATATGGATGCTGTTTTCAAAGCGCATATACGACGCCCACACTGGCAACAAAATCAGATTAGTAAATATAATCACTGCCACACCTAAACTCGCAGTAATAGCAAGTTCACGAATAATACCGATATCAATGGTTAATAGGGTTAAAAAGCCAACCGTATCAGATAACAACGCAATCCCGCCAGGCACAAGTAAAGCCCTAAAGCTTGATTGGCAACATATTGCTGTAGACTTACCTTCAGCAACCTTTTTACCAATGGCATTAATCATCTGCACACCGTGGCTTACGCCAATAGCGAAGACTAAAAATGGCACTAAGATAGACATAGGATCAAGACCGAAGCCTAAGCTAGAAAGCAATCCTAACTGCCAAATTACCGCAATAATTGAACACACAATCGGTAAGATAGTAAGTTTTAAGCTGCCACAAAATAGCCATACCATGACAAAAGTAAACGCAATTGCAATGGCAAAAAATAATACAACCCCTTTTGCGCCCTCGGCTATATCGCCGGCCATTTTTGCAAAACCAATAATATGAATACTGATCTTTTCTGTACTTAGAGGCTCACGAATTTCGCTTTCTAATTTTTTTGCAAAAGCGAGAGTGTCTAATTTTTCTTGTGTTTGCGGATCAGTCTCCAACAGTTGGGCGGTGACCATAGCACACGAATAATCGCTTGCTATCATACGACCCACTACTTTGGCCTTTTCAATGTTCTCTTTAACAATTCCTAAGCCTTGCTTATCGGCTTTAAAGTTGGCTGGTATAATAGGCCCGCCAGCAAAGCCGTCTTCAACGACTTCAACAAAGCGCGCACTAGGTGAAAATATTGAATTTACTAAAGGACGATTTACTCCTGGAATAAAGTAAAGTTGGTCATGCACAGCTTTTAATTGAGTAAAAAATTCAGGGTTAAAAATATCACCACTGTCATCACATACTGAAATTAAAATACTATTAGCGCCGCCAAACTGTTTTTCATGTTTGGTGTACACCTTCATATAATCATGGTTAAGCGGAATATTTTTATTAAATGACGCATCAAGCTGAATCTGCGTTGCTTTAAAAACCAATAAACAGGTGATCAACACAAAACTTATGAGCACCACTAAGCGGTGTCTAAAAATCGCTTTTTCTAAAAAATCTAAAATTGCTTGCATTAAGGGGTCAACTCCTTCACTTTAATGCCGTTTTCTGTTGCCATGATCAGTTTATCTTTAACAATCACGCCATCAAGAATCGCTTTACCATCAGCCAACTGCTCGTACGTCAACACATCATCTTTAAGGTGAAAAATAACACCGCTATTAGCCAATAATAGCCATTGTTTATTATTATAATTAATGATGCTATTTACAGTAGCTGTTTTATCATTGTCTAAGTGCTGCCAGTGCTGACTGTCGGTTTTATTTAGGAAAATATTACCACGTAACCCCGCAACAATTTGTTGCGATGAATCTGAAGCAAATCCAAAAAATGAACCAGGGTAAATTTCATCTAAACGTTGCCATGTTTGGCCATCGTCATCACTTTTTGCCATTAAGCCCATCTCACCGACCAGCATTAAACCCGAACTAGTCGGTTCAATGCGATTAAAGTGAGGTAATATAGACGAGGTTTCTATTTCGTAACCCTCAGGATCGGTTTGTTTTAAATCATTTAAATAATCTCTATCTTCACTAAATAACAGCGAATCTAAAAAGCGTTTTTGCCAATGTTTTCCGCCATCACTTGTTTGATAAAACATACCGTAAGCGCCAACCGCATAGCCATTTAAGTCATCTTTAAAATAAATATCTAAACAGGGTTTATCTAAACTTGGTTTTGCTTGTTGTAACTGCCAGTTTTCACCACCATCGGTGGTATTAATAATTGTGGCGTCATGTCCACATGCCCAGCCATTAGAATCATTAGTAAATTCAACCGCTGTTAGTAATACTTGTGTAGGTACCAATTTCGCTTGTTGCCAATCGCTACCATCAATACTTTTAATGACCGTCCCATGTTTACCTACAGCAATAAGCCCTGCTGAAGTTTGGGTAATATCGGTAAGGAGTGTTTTATCTGCATTAATTGCGCTAATCGCACTTTGAGGTGCGTCTTGTGCAAAACTCGCACCGCTTAGGATCAGGCTGGCATAGACCAAATACTTCATAAATTAAATTCGCCTTGAACTGAGGATTTGTTTGTCTGTTATAAAGAGGAAAACCTGTGCGTTAATAGACAAACGCGATGTGAAAGAAAAAAGGCACCTAGGAAACTAGGTGCCTGCTTTTATACTATCTGCCAGCGCGACGTAGAGCGCTCGATGTAAACTCATTGTCATTAAATGACTGAGAAAAGTCATACATCTTTTCTTGGTTATCTAGACCAATGGCTAAGTAGCGACGTGAATTAAGATCGTGGTATACCTCAAGCGTACTCCACTGTGTCGGTACTTCATAGTAGTTAAGACCATAAGCCATTGCTACACGATAAAGTTGGTCACGATTATCGTAAATATCGGTAACATGTACTTGCCAACTGTCTTCGTCAATGTAGAAAACACGTTTTTTGTAAATATGACGGGTGTCATCTTTTAAGTTTGCTTCAACAACCCATACACGGTGTTTTTCGTAACGTGTATGCTCAGGGTTGATATGACCAGGCTTTAAAATATCATCATAAGTTAGCTTGTCGCTGTGAAGCTTGTAGCTATTGTATGGGATGTAAAGCTCTTGCTTACCTTTTAGCGTCCAGTTATAACGATTTGGCGAGCCGTTGAACATATCAAAATCATCAGTTGTACGTAAGCTATCTGCTGCTGTACCCGGTGCATCGTATGCTACATTAGGTGCACGACGCACACGGCGTTGACCTGAATTGTACGTCCACGCTTGGCGCGGCGTTAAAATTTGATCCATAGTTTCATGCACCAATAACGCGGTCCCTGCCAAACGGGCTGGCTCTGTCACTTGCTGTTTAAACTTAAACAAAATATTAGAATCTTGTAATTCAGCCGGAGTAGCACTTGGATCTGAATACTTAACTAATAACTGCTCATCAAAACCAACATAGTTATATGAACCCGATGCCGTCGGTGCTGCCTGACCACCAAAACGCTCAATAGACTGACCACGGTAACGAAGTAAATGGTTCCAAATTGCTTCTAAACCCGTTTTAGGGATTGGAAATGGAATACCAATAGCTGTACTTTTAATACCATTTCCGCCTTCAACTAATTCAGCAGACGTTGCAAACTTTTTGGTTGCATCGTACACAAATTGTGGAAAAGACGCAGAACGACGGGTTTCATACACTGGCATTTTAAACGTATCTGGGTACGCTTCAAATAACGCGATTTGTCCTGGGCTTAAGTTTTCTTTGTATTTATCAATATTACTTTTATCAATAGTGAATAATACTTTATCGGTTGCATAAGGGTCTAAGTGGTGCATACCCGGTTCATAACCTGCTGGAGCAGCAGTAATACCGCCATTCCATGCTGGGATTGAGCCATCAGCATTCGCTGCTTTTTCCGCACCAATTGGGCTTAAGTCTTTACCAAGGCGCGCAGCTTCTTCTGGGCTAATTTTAGCCAGCGCTGCGTGGCTTGCAAACAAACTACAAAACGCTGTAGCAATGAGGGTAGGTTTTTTAATCATAATAATGTTACCCCTAGATAGAATATTTTAAGTTAAAAGAAACGTAATCTCGGTCAGAGAAAGTGTTGGTGTCGCCACCACCCCAAAATGAGTTGTAACTTACATCCAAAGACCATGCATTTTGGTAATTAAAGCTCATGGTAGCACCTAGCGACTTACGATCTTCAATGAATAAGAACATTGGATCCGGCGTATTACCATTTACATCATGCGAAAATACAAAACGTGGTGAAAAGTTAATACCGTTGTAAAGGTTAAAGTAGTCACCTTTAGCAATTAGGCGATAGCCCCACGATGAAGCCGTAGCAAACGATTTTTGCTCAGGGCCATTTGATAACGCCATGTGTAATGCAGAGTAATCTGAACTACCAGGGCCTTGCATAATACCGCTTCGACCAGTACCAGACACATTCAAGCGCATTTCATCGTATTCAGGCATATTGTTGATACGAACACCACCAATTTCACCCACCACAGCCCAACTATCAGCACCTAATGACGGGCCAAATAAATGCGTTGCCGTAAACTGTAATTGTGATGTATTGCGCTCAATATAACCTTTGGCTAATTCACCAGGGCCGACAACACTTGCAGCATCACCTTTACTCATTTGCGAAATACCTGCAAACTCAGGACGTAAACCCGCAATAGCTAACTGTTCAGGCATTGCTGCATAAAGTAATTCTACGTCATCGATTTGTAGCGGTTCGTCTTCACGAAAAGTAAACTCACCAGCAAACGCTGTTTCACCAAGTGAAGTGTTAAAGCTTAAACCGTAAAGTTTAATATCTTCAGGGTACTCGTTAGTTGCTTTAGCAAATGCTTTTAAATCAGATACGTTATCAGAGGTAATTTCTGTGGTAGCAATCATCGCTAAATCTTGTTGAATTGATGCTTGCGTGAAGTTAGATACGCGACCTGAAATAAGTGGACGACGGCTATGGTAATTTACATGGTAAAGTGCCACTTCTGTATCGTTCCACTCGGGTAAGAACATGCCTAAACGTAAACCATATTGGCCCCCATCATCTGGCTCTGTTTTGCCATCGTAGCCTTTGCCTTTTAGCGCGACCTTGGTCGGGTACGCTAAGTACATATTTGCCAATAACTGTTGGCCAGCTGCGCTTGATGGGTCAATACCTTGGCTCGCAGCCACTTGGCCATAAGTTGCCATCAGGTTATTTAAGTTATCTGTTAAAAACGCTAAATCGATATCAGGGTTTGAGGTAAAGCCTAGCTGTACGTTTTGTTGGTAACCGTTTTCTGCAGCAAAATCATTGGTAGAAAAATAAGTCCCTGCTGCTGGTAGGCGGGTTTCATGCCATTGATACTGATAAAAACCTTCTAAGGTCACATTTTCAGTAAGCCCTAGCGATGCCCATAACATACCAACTGGAATAAACGCTTCTTTTAGTTCAGCACCTGGAGCTTTCAAACGGTCAATATCAACCGGGTTTACGTTAATACCATGAGAAATTAACGTACTTTCACCCCAGTTTACTACTTGTTGACCCAAGCGAATTGACAGTGGATTATAACCATCGTTTAAATCAAAGTTCGCCCATACGTAGGCATCAAGTAAACGAAGGTCTGCACAACTTTGCTCTTTAGTATCATCGTCGTCACAAGGATCTACGCCTTGCCCTGATGTTGGATTAACATAAGCACGATCGCCGTCCATTAATTCAAAATCATAAAAATACATAAAACGGGTAAATAAACCGTAGTTATCTTTACTTATTGAAAGGTCATGCGTGCCCTTTAATAGTTTGGAGAAAGATTCGCCGCTATTAAAGTTTAAATCACCGGCATCGCCATTATTCGAGTAAGAGCCCGGTTGAGCCCAAACATCTTGTGATGAATAAATCGGATTAACTGCTGGATTATAGCCAGTCCAATCGAAAGATGGGTTATTACTTTTACCTATGATGTTAAAGTCGCGGTCTTCAACACGAATACTTTGGCCATAAGAAAAAGTAGAATCGAAGGCGATATCAAAACCACCTACCTCAAATGTTGCAGCCTGTGTCTGTGCTGCAGATAAACCGATAGCCGCAGCTGTTAAGCCGAGTACTATTTTATTTTTAACAAAAAGCGATCTTCTTATCATTTTGGTTCCCCCCTGTCGCGGGTATTTTTTGTGTGATCAAGTTATTGTTTTTAGTGTAATCGTAACGATAGAAGCGAATTAAACAAATTACAAATGGTCGCCTTCAATCAGTTATAAGTTTTTTATTTGTTTGACGTTTACGTATTGGTAAGACGTCATACCAGATAATTTATACACGTAAATTAACAATAGGACAAATCGAAATTAACAAAAAGGCAATATTTGTGTATATCTATATCATAAAAAACAATAGCTAGGCTACTCGTTCGAGACGGATGAACTTGTTTTCATTACTTAAAATAAGTCTAAATCGACCTCGGATCCCTAAACTCGAAATAAAAGGTCGAAGATAGTGAGCGGAAAAACGAATTGTTTTACCGCTATCAGCTGTCACTTGGATAGAGCTATACCGTCCATGGTAATAATCCATGCACTTTGTATAGCTCAAATTCATACTAAAATAATGTTCTATCATGATTTATTGTAAGGCTTTTTCAACCTTTTCAAATAAGTCGTCGCTTAAACCTTCTAAATTAGCTAATCGCTCTAATTGTGCTCGCATTGCAGTTGCACGCGTTTCGTCATAACGACGCCACGACATAAACGGCGTTAACATACGAGATGCATTTTGCGGATTAATCGCATTAAGCTTAATCAATAAATCGCCAAGTAATGTATAGCCCGTGCCATCTAAACGATGAAACTGTGCGGTATTAAAATGAGAAAAACTGCCCACTAATGCACGTACTCGGTTTGGATTCGAAAAATCAAAGCAAGGATGCGAGTACAAGGCTTTTATTTTCTCGATAGCATCTTCAGCAGAGTTCATCGCTTGCAAAGCAAACCACTTATCCATTACTAATACATCATGGCGCCATTGAGCGTCAAAATGATCGAGCAATTGATCTGACAATGGGTGAGCTGCTTTAACCACACTGCTTAATGCACCGAGTACATTGGTCATATTTGTTGAAGATGCAGCCTGCTCAATTAAACTTGCCGCATCAACACTGTCGGTTTTTGCCAAGTAATGAAGACAAAGCTGTTTCAACGCACGTATTGCCACCGCTTGGGCACTCACACTACCATCATCAATGATTGCCTGGTAACAACTTAAAAACTCACTGTGCAATTGTGTGGCTATTTGCTGTTCAAATAACTCAATGTTTGCCGTTATCTGATCTACCGGTATTATTTCAAATTCAGCAGCTAAGGTATCAAAACTTGGTAACTTCAACAGTTCAGCAATCAATGCTAAATCACCCTCACGTTGAGATAGCAATGTGCGAAGTGCATCAATCACCTCCTCACTCAATGGAGTTTTACTTGCTGAAGTAACATTGGCTTTAAGTGCGTTAATAAATAACTGCTGTTGTGCATCCCAGCGTGAAAAATCGCTACGCGCAAAACGCATAATATGCAGTAAATCCGCTTCACTAATAGATTGATTTAAAATACATGGGGCTGAAAAATCTTCGAGCAATACCGCGGTTGGATTACTGTGAATATTATCAAAGTAAAATGTTTGCGAGCTATTAGTTACATCCAACACATTATCAAGCTGTTTTCCTTGGTATTGCAATGTAATACTTTGCCCCTGAGAGTCTAAAAGCTCAATAGCAAAAGGGATATGTAACATTGCATTATCAGGCTGGTTCGCTGGCGTAAGCTGCTCTACGGTAAGCGAGAATATTTGCGAAGCTTCATCATACTTTTTAGTTACGTTTAGGCGAGGCGTACCACAATGGTTATACCAACGCTTAAATTGTGATAAATCAATGGATGATGCATCACTCATTGCTGCAACAAAATCATCACACGTCACTGCTTGCCCATCATGGCGTTCAAAGTACAAAGCCATGCCTTTTTGAAAGTTTTGCTCACCTAAAAGGGTATGCATCATGCGAATTACTTCTGCCCCTTTGTCATATACAGTCACAGTGTAAAAGTTATTCATTTCAATCACTTTTTCTGGACGTATCGGATGAGCCATAGGGCCTGCATCTTCACTAAACTGATGAGTACGCATCACTTTTACAGCATCAATTCTATTAAGCGCACGAGAGCCTAAATCACTACTAAATTCTTGATCTCGAAATACCGTCAAGCCTTCTTTTAAAGACAATTGAAACCAGTCACGGCAAGTTACACGATTTCCGGTCCAGTTATGAAAGTACTCGTGGCCAACAATAGACTCAATGGTGTGGTAATCTTTATCGGTTGCCGTTTCTTGATTCGCCAACACGCATTTACTGTTAAAAATGTTTAAGCCTTTATTTTCCATTGCTCCCATATTGAAAAAATCAACGGCAACAATCATGTAAATATCAAGGTCGTACTCTAAATTAAAGCGAGTTTCATCCCAAGCCATCGCTTTTTTAAGCGACGTCATGGCATGCTCTGTTTTTGGTAAATTTCCTTTATCAACAAATAACGCTAAGGTGACGTCTTTACCACTGCGAGTTGTGTACTTGTCGTGTAAAACATCGAAGTCCCCTGCCACTAAAGCAAACAAGTAGCTTGGCTTTTTGAATGGGTCTTGCCATTTTACAAAATGACGTCCATCTTGCGTTTCACCGCTATCAACTTGATTACCATTTGAGAGTAAATGCGGGAATGTTGTATCTGCAATTATAGTGACATCAAAAGTAGAAAGGACATCAGGACGGTCCATATAGTAGGTTATTTTTCTAAACCCTTGCGCTTCACATTGGGTACAGTAAGCCCCGCCCGATAAGTACAACCCCTCAAGTGAAGTATTGGTTTGCGGTGATGTTTGCGTCACTATACTTAGCTGACACTCATCAGGTAGATTATTAATGATTAATTGCTGATTTATAATTTTATAATCTGTGAGCTCCTCACCCTCTACCGACAATGAGATCAAAGTTAAGTCAATGCCATCTAATACCAGTGGTGCATTTGAACCGGCAACGCGCTTAAGTGTTAATAAAGCATTTACCTGAGTTTGTAATGGCTGTAAATCAAACGTCAGCTCAGTGTGTTCGATTGAAAAATGGGGGGCTTGGTAGTCTTTTAGATATTCTGCTTGAGGTCTTTGTAGTTCAGTCATGTTCACTCCAAAAAAATAGCCCCTTTTAGTGATAAAAGGAGCTACTTAAATTAAGCCGTTTGTTTAGGTTTAATACGTAGTATCTTAATTCCTAAGTAAGCGTAAATCACGGCTAAGAAAGGATTTATAAGGTTAAAGAAAGCATAAAGCGCATAGTCAAACGGATTGATTAATAAAACACTTTGCATATACGCACCACACGTATTCCACGGTATCAGTGGGCTAGTAATTGTACCGCCATCTTCTAGAGTACGTGATAAGTTAACAGGCTTTAAGCCACGCTTTTTGTATTCTTCTTTAAACATCCGCCCAGGTACCACAATGGCAATATACTGATCGGCAGCAATAACATTGGTACCAATACACGTTGCAATAGTGGAGGCGATAAGAGAGCCAGTGCTTTTTGCTATTTTTAGAATACTTTTAACAAATATATCAAGTAGACCCGTTTTTTCCATAATCGCACCAAACATCAGTGCTGTCATGATCAACCATGTGGTTGTTAGCATGCCAGACATACCGCCGCCGCTCAGTAACGAGTCCATTTTCGCATCGCCCGTGTTAATCGTGAAGCCATCAAAAAAGGTGGTCCAAACCAGTTTAAAGTAACCGACAAACTCACCCTGAGTCATGTCAATTTGGCTAGCAATTAAGTCCGATTGAAATAGCATAGCCCACACCGCGCCAATGACAGCACCAATAGAAATGGCAGGAAACGCTGGCATTTTTCGAATAGCAAGTACGAGTAATACAATTAACGGCACCAACATTTCTAAGCCAATGTTAAAGTTTTGCTGAAGAATTGCAGTTATTTGCTCTATTTGACCAGCCTCTCCCGCTGCTGTCGCGTTAAAGCCCATGAAAACAAAGATGATTAATGCAATTACAAAGCTAGGTACTGTAGTCCAAAGCATATGATGAATATGTTCAAACAAATCTGCACCAGCAACGGCTGGAGCTAAATTGGTTGTTTCAGATAATGGACTAAGCTTATCGCCAAAATATGCGCCTGATATTACAGCACCCGCGGTAACTGTCGGCTCTAAACCCAGTCCTGAAGCGACACCGAGTAACGCAACACCTATAGTCGCTGCTGTAGTCCATGAACTACCAATACTCATTGCTACAATGCCACAAATTAAACAACTCGCGGCATAAAACCAACTAGGATTGATGATTTGTAGACCGTAATAAATTAATGTCGGAACGGTTCCTGATAATAGCCAAGTTCCGATTAATGCCCCTACCATGAGTAAGATTAAAATCGCACTAAGCGATAAGGTGATCCCCTCAATCATTGCATCTTCTAATTTCTTCCATGTGTAGCCATTTTTTAAACCAATTAACGCCGCAGCGAATGTTGCAAACAACAAGGCAATTTGATTGGGACCTGACGATGAGTCATCACCAAATAAGTACACAGCGGCACCTAATAAACAAATTAATACAGCAATTGGAATGAGTGCATCAAAAAACGAGGCACTTTTTAGTGGTTTTTCTTCAATTGGCTTCAAAATATAGACTCCTACACACATTCGATGCATGTTGATTATTTTTATTAGCACGTACGCGCATTTATTGAGCACTATTGATCTAGCTCAACTTTTGGTAATCCGCGATTATAACAATTTAGCAAATTATCGATAGTAAAAAAGGCGCCTAGGCGCCTTTTTTTTACAAAGTGAAGCTGAATTTAGCGCTTAGCTACGCGGCCATATTTGATATAATCTTGCGTAATAAGAGCTGCTTCTTCAAGAAATGGGTCAAGCTCTTCAATTACCTCAGGCACATCATCCAAGTTTTCAACAGGTTGTTTGCCTAAACGTTTTAAACGCTCGTTAGTGCGTGCTAGTGCTCGCGCTTCATTTTCTTCTTTTTCTTTAATGCGCTTTTTCTCGACTAAAGAAATTGTTTTACGATCTTTTTCTTCGTTGTAACGAGCGATATCCTCAAACACATAATTAAATTCAGGTTCAGTTTTAATTCGCTCATTGTGCTGTTTTTCAAGCACATTTATAACAGGATTTAAACGCCCTATTTGCTTATACTTCGCTTGTACTATGCTATCCCATGGTAGTGCATTATCTTGCTTACTTTCCCCCCACTCAGCAGGGTCAATAGCCGATGGGAACGTAATATCTGGGATCACCCCTTTATGCTGTGTACTACCACCATTAATGCGGTAAAACTTTGCAATTGTATATTGCACACTACCTAATGGATTATCGTATAAGTCATAAGCACGCGCTAAACCTTTATGCTGCTGCACGGTCCCTTTACCAAAGGTTTGCTCACCAATGATAACGGCACGGCCATAATCTTGCATAGCTGCGGCAAAAATTTCAGACGCGGATGCGCTGTATCTATCAACAAGCACTGTGAGTGGGCCATCATAATAAGTAATGCCGTCACGGTCTTTTTGTTCTTCAATACGGTTGTTTAAAGTATGAATTTGTACTACTGGACCTTGATCAAAAAACAAACCTGATAACTGCGTAGCTTCATATAATGAACCGCCGCCATTTTGACGTAAATCAATAATAATTCCGTCTACGTTTTGTTCTTTGAGTTTAGCCAACTCAACTTTTACATCTTTAGATAAGTTATTGTAAAAACCAGGGATTTCTATTACACCAATTTTGCTGGATAAATCAGAATAACTGGCTTCAAATACTTCTGATTTGGCAGCTCTGTCTTCTAGACGAATTTTATCACGGGTAATTTCAACCACTTTTGGCGTACCGTGAGCATCTGCACCCTTCAGGTATTGCAAACGCACTTTAGTACCCTTAGGACCTTTTATTAAATCAACCACATCATCTAAACGCCAGCCAATTACATCAACAAACTCTTCGCCATCTTGAGCCACACCAATAATGCGGTCATCGGCTTTAATTTGCTCAGATTTGTCTGCCGGGCCTCCTGGCACTAAACTACGAATTACCGTGTAGTCTTCATCAGGCGTTAATACTGCGCCAATCCCTTCAAGCTCAAGATCCATATCCATTTTGAACTGCTCTGCACGACGTGGAGATAAGTATGAAGTATGTGCTTCAATACTACGTGCAAGTGAATTCATTACAATTTGAAATGCATCTTCAGATTTTGATTGTACAAGACGCTTCTCTGCATTTTTATAACGCTTGGTTAAAACGTCTTTTATGCCAGGCCAATCTTTACCTGTCATTTTTAACCGTAATGCATCATATTTTACTCGCTCGCGCCAAATTTCATCTAATTCAGCTTGCGTGGTCGCCCATGGTGCATCTTCACGGTCATAAAAATATTCATCTTCAGTGTCGAACGTCATTTCATTTTCAAGTAATGAAAGCGAAAATTCGTAACGTTCAAAACGACGTTTAAGGCTTAAGTTGAAAATATCAAATGTAAAGCCTAACTTGCCGCTAATAAGCGCGTTATCGAAACTCTCACGATATTGCTCAAAAGAGTCAATATCGCTTTTCAAAAACACGCTTTTATTAAAATCAAGGGATTCGATGTAACGATCAAACACTTTACTTGAAAGCTCATCGTTAAATCGAACAGGTGTGTAATGCGAACGAGTAAATAGATTAGCCACTCGTTTACTGGCTGTACCGTGCTGACTTTCTTGCTTGAGCAAAGGTAAGTCTTCTAATGTTACCGGCTCTACTGCAGCCAATAATGAACCTGAAAACAGCGCAGCAACTAACGGAATGAGCGTAAACTTTTTACTCATACACAACTCCTTAATTTTTTTCGCAACTTAAATGATGTATAAGCTGTCGGCTTTGGTTTTTACTTGCATACCGGTCACTAATTCAACGTGAACATCGTCTTTGTTTACTTCAGTGATTACTGCATTAACAAGTGCTTGGCCAAGTTTAACTTTAACCTTGTTATTAACCTTGACCTCGCCTGCTGGTAAAGGTTCAACTTTTCCTGAACGCTTAGGCGCAGCGGCTTTTGCAGGCTTTGCTGCAGCCGATGAATTTTTAGCCGCGTTAGCTGGTTTCTTTTTGAAAGATTTTGCTTCTGAATCTTGACGAGGGCGTTGCTGCTTTTTACGCTTTGCCATTTTAGCACGGCTTTCTTCCAACGCTTTTTGTGCGTGGTCAATATGCTCTTGCTCAACTTTTTCGCCTTGATTTCCGTCAAGATCGATTCTAAATTCAGATTTAGTAACCGCTTCAAGGTAGCGCCAGTTAGATGTGTATTTTCTAAGTGCTTGACGAACTTGTGTCTTACTGACTTTTTCAGAGCCTTCAATACGCTCAGCGATATCTTTAAAAATACCTACTTTAAGCGGCTGAATGCCCTCTTTTTGTTTAAAACATTGTGGAAATTCTTGATATAAGAACTCCAATACTTCATTAATATCTTTTAGCTTGTTTGTGGTTTCCATTTTAGAACCTATTTAATCACATCTTTTCATCAAGGGCAGAATCAACATAGTGGATACACCAATCGGCTAACTCTTCAAAGTCAGCTTCAATCACAGCCATATCACCACGTAAATGTTCCCAAATACCATTTATAATTTCATCAATTGAATCACAGTCTAAATCATCAGGTAGACGATCCCATGCCATGTGAATCAAATCATTGAGCGTTTCCGCTACATGTTCTTCATCCCCTTCCCAATCACCAACATCTTGAACGGCAAAAAGGTAGTCTTGAACATTTAGCAAGTCTTTCATTACAGGCTAGCCTCTAAGCATTTTACAAGTGCTTCAAGCCCTGCTTGGTCATCAGTATCAAATCGACCAATACTTGGGCTATCTATGTCTAGTACCGCAAATACAGATCCATTTTTCATGATAGGTACAACTATCTCAGAATTTGATGCTGCATCACAGGCTATATGACCGTCAAAAGCATGCACATCTGAAATTAATTGGGTTTGCTCGGTCGCCGCAGCAGTGCCACATACCCCTTTTCCTACTGGAATACGAATACAAGCTGGATTGCCTTGAAATGGACCAAGTACCAATTCTGATGGTGAATCCATAAAATAAAAGCCCGCCCAATTCACATCTTCTAAAGAGGTAAATAACAGCGCGCTTATATTTGCCATATTGGCAATTATGTTTGATTCACCGCCTATCAACGATTCAGTTTGCTTAACTAATGACTGGTAAAAATCGTGCTTTTGCATACCAAACTACTTCTTATTAAACATACAGTAGCTAAAGGTACTCTTTGTCACTAAAAATTGAAACCTTTTGCGGGTAAAAAAAAGGAAATTACATGATTTTACGACACACTTGATTAAATATTCCGCAATTAACTTTGTGCCGATTTACGCAGGCCGAATAAAAACAGTCCAGCGGCAAACCCTGACATCACACTATTGATTAAAAAGATCTCGCCTGTAGTGGCGCTCAAAAGATAACTAAAAATAGCGCCACCCAGCAAGCCCAGTGTTAATACTCCAGAATAATTTACCTTAGAATACTTAAACATAAGTAAATAACCCGGCACTACAAACGCGGCCATAGTTAAACCCACTATGTGCGCGTTAGCAATAGCGGTCATTAATAGTCCTAAAAAAATAGAAACCGCGTCACCGCGCATAGTCAATGCGTAGTAAATCCCCAACATACTACCAATAATAACGGGAGATAATAATGAAAGTGCGACACTTTTTGCGAGTTGATGTTTCATTGTAAGATCCTTAACAAAAACATAAATCTTTAATTTCTAAGCATGCACTAAGAGCCAAAGCTTATAAATAGAGACTATGGTCGTATTTTTTAACTGAATATGCTTGGTTTTGAAAAAGATATAGCGAATATGAGGCACAAAAAAGCCCGCAAATAGCGGGCTTATCTGATAATGGTGGAGAGATAGGGATTTGAACCCTAGAGGGGCTATAAACCCCTGCCGGTTTTCAAGACCGGTGCATTCGACCACTCTGCCATCTCTCCGAAAGTGCATAAACTACAAGTAAGAGTGTACTCATAATTATTTTAATAAGGTGGTGGAGAGATAGGGATTTGAACCCTAGAGGGGCTATAAACCCCTGCCGGTTTTCAAGACCGGTGCATTCGACCACTCTGCCATCTCTCCGCACGGCCTGAATAATAGGGAAACCCTTGGGCTTTGTGAAGCTTTTTTTTCATTTTTTTGTTCAAGTGATTAAAAAACAACTAATTTGTTTAAACATAAAGCAATGAGAGCAAATCCTAACCGGCAAATGAACTTTTATTTAAATTTAGTTGTCTATTGATCTACAAAGGTTTGCCCAAACATATAAGAGTTGGTAATCTAATTTTAGTTAAATTACAGGAACTACTTAGTTTCACTTACAGGAGCTCTACAATGGCGTTTAATCAATCGTACAATACTGCAAAGCCGGTAATGTCGACCATTGAAACAAACAAAGTGCTTAAAAACACTTATTTCTTACTTGCAATGACACTTGCATTTAGTGCAGTCACTGCCGGTATTTCAATGGCACTGCAATTACCTTACTTTATGGGACTTGTATTCACACTAGTTTCATTTGGTCTACTTTTTGTTGTTAATAAAAAAGCAGATACAGCATCTGGTGTATTTTGGGTGTTTGCGTTTACAGGATTAATGGGAGCCGGCTTAGGCCCTCTACTAAATCACTACGCACAATTACCTAATGGCCCTATGCTAATTATGCAAGCGCTAGGTTCTACGGCGTTAATCTTCTTTGGTTTATCTGCTTATGCGCTTAACACTAAAAAAGACTTCTCATTCATGGGTGGCTTTTTAACTGTCGGCTTAATTGTGGTTATCGTGGCAACTATTGTAAATATTTTCTTAGGTAGCTCGTTAATGTTTATGGTTCTAAACGCAGCAGTTGTATTAATCATGTCTGGCCTAATTTTGTTCGATACGAGCAGAATCATTAACGGCGGCGAAACAAATTATATCCGTGCAACTGTATCTTTATACCTTAGCGTATATAACCTATTTACTTCATTACTTGCCTTACTTGGCGCAAATAATGACTAATTAAATAGTTCTGTTAATATAGCCCCTTTATTGGGGCTTTTTTATTGGAATAGTTTTGGCACGCTTTGTACTTTCTTTACATACTCCACCATCAGATCACGATACCACTCAACGTATTGTTAAGTTTGCTCATGCCTGCCTAGCGCAGGGACATAGCGTTGATGCGTTATTTTTATACCAAGATGCTATTTATCATGCTTCAACTCATTTTGAGTTAGCCTCAGATGAGTTAAGTACTCCCTCGCTTTGGCAGCAACTGGCTGAAAAAAATATAAATCTAATGTTATGCGTTACTGCGGCTGAAAAGCGAGGCTTAGATATAAAAAATACCGGCGCATTTGCTGTTGCAGGCTTAGCTGAATTTGCCATGCTGGCCAGTGAAGCAGATAAATGGATACAATTTAAATGATTAATGTACTCGTAATTAGTCAGTCAAGCCCATTTGATGACATGCATATCCGCGATGCACTTGATATGACCCTTATTTTTGCTGCCGTAGATCAAAATATTAGCTGGTTGTTTAGCGGCCCAGCTGTGTTAGCGCTTAAAAAAAACCAAAAGCCAAATAGTTTAGGTATCAAAGATTTTTTTAAAAACATTAAAATGTTGGAAATCTATGATGTTGAAAATATTTACGTTTGTGAAAAGTCACTGATTGATTATGGTTTAAGTAAAAGTGAACTACTCATTGAGGCAAACATAGTAAACTTTAATGCCCAAAAACAGTTAATTCACAATCAGCAGCATGTGGTGACCCTATGAATACTTTACATATTTTTTCAAAACCACTGAATTACTACAGTACACACAGCTTAGACAATCTAATTATGCTCACAGACAGTGTTTTACTCGTGGGTGACGCTTGCTTTGCAAAAGGGCAATATAGACAATTTGCTGACTCACTTTATATTTTAAAAGATGATGCAGAAGCTCGAGACATATCATTAAATATGAACGACAAAGCAATTAGCTATGATGAGTTCGTTACCCTCAGTTTAACTGCAAAACAATCAATTACTTGGTGAACCATGTTGGAATTTAATAATCAAACAATAGACACTGATAAACAAGGTTATTTGCTAGATCATACTGTTTGGTCAAAAGAGTTAGCCAATGTTATTGCAGAGCAAGAAAACATCACATTAACTGAGCAGCATTGGGAAGTTGTTAACTTTGTGCGAGAGTTTTATCTTGAATATAACACTAGTCCAGCCATTAGAATGTTAGTCAAAGCCATGGCTAAAGCACTCGGTGAGGATAAAGGGAACAGCATGTACTTATACAAACTTTTTCCTAAAGGGCCAGCCAAACAAGCAACTAAAATTGCGGGTTTACCTAAACCTGCACGGTGTATTTAATGAAGCATAAAACTGAACATTCGCCCTCCTCAAAGGGTAAGCGCAATACAGGCCGTACTTACTCTCGAAGTGGTATCAATAAAAGGACAGTAAAAAGACCAATAAAGCCGGCAATAGCGCAGAGCGATAAAAAAGTCATTTTATTTAATAAACCTTATGATGTTCTTTGCCAGTTCACTGACGATCAAAATAGGCAAACATTGGCTGATTTTATTCCTATAAAAGATGTTTACGCAGCAGGTCGTTTAGACAGGGACAGCGAAGGGTTGTTGTTATTAACAAACTGCGGGAAGTTACAAAATACGCTCACAGCGCCTGGTAAAAAAACCAACAAAACCTATTGGGTTCAGGTTGAAGGGATCCCAACACAAGCGTCTATCGATGCTTTAAATAAAGGTGTCGAACTCAAAGATGGCATCACCTTGCCCGCTGAAGTAACTTTAATGGATGAACCAGCGCTTTGGGCAAGGACTCCTCCAGTGCGAGAGCGTAAATCAATACCTACATCATGGCTAAGTATTACAATTAACGAAGGCAGAAACCGTCAAGTTAGACGTATGACAGCCCATGTTGGCCATCCTACTTTGCGTTTAATTCGCTACAGTATCGGTAAATACACGCTAGAGGGAATAAATAGCGGAGAATTCAAAGATATTGATAATTAACCATCAAGTTGCGTTAGGGTCTGTAGCTAAAGCAATACAATTTCTTCCTTGTTTCTTCGCGTAATAAAGTGCGTTATCTGCTTGTTTAAAAAATTGCGCATGATCGCTATCGTGTTCATGCTCTATGGTGTTTATTCCCATACTGACAGACAATATACCTGTAAAGCTGTCTTTGTGGGGAATGGCCATTTTTTCAATCGATTTTTGTATTTGTTCGGCAATAAATAATGCCCCTTGCTTACCTGTTTGAGGTAACAGCACGACAAACTCTTCTCCTCCGAATCGCGCTACAAAATCTTCTGGCCTGCAGACGGTTTCAGCTAATTTTTGCGCAACTTGAAATAAGCATTTGTCTCCTTCGAGATGACCATATCGGTCGTTATACTTTTTAAAATTATCGATATCAATAATGATCATCGAAAGCTCACGATGCTTGTTCGATAACTTGTTAAATTCAGACGTTAGTTTTTCATCAAAGCGCCGCCTGTTGGCTATTTTAGTGAGTGAGTCTAAAAACGCCATATCACTGAGTATTTCTTGAGTTTTTAAACGCTCAGTAGCATCGTTGAATATAGCAATAAATTCTCCTTCAACACTGATACCAGAAACTTGCATCACAATTTCACTGCCATCTTTACAAGAAATCCTGTAATCATTAGCTGGAATATCATCATTATTTTGATTGGCTTGCTCAAGTGACTCCTGCCATAACGTTTGTGCAAATGTTCTGTAATCTTTTTCAGGGTAGGCTAATTTCCACCAAACATTAAGATTAGGTACGTCTTGTAACGTGTAACCAAATACATCAATAAAACGTTGGTTCACTTTTAAAATATCACCAGTTACCATACAAACATCACATACCGGTAAGGGTAGAATCGTGAATAACCGCGCATAATGACTCAACTCATGCTTGCGCATAGGGTGTTGGGTAGTGCTTATAACATTATAGTCTTGTTCTTTGTTTTCACGTTCAAGCGATACATTCATTGAAGCGACAAAATGCCACTCTACCCACCATTTCTCTAACTGGCTTAAAATTGCCTTTTGTGATGATTTTAAAGAGCCTAAAGAGGATTCTATAAGCCTAAACAGCTCAACAATCGGATTAGGCTCTTGATAAAGATAGGGAGCTGGCACAGTTATAATGTCATAAAATAACTTATAAGCTGATTCTTTGAATTGCTGTAGTGAATAATCGTCTTCAAAAGTAAGATTTGACACCGTTTTTTCGGACGCATCCAGCACAAACGACTTAACCAAATGTGATTGCGAGGCGTAATTCATATATTCATTCCATTGATTATATTTTAGGTTATTTAAGTATTTACGTGTTTAGATACTAATTAAGATATGGTAGGTAATCTCAAATGTAAAGTTTTGTTAATGAAGAATAGCGCTACGTAATTAAATACGACAAAAGCAACTTACAAAGTATGAAGCCATCAATATAATTCATCCCTTTTCATTAGCCTAAAAATGAGTAAATTACACACCAAACTACGCCTTACTAACCATTGGATGGAAAAAGTTACAACAAAATCTATTCAATCCCCCATCCTCTCTTTAAGCACCAACAAAATACATGCTATAATCGCGGCCTTTCCAAGTTAACAGTAATCTGTATAAGCGAAATTATTCATGAGCGAAAATAGTCACATTAAAGTCATCGTTGGTATGTCCGGCGGGGTTGATTCTTCTGTATCTGCATATTTACTAAAACAGCAAGGCTACCAAGTAGAAGGCTTGTTTATGAAGAACTGGGAAGAAGATGACAATGATGAATATTGCGCTGCTGCTGAAGATTTAAAAGATGCACAAGCTGTATGTGACAAGTTAGGCATTGAACTTCATACCGTTAATTTTGCTGCTGAATACTGGGATAATGTATTTGAATACTTTTTAGCAGAATACAAAGCGGGTCGTACACCCAACCCAGATATAATGTGTAATAAAGAAATAAAATTTAAAGCGTTTTTAGAGTTTGCTGCGCAAGCACTTGGTGCTGATTTTATTGCAACTGGTCACTATGTGCGCCGAGAGCTACGCGATGACAAATACGTAATGTGCCGAGGCCTAGACGATAACAAAGATCAAAGCTACTTTTTGTATACACTAAGCCATGAGCATATTGCGCAAACACTATTTCCTGTCGGAGATATTGCCAAACCAGAAGTACGCCGCATTGCTGAAGAACAGGATTTAATTACCCATGATAAAAAAGACAGCACCGGCATTTGTTTCATTGGCGAGCGTAAATTCAAAGATTTTCTGCAAAAGTTTTTGCCTGCACAACCTGGAGTAATTGAAGACACCGATGGTAACAATGTAGGTGAGCATGAAGGCTTGATGTATCATACCCTTGGCCAGCGTAAAGGTTTATTAATTGGTGGCATGAAAGAAGGCTCGGGCGAACCATGGTACGTGGTAGATAAAGATATAGAACGAAATGTTCTTGTTGTTGGTCAAGGTAAAGATCACCCTCGCTTGTACAGTAACGGCCTTAATGCAAACCAATTACACTGGGTAGATCGTGTTGGCCCGCAAGGTACAACTCGCTGCACCGTTAAAACTCGCTACCGTCAAGAAGACTTAAGCTGTACATTACTCGTTGGAGAAGATGGTATGGCACGCGTATTGTTTGATGAGCCGCAAAAAGCCGTTACCCCAGGACAATCCGCCGTATTTTACGCTGATGAAGTCTGTTTAGGCGGTGGTATTATTGATTCGGTGATTAAGTAATGAATCAACATCAAGTCATGGCACTTGCTGCCATGTGCCAAGTAGCAAAACAAGTACAAAAGGTTGCTCAATACGGTCGTTGTGATGAACATGACTTATCAACGTTGTTATCAAGTATTGTGCAAACCTCACCCGCCTCTCCTGAGGATGTATACCAAGGCACACAAAATTTGCGTGATGGCTATAAAACATTAATGGCACAACTGAGTGCCGGTGCTCAAAAAGATGTTGAAATAGTTAAATACGTGGGTGGCTTAATGCAGTTAGAGCGAGCCCTTAGTGCCAATAGTAAGAGCCTCAATGAATTAGGTAAACGTATTGATGATATTCATCGTCGTTTAGATCATTTTGCTATTACCGATGACAGTGTTGTTGCCGGTTTAGCAGATATATACTCGTCGGTGCTAAGCCCCCTTGGGCACCGAATCCAGGTTTATGGTAAACCCGAGTTATTAAAACAGCAGCTCACTCAAAACAAAATCCGTGCGTTACTTTTAGCCGGCATTCGTAGTGCAGTATTATGGCGTCAAATGGGCGGCAAACGTCGTCATTTCTTTTTTGCAAAAAGAAAAATTCTCGCCATTGCTAAAACAAAAATTTAATTATCGTTCAAACTAAAATTTAGGAGTTATTATGGAGCTTTCAGCGTTAACGGCTATCTCTCCGGTTGATGGTCGCTACGGCAGCAAAACCACTGAACTACGCAGTATTTTTAGCGAATTTGGATTAATCAAATACCGCGTAACCGTTGAAGTGCGTTGGTTGCAAGCGTTAGCTGCAGCAAGCGATATAAAAGAAGTCCCAGCTTTAAGCGAGCAAGCAAACGGACTATTAAATGCTATCGTCGATAACTTCTGTGAAGCCGATGCACAGCGTGTTAAAGACATTGAACGCACCACTAACCATGATGTAAAAGCCGTAGAGTACCTACTAAAAGAAAAAGTAGCTGATAACGCTGAATTACATGCCATTAATGAATTTATTCACTTTGCATGTACATCTGAAGATATTAATAATCTATCTCACGGTTTAATGTTAAGTGAAGCACGTAACAATGTTATTTTACCTTATTGCGATGAGCTATTAAGCGCAATTAAAGAAAAAGCTGTTGAATACAAAGCCATTCCAATGATGACTCGTACGCATGGGCAACCTGCAACCCCATCAACTATGGGTAAAGAGTTTGCAAACGTATACATGCGTTTAAAGCGTCAACGTGATCAAATTGCCCAAGTAGAAATGTTAGGCAAAGTAAATGGTGCTGTAGGTAACTACAATGCTCACCTAAGTGCTTACCCTGATTACGACTGGCATACTCACGCAGGTAAATTTGTAGCTAGCCTAGGTTTAACACTTAACCCGTTTACCACACAAATTGAACCGCATGACTACATTGCAGAACTATTTGATGCTATTGCGCGTTTTAATACTATATTGCTCGATTTTGACCGCGATATGTGGGGATACATTGCGCTTAATCACTTCAAGCAAAAAACCATTGCTGGTGAAATTGGCTCATCAACTATGCCACATAAAGTAAACCCTATTGATTTTGAAAACTCAGAAGGTAACTTAGGTTTAGCTAATGCCATATTAGGTCACTTAGCGCAAAAGCTGCCTGTTTCTCGTTGGCAACGTGATTTAACTGACTCAACCGTATTACGTAATTTAGGTGTAGGTATGGGTTATGCTGTTATTGCATACCAATCTACACTTAAAGGTGTAAGCAAGCTAGAAGTTAACGAACAACGTTTAGCCGATGAGCTTGACCAAAACTGGGAGCTACTAGCAGAGCCAATCCAAACAGTAATGCGTAAATACGGCATTGAAAAGCCATATGAAAAGCTAAAAGATTTAACGCGTGGTAAACGTGTAAATCAAGAAATTATGGCTGATTTCATTGATGGTTTAGATTTACCAGACGCTGCAAAAGCAGAAATGAAAAAGCTAACCCCAGCCAACTACATTGGTCGCGCTGTTGAGTTTATTGATGATTTAGTTTAATTACTCAAATCTACTAATAAAAAGCGAAAGGTACCTGCCTTTCGCTTTTTTGATTTAGGTCTTAACGTTATAGGCATTCTATGTATCAATTAAAAATAAATGAATTATCTGAGCAAGCGTTTTTAAATCAATATTGGCAAAAAAAGCCACTGTTAATCAAAGGAGGTTTTAGTGACTTTAAAGACCCTCTTGATGCCAATGAACTGGCAGGCCTCGCCATGGAAGACAGCATAGAGTCGCGTATTATAACCAACCATAACCAGCAATGGCAGTCCCATCAAGGGCCGTTTGAAGATTTTGAAATACTCACCGATGAGCACGCTACTTTATTAGTGCAAGCAGTCGATCATTGGCACCCAGAAGCCGCACAATTGCTTGAGCCATTTCGTTTTATTCCTAACTGGCGTATAGATGATTTAATGATCAGCTACTCAACCCCTGGCGGTGGTGTTGGACCACACTTGGATCAATATGATGTATTTATTATTCAAGGAGAAGGCAAACGCCATTGGCGAGTAGGCTTACCTGATGCCTCATTAAAGCAGTTTGCTCAAAATAAAAGCTTGCTACAAGTTGAAGCTTTCACTGCAGTGATTGATTGCGTTTTAGAGCCAGGTGACATTTTGTACATACCACCAGGTTGTCCACATGAAGGCTATGCCATTGAAAATGCTTTAAACTACTCGGTCGGATTTAGAGCCCCTAATCAACAAGATTTACTGTCTAGCTTTGCAGATCATATTATTGACACAGAAAGCGGTCAAAAACGTTACACGGATCATACCCTCGCGCTACGTGATTCAAAAGGTGAGCTTACGCAAAGCGAAGTTGATAAAGTAAAAACGTTAATGCAGGCTTTAATAGAAAACGACAGCTTATTTAAAAATTGGTTGGGAAACACATTAAGTCAACCTAAGCATGATATGGATTTAGCCCCTGAAGAAAACCCGTTTAGTACAGCTGAAATTATGCAACAACTTGAAAATGATGTGATATTTGAGCGTCTTGGTGGCACGCGTGCAATTTACCAATGCATCGGTGATGAGCTGCTTTTAAGTGTTAATGGCGAAAACTACCCTTTACCGCTATCTGATTTAGAGGCTGTAAAACAGCTAACTGATTTTATTGAATTTGATAGCAGCTTGCTGAATTCAACCACACCTAGCCTAGATTTTATCGAAACCTTTACTACACTGGTTAATGAGGGTATTTGGTTTAGCTAGGAGGAGGCTATGGTTTATACTGTTGACAAAGTTGATTGGCAAAGTGAAAAAGATCAACTTCAACAAATAAGAGAGCGTGTTTTTGTTTACGAATTACATATTCCAAAGAATATTGAATTTGATAGCTTAGATGCGCTCGCTCAACATATTCTGGTTACCGATAATATGCACTCACCTGTTGCCACAGGTCGATTATGTAATGATGGTTTAATAGGAAGAATTGCCGTACTACCCCAGCACCGCAATCGCAACGTTTATAAATCTCTACTTAATTTCATTGTAAAGCTTGCCGCAGAGCAAGGTATTGAGGCTGTCAGTATTAACTGTATTTTAAATGAAGTAGAACGATTCAAAAATAACGGCTTTACTGTGCAAGGGCACGTTTTTATGGAAGCTGGCATTCCAAGACAGAGAATGGAATGCCCCATCACATGCTTTGAAACACGGCCATTTACTTTAGTGCATTAACCAAAAAACGAGCCATTTGGCTCGTTTTTTACTTTATTCTTGTCGGTAATCTTTGAAGAACCGCTGCATTTTCATCATCGCACTGCTTAAATCATCTTTATTAGGTAAAAACACCAATCTAAAATGATCGGGATCTGGCCAGTTAAAAGCGCGCCCATGTACTAATAATATTTTTTCTGCCTTTAACAAGTCAAACATCATTTGTTCATCATTTTTAATATTAAACAATTTTGTATCAACTTTGGGAAATGCATACAGCGCCCCTTTTGGCTTTTTACAGCTTATCCCCTCAATTGCATTTAATCCACGCCAAGCAATATCTCGTTGCTCGTATAAGCGGCCTCCGGGGTCAATTAAGCTATCAATGGATTGTACCCCACCCAATGCTTGCTGAATGGCATATTGAGCAGGGACGTTTGCGCATAAACGCATTGAGGCAAGAATATCGAGGCCTTTAATTAAATCTGTCATTAAGGCAGTGCGCCCGCTTAGCACCATCCAACCCATTCTAAGACCAGCGGCGCGATATGTCTTAGCTAAACCGTTAAACGTAATAATGGGAATATCGTCGCACAATGCACCAATAGAAGTATGGGTAATGCCATCGTACAGAATTTTCTCGTATATTTCGTCACTTAACAGTAAAAGCTTGTGCTCTCGGGCAATGTTGATCAATTCTTGAAGCAAGGCATCACTGTACACAGCCCCTGTTGGATTATTAGGGTTTATTAACACCAATGCTTTAGTTTTTGAGGTGATTTTGCTTTTAATATCATCAATATCAGGAAACCAATCTTGCTCTTCATCACATAAATAGTGAACAGGGTTACCGCCTGCTAACTTTACCGACGCAGTCCAAAGCGGATAATCGGGTGCAGGAATTAATACTTCATCGTCATTATTTAACAACGCTTGAGTAACCATTTGAATAAGTTCACTCACACCGTTGCCAATGTAAATATTATCAACGTCTAAGTTGTGTAAACCTCGCTGTTGGTAATGCTGATAAATAGCAACACGCGCAGAGTAAAGCCCTTTAGAATCACAATAGCCTTGAGCAGAATATAAATTACGAATAATGTCGCGGTGCATATCTTCTGGCATATCAAAACCAAACGCCGCGGGGTTACCAATATTAAGCTTAAGTACTTTTTGGCCCTCATCTTCCATTTTTTTAGCTTGTACTAAAACGGGGCCACGGATGTCATAACAGACGCCGTCTAATTTATGACTCTTTTTTATTTCTGACATTGTTACCTCTAAAGAGCAAGTTAGCCTTAAGACTAACTCAGTAAAGCCGTGAATTACTAGGGGAAATTAAGCGCTTAAAACTGAAAAAAATTCACGTTAACACTTTATTCTGTTCTTCATTAAACGGGTTTATCGCTGAGCGTGCCACTCATTTAATTTTGCTTGCGAGCCAGTAACTTGCGCCATTAAATTATTTGCTGCATCAACAGCCTGCTCGTCATTCCCATTATTTAAATTATATTCAATTAAACGTGCTACCTCGGCTAAACTTGCCGCTCCAAATTGAGCCGCATTTGACTTAAGGCTATGAGAATGGCGAATTGCAGCCTCTTTATCTTGGCCAAGCGCTGCAATAGTTTCGTTCCCTAAGCGCTCAAATTCCGCACAACAAAATTCCAGCGTATCTGGAAATTGTTCACCTAATAGCGATTCCATACTTTCTAAAGCGGATTCGTCGATACTGATTTCTGTCATATTGATGCCCTATAATGCGTTCCTGCAATTTATATTTCATCTCTTACTCTATATCTAAGCACAAAAAAAACCAACTTTATTAATGCAAAAATGTATAATTAAGTTAAATGTATTAATCGAATGGTTAGCTTATGGCACGTGCCCTTTGTGAACAATGTAATTTTTCGCTAAGCACCTGTATTTGCAATGCAATCACCTGTGTTGATAATCAAACTCAGGTTGTTGTGTTACAGCACCCCAGTGAAGCAAAAATTAGTAAAAATACGGCACAGTTATTGGCATTAAGTTTAACGCGATGCAAAATAATTATAGGCGAAAATAATCAAGATTTTGTTTGCTTGCAAAAGCTGCCGCTCAGCTCGACGGTGTTACTCTATCCAAACGAGGACGCAATTGAGTTAGATGTAGCCAATAACAGTGAAAACGTGCGACCCATTACACATTTAATAGTGCTCGATGGTACATGGAATAAAGCCTTTAAAATTTTGCAATTAACCCCACTATTACAAAAGTTTAAAACAGTAAGCTTTCGCCAAATTCCCACGAACCGTTATACTATTCGTAAAGCTCCAAGAGCAGATAGCTTGTCAACGCTAGAGGCCGTAGCGCATAGTTTATCGCTTATTGAAGCACTCAATCCGGCGCCGTTGTATGATTTATTAGATGAATTAATTACCAAACAAACCCAACATATGCCCGCTCACGTAAAAGCACGTTACCTGTAATTAAAAATGAAATAACCAATGCGTAATACCCCTTCTCGATTAAAGCGTGGATTTTCACGCCAAGGCCCTGACTATCGTTTTGACGACCAAGTTGATTTTAGCGATATTAGAACGACTTTTGGTTTTCGTTCGATGGTAGTTGGTAAATGGGTGACTAAAGAAGAGCGATTTATTAGTGCCAATCTAATTTATGATGCGCTAGCTGATTTAGCGCAAATTTTACATTTACCGCCAACAGCAATTGGCCTTCGCGGTAAGCTTAACTTTGCCTTTGGTCACGGTGGGCAAAAAGGCGTGCAAGCACACTATAATGCTTACGATCAAACTCTCGCACTGGCAAAAAACGCAGGCGGCGGTGCTTTAGCCCATGAGTGGTTTCATGCATTTGATCATCATATTAGTGAGCATTTATTTAAATCAAAAACCCGCTTTGGTTTCGCCTCTAAGTTATGGTTATCAAACTCTCCCGATTTGAGCCATCCACTTAATGATGCACTTAATCAATTTTATAAGCAGGTATTTTTAGAACAAAACGGGGAAGATGCGAATGAATTTGTACAACGCTGTATCGCGTTTGATAAGGCACACAAGCAGCAATACATGAGTATGCCAGAGGAGCTTGCAGCTCGGTGTTTTGAAGCCTGTATAAATCAGCACCAAACAATAAAAAATAGCTTTTTGGTCAGTGGATTAAGCAGTAATAATTTAATTTACCCTGAGCTTAGCCAAACGCTACAAGCCAATGAAGCACTTAACCAATATTTTCAATTATTAGGTTACGCGCTTCATCAACAAACATAGTAATCGTTTCTAAAAATCAGAATTACTATTTATCATCACTGATACGACTTGCCACCGCGCTATTTTGATCTTTATATTTTGCATCAACACGGGTGTTATACGGGTTTTCACATTGGCCGGTGAGCGTTTCAAAGCTCATTGCACCAATCTTCATCATGGGTCTAAGCGCAAGTGGCAGTTTACCCGAGTTATAAAACTCTAAAACAATATTACCACTCCAACCAGGGTCGATTCTGTGTGCGGTTACATGCACCATTAAACCTAAACGTGCCAGCGACGAACGCCCATCTAACCAGCCAACGATGTCTGCAGGCAGGGTTACTTTTTCATAGGTTATTGCTAATGCAAGCTCGCCGGGGTGTAAAAAGAATGCTTCGCCTTCATCTAGTACAATTTCGTCGCTCATAATTGATTCTAAGGCTTTATTAAGCTGATCTTTTGGACCACTTAAGTCAACAAAAGCGGCATTATGGGCATGAAAAGTTCTAAACTTATTACCCAAACGAAGATCCGCAGTCACCCCAGAAATCATTTCACTGGTCGGGGCGGGCTCAATAACAATGCGCCCGTCGTTTAAATATTCTTTTATATGTGTATCTGAAAGTCTCATTTTTAATCTTCCGTAATCACAACTTCAATCGCGTTGTGATGTTGTTGATAATAAAGCGTACTGGCGATGAGCCGTGCGGCTGCACTGTATGTTTCACTTATAGCTGCATTTGCATCATTGGCAATCAATTTACCTTGTTCAGAGGATTCTCTGATATTAATCGCAAGCGGAATATGTGAAAGCACAGGAACACCATGCTTCAAGGCTAACTTTTGTGCGCCATCTTTACCGAATACATGATTAGCTTCACCGCAATGCCCGCAAATGTAATGGCTCATATTTTCAATTAAACCAAGCACTGGCACGTTTACTTTATTAAACATAGCAATGCCTTTTTGCGCATCTGCCAACGCTAAGTCTTGTGGCGTCGTAACAATTACAGTGCCACTGGCAGGTACTTTTTGGCTCATGGTTAATTGAATATCGCCAGTGCCTGGGGGCATATCGACGATTAAGTAATCAAGCTCCCCCCAATCGGTTTCATTTAATAGCTGACTAAGCGCGCCTGAGGCCATAGGACCGCGCCATACAGTTGCATCGTCGCTAGGCACTAAAAAGCCAATAGATTGCGCTTTAATACCACTGGCATCAAATGGTTGTAATTGTTTGTTGTCTTTAGTGACAGGCTCACTGCCTACCAAACCTAACAACATAGGAATAGACGGTCCATAAATGTCGGCATCTAAAATGCCTACTTTAGCGCCCTCGTTTTTAAGCGAACCGGCAAGATTTACAGCCGTAGTAGATTTGCCTACCCCACCTTTGCCTGAGGCCACTAAAATTATGTGCTTTATGGCTTTAAATTTTGCAGGCTCTTTAAGTGCCACAACCGCACTTACATTTACCTCGATTTTAAGTCGCTCAGCTAAAAAATTAGCAACATGCGGCATTTCAGATTGCGCGGCAAAAGGAAGAGTGAGTTTAACAATAATTGATTTATCGGTGTTTTGAGTAATATCAGCAATAAAATCTTGCTCAATACCCACAGCAAAAGCGGCACTGCGATAGGCCGCTAAAGCAGAAATAATCGGTTGTTTTTGCACCGATTTAGCAGAGAATAGTTTCGACAGTCCAAACATAGCAATAAAATAGCGTTTCTTTGATGAAAAGTGCCACGGAATTATGTAACATTCAGGGCATTAACACCAGTCAATTAGTAAATATCAATAAGCAGTGTACTCTGTTACTACCGCGCTTATCGATAATGTAATAATTTTCATCTGTTCCTAGCTAGGAACGCTTAATTTGGAATGATTATGGCACAGCGAAAGATCCTGATTACTAGCGCATTACCTTATGCCAATGGCCCTACCCATTTGGGGCATTTATTAGAGTATATTCAAACTGATATTTGGTCGCGTTTTCAAAAACTACAAGGCCACGAAGCATACTACGTGTGCGCCGATGATGCTCATGGCACACCTATTATGCTTAATGCGCAAAAGCAAGGGATCACGCCAGAGGAAATGGTTAAAAACGTTAGCATAGAACGTCAACGCGATTTTGCTGATTTTAATATCAAATTTGATAACTACCACAGCACTCACAGCCAAGAAAATAAAGAATTTAGTGAGCTTATTTATAACCGCCTTAACGATGCCGGTCATATTAAAAAGCACACTATTTCTCAGTTATTCGATCCAGAAAAAGGTATTTTTCTGCCAGACCGCTTTGTTACTGGCACCTGCCCTACCTGTAAATCAGAAGATCAAAATGGTGATAGCTGTGATGCCTGTGGCGCAACTTATAGCCCAACAGAGCTAATCAACCCACGCTCTGTCATGTCGGGTGCTGAGCCTATTTTAAAAGATTCTGAGCATTACTTTTTTGACTTACCCGCCTTTAAAGGCATGCTTAAAGAATGGCTACATTCAGGCACAATCCAGCAAGAAATGGCGAACAAGCTAGATGAGTGGTTTGCCGATGGTTTGCAGCAGTGGGACATAAGCCGTGATGCACCTTATTTTGGTTTTGAAATTCCAAACGCACCAGGTAAATATTTTTACGTATGGCTAGATGCGCCTATTGGTTATATGGCGAGCTTTAAGAACTTATGTGACAAACAAGGCATCGACTTTGATGCGTTTTGGCAAGAAGGCTCTGACGCTGAGCTTTATCATTTTATTGGTAAAGACATTATCTATTTCCACAGCCTGTTTTGGCCTGCGATGTTAGAGGGCGCTCAATTTAGAAAGCCTACTAACGTATTTGCTCATGGATTTGTTACGGTTAATGGCGCGAAAATGTCTAAATCAAAAGGCACGTTTATTAAAGCGCGTACTTATTTAGATAACCTAGATCCTGAATTTTTACGTTATTACTACGCAGCTAAACTTAATAGTGGTATTACCGATTTAGACTTAAACCTAGAAGATTTTGCACAGCGTGTAAATTCAGACTTAGTGGGTAAAGTAGTTAATATTGCGAGCCGTTGTGCTGGCTTTATTACTAAAAAGTTTGACGGTAAGTTAAGCGACACAATTATGGAACCACAACTGCTTGCTGAATTCCAAAACGCCTCAGCCACTATTACTGAACATTACGAAAATCGTGAATACAGCCGCGCAATCCGTGAAATTATGGCGCTTGCTGATAAAGCAAATCAATTTATTGATAATGCTGCGCCTTGGGTGCTTATTAAAGACGAGTCTAAGCAAGAAGAAGCGCATCAAGTATGTTCGTTAGGACTTAACCTATTTCGCGTGCTGATCACTTACTTGAAGCCTGTACTACCCGGTATGGCAACAAATGTTGAAGCCTTTTTAAATGATGAGCTTACATGGCAAGGTGTGCAAACTGCACTAATAAGCCACCCTATCAATAAATTTAAGCCGTTAATGCAACGTGTTGAAATGGACAAAGTGAATAAAATGGTTGAAGAATCAAAAGAAAGCTTAATCGCTGAAAAAGACAAAATCGATCCTAATAGCCCACTGGCAAAAGAGCCTATCGCAGCTGAGATTGAATTTGATGACTTTGCAAAAGTAGATTTACGCGTTGCTAAAATTGCTAAAGCAGAGCACGTAGAAGGTGCTGACAAACTGCTTAAGTTAACTCTTGATTTAGGCGGCGAAACACGCCAAGTATTTGCAGGCATTAAATCAGCCTACGCACCAGAAGACATCGAAGGAAAGCTAACCGTGATGGTTGCTAACCTTAAACCACGTAAAATGCGCTTTGGAATGTCTGAAGGTATGGTACTTGCCGCAGGCCCTGGCGGTAAAGAAATATACATTCTTAACCCAGACGATGGTTCAGAGCCTGGTATGCGAGTAATGTAAACTCTGCGCTAGTTTAAAAAAGCCGCTAAATATTTAGCGGCTTTTTTATTGTTTACGTTATTTAGCTAAGGCGACTACTTTTGCCAAATGAATCACTAAGCATTGGGAGCTAATATAGATAAACCAATTTATATAGCGCACCTGAGGATAAAAACCTTGCCCTTGGTTACCATAAATCCAAAAAGCACCAATAATGGCATCGGCCAATGCAGCAAGGAAAAGCCCTAAGCTCACCCACATTATTGGTTTGGGCGCATGAAACCCACCATAAGCAATAACCAACATAAGGCCCATAAGCGCCACGGCAGTTACCACCACACTATAAACGCCGGTCATAGCTAAAATAGGTATACCAGCCCCATCAAGGTACATAGTAGCGAGCGACGTAGCACTTATCACCAGTACAACAAGCATAAAAAGTATGCTTTTTAATTGCGATATAGCTTGCTGCCTTTTATAGGCCAACACACAGGCTAAAAATAAAAGGCTATAGCCAGGTGCAAAAAATAAAATTGAATCAATTAAGTAGTCATGCTTTATTAACGTTGCATAGCGATGATAGTGCTGGGATAGGTTAAAGTTAATCACATCCCCTACTGTGCACATCATTAAAGCTGCGCTACATAGAACCGCTATAAAGCGTAACTGCTTATCTTTAAACTGATGAAATACCCAAGCAGAAATTGCCACACTATTAAACATCAGCAAACACAGCGAGCTCACTGTTAAGAACAATAAAATTTCTTTATTGTTAGGTGCAAAAAGTCCTATCAACATCACAACCAAAGCGCATAGCCAAGCAATAAAAGAAATAACTTGATGAGGGTGTTTTATAGTTATGTAATTGATTGCACTATCCAAGTTTGAAATTCATAAATTTAATTTAGCAAATTATTATCGCTTATGGTTTATTTTTTTATGCCCCGTTTGCATTTCTTTTTGTGTTTTTAGCCGACATTGTGCCAACTGCTCAAGTCGAATAGCTTTAATTGCCGCCAAGGGGTCATCAGCAATAAGTCCACCAGCATCATAGGTGTTTTGTTGATTTATTACTTTATTATCATCTTGTTTAGTATACATATTATTCTCACTTGGGACCGTTTATCGATTTTAGCCGCGGTACATCGAATAAAAAAGTGCTGAAACACTGTACGATTTAGTTGAAAAATACCTGACACTCTATATATTAGTAGTTACTAATATTAAGGGGCATATTATGCGCATTATTTTACTTTTTTCCAGTTTATTTATTTCATCCGCTGCTTTTGCTAACAATGTTGACGATGCGCGCAAAACTATTAAGGCATTTTCAACTGATTTAAAACAGATACTGGTTAGCACAATGCAACAAAATGGACCTATAGCAGCAATAAGTGTATGTAATACAGCCGCACCCGCTATCGCTTCACAACACAGCAACAGTACATGGCAAATTAGCCGCAGTGCGTTAAAAACACGTAACCCAGATAATCAACCCGATGAATGGTTAAGAAATGTTTTATTAAACTTTGAACAACGTAAGCTCAATGGCGAGCCTATAGCAAAAATAGAACACCAAACACAAAGGTCAGATGGCTGGTATTTTATAAAAGCGATCCCCACTCAAAAGGCGTGTTTAGCATGTCATGGCAGTCACATTGCACCTGAAGTTGCTAAAAAAATAGCCGCTTTGTACCCTAGCGATCAAGCAACAAATTTCAAACAGGGTGATATTCGTGGTGCCTTTATCGTTAAAAAGCCGATTAAAAAGCACCAACAGTAATTACGTCATTGAGCATTCGCTGCGTTTCGTTTTCTGTGGGCAACATATAAAGTATACGGCAACATTACGAGCTGATTTAATATGATAGCTAATATCAGCGCAAACAATAATGCACTGGTGGTTAAAGGGATCCCTAACTTAAAGTTATCAAGTGTATTTTGTAATCTTTCGAAACGATCAGGGGAGAATATATACAGCAATTTTTGCACTAAAGTACCTTGCTCAAATAGCTTCATACCTTGATTTAAGTCTGCGAATAGCATCAAGGTTTGCTTTTTTTGTTCTGCATCGGCTCTGACACTCGGTTCCGTGTTTTCTAAATGACGGTTTATCATTGCTTGTGTGCTAGAAAATTTATATTGCTTTGCTGTATCTGCATAGCCATCAACTTGCCACTTGGTCGCATGATACAAGCCCGCTAAATGTTGTTGGTAATGATCACTTAGCTGCGGTAGTTGCAATGCAATAATAAAAGCGCAAGCAAATATTAATTTATCGAACATGTTAACGATCATCATAATCCTTTGTGCTGCTCTAATTTAAACAGATAGATGGTGTTACTATGCTATACCATTTACTTAGTCAAGTGACTTACTTTTATGTAGATAAATTTTATCGAGAGAAAGGTAAATATTTATTTCAAGCTCGTAAATAATAATCCTTAACGTGATAAATGGTAGTATAAGTATGATTTCAATAGCAAAGCGCTAAGTTTTTATTGATCACCTTAATGTTTACGTGTTGCTAAAATAGCAACATTTCTGTAGATAAAACCCCGTGAATAGCTGAAATACTTACTAGAACGAGCATAAAGTATTAATACCTAATTCTAAATGCCCTCTTTAATACTAGTGATTTTTACACTATATTAAAAGATAATTAAGCGTCTGTTAATATTGAGAAAGAGTTTGTGGAAGCGAATAAAAATAATACCACTGTTGAAGAGAAAGCAACTGAAGATCAAAAAAAGTTTTTCCTCGATTTACTTCCAGGGAAATTAATTGATATACAATTTAACAACCCTATTCAGGTTCGCTTTAAGCTCACTTTAATCGGCTACGACACCGGTAAATATTTAATATTAAAATACCCTGCTCAAGCAGGTAAAAACGACTACAGCGATATTTTAGTTGAAGGCAATGGCGCCATTGTTCGTTATATCATCGAAGATGAGCGCGGTGAATGTGTGGCTTTTTCTACCAGTATATTAGCGATTTCATTTCGCCCTGAACGGTTAATTTATCTAGCGTACCCTAAAAAAATCGAAAGCCGTCAATTACGTGAAACTAGCAGGCTACCGACTCATATTCCAGCTAAAATAAGTTTACACAAAGGTGATATAGACGCCGATAGTAAGAGCTTATTGCATGGGTTAATCATTGATATTTCACCCAGTGGCTGCCGTTTTGCGATACATGTAAGCTCTGGATTTGTAGCGCTAAAAAAACGCCAAGTATTTGTGCATATTTTGTCACCGATAGACAATAAGTCTGTCATAGTCACGTCCTATATCAGAAATAATCAAATGAAGGGAAATCGCCTAAGTGTCGGTATCGAGTTCGATGCATCAGAGCAAACTAAGCTAAATGAGCTACTCGAAGCGTATTCAATTGATATAGATTAGAAAAATCACAAACGAATTAAGGCTAAAACCTTGTGGTTAGCCTTGCTAACAGCAGTTCTATTACTCTAAAGGTTTTAAAAATCTCTCTGCTCTAGGTAAATAATAGTTGTCGTAATCAAGCGATACAATCACACGCTCGGCTTTACCTAGTAATTCATCACGTGGGATGAGCCCTATTACTCTAGAATCTGCACTATTATCACGGTTATCACCCATGGCTAAATAGTAGTGTTCAGGAATTGTTATTTCATCAAAGCTCGATAAACGTGATGGTGTATTACTAACGCGGATTGAATGCTTATAACCATTTAAGTTTTCTATTTTATCTAAAGAAGTCGGATTACTTTGCAAATGTGTGTAATTAAGCTTTTCGCCGTTGATTATAAGTTCATTATTTTTAAGTACAATAGTATCTCCAGGTACACCTATTACTCGCTTAATCAAACTGTTATCCGCTACTTTCGAGTCAAATACAATAATATCGCCAGTTTGTGGGTCCCCCATTCTCAACAGGGATACATGCGTAAATGGTATACGTAAATCATACGCCATTTTATCGGTAAGGATTCGATCGCCTTCTTCAATAGTCGGTTTCATTGAACCTGTTGGTACTTCATACCAATCGGCGACGGCACTTCTAAACACACTCATTAAAATAATGAATACAATTAAAGAACGATTATTTTTCCAAAATTTATAAAGTCGCTTCATGTTTTGTCTCTGCTATGGGTTAAGTATTTATTTGACTGTATAAACGCAGAGCCGTTCAAAGGAGTGTGTAACAAAACATGTTTAATGATAGAGACATGTATAAAACATGTCTCTAAAGGTGGTTTACTGCTGATTTAACTTGTCTTTCGCTTCTTGTACTTTTGCAAAATCAAGACCTAATTCATCAGTGGCTTCTTTAATCAAATGCGGTTGAGTCATCACCACAGCCATTAGTTGCTGAAGCTTTTCAGATGGTATACCCAGCTCTTGCACTAATGCCATAGCCATCATTGGGTTTTGGGTAAATGCTTCAAACAACGCAGCTACTTTTTCATCACTAACGTTGTGCTCTTTTAATATTGCAATAATTGGATTCATTATTTGCCTTAATATTTTATAGTGTTCACTAAATTATATGGGCGCACAGCCTAATTAACAATATTAATCCCGCTGTGCTTGCTTATATCATCCAACCAGTAGCACAACTTTACCTGAGTTTTCATTACCCTCTAAAATGGCATGAGCCTCACTGGCTTGCTGCCATGACATGGTTTTATAAATATTAAAGTCATAGTTGAGGTTGGCAATATCATCGTAAAAACGCGAGACAAAGGCATCTCTCAGAGCTCGTTTAAACTCAATACTGCGATTACGTAGTGTTGATGCATGAAACGAAATCCGCTTTTGTAATAAACGTGCAAAGTCCACCTCTGCAAAGCGCCCGTCTAAAAATGCCAGCATAATAATCTTACAATCCATTGCGGCCACCATGGCATTTTTATTTAAATAGCTACCAGAAACAGGGTCAACAATTGCGTTTGCAGTGAGCTTATGTGATTTCATATACTCAACAAAATCAGTGGTTTTATAATTAATTACGTGGTCAGCTCCTAACCTTTTAGCATGTTCACACTTTTCATCCGAACCCGCGGTAATCACTACTTGTGCACCAGCACTTTTTGCCATCTGAATAGCCGCACCACCAACACCACTGGCACCGGCATGAATAAGCGCCGTTTGCCCTGGTTGTAACTTGCCTAATTCAAATAGCGCACCAAAGGCTGTTAAATACACTTCGCTTATAGCAGCACCTTGCGCCATAGAGATATGATCAGGCAATATCATTAACTGCTGCGCATCTACTGCGACGTATTCACTGTAAGCGCCACCAGCACATAAAGTAAAAATACGCTTACCGAGCCATTTAGGGTCTACCTCACTGCCAAGCTCACACACGGTGCCTGCACACTCAAGTCCTAAAATAGGGCTATCTCCTTCAGGAGCAGGATACTTACCTTGACGCTGCATACAATCAGCGCGGTTAACCCCAATCGCTGCCACTTTTACCAGCACTTCATTGTTATTAACTTTTGGTTTATCGGTTTTCGAAAACGCTAACTGCTGCTCATGATGTGAAATGTACTGCATAAGTCTCCTTGTATTGGGTTTATTTGATTTTTCGCCACACTTCGGCTTCAACTAGCTGGCCATTTTCTGTAAGAGAATGATGCCACAAATTCCCTTCAACTTTATAATCAAAAGCCATGGTTTTACCCATCAATGATGCAATATTGCCATACTCAAAGGTTTCAATAAATTGCCCATCGGTTAATTGGTACTGGCCACCACCAGCATAACTAAATTGGCCATTTTTTTCTGTGATATAGCTAAAGTGTGTTGCTGTTACTAATTTGATTGAAGTTATCTCTGGGGCTTTAGCGCTGACAAACCCATCTTCTATCGCGTATTTTCCTTGAACAAACTCCCACGTACCTAATAGGGGATTGGCAAATACAGAGTATGGCAATAAAACTAAGCAAGCGAATATAGTAAATTTCATCATAATCCTTATCGTGTTAACTGTGCCTGAAGAAACCAACTCAGCGTTAATTTACTGACATAGTATTAAAACGCCAACTTTGCTTATAAGGGTATACATCTGGAAGCTGGCCTTGCTCAATTCCTTGCTGGATCATTTGCCAGTACTTTGCCGTAAATAAATCACTATGGTAATGATTAAAGTGGTTAAACGCACTGTTACTGGCACTAAAAAACACTTTAAATTGACTGGGAAATATATCATTTTGGTCAATATCAAAATAGCTGTGTGAGCTTAATTCTTCTAACGCGTTTTGTGTATTTGGCACGTCTCTAAAATTGCAATCGGTGAGAGGGCAAATTTCATCATAATCATAAAATACTATTCGCCCCCAACGTGTTACGCCGAAGTTTTTCATCAGCATGTCACCAGCAAAAATATTTGCACTGGCAAGCTCTTTTATCGCTTTACCATAATCAAGCATCACTTGCTGAAGTGATTTACTATTACATTGATTGATATACAGGTTGAGCGGTGTCATTTTTCGCTCAACGTAAACATGCTTTAGTATTAAGGCTTTGCCGGAAATGACTAAGCTATCGCCAATGTGTTTTTTCATTTCTATTAGCAGTTCATCACTAAAACGGCTTAAGTCAAATGCAAGGTATCTAAACTCATGAGTGTCAACTAATCGCCCTACTCTGTCAGCTTGTTTTACAAAGTTATATTTATCTTTTACTTGTTGTTTAGTTGCTGTTTTTGGGGCACTAAACTTATCTTTTATTACCTTGTATACATAATCTAGGCCGTCAATGGTAAAAACTAGCATCACCATACCCGGAGTCCCTGGCGCTAGATGATACGTGTATTCCTCGGGACTACTTTTAGTGGTATCTACTTTATAACGATAAAACTCGGTTTTGGCATGTTTGATGAAACCAATCGCATTGAATAATTCAAAACGTTGTTTGTGAGGCATTAACACACTGAGGTAGTCAACATAACGGGCAGGTTGGTCGGTATCTACCATAAAATAGGTACGTGCAAAGCCAAATAATAAACTAAGTTGATCAGCCCCCATCATTACAGCATCAATTGTAAGCCCATCGGGGGTATTTAAAATAGCAATTGCAAAGGGCATGTTATCTCCATTTTTGGCAATACATCGCCCTATGACATAACAGGCCTTATTACGATAAAAATGCGAATTAGCGTATTCAATATAACCGTCATTTAAGTTTATTAATTCGTATACTTGTCGACATTGCTGCTGAGCACCTTGCGTTAACGTTGCTTGTAACTTATTTAAATCACTACTTAAATCTTTAAAGGGGACTCTAAACACTTGCTCATTTAATAAGGCTTTAATTGCTTGATCAAACCCTTCTTTTAAGGAGATACGACTTACAAGTCCTTCATAGGAACGCGGCTGTCCTCGGTATTTTGCTTTTAATACAAATAAGTGAACTGTGCGAATTTTTTTATCATCCCAAATAGCGCCAAAAGTAGAATTAAAAAATGTATGCGCAATGGGTTGGTTTTCATGCTCTTTTACCATCTCACCATAAATATTTTTTGCCCGCTGCCATGTTTGAGGACAATCCAATTCATCATAAGCAATCACTCTAACGGCTTCACTTACTTGCTTTACTAAGCGTTCATACACTTGTAAGCGCTCTCGCATTGCTGCTTGCACCTCATGATACTGGCGTTGTTCAAAGCGACTTTGTGCCCCTAAGGTGATATTTAAAAATTGTGAAAACATAGCCTCAAAGCCTGCAAATATCGCTCGGGCTAACTTAGTGGCGACCACGGATTGTACCGAATTATGTTGAGAGGTTAATGGCGTGCTTGGCATGATTTAGGCGCTTCTATTTTTAGCAATTATGCTGATTATTTTTTATTAGAGGTTTACACCTTAGCAAGCACACTTTAATTTAGGTAATTAATACAGCAAATAAATAAAATTGATCATATGAATATAAGAAATGTCGACCTCAATTTACTCGTCTATTTAAATGTATTAATAGATGAAAAAAGCGTATCAAAAGCAGCTAATAAGCTTGCTTTAACTCAACCAGCGATGAGTAATGCGTTAAAACGTTTAAGAGATTTATTTGATGATCCTTTGCTGGTACGAGCTGCGGGCTCTATGACTCCCACAGCCAAAGCACTGTCACTCAAACCTGAAATTGAAGCGCTGCTTAAAATGGCAGAGGAGATCACTCAGCCAAGTGAGCATTTTAACCCAGCAACTGCACAGGTTACATTTCGTATCATGGCAAACGATTATTTAGAATCGACTCTAATTGCCCCCTTTATTTGCGAGCAACTAGCTAAAAACCCGGGTATTGACTTTGATGTGCTCAGTCCCAGTGATGTAAATTTACAAGATATGGAAAAAGGCACTATCGATTTGGCAATAAATCGTTTTAATGGTCTGCCGCGCTCTTTTCATCAAGCGACTGTATGGCGAGATAATTATTGTTGTTTAACCCACCCAAATAATGATTTTTTAACGCATGCTAACTTAAATCAATACCTACAAAGCGAACATATATGGGTTAACCGCGCAGGCTGGGGGCCAGAGCCCGCAGTGACCAATAAGTCAGGAAAACAAAAATTAGGCTGGGTAGATGAAGCTTTGTGGCAATTAGAACAAACCCGTAAAATACGCGTATTTACTCGCCATTACATGATTGCCAGCTTACTGTGTCAATCTGAGCAACTCATAGCTACGCTACCCCGTCGTCAAGCAAAGCTATTAACCAGTCATACTAATTTAGTGATTAGCCCAGTACCATTTCAAGTCGTGCCCATAGAAGTAAAAATGATTTGGAGCCCGTTATTACACCACACACCAGCGCATCAATGGCTTAGACGTGAGTTATTGGCGTTCGCAAATACAGTGGTTGATAGGTAACATATTAAAATATTGATAAAATCAATATCAGTTATTGAAAACAACAATTTCATTAATATTACACTTAGCGCTACAGTGAAGTTAAGCCAACAAACTAAGAGTAATAATTATGCAAACATCAGCAAGCTTCACACAACAAGACGGGTTATTCATTGATGCAAATTTACATCACTTCATTGAACAACAATTATGCCCAAATACGCCGCTTGAGACGGGTCACGTTTACCAGTCACTTGCCACATTAGTTGATGAATTCGGCTGTAAATGTCGTAAAAATAAACATCAAGAAAACGATACTCTTGACGTAAACACTTTATTAAGTGCCTATCAACGTAAAAGCCACCCTCATTGCCATGTTGATGCACAAACAACCGAAGCTGTATTAGATGAATACTGCTGTCAAGTACCTGCCATTATTGTAGTTGCGTTAATGGACACGCTCAGTGGCACTGTATGTGACGAGCCAAGTGCACATGAGCTTTATCACAGAGCAGCAGAGCTAACAGAGCGTCCATGTGTTCATCGTCAAGCAGCCACTAACGCTTCAGCAGCTTAACAATGCAGTCGTTTAAAAGTGCTCGATAACCTTACTAGCAAATTGTTTGCAGCTTAAGGTTGTCGAGTTATGATTTGAATGAGCCAAATCAAAAGTTACCTGCCCACTGGCAAATGTAGTTTCTAAGGCGTTTTCGATTAAACATGCCGCTTCAACCCATCCCATATACTTAAGCATTAACACTGCACTTAATATGCTACTGCTCGGGTTTGCCTTATCTTGACCAGCTATTCGCTCGAACGTGCCATGTGTCGGCTCAAAAAAAGCCACCTCAGTATTTAAATTGGCGGCAGGCATAATCCCTACTCCCCCAACCTGTGCACTGAGCATATCGGCTAAAAAGTCACCATTTTGATTTGTAGTAGCCACCACATCAAATTGCGCAGGATCCATCAAGCATTGCTGCAACATATTATCGGCAATCACTTCTTTAATAATCAAGGGGGGTAAATTGGTTCGTTGTATTTCAAGCCAACGCCCATTTTCATGTTCTTTGGCATTATATTCTTGTTTTGCAAGCGCAAAGCCCCAGCGTTTAAACGCCCCATCGGTAAATTTAAGAACATTACCTTTGTGCACTAACGTAAGTGACTCTCTCTCATTTTTAAGGGAATAATTAATGGCAAAGCGTATTAATCGCTCTGACCCTTCTTTAGATATATTTTTAATCCCTATACCACACTCTTGAGCGAAACGAAGACGGGTTACGCCCATTTCTTCACACAAAAAATCGAGCATTTTTTCACTTTCAACACTCCCCGCCTGCCATTCAATTCCTGAATAAACATCTTCACTACTATCGCGCAACACGGTAATGTTAGTGGTAAAGGGATTTTTTAATGGCGAGGGTAAAGCACTAAAGCCTTTTATAGTACGCATATTAACAAATAAATCCATTTCATGGCGAAGCGCAACATTAAGAGAGCGAAAGCCACCGCCTAAAGGTGTGGTTAGCGGCCCTTTTATAGCAATTTTGCATTCACGTACTGCATTAATGGTTTCTTGAGGGAACCAGTCGCCATCATAAAGCTGGGCCGCTTGTTCACCATTATACACCTGCATCCAATGTATCTTACGTTCCTTGCCATAACAATGTTCTATGGCAGCATCCACTACTTGACGCATTACTGGCATCACATCTAAGCCAACACCATCACCGTCAATATAGGCAATAATAGGTTGTTCGGGTATATGCCACTGTCCTTGATCATCAATGTGAATATTGTCGCCATTGTCTGGCACCTTAATATGTTGATACTGCATACGTCCTCCTACAAGAGAATATATTTAAGCATGCATAACCCTACTTGTCTTCATAACAAAGCGTATAGCGGTTATTCAACGATAAAATGTAAAATTTAAGGTGCTTTTTTAACGGTTAAAATAACGTCAATCGCATTGAGTAGAGCCTCAACTTGTTGTATGTCGAAAGCGTCAGGTGAAGACTTTAAGTTTGTTTCAAAATCAACAGCCTGTTTATACAAAGCTTTGCATTCAAACATTCCAGCCGTTCCTTTGATCATATGCACGCTGCGTGCAAAACCCGTTATATCACCCTGCTTAAATTGAGACACTAACGTGTCTTTTTGTTTATTTAACCCTTTAATATATTCCTGCTTGAGTAGTGCAAACTCCTCATCGGGTAGCTTAATGTTCTCGCATATATCAATATCAAGATAACTTGCAATTTTACTACTAAAACAGCTTCTATCTATAGGTTTGGCAATATGATCAGTAAAACCTTGTTTTAAATAGCGATCAATTTCATGCTTCATCGTGTTAGCAGTGAGCGCCACAATGGGTGTTGTTACCCCTGTTGCTTGTATAATCTTAATTGCTTGCTCACCATCCATAATTGGCATTTGAATATCTAATAAAATTAAGTCGAAGCTTTCATCCATCGCTGCTTGCGCTGCATCTCGACCATTTTCAACAGCGACAACGGTTAACCCCATCCGCTCTAAAATTCGCTTAATAAGCTGACGATTTTCTGGATGGTCTTCAGCCACAAGTACTCTACCCACTAAATTTCGCTGACTATTATTTGAAAATAGTTCTTTAGTTTGTGGCTTACGTATATCGTCGAATGTGTTAACCCATTGCGTATGTTCGGTTGTATTTAACTCCATAGTAAAGCAAAACTCACTACCCCTACCTACCGCAGAAAATACAGTAATATCCCCATTTAGTTTGTTTGCTAAGCTTTTTGATATATTTAAGCCAAGTCCAGTACCACCGTATTTACGAGAAATTGACGAGTCTGCTTGATGAAAAGGAGTAAACAAATCTTTTTGCTCACTTTCAGTCATTCCAATACCCGTGTCTTCAACTTTAATTATTAGTTGCTTTTGATTGCAACTCACCGTCAGCATTATGTAGCCTTGGGTAGTAAATTTAAGTGCATTGGTTGCTAAATTTAATAATATTTGCCTAAGTCGAGTTGGATCTGAGACTATCCAATCTGGTAATGGAAATTGATAATCAACTTTGAATTTTAAGCCTTTATCGCGGATTTGCTTTCCTAGTAATGATTCAATTTCAGCAATAGTGGCAAACAAATCCGTTTCAACTAATTCTATCTCTAAACGGTTAGCCTCAATTTTCGACATATCCAAAATATCGTTAATTAGTCCAAGTACATGACGACTGTTTTGCAAAATCACCCTGATCCCATGATTTCTTTCATGAGGCTGTATATCACCTAAAATTATCCCATCAGCATAACCAATAATGGATGTCATTGGGGTGCGGATCTCATGGCTCATATTGGCTAAAAATCGACTTTTAGCTTCACTTGCATCACGAAGCTCTTCCGCCAATTGTTGTAACTCTTGGGTACGCAGCTTAACCTTGTGTTCCAAGTTTTTAGTCAGTTCAACATTCTGATGATGTAAAATACTGAATTTATTTGCGACAGCAAAAGCAAGTAATACCGCATCGAGCGCGGTGCCAATAAGCCCAAGTAAATAGAGATCCATTTTTATTGGCTCAATAATTCCTAGATTAGTTAAATTGCCAACCATATTAGGAATGGCCATAGCCAAATAGGCGAGAACAAAATAGCGAGCCGGCTTAAAGCCACTGATCCAGCTTCGTATACCAACAACCATACCTAAAGATAAAGTTGCCCCTGTCACTAAAGTGGCCCAAATAAAGCCAAAACCAGGCCAAACCATTGCAAAAGGTGCGCCTGCGGTGGCAACAATGCCTAAGTAGATTGATAATCGAGATAACTTAGGAGACGTGTCTTTTAATTTAAGTAAGCTGTTAAAAAATAAAATATTTGTGATGGGAATTAAAGTAAAACCTAACCAATGAAAATGGGCATTGTAAAAACCAAAAATTTGATCCGGTATATGAAAAAACTGACTCCAAGCCAACACCCAGCATGCTGTGAACATGGCGTAGTACAAATGGGTTTTATCTCTATCCCCCAAGTAAATAAGAAAATTGTATAAACCTAACGCAATACCAACCCCAAAGCACAGCAACATAATCATGTTGTCTGAGGTTTTTCTTACAAAAAAATCGTCATAAGATGAAAGCACTAATTTTGGTGGAGTATAAAAATATTCACTTTGAAATTTTGCAATTAATACGTAAGAACGATTAGGCGCCAGCTTAACTTTATTCCCATAATGAAATGCAAACTCATTTGGGTAAAGCCCCCCAGTGACATACTGCTTTATTGGTTCATCAAAGTTCGATATATCATAAATCCGGGTTTCGATTTTTGAAAGTAACGTGTTATACGGATAGAGCACCAGTTCATCTAAGTCTGTTTTATTTTCAAGTGCTATGACAAACCAAAAACTACCACCAAAAAACGATGTTCTTGATTGTGGTTGTTTATCTTCAAGCCACATTTCTATTTCACTGTGGTTACGGGGAAAAGTACCACTCGTTACCTGAAATACATGACCCTGACCGAGCAAATCAGTATCTTGTTGTTTTAAAGTATAAACAATAGGAGCGAGTGTATCTGCCGGCGCTAAATTGCTAAAGCACAAAAATACACAATATACAAATAGCTTTAGAACTGCCTTCATTGGCATACTTCGCACCTTAATTTAAAGACTAAAATTAAAACTGATAACTAACATCTAAACCAAAACGCCTGCCTTCACCTTTAAAGTCTTCAAGCATGCCAAGGAAAGAGCTTAAATCAAATTTTAAGTGACTATATTGCGTACCAAAGAGGTTTTTCCCCCAAATAGCAATCGCCCAGTTATCATGTTGATAATGTATGTTTGCATTAAAAATACTATAGCCATCTTGCATAGCATAAGGGTTTTGATTCTGATCAAAATAGTAGTCGGATTGATAATCAACTAATAATTGCGTTGTAAGTGGGTGATTAGCCAGCACGTGCGAGTATTCAATGCCTGCACTGAGGTTCCATTTTGAGGTAAACGGCAAGCGATTATCTGATAATGCGTTACCTAAAGGATCAACATATTCTTCAAACTCTGCATGGGGTATATAACCCATAGCAAACTTAACATTCAAATCATCGGTCAGCCAATACTCAAAATCAGCCTCTAGGCCATATATAGTCGAATCTGCCACATTTTCTAATAATTGAATAGGCGGGCTCTGATCAGATACTGAAGGCTGATTCATAAACACCTGTTGGTCATTATAATCATAATAAAATGCAGCCCAATTAAATCGCATGCCCAACTGTGGCCACCAAGACTTTGAGCCAATTTCATGTGAGTTCAATCGTTCTTTTTGATAATCAGCAAGCTGTGCTTGTTCAACCGATGATAAAAACCCACCGTTATAGCCTCCGCTTTTTGCGCCATTAGCAAATCGATAATAGGCATAGGTTGCATCATCCAGCTTAACGTTCACAGCCAACTGACCAGAGATGCCATTATCTGATTGCTCTCCCTGAACACGATAAAATGGCACCTTAACTCCGGTTAAATCGTTAGGGTCTAAAATAATATTAAGCTGGGATGTTGAGTCGTAATCTAAAGACTCATAAGAATAACGAAGCCCAGCGGTAATTAGCCAATCTTGATTTAATTGATAGTCAAGTTGAGTAAATGCTGCAATGCTCTTTGTTTTTATCCTATTATCATAGAAAAAAGTAGCGGTTAAATCTGTCGCTAAAATGCCTCGATAATCTCGTAAAATATCATTTACATTGTCTTGAATAATAGACTCATCAGCATAATAAATTCCCGTTGTAAGAAAATGCTCTGCGAGCTGAGATTGCAACCGAAACTCTTGCGTTACTAAATCAGTATTTAAACCTAAATTACCTTCACATAACCGTGCTGGAGAGCCATCACAGTTAAAGGCATGATCACGCTTTAACTTGTTATAGCTAGTTAGTGAAATAAGCTCATTGTGTGTATCCAATTGCCAATTAACATGGGCACTAACCCCCTTACCATCGGTTTTATGTGGCGAATTATTATTAACGCTTACAGTATAAAAATCATCACTGCCATCATTAAATCCAAAGTTATCAAAACAGGTGGTTGAACCTGCTTGTGCTGGCGAGCATCGCTCTCCTGTTAATGGGTTTGCAATAACCCCAATACTGCCAACAGGCTGAACTATGCCATCCCAATCAGAAATATGCCCTTTTATCAACAACTGCACAGTGTCAAAGTCAGCTAAAAAAGATACTCGACCATTTGTTTGCCGCATGCCTGCTGTTGGTGAATCAGCAAAAATATTGTTTGTAGAATAATCATAATTTTGATGGTTTAGCGCAACACGAACGGCTGTGTTTTCTCCAATAGCTGAATTAAACATAGCATCTACACTGGTCGCGTTGTTATTAGCAATACCAGTACTTAAATAACCACTTTGTTCAAACTCAGGGCGTTTAGAGCGGATTAAAATAGCCCCGCCAGTAGAGTTACGACCAAATAAAGTTCCTTGAGGGCCACGCAAAATATCAATCTGCTCAATATCAAATAAGTTTACAATTTGGTTACTGGCAGAGCCCACGGCTATATCATCCACATACATCGCCACCGGCGATGTATTAGCGGTGTTATAATCAACTAGCCCTACGCCACGAATATTAACCGCTGGTGGTGTGCCTTCCGCTGCGTTTTGACTAATTTTTAAATTTGGGGCAAATACAGATAACTCTGTTGAGTCTTTAACGTGTTGCGCTTTGAGATCGTCCCCTTTTATTGTGCTTACAGAAATGCCGACTTCTTCAATTTTTTGCGCTCTTTTTTGCGCATAAACCTCAATTATTTCCATGTTCGGTTGGTCATCACTTTTACCCTCTACCACTACTTTCGCCTGCAGTGGCAGTAAAAAGCCTGGTAAGCATACCAACCATATATTTTTATTCAGAAGCTTGCCTTTATTTTTCATTTCACGTGACCTTTGCGCTAAATAAATGTAAACAACATGTTTAACTATATACTAATCAACCGATTAAAGCTGTGCTGGAAGAGTATTTTAATTTTTGATAACTGCAAATGCATTTTCGCCACTAATGTGTTGTGGGTAACCCACCATTGCTCTGGCTGTTTGCATACCTGCCATAACAGCCGCTTCAACACAACCGGCATTAACACCCGTTTTAATCCAGTCACCGGTAATAAAAAGGTTTGTAAATTTTGTTTCATCTGTCGCCAGTCGATACTTACTTGAACCAGCAACTGACAAAACATAACGCTCACTTGGGTCAACGTTTACTCGCCAGTATTGAGCATTTAATCGTTCATCCCCTGATGACGATATTTCATATAATACAGACCAGTCAAACTCATTATTTTGATATGCAAGCGGCCATAAGGACTGCATGTTTTTTTCTAGTATTGCTTCTAGATTTACCTTTACTTGCGATTTAGCCTGTAGAGGAAATTGATATTCACTTTTTGGTGGATAGTACTCACAAGGAAAAACACTGCAAAAATAAGCAATGTTTTCAGGAGGACAATCAGTAGGCCACTGCTCTTTGTCGACTAAATTCATCATTGCCGCCCACGTATCAAATGGTTCGCTAAAGCCACTTAGAATTGGGCCTTCTTTACTCTTTGGAATATATTGCCAGCCTAATTGCTCGTCTGTTTTATTAAGCCATAGTTGGGCAGCTTGGGTTGCCACCGTTTTGACTTGCTTTGCTTGCGCTGCAAATTTAGTATCCCACGCTAATAATGAAGGGCATACGTGCTCAAGTGACGCCACAGATACACCCAACACAATTCTGTCAAAATCTTCTTTGTAATTTAATTTTTTTATTGGCAGTGGCTGCCCAAAATGGTTTTCGTATTGAGACGGCCAGTCTGACCAAAAAGATTCTAAATTAATATCATGCTGCTTTAATAGTGCGGCTTGTTCACTATTAATTTGCGCATAAAGTGGTTCACTTGGCCAACAAGGTAGTTTTTTAACATTAACCAGTGGTTGATACTCTGCGTCTGCGAGCAAAGAAACTTGTTGCTGAAGTTCAACGGTCTCGACAAAACTCTCTCCTTGCTCACTTAGGCTGGGAGTCAGGTTTTGCAATTGATGAAAATACTCAAACTTAACCCCTCTTTTTTTTAGTAATTCGTACAAGGGAGCAAAGATGACATCGCCCATCCCCGCTTGCATTTTCCACATGACCCCTCCGCGGTAACACAGCGCGATGCGTAACATAGCCAGTGATGCGACACCAGCCTCAACATTGGGCTTACTTAGGTCACCCGCAGGGTACGCAAACACCAAATCATAAAACCCTCGTATAGGCGCCGAATTAGCACTGTATTGCTCATTTGCCCCATTTCTTATAAGCCATTGCCTAAAATCAAATTTATTTATAACCTCAAACCCTTCTCGATATACTTTGTCTTTTACCAAACCAACTAGCATTGCGATAGCAAGGTCTGCGCAAATATATAATCGTCTAAGCTGCGCATTATTGTCTAACAACTCAATCATTTCGCTATTAAGCCAGCGCTTTAGCTTTCTAACTATATACCAAATAACAAGGCCATCTTTTTTCTCATAGGCTTGGGGGTTTAATGTATTGTCGGCGTGGGCAAACTTATTTAATGTATTGATTAATAAGCTTGGAGTAGAAGCAACTTCACTCGAATATTGTTTTATATCATCAGCAAAATCTCGCCAAGCATCTTCGGTATCATCAACCAAATCTGTTATTTGTTGGTGCAAGTGCCGTAATAAAGATTGATCTCGTGTTTTTTTTGTACTTAATTGTATATTTTTATTAGCTTTTTTTGCTGCTGACTGTAAATCAAATATCCACTTTTTTAGCCAAGCTAGGGTCATTTTAATAAAATCCCATGGCGTTATATCTAAACTTCCATCAGCAGGATTCCCTGCAAGTAATGGGAAATCAATTGGCCATGTTTGCCATTGGTCATCAATATATTCTTCTAAGGCTATAAAGCTATGCGGTTTTAATGCTTGCTGCCATGTAGATAAAGGTGAATCGGCTGGCCGTTGTAATTTAGTGTAAACCGTTTCTATTGTTTTAAAGCTATTTACATAAGCACCAAACCAAACATGTAAGCCATGCTCTTCAATACGCTGCCCGCTAGCCGCATTTCGACCACTTGCTCCTTTACCACCCAAACGCCAGCCTTGTTGGTATACTGTGATAGTTCGATGCTGTTGCCAGTCAGGTTGCTCAGTTAGATACAGTGCAGCAGTCATAGCCGATACACCGCCACCAATTATCACGATTTTTTCTTGGTTCATGGTAAATCCTTCTAAGCAATTTAAATTTTAGTTGCGGCTAACTGGTCGAAATCCATTAGCACATAAAAAGGTAAGTGCAGCGCTTGACTACCTAACTTTAGACCAAACATATCGGCAAGTGGAAAACTATCTAATTTATTAAGATGCAAAGTAAACTCAGGTTTCAAAAATTTAAAGCTATGTATTTTTTTAATCATTGAAGGTGAGTGCATTACGCTCTGGTATACCGCTGAATCGCCACTGCCATCAGGAAATTGTTTTAACAAAATTTGATCCATTTGTGGATTAACAAAGCCACTCAATAACTGCTTTAATAATGAAAAATCAATATCTAAATGTTTGCGAGAAAACAAATTTGCTACTTGATCGCCAAAGTTATCAATAATAGATAAGAAATCGCTATCTTGGTGTTTAGAATTTATAGTAATTGAAAATAGCTCATGCATTTGTAGCTTTGATTCAGGGGAGAAATGTTCAAAGCATTCTAAAGATATTGAAAAATTCGATAGCTCCGATACACAGCTGGGCATGGTGTAGTCACACAAATACTTATTATAGCCCCATGTTTCGCGACCATTAATAAGTGCATAAATGTTGTTAACACAGATAAATGCTGGATACCAATATAAGTAGGTTATATCTTCATCCTCAACCTTAGCGACAGGCAACCAAATGATAATATCTGTTTCTTGCATCCAACCATGCTGATCGAATGGCGGGGTCATCGAGGCTATTTTTTCAATATCTGTAAATGTAATAAGTGCAAACTCGCCAAGTATTTTAAAATAAATATTACCCTCCTCCCCTATGTTTAACGTTGAATCAATATACTTTTGTGCTTTATTAGATTCTATTTCAGCAAAAAAACCATACATATTTGCATTGTGCATACGACAAGGCGGCTTTGCTATTGGATTAGATAAAAAATGTTGATATGGCGCAGATAGTGAGTTCATTTGACCCCCTCAGTTAAAAACTGAGTATAGTCAGATATATTTGGGTCTGTTGACCTTTACGAATTAATATTTATGGCTATATGTGAATTCCACTCAATTCAAAGTATTTTAATAAATTGCTTGCAAAGAAAAATATTGTGACGTAATATCGCTGCTTGGCTATAAAAAGCCCTAGCGGTTAACCTCTTTACCCTGATCCAGTAAGCCCCGCAAAACGTATATTCAAAAGCTAAGTTATTGTACGGCGAGAACCCCTATTAATACCTTGATGATTTATTTTTAATATCATCGTAAAAGTGTCATAAAGATCGTCAACACTGTAATGAAGCTAAACACAATTAGATTATTTATCATCTGTAATGTGCTTTAAGAAAAAGCCCAGAATAAATAACAAAAATAAAGTGAGTTTTATTATGTCATACAAATATAACGGATCTATGATCCAAATAGCACATCCAGTGCAATCAATTTCGGTTAACAAACATCGTGTAATCTTCAGCGATACACAAGGTTTGAAAAATGCATTGTTTCAAAAAGCAAGTGATGCACGTCAATTTGTAAAATGGCTGAAAGCCAGTTAATTATTATTTATAAGTGTTTAACTTATAAATAAATTAAAATGCCAGCTTTATGCTGGCATTTTACTTTTTGGTGTATTACTGACTACACTTAAATCCATGTTTATTTATTTGTTGTAGTGAAAATGCGGTTTTCGTGGTTAATACTGTTCGTCTGTGTATTTTTAAGCACAAAGTGTGATGCCAGAACAATAAAATGGATAACGCATGACTTTGCGCCCTATTATATTTTAAGCGGTCCGGATAAATCTCAGGGCCGTGATGAAAGTATTATTTCACTGTTAGAGCAACAACTTCCGCATATTAACTTTGAACGTATCATTATTCCCTCTGGTAAAGTTATTCAGGAACTCGCTAACCTGCAATCAAATGCATGCGCATTATCACTTTATAAAAACAAATATCGAGAAGAACGTGTTTATTTCACGCATCAAAGCTCTACAGCTGGTCTTTCTCCATCCATTGCCATGCATCAAAAGCTGAGCATTGCGCTAGGTATTGAAAGTAGTAAATCAGTGTCGTTAACTAATTTATTAGTAAATAAAAAGCTCACCTTGGGTGTATCGATGAATCGCTCATACGGCAGTGAAATTGATAAAATAATTAATACCACACCTAATACAAATATTGTCATTAGACCTACTCGCGATACCCTCAGTACATTAACCTATATGCTTAACTTAGAGCGAATTGATATTTTATTAGGCTACCCCAGTGAGCATTATTATTTAGCAAAAACGATGGGGTTTAGTGACAATTTAACGCAGCGTATGCTGATTGAGGCACCAGAAATTAGTTACGGTTACATTGGCTGTACTAAAAACGAGCAAGGCGCAGAAGATATTGCCACACTCAATCAGCAACTCAAACTAATTAAGCAAACTGAAGACTATAAACAAGTATTAACTCGGTGGTTACCAAGTCACTTAAAATCAAAATTAGAAGATCATTTACAATAAAAAAGCTAAGCGTTATCACGCTTAGCTTTAACTATAAAACGGTATTATTGACGGATACCTTCAATAAATAAGCCAATATCAACGTGCGTTGACGCTGGGCCTAAATCGTAATCAATACCGTAATCAGCTAGTTTTAAGCTGGTTTCACCTTCAAAACCAACACGGTAACCACCCCATGGATCTTTACCTTCACCAATCTTATCAATTTCAAAACTAATTGTTTTAGTAATACCATGAAGGGTAAACTGACCGGTTACTGTGGCTTCTTCACCGTCTTGATCAAACTTAATTGCTGTACTTTTAAAGCTAGCCTGTGGGTATTTGCTTACATTTAAAAAGTCGCCATCGCGTAAGTGTTTATCTCGTTCAGCATGGTTTGAATCTAGGCTTGCTGTGTCGATATTTACACTAATTTGAGATGCGTTTGGGTTTTTAGCGTCGTAGTTAAACTGCCCATCAAAGGTGTTAAAACGCCCGTGCAACCAGCTGTAACCTAAATGTTTAATTTTAAAATTAACAAAGGCATGTGCTCCTTTGGTATCAATAACATAGTCTGCAGCACTAGCATCGGTAGCTGTCATAAACATCGCTGCTGATAACGCTGAAGTTAATAGTAACTTTTTCATTTTAAGCTTCCTTTTGTAATTTGATCATTCTAATTAATGTTTTATCTTTATCTATAAAGTGGTGTTTTAACGCACCTAAAATATGCAGCACCACAAACCCAATCAGTAAGCATGCGCTGTAATAATGGATCTGCCCTGCTATATCTGCCTGAGAATCAAAGGTAAAGTCGATGGCTTTGACATAAAACAAGCCAAACACTTCGATTGGTCGCCCATCAGCAGTAGAGATTAGATACCCAGACACCATAATAATCACTAAAAACAGATACATTAAAATATGTGCGGTTTGGGCCAGCTGATTTAATTGAGTGTTGGTCCCAATAGGGCTAGGTTTTACATTAAATCGACGCCATAACAGTCTAAAAACAAATACAGCCGCTAAACTCAGCCCTATGCTTTTATGTAAATCTAATGAGCCTTTATACCAGCTATCATAGTAAGTTAGCTCAACCATGTATAAGCCTAAACCAAACAAACCAAAGACAGTCAACGCCATTAACCAGTGTAAAAATATAGCCATCAGGCCATAACCGGTTTTTGAGTTTTTAAACATTGCTTATCGCCAATCTCTAATCTAGTAATAACACTACGATATAATGAATGAGTGGCGATTAAAATAGCATATGCAAACACTTATCGTGCGTATACGCACAGTAAAGTCTATTAATTTAGTATAATTGCAAAAAACTTTATGGGAGGTTAACTTTCGGCAGGCTCATTAAGAGATACATATATTTGGCTATCAGACTCAACTTGTAAGCAAGCAATTAAGCCCTCTTTGATTAGTTCTAACATGGCAATAAAACTAACAACTACTCCACTGCGGCCCTCTTCAAAGGTAAACAGTTGGGTAAACGCAACAGGTGCTTTTGCTTGGGATAGTGTGTGTAAAATTAAACTCATACGTTCACGAGTTGACAGGGTTTCTGCACTAATTAAATGATGCTCAAATGTTTTAGCACGCGCCATTACGTCGCTTAGCGCTAACAATAGATCTTTGATTGCCAGTTCAGGTAAGTGTTGGTTTTTTTCTTCTAACTCTGGGAAAGTTGCATTGGCGATAAATATATCGCGACCAACGCGGGGCAAAGAATCGATATTTTCGGCCGCTTTTTTAAATTGTTCGTACTCTTGTAGACGTTTTATAAGTTCGGCGCGGGGATCTTCCTCTTCTTCTAATTCCTCATGCACTGGCAGTAACAACCGCGACTTAATCTGCGCCAGCAATGCTGCCATTACGAGATATTCGCCGGCGAGTTCTAACTGAAACTCACTCATCATTTCTACATATTTTACATACTGCTCAGTAATGCTAAATATAGATAATTCGAGAACATCTAACTTGTGCTTTTTAATTAAATAAAGCAACAGATCTAACGGACCTTCAAAGGTTTCTAAAATAACTTCAAGCGCATCAGGCGGAATATATAAATCTTCAGGCTTTTCAACAACGGCTTTCCCATGCAAAAATGCCAGTGGCAGCTTTTGCTGCACTGGCATATCTGTAGGTATTAACGAAACCGTGTCAGGCTGTTTCATTGCTATTCAAATGGAGCCGTATCGCCGCAGCCTACACGTAAAATTTGAATATCGTCCTCTGATAAATCAATTACCGTGGTTGCTTGCTCTGTGAGGTATCCGCCATGAATAATTAAATCGACATGCTTATCTAGACGATCCAAAATGTCATCGGGGTCCGCTTGCGTGTATTCATCACCCGGTAAAATAAGTGAGCATGACATTAATGGCTCACCCAATTCCGCAAGTAACGCACAAGCAATTGGGTGTTCAATAACACGAATGCCTATGGTTTTTTTCTTATCGTTTAATAAGCGTTTAGGTACTTCTTTTGTACCTTTAAAAATAAACGTATAAGGCCCTGGGGTATTATTTTTGATCAGCCTGAACATTTGGTTATCTACCCGAGCATAAGTAGAAAGCTCAGATAAATCGCGGCACACTAAAGTAAAATTATGGTGTTTTTCAATACCACGAATACGCTCTATGCGCTCTTTTGCTTGTTTGTTACCTAAATTACAGCCAATCGCATATCCCGAATCTGTTGGGTACACAACTACGCCGCCCTGTTTAATAATTTCAACAGCTTGAGAAATTAGTCTAGGCTGTGGGTTATCCGGATGTATATGAAATAATTGACTCATAATGCAACTCCTTCGTGCTTTTCCCATGTTTGCCAAACCCCTTGGCAATCTTTAGGTAAGTATAAATTTTTTCCAAGTTCTAAATAACTAGTCGGAAAATGAAAATCAGAGCCTTGAGAGCAAAGCAGGTCGTATTCTTGACTCAACAAGCCTAAAAACTGACGCTCACTCGGGGCCTGTTGCGGTTGGGCAACTTCCATTGCATCACCGCCCACTGATTTAAACTCTACGAGTAGTTTACGCAACCACTTATTCGACATTTTGTAGCTACTTGGGTGCGCCAAAACAGCCACCCCACCGGCGGAATGAATCGCTGAAATTGCCGTTTGCATATCACACCAGTTACTCGGTACGTAACCGGTTTTTCCTCGCCCTAAGTACTTTTTAAATACCCCAGGAAAGTTTTTAGCCACACCTCGCTCAATTAAAGCTCTGGCAAAGTGAGCACGAGTAATTTGCGCATTTTCAGCCAGATCGCGGGCTTGTTGATAAATACCCTCAAAGCCATTTTTAGTTAATCGATGGCCTATTTCAATTGCACGGGTTTCGCGCTTTTGCTGTTGCTCGCTAAGTAATGTATTCAAAGTGCGATCATTGGTATCAATGTTAAGCCCAACAATATGTATTTCAAAACTCTCCCATTTGGTTGATATTTCAACCCCATTAATCAGTTTAAGCGGCAAGTTTTCACGTTTGATAAAAGCCTGCGCAGGCTCAATTGCGGCCACAGTATCGTGATCGGTAATGGCAAATACATCAATGTTTTTATCGACTGCTCGCGCTAATAGTTCCTCAACGGTTAAATGTCCGTCTGAGTGTGTTGTATGGCTATGTAAGTCGTATTTTATCAAATGAAAACTACTTTAATTAATGGTTTAAGGGTGTTTCACACAGTATAACAAGTTTTTTAACGAAATTGTTTTAAATAAACACTTGACACAAAAGCAGTTGATACGTTTTACTGTAGCCACTTTTAGACATTAAAGAATAAATAACAATGAAAAATACAATTCAAAACATCATTTGGTGGTGGCACTCTTAAAACAAAGGGTGATGAATTGTCGTGTCTAAACAAAAAATTCTAACCCGCTACCATGCGGGTTTTTTTATCGCTAAATTTTGCAACACAAGATTAATAACAGGAAAAAAAACATGAATAACGTAAACACTCTTACACATCATTGGTGGTGGCGCCTGGCATAGCGGGACGGTAATGGTCTATCTATAATTTAGACATCGTTATTCAAACCCCGCACTGCTTAGCATTGCGGGGTTTTATTTTTTTAGGGGATGAGGTTTGATTTTTAGTCATATAACAACAACACCAGGTGAAGTGACCAGCATAACGCAAGTACGAGACTACATAAGTAGCCCACTTGCCTTGTATGCGGCACTTGATAAACCTAACTCACTATTGCTTGAATCTGCAGAAATAGATTCAAAAGATAGCGTAAAAAGCTTAATACTAGTTGATTGTGCATTGCGTATTGTTTGCCAAGGCAACCAAGTGAGCATCAGTGCACAATCAAACAACGGCCAACAACTACTTAACTATTTGCAGGCTAATGTACAAAACTGCGCTTCACAGTTAACCGATACCACACTCACACTTGAGTATCACCCAGCCGATGACACCATTGACCAAGCTAGCAAACTGATTGCAGATAACGCTTTTAGTGCACTACGCACTTGTTTAAATAGTATTAGAAGCACCACTGACAATCCGTTCTCAGTGTTTTTAGGCGGCGTATTTGCCTACGACATGGTAGCTAACTTTGAACAACTATCCGATGTGCCTGACGGTGAAAACACCTGCCCAGACTACGTATTTTATTTAGCCGAAACACTGGTTGTTATTGATCATCAAAAACAAACAACCGAGTTAATTGGTAATGTGTTTAATGGCCCAGATGTTCACGCAAACTGTTTTGAAGTGGGCAAACAATTAGAGCGCCTTAATACATTGTGCGACCACGCCGCAGACTTTAGTGCCCCAAGCCAAACAGGTGACTGCCCTGTAAATGTTGATATTAGTGATGAGCAATATTGCCAACAAGTGATAAAACTTAAGCAACACATAGTTGATGGCGATATTTTTCAAGTGGTGCCCTCTCGTACTTTCTCATTGCCGTGCCCTGACTCATTACATGCTTATAGCCAGCTTAAAAAGCAAAACCCAAGCCCGTACATGTTTTACATGCGTGATGAAGATTTCTCATTATTTGGCGCTTCTCCAGAGTCTGCGCTTAAGTATGAGGTTAAGTCTCAACAAGTTGAGGTTTATCCGATTGCAGGTACTCGTCCACGGGGTAAGTTTGCAAATGGAAAAATTAACCCCGATTTAGATAGCCGTATTGAACTTGAGCTCAGAAACGATCAAAAAGAACGTGCCGAGCACTTAATGCTGGTTGATTTAGCACGTAACGACGTTGCTCGTATTAGCGTGCCTGGTACTCGCCATGCCAAAGAACTATTAAAAGTAGACCGCTATTCACAAGTAATGCACTTAGTATCACGTGTAGTAGGAAAATTAAAACCCGAACTAGATGCTTTGCATGCTTATCAAGCCTGTATGAACATGGGTACCTTAGTGGGTGCCCCCAAAGTCCGTGCGGCAGAATTAGTGCGCAAAACTGAAGGCAAACGTCGCGGTAGCTATGGTGGCGCAGTTGGCTATTTAACCGGTGACGGTGCCATGGACAGCTGTATTGTTATTCGTGCCGCCTTTGTTAAAAATAATATTGCGTATGTGCAAGCCGGTGCTGGGGTTGTATTTGATTCAGATCCAATGTCAGAGGCAAACGAAACGCGCGCTAAAGCCCAAGCGGTGATCACCGCGATTAAATCGACGTATAAGGCAGTATAAAATGAGTAAAGCACACCCTATTAAAATTTACTTTTTAGATAACTTTGACTCATTTAGCTACAACCTTGTTGATGAGCTAACAATGCTAGGTGCTGAGTTAGTAGTTTACCGAAACAACATTAGCGCAGAGATCATATTCGAAAAAATGCAGGCAGAGCTTGGACAAGTACTGCTGGTATTATCACCAGGCCCTGGTGCGCCTAGCGATGCAGGCTGCCTTATGGAGTTAATTAACCTGTGTAAGGGCCAATTTCCAATGCTAGGTATTTGTTTAGGCCAACAAGCGCTAACACAAAGCTATGGCGGAGTAATCGGTCACGCTGGTGAAACCGTACATGGTAAGTCATCAATTATAAATTTAAATGATCACCCTGTATTTTACGGTATGGGAAGCACCATGCCAGTAGCACGTTATCACTCTTTAATGGCAACAAAAGTACCTGATAACTTAGCCGTTATTGCTAAATTCCAAGATATACCAATGGCTATTTATCATCATCAAGACAATGCACTGGGCTATCAATTCCACCCAGAGTCAATTTTAACGCCCAACGGCGCAATGCTACTACAGCAAAGCGTTGCTTATTTAACACGTGCCAAATAAAAGGAACATTATGACTAATCAATTACACAGCCCGCTTAATGTTCAACACGCCATTGAGCACATTATCACAAAGCAGTCACTTAGTTACGTGCAAGCAAAATCGCTATTTGATCAAATTATGCAAGGCAATATGAGCGACATTGAACTCTCTGCGTTACTTATTGGCCTTAAAATGAAAGGTGAAGTAAGCGATGAGATTGCCGGTGCTGCCGCTTCAATGCGTGAAAATGCAGTTGCATTTACCACTAATAAAACACTACTTGCTGATAGCTGTGGCACCGGTGGCGATGGTTCAAACACTATAAATATTAGTACCACCGCCGCGATTGTGGCGGCCGCGGCAGGTATTAATATGGTAAAACATGGCAATCGAAGCGTGTCGAGTAATTCTGGGTCTGCTGACTTGCTCAAAGCACTGGGGATCAATATCGATATGACCCCAGAGGTCGCTGCTCGTTGTTTAGAGAGCACAAATTTTACCTTTTTATTTGCACCGCACTATCACAGTGGGGTGCGCCATGCGATGAACGTGCGTACCAGTTTAAAAACCCGAACCATTTTTAATATTCTTGGGCCACTGGCTAATCCAGCAGCTCCTGAGGTGCAATTACTCGGCGTGTACGATGAGTCTTTATGTCTGCCAATGGCACAAACGCTTAATACTCTAGGCACTAAACGCGCTATGATAGTGCACGGCTCTGGTACTGACGAAATTGCCTTACATGGCCCAACACAGGTTGTAGAGCTTAATAATGGTAAAATTACTCAGTACACACTCAGTCCAAGTGATTTTGACCTTGCAAACTATTCACTTGAACAATTAGCCGGTGAAGGCCCACAATACAATGCAAACGCCAGCCTTGCTATTTTACAAGGTAAAGGCACTGAGGCACACAACGCCGCAATTGTTGTTAATGTGGCCGCATTGCTGTACTTAACCGGCCAAGCAGAGTCGTTAAAACAAGGTGCACAAATAACACACTCTTTATTACGTTCAGGCAAGGCCATGGACACATTAAATGCAATTATTGAGGTAAGTCATGGCTAATGTATTAGACAAAATTATTGCTGATAAAAAAATAGAACTAATCGAGCGTAAGGCTGCACGCCCACTAGATAGCTTTAAGCACCAAGCCAAACCGACTGAGCGTAGTTTTTACAAAGCACTGGCAGCATCTGGTACGCAGTTTATTTTAGAATGCAAAAAAGCGTCGCCCTCTAAGGGGTTGATTCGTCAGCCTTTTGATTTAACAGAAATCACCCAAGCGTATAAGCAGTATGCCACTTGTATGAGTGTGTTAACTGACGAAAAGTACTTTCAAGGCAGCTTTGATTACCTTGAATTTGTACGTAGCCAAGTTGAACAGCCGCTTATTTGTAAAGACTTTTTTATTGATGAGTACCAAGTTTATATGGCACGTCTTTATGGCGGCGACGCTATTTTACTGATGCTATCTGTGCTTGACGATCAGCAATATAAAACACTGCATGAAGTGGCCGACTCATTAAATATGTCAGTATTAACTGAGGTAAGTAACGAAGAAGAAGTTCACCGTGCGCTGGCACTAAATGCACAAATAATTGGAATTAATAATCGAGATTTACGCGACTTAAGCACCGACTTAGCCACCACAGAACGACTACGTAAACTTATTCCTGAAAATAAAGTGGTTATTTCTGAGTCAGGTATTTACACCCATCAAGATGTAAAACGCTTAGCCCCTTTATGCAATGGCTTTTTAATTGGCAGCTCATTAATGGCTGAAGCTGATCTAATACAAGCATGTCGTCGCGTTATATTAGGCGAGAACAAAGTGTGCGGCTTAACCCGCAATCAAGACGCTATGGCAGCCTATAGCAATGGCGCTGTGTATGGCGGGCTGATTTTTTACCCTAAATCCCCCCGCTTTGTTGATTTAGATTGCGCTAAAGAAATCAGTCAAAGTGCGCCTTTAAAATTTGTTGGCGTATTTGTTAACGCTGCTATACCTGATGTGGCTGAACACGCTAAACAACTTAAATTATCAGCCGTTCAATTACATGGCCAAGAAGATGAACAATACATTGCGTCATTACGTAGTGAATTACCACGTAATTGCCAAATTTGGAAAGCACAGGCAATAAAAGATGTTTTACCACAACCCGTAGCAGGCGCAGATCGCCATTTATACGATACCCACAGTGATTCACAGGCGGGTGGCACAGGTAAAACATTTGATTGGTCGGTACTGCGTGATGCGACCACCCCCTTTATGCTTGCTGGCGGCTTAAACCCAGACAATATTAGCGATGCCCTCTATCACGGAGCTTTAGGACTTGATTTAAATTCAGGTGTAGAGCAGTCTCCTGGTAAAAAGTGCGCAAAAAAATTAAATCATGCTTTTTCAAGCATCAGAAACTATTGAGGTTAAAATGCAAAATCCAGCTTATTTTGGCGAGTTTGGCGGAATGTTTGTTCCCGAGTTACTCGTACCTGCGCTAAAGCAGTTAGAAAGCGAATTTAACAAAGCGCAAAAAGATCCTGAGTTTCAAGCTGAATTTACACAGCTTTTAAACGAGTATGCAGGTCGCCCTACGCCGCTTACGTTAACTCGCAACTTAGTTAAAAACCCTAAAGTTAAGCTTTACTTAAAGCGTGAAGATTTACTCCACGGTGGTGCACACAAAACTAATCAGGTGTTGGGTCAAGCATTACTGACTAAACGCATGGGTAAAAAAGAAGTTATAGCAGAAACCGGTGCTGGCCAACACGGTGTAGCCACCGCACTTGCGTGTGCATTACTTGGCTTAAAATGTCGTATTTACATGGGTGCAAAAGACGTTGAACGCCAACAGCCTAATGTATTTAGAATGAAACTTATGGGCGCTGAAGTTATTCCAGTTACCGCAGGTTCGGGCACATTAAAAGATGCGGTTAACGAAGCTCTGCGTGATTGGTCAGCAAACTATCAAGAGGCGCATTACTTGCTAGGTACAGCCGCGGGCCCTCATCCTTTTCCAACAATTGTACGTGAGTATCAAAAAATTATTGGCGAGGAAGCTAAACAGCAAATTCTTAAAGCGGAAGGTCGACTACCTGATGCGGTTTTAGCTTGTGTAGGTGGTGGCTCCAATGCCATTGGTATGTTTACTGATTTTATTGACGAGCCGGGTGTTAAATTAATTGGTGTAGAACCAGCAGGTAAAGGCCTTGATACCCACGAGCACGGCGCAACAATCTGCAAAGGCACTAAAGGTATTTTACACGGCACTTATACCTACATTATGCAAAATGACGATGGCCAAATTGAAGAGTCTTACTCTGTATCGGCGGGATTAGATTACCCTGCTGTAGGGCCACAACATGCATTTTTACACGAAACTGGTCGAGCTCAATATGTAGGCATTAGCGATACCGAAGCTCTTGATGCGTTTCAAGCACTGGCAAAACACGAAGGTATTATTCCGGCGCTAGAATCAAGCCATGCTATTGCATATGCACTTAAATATGCGGAAGAGTTGCAAGAAGAAAGCATTTTAGTGGTTAATTTAAGTGGCCGTGGCGATAAAGATTTAGCCCACGTACACAAGGTATTATCAGAGGAAGGTCAATTATGAGCCAATTAAAAGCTGACCGTTACGGACAAATGTTTGCAGCACTAAAAGAGCAAAACCAAGGCGCATTTGTACCATTTGTTACTATTGGCGATCCGGGGAAAGCGCAAAGCATTGAAATTATTAAAAGCTTAATCGATGGCGGCGCAGATGGATTAGAGCTAGGTATTCCGTTTTCAGATCCGATTGCCGACGGCCCTGTTATTCAAAAGGCCAATATTCGTGCTTTAGATGAGCACATTAATACACAAGATTGTTTTGATATTATTAAAGAAATACGCCAGTACAATGCCGACATCCCAATTGGTTTATTACTGTATTCAAACTTAATCTTTAAACGTGGCTTAGAAAAGTTTTACACTGATGCAAAAGCAGTAGGCGTTGACTCTATTTTAGTGGCTGATGTGCCATTACACGAGTCTAAAATGTTTAGAAAAGCCGCCATGGCAAACGGTATTGATCCGATATTTATCGCTACGCCGAACGCCAGTGACGATACGTTGCGTGAGTGCGCATCGTACGGTCGCGGTTACACTTACTTACTGTCTCGTGCAGGGGTAACAGGCACCGATACTAAAGCACAAATGCCTGCAACACACGTGGTTTCGCGCTTACAAGAGTACCACAGTGCGCCTGCGTTATTAGGCTTTGGTATTTCAACACCTGATGATGTAAAAGCTGCGCTTAAAGCCGGTGCTGCGGGTGCTATTTCAGGTTCTGCAGTAGTAAAAATCATTGAAGCAAACCTACATGATTTAAATGCAATGACTACACAATTAAAAACATTTGTAACCGAGATGAAAGCCGCAACAGCGCTTTAATCAACGGCGTTTTTAATCACTAAAAAAGGGCATGTAACATGCCCTTTTTTATTTAAACTGCAAACTTAATGCGCTTGATGCTTACCCTCAAGAATCTCTTCTATAAACTTAGCATTAAACGCGTCTAAATCTGCAGGACTGCGACTAGTCACTAAGCCTTGATCAACACACACCTCTTGGTCGACCCAGTTAGCACCGGCATTAATTAAATCACTTTTAATACTCGGATATGAGGTGACCTTTTTGTCTCTGAGCTTGTTAATCTCTGCGAGTAACCACGGCGCATGGCAAATAGCGGCAACAGGTTTGTTTCTCTTTGCTCCAAAAAAACCATCTACAAATGCCTTAGCATCCGAGTCTTGGCGTAAGCTATCGGGATTAAACAAGCCACCAGGCAGTAAAAGCGCATCGTAATCACCGGCATTTGCATTGGCTGCTAATTTATCAACAGCAACTTTTTCACCCCACTTGTCTTCATCCCATGCGGTGATCTGCCCTTCTTTAATAGAAACAACATCTATATCGGCGCCCGCCTCAAGTAAAGCAGCCTGTGGCGAGAGTAACTCGCTTTGCTCAAATCCATCGGTGGCTAAAATGGCAATTTTTTTACCTTTTAAACGATTACTGTTATGTAAGTTACTCATTAAATACTCCTTATTTCATTCAATACATAACAGTATTTGCATATCACATACCAAACATAACACGCTGAATATAATAAGATTTTATAAAAGGTAATAAACAAGTAATGTAAATTATTTACACTGATTGCAGATACTACAGGCAAAGGTAATAATGCAAAGAGCCTGTAAGCTACGTAGTAGCTTTTGGGGGAAAAGCGAACTTACAGGCACTAAAGTTATACATTAAAGGCGCTCTTTTAACGCTTTTGCTGGTTTAAATACGGCTTTATTAGCCCCTTGTATTTCAATCGCTGCACCAGTTTGTGGATTACGACCAGTACGCGCTGGGTAGTAACTAAGTGCAAAAGTACCAAAGCCTGAAATTTGTACCTGATCGCCTTCAGACAGCGACTTTGTAATCACTTTTTGTAAGCTGGTTAACGCAGCTTGTGCGTCTTTTTTTGTTAATTCACTCGCATCCGCAATAGCTGCAACCAATTCTGCTTTATTCATTTTTTGCTCCTAAATACACGCCTAGGCTTAAAACTATTAACGTGGCAATACAATGATGTAAAAATAAAAGCAGGCAGGCTAAGGGTTGCAAGGGGGTAAGTCAACCTTAACCGGAAGCCAAGTGCCTTAGTAAGACTCATTGGGTTTAAATATAATCAGCTTGACTGTTTTATAGTCATAAAGATGACTTAATCGTTTGCTAAGGTGAAATAAAAATCACCGTGAGCAAACGTGAACGCTAATCAATACCGCTGGTTTGAATTTACCTTTATTTTTATCATTCTGCCTTTAATTGGCTTTAATATTCGCCAATACTTATCTAACTGGCTTATTCCAGCACTGATCATCCTCATGAGTGTGTGCTGTATGCTGTTATTAAACGACAGCCACTTTAAACGTTTTAGATTAACTAGCTTGGGGCAGTTTTCTGCTGTGAAGCGCCGCATGTTTAGCTTTTTCTTTATTGGCGCGTTATTTTCGGGGGTATTTTACAACTTACTTTACCAAGGACACTGGTTTACTTTACCTCGTGAAAATCTCACCGACTGGCTAATGCTATTACTGCTCTACCCTTTATTGTCGGTGATCCCGCAAGAATTAATATTTAGAACCTACTTTTTTCATCGTTATAAGCGCATTATGCCCAGTAAATGGCTACGCATTATTATAAGTGCGAGTGTATTTGCACTGGCACATATTGTTTACGCTAATTGGGTTGCAGTAAGTTTAGCATTTATAGGCGGATTACTATTTGCATATACCTACGCACAAAGCCGCTCAACCTTTGCCTGTGTTCTTGAGCACAGCTTATGGGGAATATGGATGTTTACCCTAGGGATAGGTGACTATTTAGACTCTGGTGCACTGAATTAACAAACAGCAATAAAAAAGCCGCGACAGGCGCGGCTTATTTAGGTTTAGTTTAAATTAAAAACCAAAAATACTAATATCAAAAAACTTCGTTGCAACGGTATTTACAAAAATGATTAATAATATCGCTGGAATAAAGGTTTGCAGTGAAAAGTTAACGTACTTTTCCATAAAGCTATTAGCATAATTAGGAGAGCCTTGTCTTAGCTCTTCGCTTAAGCGAACTTTTTTCCACTTATACATTACAAACAAACACACCATTAAACCATTTAAAGGCAATATTGTGTCGTAAAATACGTCATAAACAACATCAAAAAAGCTCTTATTACCACTACCGTAGCTAGTAAAAGTAGTTAGGCTGTCAATCATACCAAACGACATAATACACAAAATAGTTAATATACCGGTTGATAAAGTGAGTATGCCCAGCGCTTTTTTACGGCTAATGCCTTTACGATCGCTTAGTGTTGCTGTTGGTACTTCAACAATAGATACTAGTGATGTAATAGCAGCAAAAAATACCAATAAGAAGAAAATAAATGCCACGGCTGATGCGCCAAAATAGCCAATATCATTTTGTAACGCTAATAAAATTTTTGGAAGGTAGACAAAAATCATTGAAACTGACGAGTCAGATAACTTAGCCGGATCGGTATTTGGGTCAAAGCTAAAAATAGCCGGTAACACCATTAAGCCTGCTACAAACGCAACCAGTGAGTCGGTAATAGCGACCATTTTAGCGCTGCCTACAATGTCATCTTTTTTCGAGATATAAGATGCATAGGTAATTAAAATACCCATACCTAACGACAATGAGAAAAACGCTTGGCTCAATGCGCCATTCAGCACGCTGGCATTCATTTTACTAAAATCAGGAATAATGTAGTACTTAACACCGGCCATGGCGTTATCAAGAGTGAGTACGTAACCCACCAATATAATAAGCATGACAAATAAAGCTGGCATTAAAAATTTAGCTGCTTTTTCTATGCCGTCTTTTACGCCACCGACCAAAATTAGGTTAACAATAACTACTACCAGCGCCATATAACCAAACACGGTATAGCTATTTATAAACTCACCAAAGTGTCCAGGGTTTGCCAGCATATCTAAATTACCCAGCGCGGTTTGGCTCAAGTAACCAAAAATCCACACCGTGATCACCATATAAAAAACAGCAATCATAAATGGCGTTAATACCGCTAAAAAGCCAGCAAATTTCCATTTTTTGTCGTTATTAGCTAATTTTTTGTATGCACCCAGCGGGTCTTTTTGTGCATGACGACCCATGGCCATTTCAGCCATCATTACGGGTAAACAAATGAATGCGACAAACAAAGCATAGACGAGCAAAAATGCACCACCGCCATTCTTAGTCGCAGAAACTGGAAAGCCTACTAAGTTACCAATACCCACAGCAGAGCCTGCCGCTGCCAATATAAATCCTAAGCGGGAGCTAAAATGCTCTCTATTTTCACTCATGTAATAACCTTGTTATTATTTATCTTATCCAAGGGACTCTACCAGTGTTACGCAACGCTTTTCAAGCAATTACCGTGTAAAAAAACATTCTTGCTGTAAACATCGTCATAAACACTTTTAATTCACCATTTATCAACGCTATGCTAGTATGCAGTTAATTAAATTTAACAAGTTTTGAGAGTATTTATATGTTGTATATGATTTATTCAACAGACGTCCAAAATAGTTTAGAGCACCGTAAAGCGGCTCGCCCAGCTCATTTAGCACGCTTACAAACGCTAGAAGACGAAGGCAGACTATTAACCGCAGGTCCACTTCCAGCCATTGATAGTGAAGACCCTCAAGATGCAGGCTTTACGGGTTCTTTAGTGATTGCTCAATTTAATTCTTTAGAAGACGCCAGAGAGTGGGCGGCAGATGATCCTTATGTTGCCGGTGGCGTATATGAAAACTCTATTGTTAAACCATTTAAAAAAGTGTTCCCTGCTTAATTAAACTATGACCACCCTGTTTAACTGCAACCAGCAATTCAGGGTTTGTTCACTCATTTTTAATTAAACTTTGCTTAATAAAAACTTAAATACACCGCAAGGTATTAAAGTTTTAGTGGCTTAGTTTTTAAGCTAAGCAGGTCTGTTCTAGGAGTTCCGTAATGCGTGTATTATTAATACTCAATTTAATCGCGGTAGTGTGTTTGGCTAATTTTGCCCACGCAAACAATACCAAAAGCAAAACCGATAAAGTTGAGGTAAGCAAAAAAAAAGCAGTAATACTTGCAAAACAAACTACAGACGGTACAACATTAAAGATTTCTGAAGAAACACTTTTTTTTACTGTACGAATTTTAAAAGCTGACGGCCACGTCGTCGATTTGAAAATAAACAAGAAAACTGGCGAAGTGAAAAAGGATTAACCAATGCGAATTTTAGTAATAGAAGATGATTTACATTTGGCAGACAATCTGCGCAATGCATTAGAAAAAGAGCGTTACAGTGTTGATTTATGTCACGACGGTGAAGCTGGCCTTTTTCACATCACTGAATACCCTTTAGATATGGCTGTAGTTGATTTAGGCTTACCTAAAATAGACGGTATTGAGCTAATAAATAAAGCGCGCGCTCAAGGGGTGACTATTCCTATTTTGATTTTAACCGCGCGCGATCGCTGGCAAGACAAAGTAGAAGGCTTAGATGCCGGTGCTGACGACTACCTAACTAAACCATTTCATGTTGAAGAACTGATTGCTCGTTGTAATGCGCTTATTCGTCGTAGTGCTGGTAAAGCAAATCCAGAAATGACAGCCGGCCCTATTAAAATTCATACGCGTTCACAACAAGTATGGGTAAACGACAAAGAACTGAGCTTAACTGCGTATGAGTACAAAGTACTCGAATACTTAATGGTTAACCCACAAAAAGTAATTTCAAAGTCTGAGCTTACAGAGCATATTTACGACCAAGACTTTGACCTTGATTCGAATGTAATTGAAGTGTTTGTACTACGTTTACGTAAAAAACTCGACCCAGATGGCGTGCTTAACCCAGTAGAAACACTGCGTGGGCGTGGTTACAGGCTTAAAAGCCAGTGGTAGGACCGCAAGTTTCGTTAAAAATAAGGCAAGGATTTATCCTTGTCTTTGTTTTGTTAGTCGCCCTACCCATTTTGTTTTACTCCATAGGTAAAGCGTATTATGAGTCACTTGTTGATGCCACCGAAAAAAACCTCGAAGCACACCTGTATTCACTTATTTCCGAAGTTGATTTTACCGAGCGCGGCATTATTATGCCCAGCTCTATATTAACCCCCGAACTCAACAATTTAAACTCAGACACCTACGCCATGATATACCGTGACGACGTGCCTATTTGGCATTCTGAGTCGGCGGTTAACGTTAACTTTGTTCCCCAATATATAGAGCCCAAAGCAGGCGCTGCCGACTTTAGACGTGTGGTGTATAACAACACTGCTTATTGGCAATTAAGTTTAACGGTAATACTTAATAATATTGACCAATCAGAGCAAGCACGCTTTATTTTATTAAAACGTAACGATGCCCTACTGCGCTTAATGGATGGCTTTAAACAGACCCTAGTTGATTGGATGTTTATAATGGGAATTGCCATTGCAGGGTTAATGGCCATTGGTTTTATTTGGAGTGCAAGGCCACTGCAGCGTTTAGATAAAGAAATAAAAGCCATTGAATCAGGCGATATTCAAGAAATTAAAGGCTTATACCCCGTTGAACTGCAAACGATTAAAGCCGACCTAAATTTACTGTTAGAGTCGCAGCAACGCCAAAAAGAACGATACCGCGCCTCTCTTAGCGATTTAGCCCATGCACTTAAAACGCCGTTAGCTGTTTTAAAATCAAGCCCACTCGCTAACGATGCAGATGCACAAGAACAACTCGACAGAATTAATGTGATGATCGAGCACCAATTAAAACGTGCCGCCACGGGTGCTTCCGATACATGGAAAAAACAAACCCCCATCAAGCCGGTTATCGATTCTATCTTAAGCGCAATGAGTAAAGTATACCGCGATAAAGACATTATATTTAACTGCCAAGTGAGCGATAAAGATTACTTTTTAGGTGATAAAACCGATTTAATGGAGTTATTAGGCAACTTAATAGATAATGCCTGTAAAGCCTGTCGCTCCCAAGTCAGTATTAATGTTTCACAAGCTAAAACGCTCAGTATAAGCATTTGTGATGACGGCCCAGGCATTAAGCCAGATAAGCGCGAATCGTTATTACAACGCGGTACGCGCCTAGATACCTACGAAAGCGGCCACGGTGTTGGTATGGCTATTGTATCTGACTTGGTTAAGTCGTATCACGGGCTGTTAACTATATCTCAGTCGCAACGTTTAGGCGGCGCAAAATTTATTCTCGAGTTTAATTACCATGAAAAAAAGTAACTACATCTTTTGTTTTAGCTTAAGCCTTTTATTTTTATGGGCGCAGCAAAGTATAGCTGCTGCGCAAGAGTGTATATTGCAAAACAATGCCCTACCCGAGCAAATTAAAGATTACACACAATGTTTAGACGCCAAATTAAATAAAGTGCAACAGCAACAAGATAGCTGGATCCAGAAGCGTACCTTTGAACTGGCCGAATTAGAAAGCGAAACTGGTAACACCTACATTTTATCATTGTTTAAGCAAAGTCTTAACGCCAAAGACAAGTACATTCAAAAAAGTTGCCAGTGGCGTTATATGTTAAAACAGCCTAATTCACCAGAAGCTGTAGTAACTTATAAAGAGTGTGAAATAGCAATGATAGAGCAATTCATTCAGCAGCTTAAAATGGGGCTTTAACCAGCTCCTGATTAAACATTATGTGTTGAAGCTTGCTAATTTAGTGGTTAGTGTTTTGGAAGTGCAGCCTTAAAGGCTGCATTTTTGTATTTATATAGTTTGCAGTGTGACTACTCTGACCATACCGCAAATTCATTTCCATTTGGGTCGCTAAAGTGAAATCGTCTACCACCTGGAAATGAAAATGTAGGCTTAATTATTTTGCCTCCAGCTTGCTCAATTTTATTTTGAGTCGCTTCAAGGTCATTACTGTATAACACAATTAACGGGCTTCCGTTTTTAGTAGCAACAACCAAGTCAGATTTAAAGAAACCACCATCAACCCCTTGTGCGACAAAGCTACAGTATTCTGGGCCATAATCTACAAATGACCAGCCAAACACGTCACTAAAAAAGGCCTTAGTAGCTGCAATATTTTGTGCAGGAATCTCAATATAGTTAATTTTATTATTTTGAGTCATTTTAGTTTTTTGCCCTTATTCTTGTTTATATTATTTGCGATTTGAACTGGTAATAAATAAAGATAGCAGCAATGCTCAATAATCATAAGCAAACATCAGGTATTTGAAATAAGCGATACATAAACACTGTTGGTTGTCATTCTTAAACAGCTTATTATCTGGATTTTTATATATCTAAGTTGATTTGCTCTGTAGTTAATATACGACTTTTTAAGCGATCAAGAATTTGTTGATTAAAACATTTTGACAAAACCACGCAAAAACCACAAACTACCTACCAGTAGATTGATTTAGCTAAAGTGATTTAAAATGCATAAACCTGTGGTTATTATTGGTGGTGGCTTAGCGGGCTTATATGCTGCTTACAACCTTAAAAAACGTGATATTCCGTTTTTATTATTAGAGGCCAAAGCCAGTTTGGGCGGTAGAATTGCGTCTCATTATTTACCGACCAACAACACCATTGGCCACGATTTAGGCCCAACATGGATATTTCCGCACCAGCCTAATATTCAACAATTAGTTGCTGCTTTAAACATCCCCGTGTTTGAACAATACACCCAAGGCGATGTGCTGTATCAAGCATCACAAACCGCTCCTGCACAGCAAATTGCAGGGGCTGGCGAAATGCAGTTATTTAGAGTACAAAACGGTATGAACGAGCTTATCAATGCGCTTTATCAGCAGCTTGAGCCAAAAACCGTTAAATTAGAGCACGCTGTTAGCGAAGTAAAAAAGCTCTCCGATGGCTGGCATATAAGCGCTAATTATCAAGGGAGTAGGCAGCACTATACTTGCGATCAGTTACTGTTGGCATTACCGCCTAGAATGATCAGTCAACATTTAACCCCGCATTTATGGGCCGATAATGTTTTAACACAGCGTTTAGCGTCGGTGCCTACATGGATGGCTAGTCAAGCAAAGTTTATTGCCACTTTTGAGCACGCTTTTTGGCGAGATAAAAATTTATCGGGACAATGTTTTAGCCGAGTAGGCCCATTGGTAGAAGTTCATGATGCGTCAGCAAGTGGGCATTCTCACCCAGCTTTGTTTGGCTTTATTGGCGTGCCTTACTTGCAGCGCAGTAAAGGGACCAGAGAACAATTAACTCAGGCTTGCCTTGAACAGCTCAGCTATTTTTACGGTGAGCAAGCCTATACAGCGAAAAGCTGCATTATAAAGGATTGGGCTGAGGATGAATTTATTGCCAACATAGATGACCAAATGGGTGTTTCGCAGCATCCAAAATTCAATTTTTCAGGGCTTAGTGAGCAGCTCAAACAGTTACAAGTGTATTTTGTAGGGAGTGAGTTTGCAAAGCATGAGGCAGGCTATTTAGAGGGGGCTATAAACGCTGTAGATAGCGCCTTAGCTAATTTAATGGATGCTTAGCTTTTTAAAAGGCGTGCTATGTAGGCACGCCTTTGTAAGGTATTAGTCTTCTGATTTGATAACGGTTTCTTCACCTGTGCCAAGCATAGTGGCTAACCAACGCCCTTCGTCACTGGCTTCTAGCGCTATTTTTACAATCATGGTTAACGGCACTGACAACAACATACCTACAGAGCCTAATAACCAGCCCCAAAATATTAACGATAAAAACACCACTAAGGTAGAAAGCCCGAGGCCTTTACCCATGTATTTCGGCTCTACAATATTACCCATTACGGTATTAATGGTTAAATAACCCGCGCCGACGAGCCCTGCCACTAATGGGCCTTGCGTAATAAGCGCCAGTAACAGTGCAGGCACAGCCGCAATGATTGAACCAATGTTAGGAATGTAATTAAGCATAAATGCCAATACGCCCCATAGTACAAAATAATCAACGTCTAATATCCACAGGTAAAAACCAGCAATTACACCAGTGGCTAAACTCACTAAGGTTTTAATGGCTAAATAAGAGTTAATAGAGTCTAAAAAACGGTCAATTTGCTTGATTTTGCTGTCGGGATCGTCCAGTGCTAAATGAATTTTTTTGCCAAGTATCGGCCCTTCAAACAGCATAAAAACAACCGTTAAAATAATTAAAAACATATTGGCCATTACGCTACCTAAACCCGTTAGCATATTGGTGGCAACATCAACCATTTTGCCAGGGTCAAACATAGACAAAATTTGTTCTTTATTAATTAAGATATTGTATTGCGAGGCCACATCAACCAACCATACAAATTCTTCTTTTAATTGTGCTTTATATTCAGGTAACTGTTTTGAAAAATCGTTAACCGACTGCCCTACTAAACCGCCTAAGCTAACCCCTAAGCCCATAATAATCAGCACCACAAGCACTACCGCTATGCCTTTTGGAATACGGTAACGAGCAAAAAAGTTAATAAGTGGGCTACAAATTATGGCTATAAATGCTGCCAAAATAAACGGAATAACAATAGCGCTTGCGGCTTTAATACCCGCTAGCACAATGACCAAAGCGGCAAAAATTATTAAGCTTTTATTTACCCCAGTTAAACTTGCCAATACTCTTATCCTATTACTGTTATTTGGCTTTAGTGTAAGGCAAAAGCTAATAGAATGAAATGTTAAAGGGTCTGTTGGCCTTTCAAGATTAGATTTGCAGCCGTCTTTTTGGTATTAAGGCAAGGCAGAGCCTATGTGGTGTGGTTGTTCCCCATAAATAGGCGATAACGCAGCATTAATGCCAAACAGGCGCTGCCCTTCGGGTTCTGTCTAGGGGCAATTTACTCTTTGTTGCTCGGTTTTGACTTAGCCCACTAGGTTACAAACCTCGCGCCGCGATTAAATCGCCCCTAGTTTGAACAAATATTAATCCGCAAAGACCAACAGACCCTAGGTGATCATAAAAATTATTGGTACGTATAAATTTGCAAATCGTTGAGCTGGAGAGTATAAATTTTAAACATCCTGCTTTATTTATAATTTTGGAGTTGCAATGCATATATTTTTTACTGGCGCCACAGGCTTAATTGGTAGGCACCTTTGCCCTTTCTTGTTGCACCACCACGATGTTACTGTACTGAGCAGAAACCCAACCAAAGCAAAAGTATTGTTAGGGCACCAGATAAATGCAGTTGATAGCCTTGAAGATGTTGATTTTAATACCGTTGACGTTGTTATTAACTTAGCCGGTGAGCCTATTGTAAATAAACGTTGGAGCGACAAACAAAAAACAGTCATTCGCGATAGCCGAATCATTGTTACGCAAGCGATTAGTGATGCTATTAAGCAGTGCCATACCCCACCACATACCTTTATATCTGGCAGTGCAATTGGTTATTATGGTCGACAAGGCGACACTCTGGTTGATGAAAACAATACAGAGCCTCATGATGAATTTAGCCACCAACTGTGCAAAGATTGGGAGCAAGCAGCTTTAAAGGCTGAGTCTGACGAAACTCGAGTGTGCTTATTACGTACCGGTATTGTATTGGCTAAAAAAGGCGGCGCGCTTGGTAAAATGTTACCAGCATTTAAGCTTTGCGTAGGTGGTCCAATTGGCAGTGGTGAGCAAGGTATGTCGTGGATCCATATAGATGACATGGTTCAGCTCATTTTATTTTTAATTCGCAATAAAGAAATATCAGGAGCTGTTAATGCCACAGCTCCTGAGCCCCTAAGCAATAAGCAGTTTAGCCAATCACTCGCAAAAGCATTGTCACGCCCTGCGTTTATGTCTATGCCTGCTGGGGTGCTTAATATATTAATGGGTGAAATGGCCGACTTACTTACTACCGGCCAGTATGTGGTACCTAAAAAAGCATTAGACCATAACTATCGTTTTCACTTTACTAAAATTGACGCTGCATTAGAAAGTTTAGTCTAGCTACTGGCCTTAACGGATTAAGTTTGTAGTAGGGGGTAAAAGTTAATACTTTTTACCCTCTTGCTATTTTTGTGTTACTACCTAATACTTATAGCTGTATAAACGCCTTCAACTAGCTAAAAGAGCCCCTTAAACATGCTTCATTTACCTACATTAATTAGCCTCTGTTTTATTCTTAACTTGTTTATTGCTGTGTTCTTTTTTTCTGTTTATAGATACAAAAAACAACCTTGCTATTTATTTTTTGCTTCCGCCTGTTGCTCGTTTATTACCGCAATAGCACTAATTGGTTTAAGAGATTTTATTGAGTTTCCATTATTAACCCACTTTTTTGCTTACGTTTTTATTATTTTAAGTCCACTACTCATTATTTTAGGGTTAATACCACAAAGCCAAGCACCCGCGATAAAATTAACACCTTTATACTATACTTGTGCCATGTGCTGTACGCTTTTACTTGCAGTGTACCTTATAGATGCAGGGCAAATTATTACCAGCATTATTACTGCTGTATTATTTAGTTACGCTGCGTATTTAATGATTAAAACTCCAAGTGTTGCAGTAATCCAACAACGCTTACTCGTTGCCTGTTTTACAATCCACAGTGTGGTGATGCTGTTGCAAGTTGTACTCCTTGTTTTGCTCTACTCAAGCCAAATCAGTCAAGCCAGCTTAGCTTTTGGATTACAGCTGTTATTGGTAACGCATTTATTTTTAACTACCGCTACTGCGCTAATTTTACCGTTTATTAAGTTTGCTAATGCTGAGTCTAGACTGATCAATCTAGCGAATCACGATCCGTTAACGCAGCTTTTAAACAGGCGTGGATTTTTCCGTTTATGTAAAAAAATAACTAAAAACGCGCCTCTTAACAGCAGAGTATCGCTGATCATGCTCGATATTGACCTATTTAAACAAGTGAACGACCAATACGGCCATGAAACCGGGGATGAAGCGATAAAGTGGATTGCACAACATATTAACGAATTGTTTTTTGAGCTTGGAGTTACTGCTCGTATTGGTGGAGAAGAGTTTGCTATTTTTCTTAATCAACAGAACTTAGCGCAAGCTAGGCTGTTAGCTCAAAAGCTTTGCAGTAGTATTAATGAATACCCGTTTTATTTTAATGGTAATAGCATTGCACTGTCTGTAAGTGCCGGAATAAGTAGCATGTTAGTGCGCGAGCTAAATATGCAAGCACTGTTGTTACAAGCCGACAAACGCCTTTATCTTGCCAAAGAAACAGGCCGAAATAAAGTGGTCACCCATGATGAAAAAAGCTTATTAACCAAAGCTCCCACTGCCATCATTTAATTTAGCCATAAAAAAACGGCATCATAGTTGATGCCGCTTGATACGTTTACAAATTATATAATTACTTACTTATCCAAGGCGTTACTTTAACAACCTCGTTAATATCAGCTAATACGGTTGTATTTTCTTCCCAGCTATCTGTTACTTCAAAATAACACACTGACTTTTCGCACGTTATGCGCTCATCATCAAATTGCTTAGGAGTTTTAAAGGTAACAACCACGCCTTTTTGTTCAGGTAATAAAAACCACATTAGTTTGCTAACAAAAAAGCCAGATAGGTCTGTTAATAGCTCTTCAAGCTCATTATTAATAACCAATAACGATTGCTTTGATAACGCCAGTCCATCTAGTTCCTTAGCTTCTATTTGTAGCTTTAACTGACAGTCGTGAACCGGGTTTTTTGGCTGAACTACAATCACCGCTTTGTCGGTATCTAGCTGTTTATCGAACGGTAATAGCAATTGCGCTTTGTCGGTATAATTAAGCGGGTACTCATTTTTTTCAGTTAAAATAGTACCGTTTTTAATACTACAAACTTCGTTAGTACCAATATCGCTAATATAAAAGTTTACGCGGGCGTACTGAAAGTCCCCTTTGTTTACCACTTTTAAACGGTCGTAAAAACCGTCATACGACATCACAAATTCTTTAGCAACGGCACTACTAGCTGCTACTGCTAAAAAGCTGGCTGTAACTAATTTTAATAACGGCTTATTCATTAAAGTACGCTCGGTTTTGATTAATCATGGTATTAAGCTCTTCAATGTACGCTTCACCACGTTCAGAGTAAGACATTAAACCATACGTTAATTTAGTCGCTAAAATTGGTTTTTGTTGTGCGCGTAAGTCTTCGCGGATAGTACGTAGCTCTTTGTAAGCATTGTGGGTATTAATATTTTTAAAATAAGAGCTTACTGCTGCACGTACCGATTTGAATGCAGCCACTTCATGCTCGGCTTCACTATTACGTCTTCTTGGTACCATGCCACAGCCTTTTTTGTAGCACCATTGGCCAAAAAAGTTTAAGCCGATTCGTGCAAAACGTGAAGTGCCCCATGCAGACTCATTGGCTGCCTGCATTAAGGCCATCTCTTTAGGAATGATGTCTACTCGGCGCAGTGCTTGGCTTAAGGTGATGGTATCTAACGTTTCAGGTAATCCGTACGACTTAAGTATTTTTTTTATGTCGCCCGCTTGTTTTTTACTAAGCGGTTCACTGTGCTCTATCATCATGCGTGCAATTTCAAGGTTTGCACGTTGCTGTAAAATCTTTTTGTTTTCGGCTTCTACATGAGGCTTAATAAAGTTAAAAAACGCATGTTTTTTCTCTTTCACATCAGTGAATTCTGAGAACTTTGGCAACTTAACGTTGTGCAATGGTTTTTCTTTTTTCTTCTCTTTTTTAATGTCGTTAGAGCTGGTTTGCTCGTCTGATACTAGTTCATCAGCATCAATAAACGGAAGGGTCAACGCCCAAATAACAATGGCGGCTAACAACAACTGAAAAATAGTTTTTAACATGTATTATCTCAATTTAACTCTAAGTTATGTATGGTGTAGTCACATACATACGAAACATCATTATACCTAAGCCACTTTATAAACGCGAATACTGAACAACCGAATAAAATTCATACACCTATTGCTTACAATTTATAATATACTAAGTGCTAAAACCGAAGACGAATTGATAGGTTGAGACATGGATAAACAGTGGCAAAATAGAATAATTGAACAATATAAGCACCGCCCTAACGATAACCGCTCTCCTTGGCAAATCGACCGCTCACGAATCATTCATGCTGCTGCATTTAGGCGCCTTCAAGCTAAAACCCAAATAATGGGTATTGGCTTAAACGACTTTTACCGTACACGCCTTACCCATTCATTAGAAGTCTCGCAAATAGGCACCGGCATATTACGCCATTTAAAGGTCCAACATCCAAGCTTTGAACATTTTCCATCTACTGGATTGCTCGAAACCTTATGTTTAGCCCACGATATAGGCCATCCACCGTTTGGGCATGGTGGCGAAATTGCACTTAACTATATGATGCGTGATCATGGTGGTTTTGAGGGTAACGCACAAACACTGCGCATTGTGGCAAAGCTAGAGCCCTATAGTAACGGCTACGGCATGAACTTAACTAGACGCACCTTGTTAGGATTTATTAAGTACCCAGCTTTTATTGATAACCTTTGGCATAACATCCCACAAGAAAATAAACAGCGTGCGTTTATAAAAGCCGATGACTGGCGACCAGCCAAAGGTATTTACAATGACGATGCCGCGATATTTAATTGGATTATTGAGCCTCTTAGCGCAAGTGATAAAGCGTTATTATCTAGCCAAGAACACGCAGATGCTTATCGCGCTAAAACCCTTTATAAATCACTCGACAGTGCCATTATGGAACTGGCTGATGACATTGCTTATGCAGTTCACGACCTTGAAGATGCCATAGCGACGGATGTGCTCAGTTTAGACGATTGGCTAACCCATGCATTGCCGCATTTACAAGCACTTGACTATGACTGGTTAAACACTTTGCTTGAGTCACTCTCCAAGCGGTTATTTTCAAAGTATGAACATGAGCGAAAAGACGCCATAGGCGAACTGGTGAATACCTTTATTATTCATATTCATTTAGATACCCAAAACGATGAATTTGAGTGCCCTATTTTAAAGCACACCGCAAAATTAGATCAGCAATACGAAAATGTGCTACAGATCCTCAAACACTTTGTATTTCAGCGTTTAATACGCGACCCACAAATGCAGCAAATAGAATTTAAAGGGCAAAACCTACTCATAGAATTATTTACTGCGTTTGCCAGCGATCCGCTGCGCTTATTACCCGAAACCACGCAGGCACTGTACCTTGAAGCTGAAAAACACAATCAAGGTATGCGTATTATTTGTGACTATTTAAGCGGTATGAGCGACGAATACGCTTATAAAACCTATCAACGGTTGTTCTCCCCCATACAATAAGTTAGCTAATCTGAACTCAGGTTAGTCAACATAAAAAAGCCGAGTTACTTACGTAACTCGGCTTTTCGTTAGTTTATAAAATCACACTACAGTGATTTAATGCCCATGTTGTAAAGCGTAAAACCGTACATATCGGCATAAAGGTCAATAATTTTACTGGTTGGTGTACCGGCACCATGGCCTGCATTGGTTTCAATACGAATAAGTGTAGGATTTGTACCCGCTTGATTCGCTTGAAGCTCAGCTGCAAATTTAAATGAATGCGACGGTACAACGCGGTCATCATGATCGCCTGTAGTGATCATAGTCGCCGGATATTCAACCCCTGCTTTTACGTTATGAATTGGCGAGTAGCCTTTTAAGTAATCAAACATTTCTTTACTTTGGTCGCTAGTACCGTAATCGTATGCCCAACCAGCGCCAGCTGTAAATGTATGATAACGAAGCATATCCAATACGCCTACCGCAGGTAACGCAACTTGAAACAAGTCAGGTCGCTGGGTCATTACAGCACCCACTAATAACCCACCGTTTGAACCACCACGCAGTGCTAAGCGTTTTTTAGAGGTGTATTTTTTATCTTGTAAGTATTCAGCTGCAGCAATAAAGTCGTCAAATACGTTTTGCTTTTGCAATTGTGTACCTGCTTTATGCCACTCTTTACCGTATTCACCACCACCACGAATATTAGCAACTGCGTATACGCCGCCTTGCTCAAGCCAAGCTGCTGTTGTAGAGCTAAAGCGAGGTGTTAAGCTTATATTAAAGCCACCATAGCCATATAAAATAGTTGGGTTGCTGCCATCTAATTTAATATCACTTTTATAAGTGATAATCATCGGTACTTTAGTGCCATCTTTAGAGGTATAAAATACTTGCTCAGAGGTATAGTTATCGCTATTAAAATCTATCCCTGACTTACGGTATACTTTTGACTCACCGCTTTGCACGTCAAAGCTGTAAGTTGTACCTGGCGTTTTGTAGTTAGTAAATGAATAATAAAGCGTAGTTTGCTCTTGTTTACCGCCAAAGCCACTCGCCGTACCGACGCCTGGTAAACTAATTTCGCGGATCAATTCGCCTTGTTTGTTGTACTGTTTCACTTTAGAAATAGCATCAACCATGTAGTTGGCAAAAAACGTATTACCGCCAAGGGTTACATTAAGTACGTTTTCAGTTTCTGGGATAAAATCTTGCCAGTTTTCAGGCTGTGGATTGCTTGCATCAACCGTCACTACTTTTTTATTTGGTGCATTTAAGTTAGTAACCAAAAATAGCTTGCTGCCTTCGTTGTCAATTACGCTGGTATCAGAGTCGGTATTACCCACTACAGTCACAAATTCGCTATCTGGCTTGGTTAAATCTTTAATAAATAACTTATTACCAGAGGTTGATACGCTGGCACTAATAAACAAGAAACGACCATCTTTGGTTGCTTTAGCGCCCACATAGCGGTGCTTTTGTTCTGCTGTATCGCCAAATACTAAAGTATCTTCGCCTTGATCTTGACCTAACTTATGGTAATACACTTTATGTTGATCAGTTTTTGCAGAAAGCTCACTGCCCTCTGGCTTATCGTAGCTTGAATAGTAAAAACCGTCATTTGCTAGCCAGCTAACGCCACTAAATTTAACATCAACTAGTGCTTGCTCTACCTGCTCTTTGGTCTCGGTGTCTATAACAATGATTTTACGCCAATCACTACCACCTTCTGAGATTTGGTACGCTAACAATGAACCATCTTCTGAAAATGATAAACCCGACATTGAAGTGGTGCCATCTTCACTAAAAGTATTAGGATCTAAGAACACTTCAGCTTCACCGCCGTCTTTGCTGCGGTATAAAACGTACTGGTTTTGCAGGCCATCATTTTTATAAAAATAAGTGTAATCACCTTCAGTAAACGGCGCGCTGATTTTTTCGTAGTTCATGAGTTTTTCAAGGCGCTGTTTGAGTGTGTCTCTGTAAGGCACTTGCTCTAAATACGAAAAGGTAAGCTTGTTTTGAGTTTTAACCCATTGAGCCGTTTCATCACTCATATCATCTTCTAACCAGCGATACGGATCAGCCACGGTTTCACCAAAGTAAGTGTCAACCACAGTGCCTTTTTTAGTTTCAGGGTAATCTAGTGAGTTAACTGCTTTCATAGCTGTTTTTACTTCATTTTGAGTAGTGTTTTCTGCAGGTTGTGAACAACCTGCAAGTGCGATTACAACCGCACAGGTCAGTGTTTTTTTAAGCATTGCTTTACCATTATTTTTTTATAGTCAGCCTAAGTTATTAACTTTCTGTTTGTTTGTCTATCAACTTGCGGTAAACGTCATTTATCGCTGTTAACCTGCGCTAAATTGCGCTTAAATAAATGAATAACTTTTAAACACTAACAGGTTGAGTAATGACAGAAACTGAATCTTTTACCAGCTTTAAACGCTTTTACCCTTACTATCTAAAAGAGCATCGTAATAAAACTTGTCGCAGGCTGCATTTTATTGGCAGTAGTTTAGTGTTGCTTTTGACCGGCTATGCGCTTATTAGCTCACAATTCGTATTGTTATGGTTATTACCGGTGATTGGTTATGGCTTTGCATGGGTTGGGCATTTCTTTTTTGAAAAAAACCGCCCCGCCACATTTAAGCACCCGTTATACAGTTTATGGGGTGATTGGGTCATGTTTAAAGATATACTGATTGGCAAAATTAAATGGTAAATGGCTACTTACGCTTCGGTATCACAAACACCTCATCTTACTCGCTGTAAATAAAATGTAGATTGAATGTAATTCAATTGACCTCGATTGTAGAAATGGTCTACCTTGACAACAGTAATTTCAATTAGTTCATTAATTTAAAAAGATTAAATTGAAACCACCTGTAGAGCATCGAATGAGGGAAATTAGTTATGCAACTTACACCGCTATTTACAGCAAAAAAAACCATCACTTTAAGTATCGCCGCTGCACTTGTTGGCTCATGGACGGTTAATGCCGCTGAGCAAGAGACTCAGGCGCAAGAAAACATTGAACAAATTAGTGTTATTGGCTCTCGCCGACTAGGCCGCACAGTTGAAGATAGCCCAGTGCCTATTGATATTATCAGTAATGATGCCTTAAAAAGTTCAGGGCAAACAGAAACCAATGCATTATTAAGTACGTTATTACCAAGTTTTAATTTCCCCCAACCATCAATTACCGATGGCAGCGACCACGTACGCCCAGCTCAACTGCGTGGCTTAGCCCCTGATCACACCTTGGTACTCGTAAATGGTAAACGTCGCCACAGTAACGCGCTACTAAATTTAAACGGCTCAACGGGTCGTGGCTCGTCATCAGTTGATTTAAACGCTATTCCTGCAAACGCGATTGAACGCATTGAAGTATTACGCGACGGTGCCGCAGCTCAATATGGCTCAGACGCTATTGCCGGGGTGATTAATATCGTCCTTAAAAGCAATAGCAGTGGCGGTAGTTTGGGTGCCGTTTATGGTGCAAATATTACCGATATGGACGGTGTAGCGCAGTTACAATCGGTCTCTGAGGACGCAAATGGTGACTTAGCTTTTACTGAGGGCAGCGACCGCTCGCTTACCGACGGCCAAACCTTAACTCTGCAAGGTAATATGGGGTTTGAATTAGGCGATAACGGCTTTTTGAGTATTTCTAGTGAATATCGCGATCGCAGCTCAACCAACCGCTCTGATTATGACCAACGCGAAAACTACGCTCGTTTACCTGATGGCTCTCTCGACCCACGCGAATTCACATGGGATCGTTACAACCATAACTTTGGTAACGGCACTGTTGAAGACTTTGCGTTGTTTTACAACGCAGGTTATCAGCTAAATAACGATGCTGAGCTTTATTCTTTTGGCTCATACAGTAAACGTGAAGGTGAAGGCGGTGGCTTTTATCGTCGCGCCCAAGACAGCCGTAACGTTACAGAAATTTACCCTGATGGCTTTTTGCCGGTGATCACCTCAGACATTGATGACTTTTCATTGGCTTTAGGTGTGAAAGGCTTTGCTAATGAATGGAACTACGATACTTCTGCTGTATATGGCCAAGATGCCTTTAACTTTGGTGTTATTAATAGTTTAAACACTTCATATGGGCCAAGTAGCCAAACTAGTTTTGATGCAGGCACGCTAACTTACGATCAGCTGACTATTAATCTTGATTTTAGCCGTGAGATTGATGCTGACTTTTTAGCCAGCGGAATTAACGTGGCAGTGGGCGCTGAGTATCGCCGCGAAGGGTATGAAATTCAAGCAGGTGAAGAAGCCTCTTATGCGCGTGGTAATTTTGGCCCAGGTGGTGCCGTGACCGATCCGGTTAATGGCCCATTCGGCTCTGCAGGTTCACAAGTGTTCCCGGGGTTCACACCTGAATCTGCGGGTGACAACAGCCGCCACAATGTTAGCCTTTACGTTGACTTAGAAGCCTTTATTACAGATAACTGGAATGTTGCCATCGCCGCGCGTTACGAAGACTACTCTGATTTTGGCGACACGCTTAATGGTAAAATTGCCACCCGCTATACACTTACAGAAGACTTAGCACTACGCGGCTCTGTATCAACCGGCTTTAGAGCGCCCTCTTTACAACAGCAATACTTTACCTCGGTAGCGACTGTATTTGTAGATGGCGAACCTACACAAACAGGTACCTTTGCGCCAAGCAGCGATGTTGCCGTTGCATTAGGTTCACCAGGTTTAGACGCAGAAGAAGCTACTAACTACGGGGTAGGCTTTACGTGGTCAACCGACTTCAACTTCAGCTTGTCGGTGGATTACTACCAAATATTAATTGATGACCGTATTGTGTTATCGAATAACTTATCGGGCGCAGGCGTTGCAAGCTTACTTGAGGCCACCGGCGCTAACCAAGGTCGATTTTTCTTAAACGCGATCGATAGCAAAACCCGTGGCGTTGACGTCGTCGCTTCTTATAATTTAATCACCGACAATTACGGTGATGTAGCGTTTAATTTAGGTTACAACTACGGTAAAAACCAAGTCACCGATATTATTGACCCACCAGCACAATTACAAAGTGTTGGGGTTGAGCAAGATAATTTGTTCTCGGGTAACGAGCTACGTCGTTTTGAAGTGAGCACGCCGCGCAATAAATACAACCTTAGCGCAACATGGACACTTAACGAATGGCGCACCACACTTCGCAGCACTCGCTACGGTGAAACACAAGACCCGTCTGAAAACCCAGAGCGTAACGAAGTGTTAGAACCTAAATGGATCACCGATTTAGATGTGGCGTATGCACTTAATAATAACCTTACTCTGAGCTTGGGGGCTAATAATGTGTTTGATGTATACCCAGATCCAACTCGTGAGCTTGTGAGCGATGTAACCACTTTCTCTCGCTTGTTCTCGTACTCGGGCTTTTCACCATTTGGTTTTAATGGCCGTTATGTATACGGCAAAATTGAAATGAAATTTTAAGCTGTAATTTAAACCAAAAAGCCACACTAAATAGTGTGGCTTTTTTTATAGATTAGAACCCGATTAGATTTTAGTTAACCAACCGTGTTTATCTTCGCTCTTACCCCATTGAATGTCGTTCAATGCTTGGCGTAAGCGTGCCGTTGTTGGCCCTGGTTCACCGTTACCTACTTTGTATTCTTTATCGTTATGGATAAACGTACCTACTGGAGTCAATACTGCCGCAGTGCCTGAAAGTGCTGCCTCAGTGCCTGGTTTTGCTGCACGCTCTAAAAGCTCAGTGACAGTAAAGTTGCGCTCGCTAACCGTCATACCTAAATCTTTAGCTATGGTTAAAATGCTATTACGAGTTACACCGTGTAAAAATGTGCTGTCGAGTGCTTTAGTAATGATTTCGTTGCCATCAATTAAAATAAAGTTTGCGGCACCGGTTTCTTGTACATCGCCGCCTGGGCAAAATAGAATTTGGTCGGCTTTATATTTAGTGCGTGCTGCTGAAATTGGGCCAAGTGCGCTGGCATAGTTACCACCGCTTTTGATCATACCCATGTGCGGGGCACAGCGCATACCATCTTCTTCAAGTAAAACACGTAACGCAGTTGCACCACCTGAAAAATAATCACCCACTGGCGATAATAACGTGTAGAGCAATGAACTCATTGACGGTGCCGCCGCTTTACCAATGGCAGCTTCCGTACCAATGTGGGTTGGGCGGATGTACATAGAACCTGGAGGAAGCGGCGTTTCATCGGCGTATTCACGTACAATATCGATGATCATTGTTTTTAGCATCTCGCCATCAACAGCAGGTAAACTCAACAATTCAGAACTTTGCTGCATGCGCGCAATATTAGCGTCCATTCTAAAAATATTAACCGAGCCATCTTCGTGACGAAAGGCTTTTAACCCTTCAAAACATGTACTTGAATAATGAAGAACGTGCGCACCTGCATGCAACTCAAGCTTATCGCAAGGAACAATTGAGCTTTCGCCCCACTGATTGTCAGAAAACTTAGCTTGAATCATCTTCGGCATAAACACAGTACCAAATGCTGCCATTTTTATTCTCTCTTGTGTGGTCTATTTTTCTCCATTGTATGACAACCAGCTACTATTTAACCATAGCAAAACGAGCTGTTTTTAAATTAATTAGAAGAATTTTTTGCATGTACTGATGATTATTTAATCAACAAAGCACTTACCAACCTTTTAATGCAATAATCAGCTAACATTTTATATTTAGCTGATTAATTAATGCGTACATTATGATGGCGGCTATTTTATTAGCCTCTATTTAAACGAATAACGCAATATACGCTTTAATACTGAGGTGTATTGCTGAAAAAATCCGCCAGTATTATAAGCAATCCCCTGCTTTTGTAATGCGGCTTGCACTTTAGGCGCAATTTCTTGATAACGCGACGATGGCATATCAGGAAATAAATGATGCTCTATTTGAAAGCTTAAATGCCCAGTTAAAATATGAAACCAACGCGCCCCTTTAATGTTTGACGAACCCAGCGCTTGGCGATAATACCACTGCCCTTGGCTTTCGTTTTTGCAGTCTTGCTCATAAAAGGTATGGGTTTGCTCGGTAAAATGACCACAAAAAATAATGGTTGAGGTCCATAGGTTACGAATTAAGTTTGCCAAAAAATTACCGCTTAATACCCATAAAAACAGTGGTCCCGCCAAAACTGGAAATAACACATAGTCTTTAATTAGTTGGCGCGCCCCTTTACTAAAAAAGCGCTTTTTTAAAGTGCTATGCGCTACAGCGCCTTTACGGTTTGGTTTCTTTTTACCTATAAAGACTCGCTCGCCTGCGAGCTCATGATACGACACGCCCCACTGAAACAGCACGCTTAAATTTAAATAGGTAATAAACTGCCATGTATTTTTTAGCCGCCATTTAAAGTCATTGCTCAACCTTAATAAGCCATAACCAAAGTCACGATCTTTTCCGATAATGTTAGTGTAAGTATGATGTTCAAAGTTATGAACGCGGTTCCAGCTTTGGCCATCGCAGGCTATATCCCACTCGTAGCTTTTAGAGTTAAGCTGTTTGTCGTTCATCCAATCGTATTGACCATGCATTACATTGTGGCCAATTTCCATGTTGTCGAGAATTTTAGCCAAACCAAGTAATAAAACACCCGCTACCCACAATAATGGCTGTACAAAACCAAGCATCAATAAAATCCGTCCGCCTATTTCGCAAAACCGCTGCTTACGCACAATAGAACGAATATAGTTTGCATCCTTTTGCCCTACTTTCGCTAATGTCGACATTTTAATTTCATCTAAATCATCGGCTAACTGTTGATAATTTATAGTTGTCATAGCTGTAACTCCAAATCGCTAACGGCTTGGCTCACACACAGTTGAATTAACTGCTCGCCAGTATCTGATAATTGATTAGTTTTTAAATTACGCACCACTCCCGACTTTTTAATGCACTGGCATTGATGGCAAATACCAATGCCGCAACCACGCTGCACAGGGAGTTTTTTTGCTTCAAACTGGTTTAATAGCACCTCATTACTAGTCACTACATGCGTGTCTTTATTTATTATTACTGAAAAATGATTGTCGTCAGTCAATTTAGGCATGGATAGAGCAAACGATTCTTGGTAATAGGTTAAATTAAGTAGACGAGTAAAATCTGCAACTTCTTGCATAAAGCCAGCAGGACCACAGCAATATATATCAGGATTATCGTCCGTATTTATATGAGTAGTTAAATATGGGCTTCGATCCCGTGTAAGCAGTACGTAAGAAAAATGATTATATTGCTGTGTCAGCATTTTTAACTCATTAGTGCATTGATGCTCACCTGCTTTAGCAAAGTAAATTAATTTTATCTGATGCTCAGTATTACCTAGCTGCTGATCAAGCATAGCAAGCATAGGCGTAATTCCCGAACCACCAGCAATAAACGTGCTGGGTTTGTGCCAGCTTTTAAATACAAAGTCGCCACTTGGTGGAGAAATATTACACCATGGCTGCACCGCTAATGCATTTTGCAATTGGCTTGTAAAATGACCTTGCTGATCTGTTTTTACTAATAAACGAAGTAAACCTGTCGCCTTATATTGTGTGGGGCTGCATGCCAAAGTAAACACTCGAGTAAGCAAACGTCCATTAGCTTCCACCGTTAAGCTAATGTGTTGACCAGCAATATGTATAGGCCACTTTTTACTTGGTTTAAGTGAAATACTTAAAAATCGCCCGCTTAGCGCTTGAATATCAACAACCTTGGCTCGAAAAAGGTCAGCGCGCCACGCAGGTTTAAACTTTTGCATTATTGGCTCAATATAAGCTGCAAAACTTTGATGGTGTAAAAACCATTTTGAAAATTGGTCTAATACCGGAGTTAACATGGTTATAAATTCTCTATTTAAATCGACTACCCATTAGTTTCTGCTGGGTTTTATATTTGAGCATACACGTGTAAGCCCAAACTTCAGCGCACAAGTGTACGCTCGAATTTTTAAATTTCAACCCCATTAGAGTAATTATTCAATTTTTCTAGAGCGGTATTTAAAGGTTAACAACGCTTAAGTACCCAATGGACAACGATTAAATTGCGTGCACTTGTACTTATCCCAAATACTTAACACCATGATAAATAGCGTGCTAAGGTAGTTAAAATTTAGTTAATTTTGGAAGCCATTATGAACAAAGTAACAACGCGTAAAAAATTTTCTACACTTGCCAAAATCAGTTGTGCATTTGCACTTTCGGGGCTCACCAGCCTCAGTACTTATGCAGTTGATTTTAAAGAATTGGATAAATTAGCGCTTAATGTAAAACCGGTAACTGTTTCCCAAGGAATTTCAATTCCGTGGGCTATTGAGGCTCTGCCAAACGGTGACTTATTAATAACCGAGCGCAGCGGTATCCTTTATTTACTTCGTAATAACTCCACCAGCTTAACTAAAATCACTGGGCTACCAAAAATAGATGCCAACGGCCAAGGCGGGCTTCTTGATTTAGAGCTACACCCTGATTTTGCTAATAATCAATGGCTATATATTACTTATTCAAGCAGTGAAGGCGATGGCGCAGGTAGTAACACCGCACTTATGCGTGCAAAGCTAAGTAACGATCACAGGCAACTACTTGAGCCACAACAATTATACAAAGGTGAGCATAACTCTAAAAAAGGTCAGCATTACGGCAGCCGTATTGTGTTTGATAACCAAAACTATGTGTATTTTTCGATTGGCGACCGCGGCTCGCGAGATATTAATCCACAAGATTTAGGCCGTGATGGCGGTAAAATTTATCGTTTACACGACGATGGTAAAATTCCATCCGACAACCCCTTCGTAAACCAAAAAGGTGCAAAACCAGCGGTTTGGTCTTATGGGCATCGTAACCCACAAGGTATGTGGTTCGATGGTGACAATAGTGTATTTTGGGCACACGAACACGGCCCCCGTGGTGGCGATGAGCTTAATATGATTAAACCTAAAACTAACTACGGCTGGCCCGTGGTGAGTTACGGTATTAACTACAGCGGCACCTCGTTTACCGATTTAACCGAAAAACCGGGCATGCAAGCGCCCATATTACAGTGGACACCGTCTATCGCTCCTTCAGACATGTTGCTAGTAAAAGGTGATAAATACCCTGAACTTAAAGGTAAATTTTTACTCGCTTCAATGAAATACGCCTTTGTTAGCGTATTAGAAATAGCAGATGGCAAGGTCGTTAAACAAAGTAAATTACTTGAAGGTATTGGCCGTATTCGCAGCCTAGCCCAAGGTGATGATGGTACTATTTACCTTGGATTAGATGGCCAGGGCATTGTGCGACTAGATCCTAAGTAGTCATTTAATACATCTAATTACAGTAACAGCAAACTTTTTGCAGCTTAACTGCGTACTGTTACTGTAATTAGCTAATAAAGAACGAGGGTGTTGATGTTTTCATTTTTAAAGCCAGATCCAATCAAAAAATTGCGTAAAGAGTACGATGCAAAATTAGAGCAAGGCATGCAAGCACAAAGAAAAGGCGATATTAAAAGCTATGCGATGTTAACTGACGAGGCTGAAAAAATCTGGAATGAAATAGAAGCACTCGAAGCCAAAAAGGCCAAGTAAACATATAGCCTACCAATTCAAACCAATCCCGCGTTAAAAACGCGGGGTTTTAATACTTACAAACATCCTTTTTTAAATTCACTTAAGCCCTACCAGATAATTCCCTAGCTTAACTTCCATCGTAACTAGCTTTTAATTGAGCACAGCTGATTATACTCATAGCATTATTGCCTTCTCTTACTTATGCTCATAACCCACCTAAAACCTCGCATAAACAATTATTTACATTAACGTTAATTAGTGGAATTATTAATCTAATCCAAAAGAGTTGATGCATTGTTTGAAGTAGCAGAATCTTAAAGCGCTGATGGTTTTGTGAGTGCGAGGAAAGCATTTTTAGTAAAGTGTGTAATTAAGCCATAAAGCATCAAAAATTTACTGGAAAAAATGCAATATAATGAAAAAATTATAATTAAATCAAGGAATACAGATGTACACAGGTAGTTGTTTATGCGGCTCAATCAACTTTTCAATTAATGGTGAAGTTACTGATATTATTCATTGTCATTGTTCGCTTTGTCGTAAGGCCAGTGGCAGTGCTTTTGCTACTAATGGATTTATTAATGCCAGCGATCTGACATTAACTGACTACAACGGCACACTTACTTTTTACCAAAGTAGTGAAGGTAAACGTAAGTACTTTTGTAAAACCTGCGGTGCTCCAATTTATAGTGCTAACGCTCAATCTCCTCAACGATATCGCCTTCGATTAGGCGCGTTGACCTGCGATATAACAGAGCGACCCATATCGCATAATTTCATCACCTCAAAAGCTAATTGGGAAGACTTAGATGCTCAGCTTCCTCGTTATGAGGGACATGAGCCAGGGCGAGAGTAAATCCATATAAATTTATCTATTTTTGAAGTGGGAGTTTGAATGAAACTGAATCAAGTAACTTTGCCAGTCAAAGATATGAATGAAGCGGTGAGTTTTTATCGCACACTTGGCTTTACCCAAATTGTTGATACACCTCATTATGCACGTTTTAGTTGCCCTGAAGGTGACTCTACATTTTCATTGTCTTTAGAAAGTGAATTTTTTGAAAATCATTCTGTAATTTATTTTGAGAACGATGACCTTGAACAATTGTGCCAGCAGTTAATCAAAAAAGGGATCGTATTCGAACAGCAACCCACAGAGCAAAGGTATCTATGGAAAGAAGCGGTTTTGAAAGACCCTTCAGGAAATAAAATTAAACTCTACAAAGCTGGAGAAAATCGGTTAAACCCACCTTGGAAGGTACAAAAACAGCCATAAAGCTAAGCACGAACCAGCATTGCGCTAAGCAGCTAAATGCTGGCGTTTAAGTACTGTACTTAGTTATTTATATTCCACCTTAGCGGTTAAGCGATTAAATAACCCTGGGAAAAACCGTTTTATAAACGGTGCCCAACCACTTAACCCTTGACCTATTACTACTTCATCCTTTTTATTGTAGATTGCAGTGAGCATTTTTGATGCGGCTACATTTACGTTCATACCATTTTCTATTGAAGGCTCAGATTTGTTTTGCGCCTCCCCTTGCTCGTTTAATGAGTTATGGGCAATCTCCGTTTTAATTGAGCCAGGGCAAATAGTTAAGCAATGTATGTTGTGCTCTGCCACTTCGGCGCGTAAGCAATCCATAAAGCCTACCACAGCGTATTTACTGCCTGAGTATCCGGTTCTAAATTTTGAGCCTACTTTGCCTGCCACGCTACTAATAGCCACTACTGAACCGCTTTTACGTGCCACCATTGAAGGTAGTACCGCTTTAGTGAGTGCAATTAAGCCAAAGTAATTTACTTCCATAAGTTGCCGGTACACTTTAAAGTCGTTTTCTAAAAATAAACTACGCTGCGATACGCCACCGTTATTAATTAAAATATCAATGGGACCTAAGCTATCTATTTTCTCCGATACATCCTGCAGTACCATTTCGGGCTTTGATAAATCAAGGGGGATAACACGGTGCCCCTCGCCTTTTAACTCGTCTTTTACTTGGTTGAGTTTATCGATATTTCGCGCTGATAAAATAACCTTTGCACCTTGCTCTGCAAATTGTTTTGCAAGTTCTTCACCAATACCTGATGATGCGCCGGTGATCCACACTGTTTTATTATTATAGTCCATGGTTTACCTTATATTTATTACTGATTATGCTTTAGTTGGGCCCGCTATTTCATTCACTTGCTGTTCTAAATTTTTATAAAAGCCCATCAAAAACAACAGCTCAACAGTGACATACAAAGGCCCAATAATTAAGCCAACTAAATCATCAACAAATGCGGGCTTTTTACCTTCAAAATAATGACCAATAAATTGTAATACCCAGCCAAATACAAACACCCCAACTCCAATTGTTAACCATGGCACCAAAGCCATAGCAGCAATTGGTTGTGCAGCTACCAGTAATAAAGTAAAAATAATTCCCATGATTAAACCAAGCGAAAAGCTCAACATAAAATAGTAAACCACAGAGGCTAATACAAAAATTTGCGCGCCATCAATGCTAAAATTAGCAATAGGGATTTCAATTCGGGCGAGTAAGCATAAAGCGGCAAACACAATGAGTGGAATACCAAAAAAATGGGTTAATACATTTCGTTTAGAGCGATGGTACAAACCATACTGGCCGAGCTGTTGTTCAAGGGTTTTCATGACGGCGTTCCTATTGTTATTTTTATAAGCAAAGTTCACCTTATAAAAAATGACACATAATAACAACTGATAACGATAGTTAATCTGTAAAAATGGTGAGCAGCACATTATGCGTTATAGCTATAAATTAGGTAAGGTCATCGTTAATAATTAACATGATCAGCACCAGGAGCTTTACATGCTTTTAAAAACACTCGCTGTTGGCCTATTACTCGCTTTAGCTGAGATAATTAATGGCAATATTAGAGTAAGGGTTTTACATCGATTTTACGCTCTAAAACGCGCAAAAACACTCAGCTTACTTTTGGGCACTGCGATTATTTATGCCATTACTTGGCTAACCTTGCCATGGGTTAACCCTATTTCGTACTTAGATTGTTTAAATGTGGGTTTTGTTTGGCTAACAATAATGCTTAGTTTAGATATTGTTGTGGGCAGATATTTATTTAAGTATAAGTGGCACAAAATACTTGATGATTTTAACCTTTTTAGAGGTAACTTACTGAGTGTGGGCATGCTATTGCTTTTTATAAGCCCCTGCTTGGTTTTTTGGTTACAGATGTAACTTAAAAAATAAATGAGAAGCCATAAAAGTTTTGGTTTAGTTCACTTCTCTAAAAGCGCAGCGTCTCTTTGCCCTCTGTGCGTTAATCACTTAAAACCTACTTAAAGACAGGAGTCAATAGCCTTTCAACATACCGCTATCTAAGCTAATGCGGTTACTAGCTTGCCTTTTTCATGTGTTGGTTGCATTGCCATTCGCTCCGTGCCTTTTTCGAATTCTTGCTCTAACATTTTTTGTAATTCAGCAATCTGCTCTTTTATGGCATCTACATCAACCCCTTCCTCTCCTAGTTCTTCTGCCAAGGCTTCTATTGCTGCTTTTAACTCAGCTATAGTTTCTTTATCGACACCTAAACGTTGATAAATTAATGCCTCTTGGGCATTTTCTAAAAAGCTTTTGTCTTCTGGTTTAGCGATAAAATTAGGGGTTGCTTGGTTTTCAGCGGTACTGGTTGTTGCCACAGCGGCAGATGTTGGCAGAACGTCACTCGTTTTTGCCACTTTGTTAACGGGATTATTGTAGCTACTATATTGATTTTTAAAGGTTATTGAAGTCATTGGCTCAAATCCATTTTTGCTTTAATCGTTATATTCTTTTACTGAAATAACTTAAGCAACTTTGATACCAGTTAATATTTGATTGTCTCTAAGGCTTATTTTTATTTCAAATTAAGCCCTCTTAACTCATTTCGCACCCACTTCTCATCTAAATACAGCTCTAAGTGTTGCTCAGCAAACTTTAAAAAGCTGCGTGCAGCGTGTGATATATGTCGGTCTGTACGCACCACAAAATACCAATGGCTAGCTAAAGTGGTGTCGGTAACATTAAGCACTTTAAAGCTATTATCACCTTTAGGCAGCACATGCTGAGAAAGCACCGCAATCCCCATACCTGAAGCTACCGCCACTCTAATGGCTTCATTACTGGCCATTTGCACACTGTCACTTAATACCAACCCTCTACTTTGCAGTTCGCTTTCAAATAACATGCGCGTTGCGGAGCCTGTTTCACGTAGTAAAAAACGATACGGAACTAAATCAGCCAGTTTAAGTGCGGTTTTATCGGCTAATGGATGATTTAGTGGCACTATAAATACTAAAGGGTTATGTAGAAATCTAGCAGCCTGGGCATGCTCTAAAGATGGCGGGTGACTAAATACATAAATATCGTCTTCTCCGCGTTCAAAGCGTGCTAAAACGGCTGAACGATTACCTATTTCAAGTGGTAGCTCTACATGCGGATGTTCATTACTGTATGGGCCTAACAACTTAGGTAAAATATATTGGGCAGTATTAACCATAGCAATTTTACATCGTCCACGTTCACCCCCTTTTAGCTCCGCTAAGTAATCTTGGTAATCTTCAAAATGACCAAAAACCTGTTGGCAAGTCCTAAATAAGGCCATACCAGCTTCGGTTATTTGCAACTTTTGTTGCTGCATAATTATTAACGGTTCACCTACCGCTTCTTGTAAGCGTTTAATTTGTAAAGAAACCGTAGGCTGAGTCAAATGAAGTCCACGAGCGGTTTCGCTTATAGAGCCGGTTTTTACTACACTCATAAATACTTCAAGTAGTCGGAAGGAAAGTTGCCTTATATTCATACGCACCTCATAGGTTTTTATCTATAGGATGTTATCATTCATTTTATTATTTACTATATAAAGATTTGCCTATAATAGCGCCGCTTAACAAATCAAATTAGTAATAAAGAGGAGAACAGCGTGCCTGATATTGTAGTAATGTTTTTTATTTTAGGATTAGCAGCGGGTATCCTTCGCTCTGATTTAGCTATTCCCAAAGCGACGTATGACACTCTCAGCTTACTACTCATGCTTACCATAGGTCTAAAAGGTGGCATGGTTCTGCATGGCAATTTAAGTTGGCAATTACTCCCAGAAATGGCCTCGGTTATGTTACTTGGTGGGCTTATTCCACTCACTTTATACCCTATTTTAAAACACGTTGTTAAGCTAAGCGTAGCGAATAGCGCCAGCATTGCTGCCCACTATGGTTCGGTTAGTGCTGGTACATTTGCGGTAGCATTAGCGTATGCCGAATCGGCTAAATTAGAAGTGGGCGCAGAAGTTACCTTGTACCTAGTTATGCTTGAGTTACCAGCCATTATTGTAGGTTTACTGTTGTATCGTAAGCTCGACAAAGCACACAGCGAAAACACCAACTTATCGTTAAAAGCACTGTGGCACGAAACGCTTACCAATAAGAGTGTGATTTTGCTCGTTGGCGGTGTAATTATCGGTATGATGTATGGCACCCAACAGGGTAGCCAAGTTACGAGTTTACTTACCAGTAGCTTTAAAGTAGTGCTGGCGCTATTTTTACTCGAAATGGGCTTGGTAGCTGCACAAACGCTTCGCCCTTTTCCTTGGCAGCAATGGAAACTGGCTGCCTTCGCCATTATTACGCCGTTATTTTTAGGCACCATTGGCGTTATGGTTGGCACCTTGCTAAATTTAGAATTAGGTTCAGTGGTTATTCTGGGCAGCTTAGTAGCTAGTGCTTCTTACATTGCCGCACCTGCTGCTGTAAAAGCCTCTATCCCCAAAGCGGATATTGGTCTTGCCATGCTTAGCTCGTTAGGTGTCACCTTTCCATTTAATGTTATTGTTGGGATTGGTTTGTATCATCAACTTGCCGTTGCCATAAGTTGAATATAACGCACTAAAAAGCCCAAAGTGGGCTTTTTTGGTTTTATAAGTAGTATTATTTAATTTAAAACAACGCTTAAAAATACAACAATTTTAAAACAATAAAGCTAACTTACTTCTACAAAAAAATAGCATGTAAGCGTTTAATTTACGTAAAAAAACATTTTGAATACTATTTTCATTTAGCAATTAAAAAACTCTTTACTTCGTTGTCAAATCAGCCTAAATTCGCCGCAAAATTAACCTCCTTAAGATAATTGCTTTATCAATCTCCCCTAAAAACAGCAATTATTTAACCTCTTTTTCGGAACAATCTAATGGTGGAACTTACCGCTGATAGTAAATCAAATAACCCGCTAGCGCCGGTTATTGGCTTATCGTTTTTTGCTATTGCATCAGGCTTTTTAATGAGCTTGATCCCGTTATCACTCAATGCTTTTAACATCAATATTGATTTAGCTCCATGGCTTGCCAGTGTCTTTTATTTAGGCTTATTGATTGGTGCTTTATGTATAGAGCGCGTAGTGGTAAAAATCGGTCATAGATTGGCTTTCATCGGGTTTTTAGCTTTATTAATTATTAGTGTTATCGCCCAGCTGATCAGCCCAACGGCCACTATGTGGTTAATAGCACGCTTTGTGGCTGGTATGGCAGTTGCTGGCGTATTTGTGGTGGTAGAGTCATGGTTATTAATGGCCAACACCGCAAAAGCGCGAGCTAAGCGCTTAGGGTTATATATGACCTCCTTATACGGTGGCAGCGCAGTAGGTCAACTTGCCATTAAACCATTAGGAACGACAGATGCTGTGCCTTATTTATTTGTTATTACTTTGTTAGCTGTTGCGATTTTAGCGCCGCTCTTAATTACCCGAGGACAACCTGATACGCAAAACTTACAAAAGCTACCATTTAAAGAGCTAAAAACTCTCAACCGCCCTGCTATTTTAGGCTGTTTAGTATCGGGGCTATTACTAGGCCCTATTTATGGATTATTACCGGTCTACATAGCCGCACAAACTGAACAAGCTCAATATACCGGCTTACTTATGGCGGTGATTATTTTAGGTGGCATGTTAGTTCAGCCTTTAGTGAGCTATTTATCAACCCGCATTATTAAAAGCTTATTAATGGCTATTTTTTGCTTTATTGGTACCGCCAGTGTGGTGGGTATTTTACATGCTAATAGCTTTGCGGCCCTAGTAAGTAGTTATTTTATATTAGGTGCATGCAGTTTTGCGCTTTACCCGATTGCCATTACTCTGGCGTGTGACTCATTGCCCATGGCAAAAATAGTCTCAGCTACCGAAATAATGCTATTAAGTTACAGTGTGGGCTCGGTTTTTGGGCCGCTAATGGCTACCTATTTTTCAGATAAAAGCCATGGTGTGCTTATTTACTTAGGTGGCTGCTTAATTACTACCTGTATTTACATGCTTATAAAAAGTATGAAAAAATACCAACTGGTAACACCCCCGTTGCCGGCTAGCGAATGCTAAAAGCCGCTTAATGCAGGTTACGGTATTAAGCGGTTTACGCTTGAGTAACCTCTTTAGCAACCGCTTTATTTTTTAACTCAAATACTTCAATTTTATGCTCGTTTATAAGTTCATCAACAAAGCAGCTGCGGTTGTTATCATCAGCTATTATGTACACTTTATGTTTAGCGCGAGTGAGCGCTACATAAAATAAGCGACGCTCTTCACTGTGTGCGTAATTATCTTTTGCGGGTAATAACGCTTCTAAAATCTGAGGTGTTGGCTTAGTGCTTGGAAATCCAAACGCTCCGCCATTCATTGCTAATATAATGACATATTCGGCTTCTTTGCCTTTTGAGCCATGAAACGTATCACACTCAAAATTCAATGCTGAAAACTCTTGCTGTAAAGCACTTATATCGGCCAGTGAAGGTAACTGAAATCGAAACCGTGCAAGTAAATACACAGTGACAGGCTTGCCTGAATGACCCTTAATCCCTTGTAGTAAATGCTTAATTGCACCATTATTTAGCTCCGCTATTTTGCTGTTTTTAGCTGAGCCACTTTTCACTGTTTTTAGCACGCTAACGGCGGGTTTAGTTACCTTTACAACTGAGTGAATGTCTTTAGCTAACTGCGCTGGGTTTTTCATAATAAAACCTGCGGCAACCTCGCCAATTTTATTATTAAAGCGAAAGGTCCTATCTAATAGAGTTTGTGTTGTAAAGCCAAAATGTGCGGCAAACTCGGTAGTAAGTCGCATATCTGCACCACTAAAACGGTAAATAGCTTGCCAATCGTCTCCTACTGCAAACAGTGAACTATTAGATTTACTATCGCGCAGTGCTTTTACAAGTGTAGCTCGCAGCGGTGATATATCTTGAAATTCATCCACCATGATATAACGCCAAGGCGATGTAAACTTTTTAGTGTTTACATAATCAAGGGTTTTAATAATCATATCGTCGAAGTCTATTTCACCCTGCGTGCGTAAATAATGGTTATAGTTGGCTAACAACGGCTTTAATAATTTCCAGGCTTGCTGTATCTGCTTTGACTCGCTCTCAAGTGTTATATTTGCGGTTTTATACACGCTGATTAATTGGCTAAATAAGGTCGCTAACTTGGTTAAGTGACCGCCAGTTTTTATTTCTTTTAAAAGCGCTACATGACTGGGCTTTGCAGCACTTAATTCAAACTCACTTTTAACATCATAAAGAGTATTATTTATATAATTTACCAATGCTTTAGCATATTGTGGTTTAGCATTGGCAAGCGATTCAAAACATCTTTCAACCCATTTTATTTTAGCCTTTTCGTTTTCAGCGAGTTTAGATATTTTAGGTGGCTTGCCCTCAACCTCGCTAATAATGGTTAAGCCGACGCTGTGAAATGTGGCCGCTTTAATGGACTCTGTGCCCAACTTTTGTTTAATTCGTTCATCCATTTCGCAAGCAGCTTGCTTACCATAGGCGAGTAATAAAATATCGTTGTAATTAGCCTGCCCACTATTAACCAAATAGCCCGCTCTGGCCACCAACACACTGGTTTTTCCTGTACCAGCACCTGCTAGCACTAAATTATTATCGTCATCTATGATGCAAGCTCGGCGTTGTTGCTCAGTGAGTGGGTTTGTTTCAACACAACTAAAAAAATCGTTATAGCGCTTTAATTGTGATTGAGTGTATTTATGTTGAAAAAAACGCGTGAGTGAATCGCTCCACTGGCTGTATTGCTCAAGCAATTTTATTTGTGTGCTGACTGTTGCTAAAACATCGCTACTTTTTATCCAAGGTAGCCAACGTTTACATTGCTCATCTACCTGTTTTTTTAAATCAGTCACATATGATTGGCGCAAAAACTGAGTGTGAGCAAAGTGGTTTATTTTACTTAACACTTCGTTGAGCACTGCAATATTGCTTTTAACCCATAGCATATCGGTATGCGCTTTAAATGCCCTATTGCTGCCATAGGCTCTCATCCAAATACGATACTGCTTAGAGTCGGTATTAAAGTGTAGTGTTTGCCCAAGCACACCATACTCATAACGAATGGGCGACGTTAAATCACACCAACTCAATGTGGTTGTTTGTGTTTTATTGCTGAATACTAAACCTTCTGGGTTTATGTCGAAAAAGCGATGCGGGGTAAAAATACGGCCAAATACACTAGGCTGAATAGAATTCATTAACAGCAGAATTCCTTTATAAAAATAAACCAATTAGCCATATTTTAAGGGAATATGCCTTGCAAGGATAATAAAACCAATAAAAAATAGCCGTAATGTTTACACAGATTTTATAGTGAATAAAAAACACCCAATTAATTTACCCACCTGCTTGGCATAAACACCACTATGTGACTAATATCTACTCTAGATACAGTAAGATAACAAGGATTGAAACATGCGAATAAATTCAATTAGAACCAAAGTCATTTTGCCAATTGCTTTTTTAGCATTGATCCTTGCAGGCTTGCTAGTTGCCATTGCTTCAATTACTTACATACAAGACAGCGCTATGAAAAGGCAAACCGAAACCTTTTTTGAAGCTGTTACTGTTATTCTCAATGCCGACAGAGACATATATCAAGCACGTATTGCACTTGAAAATTTACTCAGCGCCACTGGTGATAGTGAGACGAATAAAGCAGAATTTTTAGAAAACGCAGAGCAAGTAAAGGATCGCTTTAAAAAATACTTAATTTATTTAACAGATGAAGAGGCATTACTAGCAAAGCATGATTCATTTTCCAACTTTATGCCTTTGTATAATGAATGGGTAAATCATAGTAAAACACTCATTGATACCAACCACTCGCAAGGTAAAATGCAAAGTGATTTAAATAAATCTGAACCTGAATTTATAAAAATACGCGAAATGATGGATCAGGCAGGTGAAGAGCTTCGCGCTTATACTAATAAACAACAGCAAGATAAAGTGGGGGCTGAGCGTTTAGGGCGTTATGTAGAAGCCATTTCAGAGATACTAAATGCCGATAGAGATATATACCAAGCCCGGCTTGCAAAACAAAAAATAGTAAACCAACACGGTGATTTAGCACAAAATCAAAAAATATTTGAAGAAAACGCAGCCCAAGTTATTCGTCGTTTTCATAGTTACCGTAGTTATTTAATTGACGAGCCGCAGCTAACACAAAAATATGCCAACTTCGATCAGCTTTACCAGCAATGGTATGAGCAAAGCAAAGCCTTGATTTACTCAACTCCTGCAAAGCAAGTCGCTTTAATTGATAATAATTTAGCAAAAGCTGATAAAAGCTTTAACGAATTAAGAAATATACTTGATATTGCAGGAGAAGAAGCACGCACACATGCCAGAGCTGTAAAACAAGACGTACAACAAAGCATTCAACTTTTTGAAAAAATTGTTTTTATTGTGATTATTATTGCCTTTATTGTCGCTTTAGGTGTGGGCTATTACATTCCGAAAAAGCTAACCGATAATATCAATAATATTACCCTTCGTATTAAAGAAATAGCCGCTGGCGATGGCGATTTAACCCAACGTATTAACACTACATCACACGACGAATTAGCTGATTTAAGCAATGAATTTGATAACTTCTTGAGCCATTTACAAACAATAATAAAAAATATTCAGCAGCAATCAAGCCAACTAGGTGCAGTAACGGGTGATTTAAATGATGTATCTGATACCGCGATGGAAGTAACCCAAAAACTTGCTAATGCCTCTGAGTCAATAGTCAGTGCGGGTCATGAAATGGACATGGCCAATCAACAAATGGCAGAGCTTGCAAAAAATACCGCGCAGGAAGCCGATATATCTAGCGAGCAGGTAAAGCATGGTGTTCAAGCTATTGATGTGTCTAGCAAAGCGATTGAAGACTTAGCTAACGATATTAAGTCTGCATTAGCGAATTCGGTTGAACTAGAAAGTAGCTCTACCGATATAACCTCCGTTCTTGAGGTAATACGTAATATTGCAGAGCAAACAAACTTATTAGCTTTAAATGCAGCGATTGAAGCCGCTAGAGCCGGCGAGCAAGGCCGTGGATTTGCAGTGGTAGCTGATGAGGTAAGAACGCTTGCCACACGAACTCAACAAAGCACAGACGAAATTGATACCATGATCCAACGCTTAAATGACAATGTTAAAGCGTCGTCTGATTCAATCAAAAATAGCCAAACTAATGCCAATACCACCTTAACCAACTTTGACTCAGTAATTACCATTTTTAATAGCCTGACTCACGCTTTTGAAAAAGTGCAGCAAATGTCGGCTGAAACCGCACAAGCTACACAAGAGCAGTCACATGTGGCTAACGAAATAAATCGAAATTTAGTGTCATTAAAAGAGCAATCTGCACAAATGAAACAAATTTCATCGCAAACTACGCAACAATCTAAAAATGTATCGGCTTTATATAAGCAAATGAAATCGCAAGTGGAAAGCTTTAAAGTATGAGCGAGTAACAGTTACAAAATTAAGCGCACGTAAATTGCGCTTAACTTTTGCTATCGATAATAATCAATTCACACTCAGTGGTTGCCGTTAAAGTGATGGTTTTAGTCTGTGTAACTTCTGCGCCATCACCTTTACTCATTTTAACTGAGGCTGACTCATCGCTAATAATAAACTCTCCTGCCGATGCCAGTACATAGGCTTGATGATCAATCGGCTGTTTTATTAATGTGCCTTTTGCCAGCTTACCACCATAAATACGCGCCTGCTGATTAATAAACAGTGCACTATCGGCATCTTTTGGATAACCTGAAACCAGTAAGCTAAGGCTGCTTGCAGCTTGCGTAGGAAACTTTTTACTTTCCCAACGCGGCTCAACATTGTGTTGATTACTCTGAATCCAAATTTGATAAAACGTTAGTGGTTCATCTGTTAGGTTATATTCTGAGTGGGTAATGCCGGTGCCTGCACTCATCACCTGCACCTCACCTTGCTCAGTGATCCCTTTGTTGCCCATACTATCTTGATGAGTAATGGCACCACTACGGATAAAACTAATAATTTCCATATTTCTATGTGGGTGCGCACCAAACCCCATACCTGGGGCTACCCAGTCATCATTAACTACACGCAAAGTGCCAAATCCCATACGCGCAGGATTATAGTAATTCGCAAAACTAAAATGGTGCTTTGACTTAAGCCAACCATGATCAGCATTGCCTAAGCTATTTTTTGGGTAATGAGTAAGCATATTTTTTCCTATACGTTATCTCTGCGTCATTTAGTATTGACGGTCTCGATCATGGGCAGCATCAAACGTGTGTTTAGCACCTAAAGGCACAATTTGCGTTGGGTTAATGGTTACGTGACTGACGTAGTAATGCACCTTTGTGTATTCTAAATCGACCGTTTCCTTTACCCCAGGTACTTGGTAAAGCTCATTAATGTAGTTACTAACATGATGAAACTCAGTTAACTTTTCTCGATTACACTTAAAGTGCCCGTGATACACCGCATCAAAGCGGATAAGTGTGGTAAATAATCGCCAATCGGCTTCAGTGAGTTTATCGCCCACTAAGTAACGCTGTTTTGCTAATCGAGTTTCTAACCAATCTAAGCTATCAAACAAGGCGGTGTAAGCTTCGTTGTAAGCTTCTTGAGTTGTAGCAAAACCAGCTTTATACACCCCATTGTTAATGGTGTTATAGACACGGTTATTCACTGTTTCTATTTCTTCACGTAGCGCATCTGGATAATAATCGTCGGTGTTACCAGTAAGCTCATTAAACGCACTATTAAACATGCGAATTATTTCTATTGATTCGTTGTTTACAATAGTCTGCGTTTTTTTATCCCATAAAATAGGCACGGTAACACGCCCTTCATAGCTAGGGTCGGCTTTTAAATACAATTGATAAGCGTAATCTAAGTTATAAAGTGGATCGCCCTGCTCGCCAAATTCCCAACCGTTTTCCATCATGGGTGCTTCAACAATACTCATAGAAATAATGTCTTCGAGCTGCTTTAATTTACGAAATATAATGGTGCGGTGCGCCCAAGGGCAAGCCAAGGATACATATAAATGATAGCGACCCGCTTCTGGTTTAAATTTACTGTTTTGCTCTGATGAAATCGTATCTCTAAAGCGGCTATCTTGGCGTACAAATTTACCGTCGCTTTTTTCAGTGTCATACCATTTATCGACCCATTCACCGTTAACAAGTAATCCCATGTCCGTCTCCTTAGTTTATAGAGTGTGCCAACCTTACGCAGGTTGGCAGCTTAAAGTTCAATCACTTATGTGATCAGCTTATTAATTTAATTTGTTATGAATTTTTCCATCAAGGGATAGCTTTCCAGCTCCTTGGATCAGTAAAGCTAGGGTAATGGCTAACAGCGATAACGCAAATTCATAACCGTTATTGCTCATAAATAAACCGTTATCTATGTGTGTGGTAAAAATAGCAACTACCATAGTGATAGCCAGTACAAAACTCGCAGGACGCACCAGTAAACCAACGATGAGTAGTAACCCACCAAAAAATTCAGCGCCACCGGCCATTAATGCCATTAAATAGCCCGGTGCTAAGCCAATCGACTCCATCCATTGCCCTGTGCCTTCCAAGCCATAGCCACCAAACCACGCAAACAGTTTTTGTGCCCCATGAGCGCTAAACACTAATCCTGCAATAAGCCTTAATGGTAGTGTTGCAAAAGACTGTTCAGTTTTTGTGATGGCATCTGTAATATTTTTAATCGTCATAGTTTTAACCTGTATAGTTCCAATTGAGTATGCAGCTATTGTATAAGTTGAATTAAAATTAAATAACTCCTATTATTTGCTCTATATGTTCAAATATTTTGAACAGTTAATATTGGGCATCATTATGAATACACCCCCTATAAGCATAGAAGCTTTACTGGTACTGGACGCCATTGAGCATCGTGGCAGTTACGCAGCCGCTGCAGAGCAACTTAATAAAGTACCCTCAGCCTTGTCGTATATTGTTAATAAACTTGAAGAGCAATTAAATGTAACCTTGTTTCAACGCCAAGGTCGACGTGCTGTTTTAACTCCTGCAGGTAAACATTTACTGACCGAGGGGCGTAAAGTACTCAATGCTATAAATAATTTATCGGAGCAAACACAAACCATAGCTAATGGCTGGGAGCCACGGATACGTATTGCCTATGACTCTATTTTTGACATAAGTGACGTATTCAAAAATCTACAGCTATTTTTAAATGAGCATAAAAATATCGAGATAGACATTAAAGAGGAAGTACTTAATGGCACTTGGGAGGCTTTAATTGAGGATGACGTTGATTTAGTGATTGGCGCACCGGCCCCTGTACCTAATCAAAAGGGGATCAGAGCGGTAAAAATAGCTGATATTCAAAATGTTCTGGTGGTTCACCCTAGCCACCCGTTAGCGCTACTAAAAACCCCCATTGAGCCCAGCGAACTCGGTCAATACACCACGGTTATAGTGCATGACTCAGCAAAGCAAGGTATTCCGTGGTCAGCTAACTTAATCGAAGGTAATCAGCGTTTTTATGTAAGTTCTGTAAGCCAAAAAATAACCGCTATTTTATCCGCTATTGGTATTGGTTATTTACCTGTAAACCTTATTACTGAGCATATAAAAGCTAACAAACTGCATGTTGTGGAACTTACCGAGCCACGCCCAACTCAAGACTTATACCTTGCATGGAAAATAACTAACAAAGGTAAGGGGCTGAAACAGCTGACCCAAATTATTCTAAATAGTGTTTAAGCCTAATAAACGTAAAAAGCCCATGCTGAAACAGCATGGGCTTTTTGAAACTTTAATAAATATTACAGCGCGAGATCTTGCTTAGCGCGCGTTAAATTGTGCGACACTAACTCGTTACCTGACATTTGTTGTGCTTCGTAAAAGTCTGATAATGCAGCTGTTTCGTTTTTAGCCATTAAACGTCCTACACCACGGTTACTTAAAGCAAATGAAGTCAGCTCACGTACTTTAAAACGTGGGCCAGTGCTTTGTTGTAATAAAGTAATTGCTTTTGAGCAAATTTCTTCAGCTTGGCTATAATTTTTTGATTTTACATTTAATGCACAATCGTTAAATGCAACTTCGAATTCTTGAGGGGCTGTTTTAGCCTCTTCAATAACCATTAACTTGTAATCACTTTGATCAGCCATTACAGCAGCTGAGCAAGTTAATAAAGAGCCAAGAGCGATGGTTTTGATAAGTGAGCGTTTCATGATTAATTTCCTATTTGGTTAGTCGTGCTTGTTGCCGACAACTAAACTTTAGAGTGTTTACTTAATCTCGACAAACGATTAAAAACAAACCAATAAGTGAAAAAAACTAACCTATAGATTTTAAGCTGCTAAAAAGCGATTAGCAGTTCAAAAAGTCAATCACCTCTTCTTGTAGATCAATATAATCGTCTTCTGACATATTTAATGTTGCTAAAACGTGTTTTTCTATATCATCCCAATCTTTAGTGGTGTCACCGCGTAAAACACAATTAACCAGATTCTCAGACATTTTTAAAACGCTATAACACAATTGTTGGTTACTTCCAGTTATGTTACTTAGCATGCTCAAATCGTGATGACGTAAAATAAGCTGACAAATATCTACGGGTAAATGCCAGCTGGTCGCTAAGTAATAACCCACAGTGGCATGATTAGTTCCATATAAACGCTCTTCTATATCTATCAAGCTTTCTTTATGAGTATTATTTGAAGTATGCAAAGCACTCACGTAATTATCAAATTTAATTGCCATCGGCACAATGCCACAATCATGAAACAAACCCAGCGTATACAAGTACTCAACGGGAACATTATTCAGACGTTGCCCAATAATCATGTTTACATCAGCAATTTCTGAGGCGGTATCCCAAAAACGTTCAAGGCTAATACAGCACTCATTTTGGGCGAACATTTGCTTTAGCTTTAAGCTAGGAACTAAAGCTTCAATGCCATTCCAACCTAAAAACATAATGGCTTGTTTAATATTTGACACACTACGAACTAAGCCATAAGCGGGTGAATTAACTATTTTTAGAATAGCTGATGCAATAGCAACATCTTTAGCGATGATTTCTGCGGCGTCTGAAAGCGAGGGCTCTTGTGCAGATGCTAATAATTCAAGATCATTTAAGATTTGCGGTCTTGGTGGAATAATAAAGTTTTTATTTACATCTGATAATACCTGCTCATTAACTACAATCATCGATGTCTAGCCTCCAGCTAAGCTATATGGATTATTTATTTTATTCCATTTGAACTTTTATACTAGAAGTTGATTACTCAATATTCAATATTTTACCTGTTTTTAAAATTAACTATTTGTGGCTTAAGCTTTTATTTTTCATTACTAATGCAACCTAAAAAAACGGCCAATAAAAAAGCCCTCAAATGGTTGGTTAGAGGGCTTAGGAACTAATTTGAACACTTAAAATGGCAGTTAGGCTATACCATGTATTTCTTTCCAATTACCTGGATGAACAACATAACCAAACAATGCATGTCCGCCATATACCAGCTCTGTTCCTTCTGGTATCCAGAGCATTTGCCCTGGTTTAACATGATGGGTTTCGCCATTTGCGGTTAACTCGAAGCAGCCTTCTATAACAAATACAACTTCATCATAAAGTACTGTCCATGCTACTTTTGCACCTTCCCATTTCGCAAAACCAACACCAATATTTGGTGATATTTCAGGGCTAAGAGCACGAGCCACGTAGGCCATCCCAGGCGTATCTCCACGTACATTAAAGTCGAGTAATTTACTGTCTACTAATTTAACCTGTTTCATATTTCACTCCTACTTTGCCATTTGGCAAGTTTAATTCGGCTTTTTACTCCTAAACCAAGCAATGGCTCTGGTGGATTTAAACTTGGCATACCCGTTACCTGCTGAATATCATCAAGCGACTGCGATGTTGCCCCCATAACATAATCAGCAAGCAAAGTACCCGACACAGTTCCCCAAGCAACCCCCACACCGTTATCACAGGCGCTGGCAAACACTCCATCATCGAGTTGACCAAAGAAATTAGTGAAATTTCGCGAAATAGCATAGGTGCCTCCCCACGAATGTGTAAAAGGCACATCGACTAGTTGTGGATAGCGAGCTAAAAATACTTTGCGATGATCGTTTTGAATTTCCTGACGCAACTTATCACTAATGCTGTTGCCATATTTAGCTACATGTTGGTAGGTATTACGAATAATAATACGACGATCAGCGGTCATCCTAAGCGTTGTGCCAGCGTGATCAGCGGGTGTAAGTCCCCAATCAAGTAAACCTGTATACTGCTGCATTTCTTTATCGTTTAGCGGTCGGGTCCAACTAGCAAAAGTCATTACAGGAAGTAATCGATTTTTTAAAAAACCAAACTCACGAGTAAAAATACTTGTACCCAGTAATAACTGAGGTGTTTTAATGCTGCCGTGCTCTCCTTGCAACAGCCACCCGCCTTGCTCTTTCTCCAAGCGCACAATAGGCGAATGCTCAAATACCTCAATGTTTTTTGGTAAGTTAGCGCCTAAACCACAGGCTAGTGCTGCGGGTTGAACCAAGTACCCCCCCGGGGTGTAAATAGCACGGCTGTAGTAATTAGTGCCTAATACTTTTGCCAAATCAGTGCCAGTAACATGCTCAAATGGTTCGCCTAAATCGGTCATAAGATGTTCGAAGTGATCAAGGTAAGCTTCACCCCTAGCGCCTACTGCACCTTGGTATTTACCCGCAGCCGACCACTGGCAATCAATGTTGTATTTAGCAACTAAAGAAGCAAGCTGATCAATCGCGAAACGGTTAAGTGACAGTAATCTTTGCTTATGTGCAGGATCTGGGTGCTCAAGAGAGAATTTATGCGGTAAGTCAATCACAAACCCTGAATTACGCCCTGATGCACCTTCGCCTATTCGCTGTGCATCAATTAGGGCAATTCGTGCATTTGGCGCGTGCTCAGCTAAACGGCGTGCCATAGCTAAACCAGCAAAACCAGCGCCTAAAACCACGTAGTCAGCCTTTTGTGCCCCCGTTAAAAGCGCTTGTTTAGGCTGCTTTGGTAAAGCGTTATACCAGCCACAGGTATTATCATCATGCGGTAAATGAATCATATTTTACTCCGTTGCTGCTAGGTTATTTAAACTTATTTGCTCTAACCAATAACTGCGGTTAGCCTGTACTTGTTTACCTAACAGAGCAAAACCAAGTACTTGCTCATTAGCATCATTAAATACAGCCACTAACTCTTCACCTTGTTGTTTTATATGCCACTGACCTTGCGCCATAGGTGGTACAGGAAAAATAGTTAACGGCATAATAGGGGTTTTAACAATAACGGGGCTCGGCAAAAATTTGGCGTTAGTTACATTGCCCAACAGGCTATTGACTAAAGCAGGTAGAATTTGATTTATGGGTGCAATATATGGCTGCCATCCTTGTGATGTTTGCGCACAGTCACCTAATGCAAATATAGCAGGGCGACTGGTTTGGCCATCGTCATTTACTTTAATACCACGCTCAACTTCTAATCCAGCTTGCTCAGCAAGCGTTACATTTGGCACTAATCCTACCGCAGATAGCACCACGTCAACTTCAATCACTTGACCACTATTTAAGTGTAATAATGAAACAGAGTCGTTGACTTCAATACGGTTGATACTATCTTCTAAATACCATGATACCCCCAAGTCTGCTAACTTTTGCTGTAAGGCTTCGCCGACTACTTGTGGGATCAGTCGATACATTGGCCACTGCCCTAAACCGATGACACTCACTTCATAGCCTTTGGCGCTCAAGTCATTTGCAAATTCACAGCCAATTAACCCATCGCCTAAAATAGCAACTCGCTTTTTACTATCAAGTTTTGCTCTCAATTGTGCATAATCGTGCAAATCATTCACACTTAGTACTTCTGAGGCGTCTCCAGCAATTGGAATTTTAATTGCTGACGCACCTGTCGCTAGTACTAAACGCCCATACTTATAACGCCCTATGCTAGTGATGAGAGAGTGATTATCTGCATCTATTCGTTCAACACGTGTATGCGGATAAACACGAATATTAAGACGCTGCTCCCACTCAAGTGCGGCTTCGTTTTGTAAATCAGCTGCGCTTTTCCCCATTGCAAAAGCATTCGAAAGAGCAGGTTTGCTGTAAAGTGCGCCGTCATCAGCGGTGAATACGGTAATAACTACGGTTGATGATTGTTTACGTAATGCAGCCGCTACTTGATAACCACTGTGGCCACTACCAATGATAACAATTGGGCCTTGCGGTTCATCAACAATGGCCTCAGAAACACGAGTGTGTTGAACAGCAGCTGGTTCAGTTACTTCACCTTCAGTTAGTTCATCTTCACTTATTTCGATCATTTCAAAATCGGCTTTGCCCACTAAACAATCTGGACATACCCAATCCTGTGGTACATCCTCCCAAAGGGTGCCTGGAGGAATACCATCAGCAGGCCAACCTTGGGCCTCATCGTAAATGAGGCCACAAATAATACAGAGCCATTTTTTCATTTCTCTATCCTAATAATTTGGATTTAACCCTGTGGGTTATCTACTGCAGAAAGTACAAATAGATAAACCGTAAGTTTTATAAACAGAGTCGTTGCCACTCGTTATAAACGTATAGCAATATTGCGTGTTTGCATGTAGCTGTAGATGGCTTCTTGACCTTTTTCTCGGCCAAAGCCAGACAATCCAACTCCGCCAAATGGCGTTTCTATGCCACCGGCAAACCATTCATTTATAAAAACTTGTCCACCACGAAGTTGCTGAGCCACTTGTAATGTTAGGTTAAGTGCTTCACCAAATACGCCTGCTACTAAACCAAATTCAGTGCCATTAGCTATTTTTACAGCCTGTTGCTCATCTTCAAATGGCATAATAACCAATACAGGACCAAATACTTCTTGTTGAGATATGGACATATCAGGGGTTGCTTCGATCACAGTTGGAGCAACATAGTAACCTGCCAAATCAGGAGCATAGCCACCACATAAAATAGTTGCCCCCTCTTTTTTAGCTTGTTCAATCATTGCCAATACACTGATTTGTTGCGCTTGAGAAACCACGGGCGTTAAATCAGCCTGCTCTTCACCTGAGCCGATCACTAAATTTTCAGCCATAGTAACCACTGCCGATTTAATCTCTTCGTAACGAGCTTTATCTACCAGTAAACGCGACATTGCAGAGCACACTTGTCCAGCATTAAAGAAAATACCTGTTTGCACACTGCTGATAACTTTCTCAGTAGCCGCATCTTTAAGAACAATAGCTGCAGATTTACCACCCAATTCCATTACAGAAGGTGTTGCACGCTCAGCTGCACCTTTTAGAATACGTTGCCCAGTGGGCACTGAACCGGTAAAAACAATTTGATTAACATCATTATGCTCAACTAGGTGGCTCCCCACTACTGAACCCTTACCACACAACAGGTTAATAGCGCCTCTTGGAAAGCCAACACTTTCAAGTGCTCTGACTAAATACACCATACCAACAGGCGAAATTTCGGGTGACTTAATGACTACTGCATTACCCGCCGCCAGCGCTGGAGCTAAAGAGCGAGCACAGATTGAAACTGGGAAATTCCAAGGTACAATTTGTACTGATACACCCATAGGGATATATTGCGTAAAATCAATATAGTTTTTACCTAAAGGAATCGACGTACCTTCGAGTTTGTCAGCCATGCCGCCATAGTATTCAAAATAACGAGCAGCCTCTAAGAATTCATCTTTTGCATCCGCTAAGGTTTTACCGTTTTCTCTGCACAGAGCTAAAGCACCTTCATCAGCTATCTCTTTGATAGCTTTTGCTGCATCAAGCATCCACGTTGTGCGCACAGCTGGGCGTACATCGCTCAATAGTCCACGGCTTATACATTGTCTGGCGGCTAGCATCGCATTGTTTGCATCATCAACACTGGCACTTGCAATCGTGCTATATTCCTGAGCTGTCGCAGGGTTTATTACCGAAATATGAGTGTGAGAATCACACCACTGGCCATTAATGAAGTTAAGATAATGAGTCATAATTAAGCCTCCGTCACAGATTTCACTTGTTTGGCAAGCCAAATTTGGAAAAAGTGTGTTGGTGTATCCATTTCAGGTGAAAAAGCCCCACCACCAAAACCAGGTGAGTACCGTCCTTGCTGCATTCCTTCAACTGCGCCAATATCTTCACCAAACACCACACGCCATGATTCAAGTGTTGCAGTACGACACGCCGCATACTCATCTTTAGTTGCCTCATCACTAATATAGAAAATACGTAAACGTTCGATAGTTTTATCTGTACTAATTGGGTCGATCATCATTGCAAAAGCGTGATCAGCTTGAATACCAATAAGTACATTTGGAAATAAAGCAACATATTCAGCATGGCGTAGCTTTTCCTCAGGCCAGCTTGGGAATTTCGGTAAGTGTGTACCAGCAGTATCAGAAAGGTTATATTTATAGCTACCTTGACCAGAAAAACGCTCATCAAACATGATATTGTAGTGATCTTCTAATTTAGAATAAGTATTTAACGCTGGATGTACCCAAGGTAAATGATAGGCTTCACAGAAGTTTTCTATGGTTAACTTCCAGTTACTTTTTACTTCAATTTCTAAGTGTCCGCCCATATTGGCACGACGTAATAAACTCAAACCATCGTCACCTAAAAACTCTTGCCAACGCTGTGTTAAAGGAGCTATATGCTCATCGAAAGAGCTCGCCTCGCCAGATAGATTAATGAATACCATATCCATCCAAATAGCTGAGCGGATTGCTTTTAGCCCATGCTTTTCACATGCAAAACGTTCATCGTTATGTTTACCGATGCCACCTAAATGTGGAGTCCCTTTTAAGCTTCCATTTAAATCATAGGTCCATGAATGATACGGGCAGCGGATCATGCCTTGCACTTCACCTGCTTCATGTACTAACTTCATCCCTCGATGGCTACACACATTATGAAATACCTTCACTTCGCCTTGGCGACTCTTCATCATTAATAAAGGCAAGTCCATAAAATCAATTGGCATAACATAACCATTTTTGATTAAATCTGATGCAAAACCAACGCATACCCATGTGTTACTAAAAACATGATCACGTTCAAAATTAAAGTACTCAGGATTGGTATACGCCTCGTTAGGCATACCTGTCGCTTCATGTATCGGGTTTAGTACACGATCAATTTGCTTAATAGGAATTATTGTTTGTTTTACAGTGCCCATGCTCATTCTCCGAACGGTGTGTGTTTTAAAAAAATTTAAAGAGCAAAGTTCAATAATTAAAACCCATAGTTTTAACATTAACCTCACGCCCCAAACCCGTAACAACATTCTGTTATCAGATGCGTTGATTTTGATTAACAACAAAGCACTAAACAAACGATAATTTAGCATCTCACTCATGAGTTTTTGTAATGATTAAGAGTGCAAGAATATAAATATTGCTTACTGGTTATAAATAAGCGGTAACATCGCATAAGCAAAGCTCATGGATTGATGAGGATTAATCATTTGTAAATTGCCGGTTAATTTTTTAGTTTCTTACCACTTATTTAACAACAACAAAAAAGACAACGGAGCACACACATGAAAAAATCCGTAATTTTGGCTAAGTCTGGTTTTTTAAAGGGATTAAATCCGACGGTGACAATCGCATCGAAGGTAATTCTAATCGCCTTTATTTTATTCATAGTCATACTTGCAAATAAAGCAGGGCAGTATTTTGAAAGCCTTTCGACTTTTTTACTCTACAATATGAAATGGTTTTCTATTGGCTTAGTAACTTTAGTCGTTGGTTTTTTACTTTATTTGATGGTAAGTCGATACGGCCATATTCGACTGAGCGAAAATGACGACGATCAGCCTGAATTTAGTTTTTGGGCATGGATAGCCATGTTATTTTCTGGGGGGATGGGTATTGGACTGGTTTTTTGGTCTGTAGCAGAACCCATGTGGCACTATGCTGCAAACCCATTCACCGAGGGGTTAACCAATGAAGCAGCGTCAATGTCAATGCAGCTTACTTTTTACCATTGGGGACTCCATCCGTGGTCGCTTTTTGTAATAGTTGCCTTAGCCTTGTCTTATTTTTCTTACCGTAAAGGCCTTCCTTTTACCTTTCGCTCTATTTTACACCCACTAGTGGGCGATAGAATTTATGGCCCTATAGGACATGTTGCCGATATTATCACGGTAGCCGTTACAGCCTTCGGCATCGCGCAAACCCTGAGCCTTGGGGTTATTCAAATTAACTCTGGATTACAACAAACGTTTGGGATAGAGGTTAGCCTTGTTACTCAAACTGTGCTTATTATTGTGCTATGTACCATTGCTGTAGGCTCGGTTTTATCGGGCGTTGGTAGAGGAATACGGCTACTCTCACAATGGAATATGCTGCTGTCGTTATTATTAGTATTGATAGTACTTGCAGTGGGTCCGACCCGTTATATTTTAAATGTATTTATGGAAACATCAGGGAATTATGTACAAAATTTAATTTCGATGGGGCTGTGGACTGATTCGCAAAATGACTCAGGATGGCAAAGCTCTTGGACCGCTTTTTATTGGCCATGGTGGTTAACTTGGGCACCGTTTGTAGGTATGTTTATTGCGCGAATTTCAAAGGGACGTACCATTCGCGAACTTATTGGTGGTGCTTTGGTGGCCCCAACTGTTATTGCCTTTATTTGGCTTTCCGTATTTGGTGGTAGCGCCTTAAAAATGGAGCAAAACGAACGTATTGCTGCACAACAACAAACCGTTGTAACACAAAACAAAGTTACAGAAACAAACGCAGAACCCTTTAGTGGTGGTGTTGTGTTACAAGCAACCAAAGCAGATAGTACACGTGCCCTCTTTACCTTATTTGATAATTTAGACAGTAACTTATTAGGTAAATTACTGAGTGTATTAGCCTGTATCTTACTTGCTACTTATTTTATTACCTCAGCCGACTCGGGCACCTTAATATTGTGTATTTTAGATGCTGCAGGTGATACTGAACCACCAACCTCTATTCGTATTTTATGGGGTATAGTTATTGCACTTATTGCATGGGTACTTATTTATGCAGGAGGCCTGCAAGCAATAAAGTATGCGTCAATCATCATTGGCTTTCCTATTTCTATATTTATTTTAATGATGGGTGTTACCTTGTTTTATAGCATTCGCCGTGAACCAAAACCGTGGGCAATGTTGCCGCAGCACGTACATCCATGTAAAGAAAAACTCGATGGCCCTGTTGAGCACTAAATCAATATAATAGGACTAATAAACAAAAAAACCCTGCTAGTTAGCAGGGTTTTTTATTGCGGCGTAATTTATACTAAACCGGTATCACCTACTTCTTCAGGAAGTTGTGTTAATAACCATTCTCTAAAATACTTTACACTCGCAGGTATGCGGCCACCGTTATCTGGCTCTAGTAAAGAAAACTTAGATTCAGTGGCTAATACATGCTCGGTTGGACGCACTAATGCACCACTTTGTAAATATTCATCAGCCAGAGAACCCCATGCTAATGCAATGCCTTGGCCATTAATTGAGGCTTGCAACAACATGGGGTAATTATTTATGTTAATGCGGCTTTTAGGAGCTATCTGCTCAAGTCCTACTCCTGCAAACCACTCATCCCAATTAACCCATCCCATTTGTGTTTCGTCTAAAAATAAAATTGTTTTATTAAAAATATCTTTCGGATCGTTCGGATTACCAATTTTTTCAAGATAGCCAGGACTACAAACTGGAAACACTTCTTCGCAAAACAAAGTGGTCACCTTCATATTAGCTGGAGGCGTGCGACAAAAAAACAATGCTAAATCGCATTCTAAACGGTTTAAATCAACTACATTATCAGACGCTAATATTCTTAAATCAATGTCATCATATTGATTTTGAAACTCAGCAACTTTTGGCAATAACCACAAGGATGCCATTGCATTAGTTGTCGCTACGGTTACTTTTTTATCCCCTTGCCATTTTTTTACCTCTCCTGTTATATCTGCAATATCTAATAAGGAGCGACTTATAGACTGATAATACTGCAGACCAGCTGAGGTTAAATGAATACTGCGGCTTGCACGAGTAAATAAGGCTTTACCTAAATACTCTTCTAACTGTCGTATTTGACGACTTATCGCACCTTGAGTAACGTTAAGCTCATTTGCTGCAAGAGTAAAACTTAGGTGTCGAGCGGATGCTTCAAATGCGACTAGACTGTTTAGCGGTGGCAATGGACTAATTTTCATATAATTTCCTACTGCGTTTCTATCAAAGAAACTAATAACCAATCCATTGAAGGTAAAAGTAAGTACTAAATATATTTTTAAACATTGAGTTAATTAATTACAAATTTGGTAAGGGTTTTAGTGTGGGTAATTAATTAGTTTGTGAAGACATATAAGCACACGCCCAATATGTAGACGTGTGCTTTGAATATTGGTTTAGAAGTAATAGCCAATATTAATGTTAAAGCGACGCTCAGTTTCGCTGCTATCGCCCGCTAATGAACCACCAACAAATGGCATATTTTTACCATGAACTAAGTCAAAGTAAGTAAATAAACCACCAGCAGCTACCGAGAAACCGGTTACGTTCATCCACGTATCTCTGCTGTTGTCTGATTTGTCGTAAATAGCACTATAGTCGTTATAAAACTGTAAGTTTGTTACCGCGCCCCATTGTACCGGCACGCTGTATGCTACGTTTGCACTCGACATTGTTGCCTCTGCCGCCATGCTGTCGTAAAACGAGTAAGCGCCCACAGCAATACGGTTTACGTTATCAATATCGTAGTTATATTCACCGTGTTGAAGTTGTAAGTTCCAAGGGCCCATATTACTGTTTAAATGTAATGCCCACGCGTTGTAGTCTCCTGCGCGGTCAACACCATCATGCAAGCCACCAGCGAGTGCCGACACACCTATTTCAGTTTTACCACCTTCATGTTCTAGGTGGTAGCCGTAACGACCTGAGAACGTATTGTACTCGCCTATAGCATTAGTTGGCTCGGCATAAACACCATCCCCAGCTTCTCTAAAGCCAACAATATCGTAAGAATAGCGATCGCTGCGGTTATCTACATAACCATCAACACCACCTAATTCATCATTTTTGAAAAAGCCCAAATCAAGCTGCCAGTTATCAGCAATCTTACGCTTAAATAACACCCCTAAATCGTGGTCGTCTTCAAGGCCAACATAATAGTTAGTGCTGAAAAAGTAGTTATGTGAATTGTATGGCCAGTTACCAAAAGGAACCTTGGTAATACCTGCTTGAACTTGCCAATCATCAGCAAAATCGTAAGCTGCATAAGCGTATTTAACAGCGGTCATATAATCAAAAAAGCGAATTTCAGCGTTTAATTTTACATCACCAACGTCGCCTGAGAAATTTAAGCGAAAAATATCAAAGTCAAAATCGCCGCCGCGATTTTTATTATCGTCATCATACGAAGTATGGCTGTAGTTGGTTCGAACAGCACCACCAACTTTAATTCCCTGAGGCTTGTGTTTATGTTTAGCTACTTTAACTTCAGCTGTATCTTCTTTCACTTCAATGGTGCGTTCGATTGATTTTTCACTTTTTTGCTCTGCTTTCGCAAGTTGCTTTTGCAGCATTTCCACTTGTTTTTGTAAGCTGCTTAATTGCTGCTTTACTTTATCAAGATCTGTATCTGCATGTGCCTGATGTGAAAAAACAACCATAGCCACTGCTAGTGCTAAAGGTTTCATAGGTGTCATAATTTGTCCTTGCTTGCCTTGTTGATATTATTAACTCGAACTTGGTCAGCGTGAGCTAAGTACCTGCTTGATTTTACATGTTGTTTTACAATGATAACGTATTTTTACAACTCTTCAATTACACTTTGTGATTTTGCGCAACACACCAGCAACACACAAACTACTTTTTAGCAGGGTAAGCATGACAATTAATCATCATTTTAATAAATAAAAGCAGTAGCTTGCAAAATTAAAGCTTAAAAAATAGCAGGATGATCATGTACCTATTTTTAATGTGTTATTATTTGAGAAATCATATTTAAAACAGCCAGTTTGCTGCTACATATATAAATTGAGGACGCTCAAAAAATGAAAAATAACGATACCTTTAACACAATTGCTACGTTAATTTTTAAACATCTTTATAATAACTTTCCAACTCCAAGTCAGTTAGATCCTGAACAATTAATTAGCGATGCCTCAGATCATCAAGGTGAGCAAATAAAAGGAACAATCGCGTTTCTTCTTCATGAAGAATATATATTTTCGACGCCAAGCGCCGCTTTTTTGCTAACCGAAAAAGGCTTTAGCCACGCTTTGTGCCCTAAATTTTAATCCCACCGTTTAAAAAGCGATACCACAAAAAAAGCCCTAGCAATTAAAGCTAGGGCTTTTTAATGATTTTTAACGTTTATTTTTTCTCTTTTTCTAAACGCTTTTTAAGACTCAAAGCCGCATCTGCAGCCAACAAACGCATAAATTCAGAGCCATTGTTTTGTTCGCCTTGACCCGCACCTATAACAATTTCAGGCACTAAGCGGCTGTTACCTAAGCTATTAAATAAAGCCGTTTGAATTTTAACTTCTGCTTTAAGTGTTTCATCAAACACATATTTAGGATCAAGTGCTGCTGACTTTGCGCGTAAACGTGCTTCAGCTAATACATCCATGCCTAAAGCTTCTAAGCGTTGCTGTTTTAAAATTTCTTCTTGCTCTTTTGCAAGCTCAGCCTTCACTGCAACACGCTGTTGTGCAGAAATAATCGCATTGGCTTTTATTCGCTCTGCATCAATTTGCTCTTTAATTTTTAGCTTTTCAGACTCAGCTCTTTGCTTTGCAATCGCTTGTTCGCCTAATGCAACTTCTGTACGTGCTTGTTGCTCTGCCTTTTTAAGGTTTTGTCTTGCAAGCGCTTCATCTGCTGCAGCTTGCTTTTGCGCCTCTAAGCGCGCATTTACCTTATTTTCGTAATCAATATCAATAATACTCGCATCAACCACCGTGATGCCGTAAGAGCCTAAAATAGGTGCATTACGCAGCGGCTTACCTTCAGCATCTTTCTTTATATTAATGGTAACGCGTTGTTGCTTACTTAAATTGCTTAAATCGTCAGACTTGTCACGCTCGCCAGTACTAATAATTTGCTCAGTAACAAAAATGCCATTAGTCAGTTGATCAGAAAAATCTTGGCTTAATTGACCATTACCACCTGAGTAATGTTGCTCAACCGACATCATACGTGCCGACGCTTTTACATTTTCTGTAGTGGCACGCATTAAAAGATTAGATATCAGGGTTTCTTGGGAGCCAAATTCTTCATGAATTTTTAATAATCCACGTAAAGCGCCCGACTCACTTGCCGGTACATTACCAGGTAATCTAAAACGTGATACTCCTCTGGCGCCACCTGTCGTGGTATCTAAGAATCGAATAGGAATGAGTGGTACAATGGCACTCGCTGTTGCACTGCTATCGCCGGTAAAGTTAATTGAAATAACTTTTTTATAGGCAGATGTGGTACCAAATGCTTTTAAGTAGGGGCCCGCTTGATTTATTACCGTTAAATTACCAGTAAAAGCTGACTGATGAACTAACCGTTCATCGGCTTCATTCCATGAAATAACCTGCGAAGTTAATGTTGCAATAACTGCTAACACCACAACAACGGATGTTATTAAAATCACATTACGACGACCAAAACGCGCCATAAATGAAGTGTTTTTTGCCTCAGCGACTGTTTGTTGCTCGCTATCCATTTTTAGTACTCTCCATGTTTAGTTTCTTTTTAACAAAATACGTAATTTCTTGTTCGCTTAAATGCGCACAAAAACTACCCGATCGATGCAAATCTATAAATGTTGCAAGGATCTCTTGTTTGCCTTTAATTGTTTTTTCCTGGTTTTCTTGGGTTTGGTTTTTCTCGCTAAGTTGAGCAATAAGATCATCAATGATGGTGTCTTTATCGAATAACACATTATATTCTTTTGACTTTCTTACTCGGCTCTTACGTACATTGCTGTAAATCACATAAAGCGCCACACACAAAATAATAACAAGCGTACTTAACCCAATAATATAAAAAATCATAACGTCTGCTTATATTAATTGAATAATTAACCCTAACAACAAATGTAACTATTAAATCACAAATGTTAAGCCGATAATTTTACAGAATAACGACCCAAATAACAGAATTAATACTTGGCTCTTGTATATTTTTGTAAAAATTAAAATAGAAAAGTTTAATATCTGAAGTCTCAACATCAACAATGTTACTTTTAGTGAGTGTGGGTGACAGCCGCTTAGAGTCAACGGTAAACATCTTCTGTTCAAACTTTCATATTGAATATTAAGCCATTTATCCTTTTTAAAATAAGCTGATTTCAAAGTGAAAAATGCAATAGTTTCCGAGTAAAGTTAAAAATATTTAAATTTTTTCTGGCGAAGATCAAAATGCGGCCTACCCTTAGTATGTAAATTAGGTACTGATTATTTGCTCAAAATTAAATCATATGGGCATGCAGTTGATCATTTACGTTACATCAAACCACTTATTAGTGAAAAAGGATATAAAGATGAAAAAATGTAAATACGCAGCATTGCTCGCTACAGCTACCTATGCACAATACAGTTTTGCTGCAATCGATGAGCTCACTATTTTACAACACACTCAAGAAGCAAAAAAAACCACAATTGCCAAACACGCTAATACCCATGTAAATCTTTCTAGGCAATTTACAATCGAAACAACACAAGGTCCTGTAATTACTCAAACTGTATCGCACCCTAATGCTGATTACATAAAGCTACATTTTAGCCAAGTAGATCTAAATGGTGACGCAAAGTTAGTCGTTAGAAGCGAAGACAACTCAGAGCGTTATGAATATAGTAGTAATAATATGGACGCTGCAACAATCGATAGCTTAAACGGAGATGATGGTGTGCATTCATTTTCTTCTATGTCGGTTTCAAATGACAGCGTTATCATTGAATATTACCCTGATCCAAAAAACAGTAAGCAGCAACACCAGTTTGGTGTTATTGATAGCTATTATTACGGCACTGAAAGCGCCAATATAAATATCAACCAACAAAATAAACCTGCCCCTTTGTCTACCTGCGGTATTAATGAGCGCAAAGACGTGCAGTGTTGGGCTAATTCCAACCCAACAGAGTTTGACCGCAGCCGCCCGGTAGCACGCTTAGTAATTGGTGGCCGCAGCTTATGTACCGGTTGGCGCGTTGGCAGCGATAATAAGTTATTTACCAATAACCACTGTATAGAGACTGCATCTGAGCTTGCCTCTACAGAAGTGTGGTTTAACTACCAAAATAAAAGTTGTAATGGGACAACCAGAGAAACTATTGTAAAAGTAACAGGTAAAGAGTTTTTTAAAACTGACTACACGTTAGATTACACCCTATTTAGTGTTAATGACTTTGCCAATATTGAACAGTTTGGTTACTTAGGGCTTGATGTGCGAAACGCACAGCAAAGTGAACGTATTTATATTCCGCAACATGGTTCAGGTAATCCTAAGGAGCTGTCTATAGAATCGGATCAAGACACCAATGGTTTGTGCCAAGTTAATGCCCCCTCAACGAATGGGCGTGGAAGTAATACTGATATTGGATACTATTGTGACACTATAGGCGGCTCTTCTGGTTCTCCTGTTGTTGCAGCATCAAGTAATCGTGTTATTGCACTTCATCATTTAGGCGGATGCTACAATAAAGGCGCCAAAATAAGTAAGATTTGGCCCCAAGTCGCAACTTACTTTAATAACACAGTGCCTGTTGGCGATAACGACGGTAATACACCACTGCCACCTACCGCACGTTTTGAATACAGCTGTGAGCAATTACAGTGTAATTTTGATGCAACAAGCTCCAGCTCAGCAGGTACTATCAATAGCTATAGTTGGAACTTTGGCGATAATCAAACCGATACAGGTGCAACTGTAGTGCATAATTTTGTATCTGAGGGTGATTACGACGTCTCTGTTACGGTGCAAGATAGTAACAATAATACAAACACGCTAACCCAAACGATTAGTGTTTCAAATGGCTCACCAACAGAAGTTGAATTAACTAAAGGGCAAGCATTAACAGGCCAAAGTGCAGCATTAAATCAAGAGACTATTTACTATATTGATGTACCTGCAAATAGCACTAACATCTCAATCGACATAACGGGTGGTTCAGGTGATGCAGACCTCTATGTTAAAAAGAGTACAGTGCCAAGCACAAATAATTACGACTGCCGCCCATTTAGAAATGGTAACAATGAAAGCTGTAATATAAGTCAAGGAGAAGGTCGTTTTTACATTATGCTTAAAGCGTATAACAGCTATCAAAACGTAACTATCCTGGCTAATTATGAAAATAGCGCACCACCTACAGATAATGACACTCGCGTATTAACGTCTCGTGCTTATGGATTTCCAGATTTTTGGCAGCGCTATAGTTATGTAGTACCTACAGGCGCAACCACTGTAAACATAAAAACATTGGGTGGCGAGGGAAATACTAACCTCTATGTTCGAGCGGATGCAGCGGTAACAAAAACACAATATGATTGCTTATCGAACAACAAAGACAACAATGAAAGTTGTATCTTAGAAGTGAGTTCAGGCCAGACATTACAAATCGGCTTGTTAGGTGTCACTAATTACGATTGGGTTAAGCTTGTTGCAACTGCAAAATAAATAATATCATTCCCCTAAAAAAGCACTGTAGTGAACCTGTAGTGCTTTTTATTTGGTTTTAATTTACTCTTTTAATGCAGGCGTAATAAACATCACAATAAATAAAAAATACCACCTATTACAAAAAGAACTCATAGTTAGTCGTTATTAAAAAACATAATCCGATCTCGCTATTGAGTGCGTGATAATAGCTTCAAAACTTGTTTAACTACCATTTCTGGCTCATCATTTTGTGGATAGTGGTAACTTTTACTGGTTAGCACTATCTCACCTTGAGGAAAAGCATTAGCCCAGTTTGAATGCAGTTCTCCCCACATTTCACGCCCTTTTTCAGTAAAAAATAACACCGATGGATTTTCATATTTTTTAACTGAGGCAATAACCGTAACGGGAATATCTGCTATTTGTGGATAATCGGGCAGAGGTCGCTTCGACCAAAAGTCTAAATACTGATTCGACATGCCATTTTTCATATCATCACGTTTTATAGCGGCAATTTCTTTTTCAGCGCGCGGTAAATCAATCTTACGCATAATATCAACATCATGCTCTGAGGCAGGTTCAATTAACATTAACGCTTTAATGTTATCGGGGTAACTTGCTGCAAATACCCTTGCGATATAAGCACCATAAGAATGCGCCACATAAACTACTGGTTCTTCAATTTTTAACGCTTTAAGTAATAGTAAAGCCTCAGTAGCATACTGCTCTGAGCTATAGTTTTTCTTTATTTGCGCTGAGCCGCCATTGCCAATTCGAGAATAGCGAATTACTTTTGCATACTTAGTAAGCGAGTTATAAATGGGATCCCAATCACTAAGCCCTGCAGAGCCACCCGCCTCCAGTAAAACAGTGTGTTTGCCACTACCCACCATTTCATATTCAATATCAAAGCCATTTACTTTAACTTTAGCAAGCTCAGCAAACACAGCGGTAGAGGTGATTAATACCCAAAATAGAATCGTTTTTATTATTAGTTTCATATTGTTGAAAGAATATGGAGTGTTGGCTTAAGTTATAACATTAAGCACTATGTTTATAAATAAATTCTCTATCACAGAACCTCAGAAATAAATAATCACGTCAATCACCCTTAAATCATGTTTTGACTAATAGATTTCCCTATTCAAACCTATAAACCTCTGTGACCCTATGCCATAATCTAAATAATTCATAAATTTAGTAACTTGGCGGTATATAAACCGTTTCAAGCTAACTTATAGGGTTTTTTAATGGCTTATCAAGAGCAAAATCAAGCAACAATCTATTGGCACGACTACGAGACCTGGGGGGCGAGCCCACAGAAAGATAAGCCGAGCCAATTTGCAGGTGTACGCACCGATCTTGATTTAAATATTATTGGCGAGCCGCTTATTGAGTACTGTAAGCCACAAGCGGATTATTTACCGCATCCTGAAGCGTGTTTAATTACCGGTATTACCCCACAAGTGGCGATGCAAAAAGGCTTAGTTGAGGCTGAATTTATTGCAAAAATTCATGCAGAATTTAGCGTGCCCAATACCTGTGTGGCTGGTTATAACAGTATTCGCTTTGATGATGAAGTAAGCCGATATAGCTTTTATCGTAACTTTTACGACCCGTACGAACGTGAATATAAAAACAATAACAGTCGTTGGGATATTATAGATTTAGTGCGTGCCTGCTATGCACTGCGCCCTGAGGGTATTGAGTGGCCATTAAAAGAAGATGGCAGCCCTAGCTTTAAGCTTGAGCATTTAACTGTCGCTAATGGTATTGAACATGCCGCTGCGCACGATGCATTAAGTGATGTAACGGCTACCATTGCACTGGCTAAATTAATAAAAGAAAAGCAGCCTAAGCTGTATCACTTCTTTTTTAGCCTTCGTGGTAAAAAAGCACTCGCTGAAATGGTTGATGTATTTAATATGACCCCATTAGTGCACACCTCGTCTCGTATTCCAGCAACCCAAGGCTGTACTACCTGGGTGGCACCAATGAGTTTTCACCCGGTAAATAAAAACGCAGTTATTTGTTTTGATTTAACCCAAAACCCGCAGGTGTTACTTGATTTAAATGTAGAGCAATTACGCGAGCGTTTATACACCAAACGTATAGATTTAGCGGAGGGTGATTTACCGGTAGGTTTAAAATTAGTGCATTTAAATAAGTGCCCTATTTTAGCGCCAGCTAAAACGCTACTGCCTGAAAACGCTGCTCGCTTGGGTATTGACCGTGAACAATGCTTGGCTAATTTAGCCATTTTAAAAGCCAATACCGAGCTACGTGATAAAGTCACTGAGGTATTTAATGAGCAAGGCGATTACAGCGCGACCACGAACGTAGATTATTTATTATATGATGGCTTTACTAGCCATGCTGATAAAGCTAAATTTGCGATTATTCGTGATGCAAAGCCAGAAGACTTAGCAAGCTTAAAACTTAAATTTGAAGATCCTAAATTTAATACTTTGCTATTTAGGTACCGCGCCCGTAACTGGCCACAAACGCTCAACCAGCAAGAGCTTGATCAATGGCGTCAATATTGCCAAAGCAAGTTAATGCATGGCGAAGATCAGCCATCAATCAGCGCACAAGATTTTATGATCACCCTTGAAAACTTAGCGCATGAACATGATGACAGCGAAAAAAATCTAACAATTTTAAAAGCCTTATATAACTACGCGCAAAGCATGTAATTTACTGTAGTTTATATAATGCATAAAAACGCGACCCTTTAGCAAAAAAGTGTCGCGTTTTTTGTTACTAGGTAAAAAACCATAAAACTATCTCAACAAGAGAGGTAAATGAGAAAACATAAAACCAACATTCATTTTTTATGTTTATCACTTCCTCTAAAAGCGCAGCGTCTCTTATCCTCTTTGTGAATAATTTACTTTTACCAATTACATTACTTTTTATGCATTGCTTCGATACGTGCTAATAAGCTTGAAGTATCGTATCGTCCGCCGCCCAGAGCTTGTACATCAGCGTAATATTGATCAACCGTGGCGGTCATTGGCAGTGTTGCACCGTTATTTTTAGCTTCATCAAGGGCAATGCCTAAATCTTTGCGCATCCAATCTACGGCAAAACCAAATTCGTACTCGCCTGCCCACATTGTTTTGTAGCGGTTTTCCATTTGCCACGAACCGGCTGCGCCTTTAGAAATGGTTTCTATTACTTTTTCGCCATCAAGCCCTGCTTGTTTAGCAAAATGTAAGCCCTCAGCTAATCCTTGCACTACACCTGCAATACAAATTTGATTAACCATTTTACATAATTGCCCTGAGCCCGCTTCGCCTAAAAGCTGACTAAAACGGCTAAATGCCGCCATGATAGGTTGTGCTTTAGCAAATACCGCTTCGTTACCACCCGCCATTATGGTTAACACCCCATTTTCAGCGCCAGCTTGACCGCCCGATACCGGCGCATCAATAAAGTCGATATGCTGTAAAGCCGCTTTTGCCGCAACTTCACGTGCCACTTCTGCTGAGGTAGTTGTGTGGTCGATTAAAATTGTGTTTTCGTGCATGCCTGCTAGCACACCGTCATTACCGTATACTACTGAACGTAAATCGTCGTCATTACCTACACACATAAATACCATATCGGCACCGCTTGCTGCCTCACGCGGAGTAGGTGCAAAGCTGCCGTTAAAATCTTCGACCCATTTTTGTGCTTTAGCTGCTGTGCGGTTATAAACACATACGCTGTACCCTGCTTTTGCTAAATGCCCCGCCATTGGGTAACCCATTACGCCTAAACCTATAAATGCAATTTTAACTGACATAAAAATGACCTATTTAACTGATAACTTAGAAACATAAGCTCGATTATGTCAATCGGCCGCTAAAAAAGCGAATGAAAGTCTTTTAAAATTTCCCGCATAAGGAAATTAGGTAGGTAATCTATGGATAGCATTTATCAATTTAACGCACTACTTTGTAATAACAGTGATTTTCCTTTGAGCCAGTTAAAAGGAAAAACGGTTCTTATTGTAAATACAGCAAGCAAATGTCATTTTTCGGCGCAATTATGTGCGCTTGAAAAGCTATACCAACAATACAAAAGCGATGGGTTTACTATTCTGGCTTTTCCATGTAATCAGTTTGATAAAAACGAACCATTAGAGGGTATGGCAATAAAAGACTACTATCAAAAACACTTTGCAATTAATTTTGAAGTATTTGATAAGGTTATGGTGAATGGCCCCGATACGCACCCCTTGTTTAGTTATTTAAAATCACATACGCGTGGAATTGCACAAAACCGTGCAATAAAGTGGAACTTTACTAAGTTTTTAGTTAATGCCCAAGGACAACTAATTGCACGTTATGCGCCGCGCACTAAACCGGAGTCACTTCATAGTGTAATTAGAAGTAGTTTAGAGGCAACACCGATTATAAAAACAGCAAATAGTCGTTTTAATACCACAGCAATATTAAAGTGATAAGGCATGTATAATAAAAATGGTTTATGGTTGATGTAACTAGATTAGTTGGATTGTAATAAATGAAGATTGCTTTTTTTAGTGCTCAAAAATACGAGCGCCCTTTTTTCGAACAAAGCTTAACTGGCTTTTCTAACATCGCTATTACCTATTTTGAGCAAAGTTTATCGGCGCACACTGCGGTTTTAGCTAAAGAATTTGATGCGGTATGCGTATTTGTAAACGATTCGGTAGATAAAGAGGTTATTGAGCAACTGGCTATATTTGGGGTTAACACCATTTTACTGCGCTGTGCGGGTTTTAATAATGTAGATTTAGCCGCTGCTAAACAACATGGTATGCGTGTTCTTCGCGTTCCGGCTTACAGCCCTGAAGCAGTCGCAGAGCATTGTATTGCACTTATGCTTACGCTTAGCCGTAAAACCCATAAAGCTTATAACCGCGTACGTGAAGACAATTTTGACTTAAACGGCTTACTTGGCTTTAACTTACATAATAAAACGGTGGGTATTATTGGCTGCGGTAAAATTGGCCAAGCATTGTGTAATATATTAACCGGTTTCGGCGCTCACATTTTAGTATGCGATCCTAATGCACAAGCTGGTAATTACACAATTACTGATTTAAACACCCTGCTTACACAAAGCGATATTATTTCTTTGCACTGCCCGTTAAACGAGCACACCCATCATTTAATAGACGATGACGCATTTGCAGCAATGAAAACAGGAGTTATGCTAATAAACACCTCGCGCGGTGCATTGGTTAATAGTAAAGCGTGTATTAAGGCACTTAAATCACAAAAACTAGGTTATTTAGGGCTTGATGTGTACGAGCAAGAATCAGAGCTGTTTTTTAAAAACCACAGCGACGATATAAACCAAGACGATACTTTCTCTCGCTTAGTGAGCTTTAAAAATGTATTGATCACCGGCCATCAAGGCTTTTTTACCCAAGAAGCACTTACAGAAATTGCCAATATCACCTTGCAAAATGCATTTGAGGTTACTCAAGGAAATAGCTTAACAAACGAAGTGCTATAGCGCGGCTAAACAAAAAGCAAAAAAGCGAACAAAATATAGTGTTCGCTTTTTTTGTTATCAATAACACATGAGTTGTTGTTGTATTCTAACCAAACGCAACGTTTGCAAATACTAAGGTCATTAGCACTGGGCAGACAAATCGAATGTACTGAGCAAACCAATAATGTGCACCAGAACTTGCCTGATGAAGCTTATTACCGCGCTGCCATAACCAACCCACTGTAATAAAATAAAACAGTCCCATCAACGGGAGTTGGTATTGAGTAAATACCATAATAACCAAACCAAATAGCCAATCAAAATTAACAATAATAGTACTGGCACAAATAAATACAATGGCGCTAACGGCCCATGTTGCTTTGGTTCTATCAACACTGTGGTTTTCTACTAAAAAAGCCACCGGAATTTCAGTCGATGAAATGGTTGATGTAACTGAAGCAATCGACATCAACACAAAAAATAGTAAGCCAACCAATAAACCAATTTCACCCATGGTGCCAAATAACTCAGGTAATATGGCAAAAATAAGCTGCCCTTCACCAATTAGCTTGCCGTTGCTAAATACTTCAACGCCATTGAACTGTGCCACATATATAGCCGGTATAATTAATAGTCCAGCTAAAAATGCCACGCTAGTGTCGAGTAAGGCAACACTTGCAGTCAATTTTGGTAAGTTAGCACCGGGCTTTAAATAAGAGCCATAAATCATCATGCAACCCACACCCAGTGATAATGAGAAAAACGCTTGCCCCATTGCGGCAATAATTAAATCGGGATCGAGTATTTTACTAAAGTCAGGCACTAAATAGGCCGCAAATCCTTCGCTGGCACCCTCTAAGGTAGCAATGTAAGCAATTAGGCCAACGAGTAAAACAAGTAATAATGGCATTAAACGGCGCGACCAGGTTTCAATTCCTGATTTAACCCCCTTTAAAATAATACTGGCGGTTAAAATAAGCATCAGTGGCGTAAATATAAAATTACGTAGCATAGAGTCGCTATGTAAAAACTCACTTAAGCTCTGCAAGCCTAAAAAGGTGGTTATAGGCTCTATGGCGTAAGAAAGCATCCAACCTGCCACTATTGAATAAAAGCTTAACATGACAATTGCGCCAGCTAAGCCTATATAACCTGCAGCAGCGCCTACTTTAGGCGCATGGTCTTGCCATGCTTGGCCTAAGGCTTTAACCGGATTAGCTTGGGCTTTGTAGCCTAAATACAGCTCGGTGTATAACGCGGGAAGCGCTAGCAAAAAAATAACAATAAAGTACACCAATAAAAATGCGCCGCCACCATGGTTAGCAGCCTGTGTAGGAAAACCCCATATATTGCCTAAACCTACCGCAGCACCGGCTGCTGCCAATACAAAACCAAGTCGACTTTGAAAACCATCACGCACTTGTGTCATACACCTACAAATCTGTTATTATTTTATCGAATGTGAATTAAACCATATTTAAGGGCGACTGAGTAATAAAAATGTACTTAGCGCGCATAACAGCAAACAACCGCTCACAAACTATCCAGCTTATGACGATAACTATGTAATCGGTATTCACTTTTAACGAGCAATAATGAATTCAGCTTACTTCGACAATCAGTTATTACAAACACCGCTTGCTGAGAATAATAACCACACCATTTTATTATTTGATGCCAGCCAATTGCAGGTTGATGAGCTAACACTTACACAGTTTTTAAGCCCGTTTGAATTAAGTGTCATCGCGCGTCGTAAAACGCCTCAAGCAAAGCAAGAATATGTAGCAACGCGGCTGTTACTAAAATATTTAGTCAAAAGTGTATTACCTAGCAGCAGTAATATAACGCTTGATAAAATCAGCTCTGAATTTAATCAACAAACCTGTAAGCTTGAGCTAAATATAAATAACAATCAGGTGTATAGTTGCTGTGTGTCACACTCTCATGGTTTGGTAGGCGTGGCCCTAAATATTGATAATTCGCTATTTGGTTTTGATATTGAAAAAATCAGTTTAAAACGACCATTTGAAAAACTCGCAAAGCACTTTTATGATGCTGCAGAAGTGGCACTTATAACTAAGCAACCGTGCACAGCTGCTAAAGCGGCGACATTTTTTAGACTTTGGACTTTAAAAGAAGCATTAGCAAAAGCAACCAGCCGCCCTATTGCCCAGCTATTAAGCCCCAATGTATTTTGTGAGCTTGGCAACTCGCAATTAAGTGCAACTAGCACCGCATTAACAAACGATGTAAACGAGCAGTTTGATATAAGCGTTGTGGCAAAAAAAAGCACCGACTGGCGGTGCTCATTTATCTCATTGAAAGCGTTAAGCAGCAAGCTCGCCTTCAAGTAGTCGGCTATGAATAGCTTGAACCACAGCATCAGACTCACTTTGCTCAACTAAAAAGCACAGGTTGTGTTTACTCGCACCATGACAAATAAGACGAATGTTAAATTCGCTCAACACCTGCATTAAATTCATTTCGTGCTGACGCAATACAATTTCAGACCCAATAAGTGCTACTAGGGTTAAATTGTTCTCAACCGATACATGGCAAAACTCAGCAAGTTTATCTAAGCACTCTTGATCTAGCTCTGGGCGTGATGCATTAGGCGCATTATCAAGGGTAATAGCTACACTAATTTCAGAGGTAGTAACCAGGTCTACCGAAATATTACATTCACTTAAAATAGTAAAAATACGCGCTAAAAAACCACTCGCTAACAGCATTTCTGGGCTTTTAAGGGTTAATAATATTTGGTTTTTACGTTGCGTGACCGCACGAATACCAGGTAGCTGCGATTTTTCACGTTCAATCCAGGTGCCACCTCGCTCTGGCTCTGTGCTTGAGCCAACAAACACATTTATATGGCTACGACTGGCTGGCAAAATTGTAGCCGGATGCAGCACTTTAGCGCCAAAAGTGGCCATTTCTGCCGCTTCATCAAAGCTTAAACGCGCAATAGGTGTGGCTTTTACACACAAACGCGGATCGGTGCTAAAAATCCCCACTACGTCGGTCCAAATATGCACACTTTTAGCGTTAATTGCTTCAGCTAACAAGGCGGCACTGTAATCAGAGCCACCGCGACCCAGTGTGGTGGTGACATTGTTTTGATCACTGCCAATAAAACCCTGAGTAACAATAACCGTGTTCTCTAGTAAAGGAATTAAATGCTCTTTAGCTGCAAGCGCTGTAGCGGCTACATTAGGCGTGGCTTTACCAAATTGGCTATCAGTTTTAAGCACTTGGCGAACATCAAAACGCTGCGAATTTAAGCCCTTTAAGCGCAATACTTGAGTAAATAAATACGACGATAAACGCTCGCCAAAGCTAAGTAGCTCATCATGTTGTTGCTCTGTTGTCAGTATTTGATGTGCTAGTGTTTGGAAGTCATCGAGGGTGTTATTAAAACCAAGCGCTAAATCATCATCTAGGGTCAGATCAGTTAAAATTGCCTGCTGAATAGCAAGTACACCGTCAACATGCTGTTGACGTTCAGCGGCATCAATATCAGCTTTACAAAGTGCCACCAAGTGATTAGTTACACCGGCGCTGGCGCTCACTGCAACAATTCGAACGCTGTTATCGTTTACAATGATTTCGCTACAACGGTTCATCGCCTCAAAGTTAGCAACGCTGGTGCCACCAAATTTGGCAACAATGTAATCTGATTTTGTGCACTGTGAACTTTGTGGCACTGATTGGGTAGTCATTTCGTCTCCTTTCGCGGCATCCAAACCGCAATAAAACAAGAAGAACTTGGCAGGAAATAAAGATAAGAAAAATCTACTGCCAGAAGCTCTCCACCTAAATTGGTGACAGTTTTGAGGATTCAGCCCCATAAACCGAAAAACAATGGTAACGACCCATTATTTTCCTCGGCGAGTACTTCCCTCCTTAATGGTCGCAGGCTGTCGTTGCCTCACATTAAGTACCTAAGTATCGCACCTCTTCTGAATGTATTATTAACCTGTGGCTAATAAAACAAAACCGCACTAAGAGTGCGGCTTTGAAAGTTATCGTTTAGACGTCTAGCTGTCAAGTCGTTTTATTATAAAATCAAATAAAACTACCCATAAAGTAAGAGCCAGCATAACCAAAGGTGTAACACACTAACAAATACAACGACAAACGAAGGTAACTTGCAAAAGTAAGTTCTTTAACCTTACTCATAGCAATAATACCAGCCGCCGAACCAATGATCAGCATTGAACCACCCACACCGGTTGCATACGTAAACGACAACCAATGCTGTTGACTCATTACAATGTCGGCTTTTAGTAACGCAGCCGTTAGTGGCACGTTATCAACACCGGCCGATAAAATACCCATTAAGTAGTTAGCGTACTCTGGCGCCATCACTGTATACAGGTTCGTAAATTGGCTTAGCACGCCCACTTCTTTTAATGCGCCAACAAGTAATAACACCCCTACGAAAAACAGTAAGGTGTCGTACTCTATGTCACGTATAAAGTCGATCATATCTTTATTGATATCTTTTTTGCGCATTAAAAATTGTGCGACTAAAAACATAATAGATAGGCCGAGTAAAAAGGTAAGTAACGGCGGCACACTATATAAAACACTTAAAGTAAGGGTAGAAATAACGGTAGTGAAGAAAATAACAGCGATAGTAATGTCGGTTTTTTCAATGCGTTTAAATTTAGTCTTTTTAAACTCTAACTGTTTGTTCATACCAATTGATAATAAAGTAGCCAGTAATAATACGCTTAATAATGCAGGCACAATTAACAATAATAAGTGACTAATAGTCACTTTACCATCAAGGAAAATCATAAGTGTGGTTACATCACCTGTGATAAGTGATACACCCCCTGAGTTCACTGCAAATACAATTAAGGTGGCGTACTTAACTAGTTTTTTGGCTTCAAGCTTTAATGACATTATAACAGCCAAGGAGATCAGTGTAGCTGTTACGTTGTCGGAGATAGATGAAAATACAAATGCAAAACACCCTACCAAAAACATTAGCTTTCGTTCACTAATGCTGGTTGGCATTATCCGGTTCACAACATTTTCGATGAGTCCTTTGGAGTTTAAATAGGCAACAAAGGTCATTGCGGCCATTAAAAACAGCCATAAGGAAGCAATTTCTAAAATATTGTGGTCAAGGAGGGTTTGAATCGTTTCAGGGCTTTGCCCATTAAGAGGAAAAATAAAGGAGATAATCCAACAAAGTGTACCAAAAAATAATGTCGTTTTGGCTTTGTTTACGTGAATCACATCCTCAATAACGATAAGCAAGAATGCAATCGCTATCAGCGTCAGGATAATCGAGGAAACCATGATATTAAACAACCTTCGGGTTTAAGTAAAAATTGAAACCATGTAAAAAATAGAGGTACACACTCTATGTGCCTATATTCGGCGCGGATACTATCACTAAGCGAGTGTAAAAACTATTATTAAATCGTCGCAAAAACAAATACCATATAAGTTCAAGAAATATAAAATAACGAATACTAGGATGTTGTAACGCCTTATGATCCCAGCTAAAAAGCTACTTAATACCCTCACTGAGCATTGGGGTGTATTAGAGCTATTATTTAAACGCTTTAAAATGGCCGACTTTAGTATTAAAGATTTACAAAATGCCATAAAACAAAAGCAACCGACGTGGAATAATGAGCGCATTTATAAAGAAACCAATCGGTTATTAAATCAAGAAATCATTATTCCATTGGCTAAATCGTCACAACTAGAAATTAACCGTGCCATTGCGGACTTTGCTACCTTTTTACTGCAAGAAGAGCATTTAGGCTTAGCACAAGAAATTAGTGTATTGGTTGATGATTTAGCTCGCTTAGGTAATCGGCTATCTAATGCCGGTGAAATGGAAGATTTTGATGATTTACGTCGCTTTAGCCGCATTATGGATGATCGGGTTCGTAAAATAATTAAGCTGTTTTTACACAACGAAAACGCCATTTTAAATATTGTTGAGCAGGCTAAATCAAATAACGCGGTGCAATCGCTGCAAAAGCGCTACAAAGCCGTCATAGAAGCGTTTGATGAATATATAGAACCCATGCTAGAAATGGTGGATATTAGAGGCGACTTTCATGCCTGTTTTATTCTAATTGAGCAACAAATTAGCACCCAAATAGAACATATTGAACGCTCAGGCAAAGCGTACAGTGATAAACGTATGCTTGAGCAATTACGTACTCGTATTCTCGAGATGCACCTAGTTGGTCGGATAAGTTTACGTAAAAGTGCCGACATGCTAATGCCACTGCGCGAAGAACTGCGCCGTAATAACCTTATTACCCGCCAAGCGGCAAAAGTATTAGGGCTAATTCGTAAAAACGGGGTGGATAATATGCTCAGCGCCGTGCAACCCCATTTTGTAAGCGATGCGCAAAAGTATTCATTAGGTCAACAGCGTCATATTGTTGCCTATATGGCAAGCTTAGCTGAGTTTGAACACCACGAATATCAGCTACCAGAACAAAATGATGTGCCCGCGTTTGTCACGCCAAACATTCCTGACTACCACGATGTAAAAGCTCAATTTACCAAGCGCTTTAAAAAGCAGCGTAAAAAACCACAGCCTTTGCTGCAATTTTTAGACGAAAGCTACCCTGAGCTTGAAGCCGATGAAATGCTGTTTTTGTATCAAAAGTTGGTAAGCGATAGCACCCTAGAAATTAGCCAAAGCGATAAAAAAGCCCGCGTTAACATTGCAGGCCAGCACTTTAATTTATATCCCTTTAATTCAGAGCCTCAGGCTGATAAAGCCGAGCACGAGTAATCACCATGACCCATATAAACTTAGATGAGCTTTCTCACTTACAAGCCATTAATAAAAAATTAGTCGCCGGTTACCACATTTGCGAACAAGACACCGTAATGTGGCAAGAGCTTGACCAACAAATAGACGCTTATACTGCCTTATTTACAGCACTAGGCCACGAGTTAAAACACGATAGCCGTGGTTTTTATTATTTTGCCAGCGATGAAAGCACCCCAAACATGGGTAAGATTTCACGCGCTGTAGCGCTCACTATTTACATTTTAATAGAGCATTTTGCCAATACAGGTAAAGACCCAATGCGCGCATTATTTGACGAGCCAAACGATTTAGAGCTAATGCAAACCTTGGTACAGCTTAATAAACATTTATTTGATCAGCTTGAGATATTCTCGGGTTCTGACTTACGCAAAGATGTGTATTTACGCATGGTACGTTTAGGTCTTGCCCGCGAGGTAGAAGGTGGCTTTATGTTGCAAGCCCCTATTCACCGCTATATTGATGCCTTAATGGAAGTAAACGAAGAGACCTTTATTAGTGAGGACGAGCAATGAAAAATTTATACGGACTGAGTAAACTCGCCCTACTAAATACCGCAGGCTATGCCAAATGTGTGATCCCACTGGATAAAAGTAGCTCGATTTGTGCCCCTAACAACACAGGTAAAAGCTCAGTAATTAATGCACTGCAGTTTCCGCTAATTAACGATTTACGCCTAACCGAATGGGATGGCCACGATTTAGATGAAACCCGTAAGTTTTATTTTTCATCAGATCAATCGTACATTTTATTGCAAGCCGATTTACCTCATGGCTCAGTCGTCATTGGCGTTGCTGGCTTAGGTAAAATTGCCGGTTATGCGCACCAATACTTTTGCTATCAAGGAAAGCTTGATTTAGCCCAGTACACCCAAGGCAATACCATTATTAAGTTTACCAAGCTGTTTAACCACTTAAAGCAGCAAGGTTACAACCCAATAGAGCTTAAGGCACAAGAATTAAACGCCCTTCTGACAGGCGGAGCAACGCAATTTGACGGTGAGATCAATTTAAAAATGATCCCCCTCAACAACGTTCAAGACTCTGCAATATACAAAGAAATATTTCGTCGTATTCTTAATTTACATAAGTTAGGCGCAAACGACGTTAAGCGCTTTATGCTCCGTGTGTTTGAACGCCATATGTCAAATTCTAAGGTCGACTTTTACGAGGTTTGGCGCCGTTCGTTTGATAAAGTAAACCGCGCAAAGCGTGAATTAAAAGCGCTAGAATCAATGCAAGAGCCCATAGCCGCTCTTGAATCTATGCTCGAAAACCAAACCGTGCTTAAAGGTAAACTAGCAGCATATGCGCCAAAGATTGACCAAGCACTGATTGACTTTGATGCTTACCAAGAAGAGCAACTAAGCGAGCTCAACATCGCCCTTGAAGACATTGAGCACGAAAAGCACGAGTTTGAACAAAAGCAAGGGCTATACGTGCAACAATCGCGCGATATAGAGCGCAAGCAAACTCAAATTGAACAATGGTTTTTAGATTTCAACGCCCTTAAAAGTGAATTTGAGCTGGTTAATAAAGCCACTCTCAAAACCAACCTAACGCAGTTAAAAAATGACTACGAGTCGTTGTCACACTCTATTACGAGTGCACAAGGGCAAAGCCTGCACACCCTTGATTTCCGTATTGGTGAAACACAAAAACAAATTAAGAGCTTAAAGTTACAACTTAAAAACTTAGAATTTAATTTATTCACCCGTATGCGTGAAGATTTATCACTGAAAGAAGTAGAAGAAATATCGCGGCTATTAAACCCCGATCTTCTCTCCTTTGCCACCACCAGTAATGGCGATATAACCATTGATGACGAAGACGCCTTTGGTGAATTTTTAGCACAGCTGAGCGAAAATGTTAAAGGCGGTGTACTCACCCTACCCGGTGCCAGTATTAAACTTAAAAAGCTCTCACCAGTACAAATGCAAAGCGGCGAAAACAAAGAGCAACTGAGCGCTCAGTTAACCGCGCTTGAGCAATCATTAAAAGAGTTTAAACAACAACGCGAAGTGGCCGCCAATGTTGCTGATAAACAAAAAGAAAAAGACGCGCTATACGAGGAGCTTATGAGTGCAGAAAGCGCACTTAAACGCTTAGAGCAATTTGAAGTGATGCAACAGTCGGTTGACGCCCAAGCGATGCTAAAAGAGCAGCTTTTAGCCGAGCGCGAACAAGTTGACGATTACCTACAAGATATTCAAAAAAACAGTGGTTCAATTGCTGATAGACGCTCGTTAATCAAATCAAAACAAGCGCAAATTAATCGTCAAACAGAGCGCTTACGCCAAGTTAAAACCGAGCGTATTGACCACACTTTAGATTTATACAGTGGTAAAGTAACGCCTTACATGATTGATATAAAAATCGATTTTGATAATTTAAGCGATTTAATTCACCACTTTAATAAGGACTGCCAAGAACTACGGAACTTCGATATAAATGTACGTAATACCTATATGCATATTTATAATGCCGGTATCACTAAGTTTGATAACGAAAACGATGAGTTTAGTAAATATCAAAAGCTTATTAGCGCGTTTCATAACATTGATAACGAGCGCGATGCCGTTGAGCGCCAAGGTCGCGTTGCCCTCACTGAAGTGGCCGCTACAATTAAAGGCCTGCGCGAAGATTTAGACCGCTTACGCCGTGAAATGAATAGCTTTAATAAAGGCATTAGCCAGCACCGCATCTCAAACCTGCAAGCGTTTAAAATTAATATTATCCCGCGCAAAATGTTGGTAGATAGTATTGATACTATTATCAGTGCCTCTAACCAATTTGAACAAGGCGATACGCTCGATTTACTCAGCCAAGAACCTTACAGCGAGAGCGCGGTAAACGAGGCAAAAGATCATTTAATTAAACTCGCCTCAGACAAAGCAGGTCTGACCCTCACCGATTTGTTTGATATTCGTTTTGAAGTGGTTAACCGTGCAGGTGAAACCGAGCACTTTGAAAAGATAGACTCGGCTGGATCAAATGGTACGCGTATCACCATTAAGCTATTATGTGGCATGTTGTTTATTCGTTATTTATTAAGCGATCAGGAACAAAACTTATACCGTATACCTATTTATATAGATGAAGCGGCTGATATCGACCCGCAAAACCAAAAGGCAATTATAGAAACTGCCCTGAGCTTTGGCTTTGTGCCAATATTTGCCTCGGTTAAACCGCAAATAAGTTGTGATTATATTGTGCCAATTCGTTCAGTAAAAGACGGTGCACAAAACTGGGTAGATGAAAAAGATTGGATTGAGGTTGAACATAAAGCTCCTCAGCTAGACTAAGAATTAATTGGCTATTCATCTTAGCCAGTTACACTTATTTTATAAATTTTAAATTACCCTCGCCCATGGTAGTTTAAACAAACGCACTTTATTGGAGCAAACGGAATGAAACACATATTTATTGTCGCAGCACTGGCATTACTAACCGCCTGTACACAAACGCCCGATTGGGATTACGATAAATCAGCAAACTTTAGTAACTACAAAACGTTTGCTTGGGTAGAAAACGCGAGTCTAACCAAAGACACGAATAACTACCAAATCAGTGGGCTTATGGAAAAACGCGTTCGCAATGCGGTAAACAACCAACTAAGCCAACAATTAGGTATGCAATTGGTTGACGTAGCGCAAGCTGATGTACTTGTTAACTACCATGCAAGTGTAGATAAAGAGCTTGAAGTTGACAGCTTTAACGTAGGCTACGGTGCACGTTGGGGTTACTGGGGCACAGGCTTTAACCACGATGTAAGCGCACGCGAATATGAAGTAGGCACATTAGTTATCGATATTATTGATCGTGAGTCAAACCAATTAATTTGGCGTGGTGCTAAAGATGGTCGTTTAAAGAAAAAACAAACCCCATCACAACGTGAAGCCGCTATTAAGGAAACGGTTGCCAATATTTTAAGCAACTTCCCGCCTAAAGCGCAGCAATAAACTTTAATTAATATTTAAAAGCCCGCATGTTTGCGGGCTTTTTTGTGGCTTAAAAACTGTTTACCTATAAAGTAATAAGTTACACATTAACAAGGTGATAGCTCAATGCTATAGTAATCATGTTACAAGGATAAAGCTTAATCAATAAGACGTTTAGTAAGTCTAGTGTTTAGAATTGTGAGATAAATTAAAGGATTAAAATGAAAGAAATGTGCCCAAATTGTAAAAGTAATTTTGCAGCTAAAGATATAAAAAATATTAACAAAAATAGTATTTTTATTGAAAAACAATGCCCTTCTTGTCAAACATGGTTTTGTTTGAATAAAACACTCACGATTATAAAAATTATTGGTATTTTTTTATTGTTAATAACCAGCCTATTAAATATCTTCAATATTAAAAGCCAATACAGTCTAATGTTTTCAAGCATTGGCTTGGTAGGAATACTGGTAGCAATCATTATTACTTTTTTTGGTAAGCATGAAACGGTCAAATAATCAAAAAACAAAAAAGAAGCAAAAAGTAAAATATGTAGATATCAGTAATACGAGAATGCTATTGAACCAAATCGCATTCTCTTTAGTCTTTTGGGCTTTAGGCCTTTTATCTATTTTATTTGCGATAAAATTTATACACGATGGCTATATTCTGACCCCAACAGATTACCGGGTCGAATCTGACGTTTATTTCTTTTCAGCGTCGCCGTTTACTTATCTATTTTACCTTTTTCTTTACTTAGGAACTGGGATCTACTTTTTAGCTGTGCCCTATCTTTTTAGAGATATGTTCCCGCGAAAAAAGAAAAGGCCTGATAAAAATAAAAAAAAGTACAAACGAGGCAAAAATTAGTTTCATTAGTTTCATTAGTTACCAGCACTTTTTATTTAAATACGCCCCAATGAAGTTGTTATTTATACTTGTGCAATAAATCAATTGGGATATGGCAATAATCATTAGGGTGATTGGTTAAACGGTCTTGATGCTCGGGATCGCTAGGGACATAATTAGTCAGTGGCGCTACTTGTACCGCTATTTTTTCAGCATCATCACGCTGGCTAATATACTCTCTGGCGATGTTTAAATGATTGCTGTCTTGGCTAAAAATGGCGGTGCGATATTTTTCCCCTACATCGTCACCTTGTTTATTGATGCTGTATGGGTCAATAATCTCAAAAAAATAGCCGATTAATTCATTTAAGGTCACTTCTTGAATATCAAAGGTTACTTTAACGCACTCGGCATAGCCATCGTATTCACCTTGTGTTGTGTTACTAGTGCCATTGGCACGCCCCGCCTCAGTAGTCACAACTCCAGGTAAATACTTCATAAATTCTTGCACGCCCCATAAGCAACCACCAGCAAAATAAAGTGTGTGCTGATTTAATGAATGACTCGATTGTTGTGTTTGCATAATAAAGTGACCAATGTAAATAATTTATAGGATGCAGAGTTACTATTTTGTAACGCTAGATTTGGTTATCAAATGCAGTTTTTTATCATTAATGTACAATAGCGCCCAAAATCACCCTAGCTTAGTGAGCTTACCTTATCATGTGATAAAAAATGATAGGTATTTAATTTTTAGCGTCATTGCATAAAATGAGAATAATGATATGAATCGTGCCCCGCACCTTATAATACCGGCCGTACTAGCCAGTATTTCAACTGTTGCTTATGCAGAGCAGAGTAAAGAAACAGCAACCATAGAACAAATAACAATTGAAGCGTCACCCACCGCCAATACATTACCTGTTGGTACATTTGATTCGCCTATTTCAAATTTAGAGTACGACCCGCGTGTTGACTTGCAATCACGCAATATGGCTGAAGCACAAGCTGATGTAACGATACGCGGGGGGATTTTTGAAAATACCGGCTTTAGAGTCGGCAGTGCAACTCTACTCGACCCGCAATCTGGTCACTATTTTGCAGAAATTCCTATTGCACCACAAATGCTAACAGGTGCTAGTGTATTAACCGGAGCCGATAACGCACTTTATGGCATGAATAGCTCTGTGGGTACTGTGTCGTTTGCTTGGAAACCAATAACAACCGGTGGCAGTGTCTCTTTGGGCGCAGGCTCAAATGACTTTAACTTACAAACAATTCATGCAGGTGTGAGTACTCCACTTGAAGCAAACGCTAATTGGCGCATTGGTTTTGAAGGTGAATATTCGCACTCACAAAGTGATGGTTCAATTGATTTTGGCGATCATGACTTTACCCGTACTTCTGGCAGAGTGCAGTTAACTGGGAGCGATTCACAAACTGATTTATTTTACGGCTTACAAGAAAAGTTTTTTGGTTGGCCAAACCTTTATACCCCATTTGGGGTAAATGAAACCGAAGACTTAGAAACTCAATTATGGATGCTCAACCATAAACAAGCCTATGCTACCAACAGTGAATTTGAAGTATCCGCTTATTACCGCGAGCATAACGATCATTATGTTTATTCAAGAGAAAACCCAAGCGCGTTCCAAGCATTTCATGAAACACAAGTAAAATCATTGGCTATTTCAGGTCGTCATGCGCAAACAAAGTCAGTTGCGGTTAATTACTCGGCGCAATATATAGAAGACAGTATCGACTCCACCACCCTTGAAAATAACTTTACTTCACGTAACTACTTTAAGCTTAGTGTATTGCCTGAATACACAACAACACTAGCAAGCAACCAGCAACTAACCGTCCGCTTAGGTGCTGCATTTGATAACACCAGTCGTGATGATTATGAGCTATCGCTAATTGGTGATGTTAGTTTCAATACCCAAAATAACGATGGCACTGAGCGTACATTGTATTTATCGTATGCCGAGGCAAGCCAAGTAGCAGGCTACACCGCCATTGGTGGCAGTGAGTCAGGTGGTTTGTTTAGAAGTAACGCTAACCTTGAGCGTGAAACCACCAAAAGTTTAGAGCTGGGCTTATTGCTTGAGCAACAAAGCTGGAAACTTAATTCAGCGCTTTTTTATCGTAAAGATAACAACCTAACCGATTGGACATTTAACTTTGATTCAAGCTCAGCACGATTTGCACAGCCGGTTGATATTGATACCACAGGCCTTGAATTTTTAGCCACTAAGCAATTTGATAACGCAGAAATTATTGCCAGCTATGCGTACTTACATAAAACAGAAACCTACGGCGCTGAAAATATTGATGCTAGCTTTTATGCCTTAAACTTTCCTGATCATCGTGTAACACTCGGTGCGATTTGGAATCCGACGGATATATTAGAGTTTCGAGTAGATAATGAGTGGCGTAAACAGCATAACAATGCGCTGCGCCGTTCAGGTGACGAAGCGCTATTTACTCAGCTGACGGTAAAAATAACTCCACCAGCTGTGCCTAACTTCTTTATTAGTCTTGCGGCTGATAACTTATGGGATGAGTCGTTTGAAGAAATTCCAGGTACGCCAGGTCGCGGCGAGCAATATACACTAAGTGCCACGTATAGCTGGTAACTTTATCGCTCAGCGAGGGCTTACTCCACGCTGAGCTTGTTTTTTTAATTAAAATAAGAAACAGACTAGTAGAAAGCTGAATCAGAAACCTCATTTCTCAGCCCTCCCTAAGTATTCTAAAAGCGCAGAATCCCCTCCTCTGTGTACATGCATAATTGAAATAGTATGAGCAAAGAGAAGTGGATGAGAAGTAAATGAGGTAACACTAGCGACAATGCTTAGTGGATACTTAATTGCACTCTCTCAGTACTACTTTTAGAAACACAAAGTAAGTATCTAACCTGAACTCTGGTTAAGAGATTTACTAACATATTGAATCAAAATGATATTTATGTTTATTTTCTCAAGCTAGAGATTTTTAGTGAAAACAAGGCGAAATTACGCGTCGAAAGCTCGCCTATTGCAAGTAAATTCAACGCAGTTAGCGCTGAAAATAGCTGCTTGAGATGGATTTATTATCCGGAGTTCAGGTTATCAACACTTTTCAAGCGTATTAATTGTAAATATATGTGTATTTAATACAATAAATTAGGTTAATTGCTCTAATTCGGTAATTAACGTTAATGCTTGCTCATTAGTCGTCCCGCATACATCTAACGTGGCACTAAAGTCACTGCACACTTTAGGGCGCGACTCATCACCAAATAACTTGCATAAATTTCGTTCATCCAGCTGAATACAACGTTCTCCGGCCTTTTTACCGTTTGGCATACCTGGAATTGGCGAGCTAATACTCGGCGCAATACAACATGCTCCACAGCCTAAACGGCACGCCATTGATTGTGTTTTCATTCTAACCTCAGTAATAAATTTCAATTGTTTTGTTGCTGCTTTGTACATAAATAGCGTGTTTCGTTCTATTTGTAACCGCCTTGTGCAATGACTTGTTACATCTTCAAATACACTGTAAACACTTTATTGCGTATCATTAGTCCATCAGCACAATTTATGAAGGAATGCCCTGTGGCGACTAAAAAACAAATAATACTTCCGATCGCGGTCCTTGTTGGTGGCATTGGCCTCGCAGCAGGCTTTTCTGCAATGAAAAAGCCACCTGAAGAAAAGCCCCCCCAAGACATGCGTCCTTTGGTTGCAGCACAACCAGTTCACCTTGATGCAATTACCCTCGATGTAAAGTCGTACGGTATTGTACAACCAAAAGACCGCACTGAATTGATTGCTCAGGTGAGTGGCCAAGTTATTTCAGTTGCAGGACAATTTGTTGAAGGTGCCTTTGTAAAGCAAGGCGACATTTTAGCACGAATTGATCCAAATGATTACGAAGCTGATTTAATTGAAGCAGAAGCAGGCCTTGCCCAAGCAAGCTCAGCACTCGAGATTGAACGCGCACAAGCGCATGTTGCTAAAGCCGAATGGGAACGCATTAAAGCAGACTCAAGTGATATCACCGCCTCTGCACTGTATTTACGTAAACCGCAATTAGCTGAAAAAATGGCGCGATATCGCTCAGCACAAGCAAGTGTAAAACGTGCTAAGCGTAATTTAGAACGCACATATATTAAAGCCCCCTACGATGCAATTATAAACGAGCGCAGCATTAGTTTAGGCTCGGTAGTTAATCCTGGTAATAGCTTTGGCTCTCTTAGTTCAACTGAGGTCGCCGAGGTGCGTTTACCTGTTGCCGATAAAGAGCTGCAATACCTTAATAATAGTGGCATAGGTGCAACAGTTGAATTTAATGCGCAATATGCAGGGAAAGAAACCACATGGCAGGCTAAAGTGGTACGAAGTGAAGGTGTGATTGATCAAAAAAGCCGTATGAGTTATTTGGTTGCCCAACTTCAAACCCCATATGAAGGGGTTCAGCCACTTCGTTTTGGCTCATACATTAACGCTACAATTGAAGGCCGCGCCGTTAATGGCGCTATTGTCGTCCCTCATCATCTGGTTAAAAATAATAAAATTGCAGTATTAAACGATGATTTAACTCTATCATTTAAAACACTCAATATTATTCGCGAACAAGATGGCATGGTCATCGCTAATCAGGGCTTAGCAGAGGGAGAGCAACTGATTACTTCTGCCCTTGAATACCCAACCGAAGGGATGGCAGTAAAAATAGAAGATACAGTGACCAAACCAGACGTTACTCAACTTGCGTTAAAAGGAGAGTAAACGATGACCACAACTGATGAAAAAGGGTTAATTGCGTGGTTTGCGCGTAATCCCGTTGCTGCTAACCTAATCATGATTTTTGTCTTGATTGGCGGGTTGTTAACCGCGCTGACAATTCGTAAACAAGCCTTTCCTCAATTTGAAAGTAACTGGGTAAGTATACAAGCTATTTACCCTGGCGCCGCGCCACAAGAAGTGGAAGAAGGCATTACTATAAAAATTGAAGAAAACCTTGAAGGTACCGAAGGTATTAAACGTCTAATCACTTACTCTAATCGAGGCTATGCACAAGCCTGGGTTGAGATTGAAGAAAAATATGACGCCAAAGAAGCGCTAGATGAAATAAAAGCGCAAGTAGATTCAATTAATACGTTTCCTGCGGGTATGGAACGCCCTGTTGTTCAGCGTGAAAAATTTCAACAAGAAGTAATGATACTCGCGCTTTATGGTGATATGAGTTATTACCAGTTAAAAGAACTTGGTAATGATATTAAAGATGAATTACAAAACCTTCCTCATGTAAACCTAGTTGATTTTTACAGTGGCTTAGACTACGAAATTGGTATTGAAATTAGCCCTGATAAACTTCGCGAATACGGACTCACGTTTAGAGATGTTTCTAATGCGGTGCAAAGCTTTTCAACTAATATGTCGGCGGGGCAAATTCGCTCTGATACTGGCTACATTTCGATGCGTGTCGAAAAGCAAGCCTATCGTGGCGGTGAATTTGAAAAGTTACCGCTAATTACATTACCAGACGGTGCTCAAATTAAATTAGGCGATGTAGCCACCATTAATGATGGCTTTGAAGAAGGCTTACTATATTCTAAATACAATGGCAAAAATTCACTGTCGTTTGAAATTGATGCCTCAAAAGATCAAGACATTACCGTTGTTGCTAAAGTCCTTAAAAAGTACCTAGCTGACAAAGCCGATCAACTTCCTGCAGGCGTTAAGCTCTCACCCATCGTTGATTTAACCTACTACCTTGAAGGTCGCCTCGACATGATGGTCGATAATATGGTGTGGGGCGGTATTTTAGTTATGCTGGTATTAGCGCTATTTTTACCACTTAGATTAGCGTTTTGGGTAATGATGGGCCTCCCAGTGTCTTTCTTAGGGGCATTCTTATTTATGCCTATCGGCTTTTTAGACATTACTATTAATATGGTGTCTTTATTCGCCTTTATTATTGTTCTGGGGATTGTGGTTGATGATGCCATCGTAGTAGGTGAGTCGGCCAGTGCTGAAATTGAAAAACATGGGCACTCACTTAACAACGTTATTCGTGGTGTAAAACGTGTTGCCATGCCAGCGACCTTTGGTGTACTTACCACTATTGCTGCATTTTTACCTCAAGCAATGGCTTCAGGGCCGAGCGCTGCGTTTTCGAAAGCAATTGGTGTAGTGATTATTTTATGCTTAATTTTTTCACTGATTGAATCAAAACTAATTTTACCTGCACACATCGCAGCAATGAACCCGCGTAAGCCTAATCCTAAAAACCCATTACATAAATTACGTAATGCAGTTGATAGTGGCTTAAAGCATTTTGTTGAACATTATTACACTCCATTTATCGGCCGTTGTATCCATTATCGCTATACCGTGATTATTGGCTTTTTATGTATTTTAATTGTCAGTGTAGGACTCTTTGCCGGTGGAATGGTTAAATTTGTACCAAACCCTAAAATTCCGCATGATTTTCCGCGTATATCGCTGGAAATGAACCTTGCCTCTTCTGAGCAAGCCACGCTTGAAACAGCGCGTAAAATAGAAAATGTATTACTGAGCGTCGACAAAGAACTAGAGCAGCAGTATGGCCAATCTATGATCCGTGATTTGTCTGTTAGTCTGCGTGGTCGAACTAATGCAAGTATAATGGCCATTTTAGTGGAGCCTCATTTGCGCCCTATCGATACGTTTGAACTAAGCACTATGTGGCGTGAAAAAATGCCGCCGCTACCGGGGCTTAAAACACTCACTATTCAAGATAGTATTTTTGGTGGTGGTCGTGATGATGGCGACGTTAGCTTTAGACTCGAAGGAAAAAATGCCGACGAGCTAAAAGAAGTATCTAGCAAACTAAAAGCTAAGTTACAAAGTATGGAAGGCGTGGGTGATGTAAATGACTCACTGCAAAGTGCCACCGACGAAGTACAACTTGATTTAAAACCACTTGCTTACAGTATGGGCTTAACCCTTGCTGATGTGGCCTCTCAAGTAAGCTTTAGTTATTACGGCCTTGAAGCACAGCGTATTCTGCGTGAAGGTGAAGAAATCAAAGTAATGATTCGCTACCCGCAAAGCGAGCGCAACTCTATTAGCAACATCCAAGATACGCGTATTATCACCCCTGCGGGCGCTGAAGTTTCTTTAAGTGAAATAGCTATAGTCAAGCTAGTTGACGGCGTAAGCAGTATCAGACGTGAAAACTCAAACCGTACTGTCAATGTGTGGGCTGCGGTCAATAGTGACGAAGTAGAACCATTTGCCATTGCACAAGAAATTCGTGATGTTTACTTACCGGCACTTCTTAAAAACTATCCTGGAGTAAAAAGTAATGTTGCAGGGCGTATTCAAGAAGAGATGGAAAGTGCTAATGAACAACTACGTGATTTTGCAATCTCATTAATGATTATTTTTGCGCTATTGGCCATTCCACTTCGCTCATATTCTCAGCCACTGATTATTATGTCGGTGATCCCATTTGGTGTTGTGGGTGCTATGTTCGGTCATATGGCTTTAGGTATGACAATGAGCGGATTATCAATGTTCGGCATTATAGCTGTTGCCGGTATAGTGGTTAATGATTCACTTGTTATGGTGGATTTTGTAAACAAAGCCCGTGCAGAAGGTGTGGCAATAAAAGAAGCGGTAATGCAAGCCGGAGCGCGTCGCTTTAGAGCGATATTACTAACCTCTGTTACTACTTTTATTGGCGTAATGCCCATTATTATGGAAACCAGTTTACAAGCAAAAATTGTAATACCTATGGCCGTATCACTCGCCTTTGGTGTGCTGTTTGCTACAGTAATAACGCTTATTCTTATACCGTGTCAGTACGTTGCGCTTGAGGATACAAAACGTCTGATCCGCAAGTGGCGCGGCAAAGACCCTATCGTCGATGGCCAACCAGCAACGACCAATAGTTAATTCAGTAAAATCCCAACCAAAAAAGCTCGGCATAATTATGCCGAGCTTTTTATTTATAGTTAAAAAATAGCATTAAACTATTTGCCAGTTTTTCTCCCTACTGGTAACTTAACTCTAAACTTTGCTCTAAAAGGATTAACCATGGGCACAATTCAGCTTATCTTATTTATCGTCTTTGCCATATTGACTACTTTGGGTTACAAAAAGAACAACCGCAATTTAATGCTATTAGGTGCAATAACTATTTCTTTTGCATTTGTAGGATTAGATTTTTTACTCGGGTTTGATGAGGGATTATCAGGGACTGATTATGAATAAAAAAAGTAATACATTGGCCAAGTATGTTACTTTATTTGATCGCCTTATTTACGTTTACTGGTGGCATTATTGACTCCACCAATTCGAGCTTTCTCATTGGTTTTGGCTTTTGTTTTATGGGCTCTGCAAGCATTCGCTTAATCCCTGCAAACTTTCTTACTCGTAAACTAACTAGCCCTATAGCACAAACCCTTGTTCGCAAAAGAAATATAGCTACACAAATTATCGGATTTTTATTACTCATTACTGGGTTAGCTTTATCTATGTTACTCAACATATAATTGTGTAATTAAAAATATCCTATGATGAATACAATAAATTACTCGTTTTTTATGCCTTTTACGTGATGATATTTAATAATCATATTTAGGAAAGGTACAGCTAAGTGCCTCCCTCAGCCTAAACATATTCATCATAAAGGGTTTAATTGGCGTTTTTTAAAAACTATTTAAGTTAACGTTACTAAACGTGTATTTGTTACTCGTTAATTAATATACGTTTATCAACAATCCCCTGCTTTACTAGCTGATTCAATAAGTGAGCGGTTTTTTCTCTGCACACATCACGCAATAGTCGTACAGCGGGAGTAATCGATTGCCTGCTTGGGCAAATGAGCCACAGCTCACCACAGGTATGCTGGTAATTATTCATCACAGTAACAACGCGTTTATTTAATAAGTCATCGGCAATATCTAACGCTGATTTAACCGCTAAACCTTTACCTGCAACACACCAACGCCTAACTAAATCGCCATCATTTGAGGCACGTCTGCCCTGCATTTTTACTTTGTATTTTTTTCCGCCGTCGGTAAATTCCCACACATTATTGATAATATCTTGCAGCTGGTAAAATAATCCGTGATGCTGCGCTAAATCATCTGGGTGCTCTGGCTCACCATATTTAGCTAAATAGGTAGGTGTAGCACAGAGTAGTCGCGGTACGTTGCAAATTTTAAATCCATATACACTACTATCACTGGGTGAGCCATAACGTAGTGCTATATCAACCGAATCACGAAAAAAATCGATATTGCTATCGCTAATGTGCGTACGCAAGCTCACACTTGGGTACTTATCCATGACTTCATCAATCCAAGGTATCACTAAGTTGCGCCCTAAATCAGATGAGGTAGCTACCCTTAACTCCCCTTCAATGGCATCATGTTCTCCTTTAAGGTTTTGCCTTGCCGTTTCAAGCACGGCCAGAGCTTGTTCGCATTGGGGAATGTATCGCTCCCCTGCACTAGATAAACGTAAATGACGAGTGGTTCTAATAAATAATTCACAGCCAAGTGCCAACTCTACACGCTTAATAGCTGCACTGGCCGTTGCTGTGCGCATATCTAACTTGGCTGCTGCTAGCGTAATGCTTCGACACTCAGCTACTTTTAAAATCAGTTTTAAGTCATCAACCTGCATATTATCTATTTTTATTTGATAATGATTCAATAATTATGCTGTTTATTTTAAATAAAGCAAATTGTATTATGCTGCTCATACACTCAATGAACACTATTTATCAGCCCTTTTTTATTATGGAGAGACTATGACTCACCCTATTATTCGCGATCTTGAAAGCCGCCACACCGCTAAACGTTATGATGCTACAAAGCGCATTTCTCAAGACGATTTAGCGGTATTGTATAATGCTATGCGTCTTTCTCCTTCGTCAATTAATTCACAGCCTTGGAAATTTATTGTGATTGAATCTGATGCCGCAAAAGAGCGTATGCACAGTACCTTTGCTAATAAGTTTCAATTTAATCAGCCACATATTAAAGCGGCATCACACATTATTTTATTCGCTCATAATCCGCAATATACCCGTGAAAACTATGGCCAAGTAATTGATGCTGATATAAAAAATGGCCGAACTCAAACAGAAAACCGCGAGCAAGCTTTTGGCGCCTTTGCGTTTGTAGATTTAAATACCGATGAGCAGGGTAATAATGCCGCCTGGACTAAAGCACAAACCTACATTGCTTTAGGCAATACTATGCATGCAGCAGCACGCTTAGGGATTGATACCACACCGATGGAAGGCGTTGATGCACAACTGATTGGCGAAGAGTTCGCAAGCGAATTAGACGGCTACATCTGTGATGTCGCACTTGCGCTGGGCTACCATGACGCAGAAGAAGACTACAATGCTAAACTGCCAAAATCACGTTTAAGCAAAGAACAAATTATTCAGGTTTTATAAGTCATAACTGCTCACTTTAAATAGTAAGTGAGCAGTTTATTATTACTAGGCTAGTTTTGTGACCACAGATGCACTGAGCACTTTGCCTTGTTCAACATCTGCGGTAACAGTGCATAATGCACCATTAACTAAGTTTAAATTAGGAGGAATGTGGCCAATATCAGCATCAATGATCACCGGAAATAAACACCCACCAAAAGCGGCATTTAAGCCTTGGCGATAATCAAACCCTGGGTCTTGCCCTTGTAAGGTCACATGACGACCAATAATCACCCCATTTATATCATCAAACATGCCCGCTAATTTAAGTGACAATAAAAACCTTGCAACGGTCGCTGGCGTGAGCTCTGCGCTTTCTAAATAAAGTACAATACCTTGCGAGGCATTGTGCTTTTTAAACTCATGCAGAGCTAAAAAAGGCGAATCAAGTAACAGCCCAACCGTATCAAGACACCCACCAAACAACCGCCCTGACATTTCAATACTGCGCTTATCGGTGTAATTTAAACATTGCCATTGTGTGGGAACGCTGTGATCAAATAATGCATTCGGGTTTTGTGCGTAATCAGGCTTGCTATGTTGATGGTTAGTCGAGGGGGCTTGCTCAAACTCACTGCTAGCCTCATAGCTTAGGCTTTCAAAAATTTGTAAACAATACGGGTCTTTTTCATCAGGGTGTAATTGAATTAAATTAGCACTATGCAGTGTTGCCCAATTACATTTTGCTGTCAGTGCACAAGCAATCGTACTGACATCTGAATAGCCCACTAACCATTTAGGTTTAGCGTTTTTAATTGCGCTAAAATCAAGCAGAGGCAATATTTCCATTGCCAGCTCTCCGCCCATTGGCGGCATGATCGCATCTATTTCATCATCTAATAAAAAGTCCATTAATTGCTTGGCATGCTGCTTAGCTGTAAGTTGAGTTCGCGGCTCGTTTTGACGTAAAAACTCTCCCTCAACAATCTGATAACCTCGATGTTTTAAGCCATTAATGACAATATCTAACCGTGGATGGTATTTTGATTTGATCCCCGCTGATAAAGAACACACGGCGATTTTAGATCCCACTGTTAAAGGTGCCGGATACAGTATATTTGCCATATTATTTCCTTATTGAAGAATAGGTTACTACCATAACAACATAGCCTACATTTACAAACAATGAATAATATTCAACCGATTCTAAACCAAATATAAAAACCAAGCATAAAAAAACCAGTGCTTATTACTAAGCACTGGTTTTTATAAAACGTTAAAGTGAGTTAACTAATTAAATATACTCAACCTCAATGATTTCGTACTCTACATCACCTTTTGGCGTTTTGATAATCACAGCGTCATCCGCTTGTTTACCAATTAAGCCGCGAGCAATTGGTGAATTAACAGAAATTAAATTACTTTTAATATCTGCTTCATCATCGCCAACAATCTGATATTTAACTTCAGCGTCGGTTTCAACATTAACGATGGTTACTGTAGTCCCAAAAATCACTTTACCTGTATTAGGCATCTTTGTTACGTCAATCATCTGCATGTTTGAAAGTTTTGCTTCAATTTCTTGAATACGGCCTTCACAAAAACCCTGTTGCTCACGCGCAGCGTGATACTCAGCATTTTCTTTTAAGTCACCGTGTTCACGTGCATCAGCAATATCAGATACAATTTTTGGACGGGTAACAGTTTTTAATTCGTTAAGCTCATCGCGCAATAATTTTGCGCCACGAACTGTCATTGGAATTGATTGCATACTTTTCTCACTTAATCCCAAGGCCATGGTTATGGCCTTGGCACATTTCCTTAGTTCAATCGCAGGTGTAGTTCTTGAACAGACGTCACTTTACTGCGGTCATCTGCTTGGTTAGCAGTACAGTTAGCAAATGCCGCATTCAATGTCGTAGTATAATTGGTTTTGTGCTGCAATGCACCACGACGTAACACCTTCGAATCTTCAATCGCTTGGCGACCTTCGGTGGTATTAACGATATAGCTATACTCGCCATTTTTGATTCTATCAAGAATGTGCGGACGACCTTCGTATACTTTATTTACACGGCGAACCGTAATTCCAGCATCTTCAAGTGCAGCAGCTGTCCCACCTGTTGCGTCTAGCTCAAAACCAAGGTCTGTCATAGTTTTTGCTAGTTCTACAATACGTGGCTTATCGCTATTACGTACAGATAGTAACGCGCGACCACCACGTGGTAAAGTGTTGCTTGCACCTAATTGTGCTTTTGCAAACGCTTCGGCGAAAGTATCACCAACACCCATTACTTCACCCGTTGAGCGCATTTCAGGTCCACGGATAGGATCCACACCTTGGAATTTAGCAAATGGCAATACCACTTCTTTTACGCTGTAGTAAGGTGGAATCACTTCTTTAGTAATGCCTTGGCTTGCTAAAGATTGACCCGCCATACAACGCGCCGCTACTTTTGCAAGTGCTACACCCGTTGCTTTAGATACAAATGGAACTGTACGTGCTGCACGTGGGTTTACTTCGATTAGATACACTTTGCCATCTTTAACCGCAAACTGTGTATTCATCAAACCAACTACGCCAAGTTCAAGTGCCATATCAGTTACTTGCTTACGCATCACATCTTGCACTTCTTGCGTTAGCGAGTGAGCTGGTAATGAACATGCTGAGTCACCAGAGTGAACGCCTGCTTGTTCAATATGCTCCATGATGCCGCCAATAATCACTTGCTCGCCGTCGCAAATTGCATCAACGTCAACTTCTATTGCGTTATCTAAGAAACGGTCAAGTAACACTGGCGCTTCATTTGATGCAGATACCGCTTCGGTCATGTAACGACGTAAGTCTTGCTCATCGTATACAATTTCCATCGCACGACCACCTAATACGTACGAAGGACGCACTACCAGTGGGAAACCGATTTCAACTGATTTAAGTAGTGCTTCTTCAGTAGAGGTAACCGTCGCATTTTCTGGTTGCAGTAAGTCTAAACGCTCAACAAGTTGTTGGAAACGCTCACGGTCTTCTGCACGGTCAATGGCATCAGGTGAAGTACCAATTACAGGCACGCCGTTAGCTTCAAGCTCACGCGCTAGTTTAAGTGGTGTTTGACCACCGTACTGCACGATAACGCCTTTTGGCTTTTCAACACGTACAATTTCTAGTACGTCTTCAAGCGTAATTGGCTCAAAGTATAAACGATCAGATGTGTCGTAATCGGTAGAAACCGTTTCAGGGTTACAGTTAACCATGATGGTTTCGTAGCCGTCTTCGCGAAGCGCAAGAGCTGCGTGTACACAACAGTAATCAAATTCAATACCTTGGCCGATACGGTTAGGACCGCCACCAATTACCATGATTTTATCACGGTCAGATGCGTTAGCTTCACATTCTTCATCGTAAGATGAGTACATGTAAGCAGTGTCTGAGCTAAATTCTGCGGCGCACGTATCAACGCGTTTGTAAACAGGTACAATATTGAGTTGATGGCGCTTTTTACGAATTTCAGCTTCTGACACACCAGCAATTTCTGCAATACGCGGATCTGCAAAGCCTTTGCGTTTAAGTTTACGCAAGAAGTCTGCATTTAAGCCGGCCATACCGACTTCTGAAATTTTAGCTTCATCTTTTAGGATGTCTTCAATTTGTACTAAGTACCAAGGGTCAATCTTAGTCAGTTCGAACACATCTTCAACACTCATACCATGGCGCATTGCATCGGCAATGTACCAAATACGCTCTGCACCTGGCTCACGTAATTCACGAATGATTTTTTCTTTTGCTTTCGGGTCGTCAAGCGCCACAATTGGGTTAAAGCCCGTTGCGCCTACTTCTAAACCACGTAATGCTTTTTGTAATGACTCTTGTTGGTTACGACCAATCGCCATTACTTCGCCTACTGATTTCATTTGCGTTGTTAAACGGTCGTTTGCACCGGCAAATTTTTCAAAGTTAAAGCGAGGAATTTTTGTTACCACGTAATCGATTGAAGGTTCAAACGATGCTGGTGTTTTACCGCCAGTAATATCGTTTTGAAGCTCATCAAGGGTGTAACCTACAGCCAATTTTGCTGCAATTTTAGCAATTGGGAAACCCGTTGCTTTAGACGCTAGGGCCGATGAACGTGATACACGTGGGTTCATTTCAATGATAACCATACGGCCATCAACTGGGTTTACACCAAATTGTACGTTTGAACCGCCGGTTTCAACACCAATTTCACGCAATACGGCCATAGAAGCATTACGCATGATTTGGTATTCTTTGTCTGTTAATGTTTGTGCTGGCGCAACAGTGATTGAGTCACCTGTGTGCACACCCATTGGGTCAAAGTTTTCAATAGAACAAACGATGATGCAGTTGTCTTTTTTGTCACGAACAACTTCCATTTCGTATTCTTTCCAACCAATTAACGATTCATCAATTAATAACTCGCTGGTTGGTGAAAGGTCTAAACCGCGCTCACAAATTTCTTCAAACTCTTCCATGTTGTAAGCCACACCGCCACCGGTGCCGCCCATTGTGAAAGAAGGACGAATAATACACGGTAAGCCGATTCGGGTCATGGTATCGCGAGCTTCATCCATTGAATGGGCAATTTCAGCACGTGGACATTCAAGGCCGATGTTACGCATAGCAACATCAAAACGCTCACGGTTTTCTGCTTTATCGATTGCATCGGCTGTTGCGCCAATAAGCTCAACGCCATGCTTTGCCAATACACCGTGCTTATCTAAATCAAGCGCACAGTTTAATGCCGTTTGACCACCCATTGTAGGCAGTACAGCATCTGGCTTTTCTTTTTCAATAATTTTTTCTACCACTTCCCAGTGAATTGGTTCGATGTATGTTGCATCGGCCATTTCTGGATCAGTCATGATAGTGGCTGGGTTTGAGTTAACGAGTATAACTCTATAGCCTTCTTCTCTTAGTGCTTTACACGCTTGAGCACCAGAGTAGTCAAATTCACAAGCTTGACCAATTACAATTGGGCCTGCGCCTAAGATAAGAATGCTTTTTATATCGGTACGTTTTGGCATTATTACTCCGGTTAAATTAGTGGTTACGCGCTTGCATCAAATCGATGAAGTGGTCAAATAATGGGGCTGCATCGTGCGGACCAGGACTTGCTTCAGGATGACCTTGGAAGCTAAACGCTGGTTTATCTGTACGGTGAATACCTTGTAATGTACCGTCAAATAACGATTTGTGCGTAGCACGTAAATTATCTGGTAATGTGGCTTCATCTGCAGCAAAACCGTGGTTTTGTGCAGTGATCATTACAACATCGCGGTCAAGATCTTTAACTGGGTGGTTACCACCATGGTGGCCAAACTTCATTTTTACTGTTTTAGCACCTGAGGCAAGTGCTAGTAGTTGATGCCCTAAACAAATACCAAAAATTGGCGTGTCGGTTTCTAAAAAGGTTTTAATTGCATCAATGGCATAAGTACATGGCTCAGGATCACCAGGGCCGTTTGATAAGAAAATACCATCTGGGTTTAAGGCTAGTACGTCAGCGGCAGAGGTTTGTGCTGGGACAACGGTCAGTTTACAACCACGATCAACAAGCATACGCAAAATGTTACGTTTAACACCGAAGTCGTAGGCAACAACATGAAACTTTTCATCATCAGCGTGTAAGGTTTTAAACCCCTCGCCTAATGTCCAGCTTGATTCGCGCCACTCAAAATTTTCCTTGGTTGAGACAACTTTTGCTAAATCCATACCTTTTAAGCCTGGGAAGGCTTGCGCGGCTTCGAGCGCTTTTTTCTCGTCTAGTTCGTCACCAGCAACAATACAGCCATTTTGTGCGCCTTTGTCACGCAAAATACGGGTTAGTTTTCTCGTGTCGATGTCCGCAATACCTAAAATATTACGTTCTTTTAAGTAATCATCTAACGATTGCTCGTTACGAAAATTACTTGCTAGCAGTGGCAAATCACGGATCACTAGGCCTTTAGCCCAAATGTGACTCGCTTCTTCGTCTTCGCTGTTGGTACCCGTATTACCGATATGTGGGTACGTCAAAGTTACGATTTGTTCCGCGTACGATGGATCAGTCAAAATTTCTTGATAACCAGTCATAGACGTATTGAATACTACTTCACCGACTGACATGCCGTCAGCGCCGATTGCAGTACCGCGAAACACTGTGCCGTCTTCTAGGACTAACAGAGCGGATTTAGTCAAGTTAAACCTCCTAACAGTAAAAAACGGGAGTAAACAAATTGCTTAACACCCCGCCAATACCCAAATAATTGGTCAAAACCTGATTTCTGTGAGCTTAAATTGTTTTACGCAGTCTTAAATGATGCCGATGTAAACCACTAAACCTTCATTCATTTTTCTTGCCTAAAACTCTTTTTATTCCCACACAAACCCCGGTTTTGCTAACCATATGAGTATAATTGGAAACACGCATTTAGTAATTTTTGGCAAATTGGCTGCATTCTACATGAAGTTGGCTTTTAGGTCTAACGCTAATTAGTAAATTGCAATAAATAAGTGGTTATAACAAAAAACCACCTCAAAGCGTTAAAAAAGGAACTTAACTACTTTAAATCTAGCACATCTTGCATATCATAAAGTCCTGCTGGTTTATTTTTCAACCACTGCGCAGCTCTTATAGCACCTAGGGCGAAGGTCATTCGAGAACTTGCTTTATGGGTTAATTCAAGTCTTTCGCCCATTGTAGCGAAGTAGGCCGTGTGTTCACCTACTATATCGCCGCCTCTTAGCACCGAATAGCCAATTTCATTTTGTGATTTGGCCTGCTCTATGTTGTTACGATCATAAACAGCAACCTCATCATGATCCCACCCTTTAGCCTGTGCAATCGACTCGCCAATAGCTAATGCTGTACCCGATGGCGCATCGATTTTATGGCGATGATGCGCTTCAAAAATTTCAATATCTAAATCATCGCCTAATTTTGTCGCTGCTGTTTGCACTAAGTTAAGCAGTAAATTTACGCCCACGCTATAATTACGCGCAAATACGATCGGGATATGTTTAGCGGCATCTGTTAATAGAGCCATATCATCATGAGTTAAGCCAGTGGTGCCAATTACCATAGGTGTTTTTTTCTCAACAGCTGTTTTTAAGTGATTTCTCATGCCTTGTGGAAGGGTAAAGTCTATAAGCACATCTACATTTTCAACCTGCTGTTCACTACTAAAGTGAATGTCTTTAGCCGCTGCACTATTAAGTTGATTAACCGATAGACCGACTAACTCAGACTCACTGCGTACATAGGCCGCCGCTAATTGTGAATTTTTATTGATTGTTGCTGCTTCTAAAAGTGCCAGGCCCATACGGCCATTCGCACCAAACACACCTACTCGATTCATCTTTTTACAACCTATGTATTTTTTAGTTAGCTAGATTTTATCTAAAACTCATGTAATAGTCAGGAAAGCTTATAAAAAAGCTTCGATTATTTTAGGGTCTGTTGACCTTTGCGGATTAAAATTTGTTTAAACTAGGAGTGGTTTAATCGTGGCGCGAGGTTTGTAACCTAGTGGGCTAAGTAAAAACCGAGCAACAAAGAGTAAATCGCTCCTAGGCAGAACCCTTCGGGCAGCGCCTGTTTGGCATTGATGCTGCGTTATCGCCTATTTATGGGGAATACCACACCACATTGGCTCTGCCTTGCCTAAATACCAAACAGACTGCTGCAAATTTAACCTTGAAAGATCAACAGACCCTCATAATAATAACAGATAGTCTTTGCATTTAGCCATCTATACATTTAAACTTCTTTTTTTGCGCCGATTTGGTCTTTGGCTTGCGGGCGCTGTTGAGTTACTTATCTGGTTAGATAGTAAAACAAACAACTAAATTCAGCTAAAAGAGGGATGCTTTGGCTGTTTAATATATCAATCGATTTCGATTGCTATGAATAATTAACGAGGATTATGATGCAGCCATCATTTGATAAAAATAAAGCAAGATTTTCTTTGCTCCCCCTACTCACCTTTGTTGCTATTTTTTTAGGCTCAGGCTTATATTTGCAATCTCAAGGGGTTGATTATGCATTTTATCAACTCCCAGCACCGGTCGCTATTTTACCTGCGATTGTTTTAGCCTTTATTTTAAATAAAGCCAGTATTAATCAAAGTGTAGAAACCTTTATTAAAGGCGTGGGTAATAACAATATTATTACCATGTGTCTTATCTATTTATTAGCAGGTGCTTTTTCTGCGGTTGCAGGGGCAACCGGTGGCGTTGACGCGGTTGTTAATGCTGGCCTCTCACTTATTCCCCCTTCATTACTTCTGCCTGGTTTGTTTTTAATTGCCGCGGTTATCTCTACTGCGATGGGCACGTCAATGGGAACTATCGGTGCTATTGGCCCAATTGCTTATGCAGTATCAATGAAAACAGGGATTGATCCCGCATTAATGGCCGGTACCATTGTATCTGGCGCTATGTTTGGTGATAACCTATCAATAATTTCTGACACTACGATTGCAGCTACCCGTACGCAAGGCTGTGAAATGAAAGATAAGTTTAAAGAAAATCTTAAAATTGCGATTCCAGCCGCTATCCTTACTATTGCACTGTTGTTATTTTTAACGCCAGCTGCGCAAGTTGTTGAAACTAAAGACTACGATATTTTATTGGTGCTTCCTTATGCCTTTATTTTAGTACTGGCAGTAATGGGCTTTAATGTATTTGTAGTACTGTTAAGCGGTATTGTTTTCGCCGCATTGATGGGCTTTACCGGAAGCTATGAAGGCGCCAGCTTTGTAAAAGATATTTACCAAGGTTTTAGCGACATGCAGGAAATATTTTTACTGTCTATGTTTATTGGTGGCCTCTCTGAGTTTATTCGTATTAATGGCGGCCTCGACTACATCGCGCAAAAAATTCAAGCAATCACTAAGGTCATTGCAAAATGGCATCGCAAGGTAGCGGATCAGTTAGGGATAGCTGCATTAGTGCTAACCAGCAATATGTGTATTGCTAACAACACAGTGTCTATTATTGTGACTGGCCCTATTGCTAAAAAGCTAGCTGACGATGGCGAAATTAGTGGTAAACGTTCTGCCAGTTTATTAGATATTTTTGCCTGTGTTACCCAAGGGTCTTTACCTTACGGCGCACAAGCACTTCTGCTTGGTGCTACATTTAAAATTAGCCCGTGGGAAGTATCAACCTCATCTTACTACTGCTTTATTTTAGCTTTTACCGCTATTGCGGTTATTTGTTTACGTCGTAATAAAGCTTAAATCTTCTTTAAACAGTGTATTAGCCACATGCTAGTACACTGTTTATGACAATAAATAATTAACAAATTAACCGTCTTTGCTATAATGTGGTATTCAGCGTGTCACATAAAATATGGTTATGAAAATTAAAAACTTACTTCCTCTCGTTGCACTTAGTGCGTGTGCCTTAAGTTCAACAGCTACTGCTGCTAATTGGAGCAGTACTGCGCTTCATATTAACAACGGTAATCATAAAAACCCGTTCACTGAACAAAAATCAAATACCACGGTTTATTCATTGCAACATGCTTCAGGCCATGACTATGGGGATAACTTTTTCTTTATTGATTACAGCACTGATGGCAATGACGATAACTACCAAGATCAAGACTTTTACTTTGAAGGTTATTCTACGCTTAGCTTATCGGCCGTTATGGACGAAAAAGTAGCGTCTGGTGCGCTCGTTGATGTTGGCCTAACCATGGGTATTAATGCCGCAGGCGATGCTAAAGTTGTTAAATACTTACCGGGTGTAAAATTAAGCTGGGATGTACCTGGTTTTAATTTCTTATCAACCCTTGTGACTGCCTATATTGATGATAGTGAAGGTGTTGCGAAAGGCGGTGCGCCAATTGAAACCAACAGCTGGATGTTTGACGTTGCTTTTGAATATCCATTTATGATTGGCTCACAAAAATTTAGTGTTAAGGGTCATGCGGAATATATTGCTGAGCGTGAAGATGAGTTTGGTAATGACGTACGCGCTTGGTTTTTAGCTCAACCTATTATTGTATGGGATATGGGGCATGCGCTAGAAATGAAAGAAAACACCTTACTGTTAGGTATGGAGTGGCAGTACTGGCATAACAAACTTGGTACAGATGTTACAGAGTCAGTTCCACAAGTACACATAGAGTGGACTTTTTAATAACAAAGTAAATTAAAAAGTGCGAACCATTTCGCACTTTTTTAAGTTCAAAAATATATGTTTTATCTAATTGTTAACCTATCGGCAATTAACTGAGAAGTAGTCGTCCCCGCTCTTTACTTCTAACTCAGGAAAATGTGTTATCAGACGGTTATAGCCTTCTTTAGATCGGATTTTGAGAGCAAATGAAGCTCGAAGATGTTGCGATTCAATGTGAGCTCCATTGCGAGTAAAAAAGTTTATAAATGCTTTATTTTTCTTATTTTCATAGGTCATTGGATCACCGGAATGAATAGAAAGTTCTGAATAATTTTGGATAAAGAAATAAAGAGGATCCAATTCATTTTTATTATCATAAGCAACGCCACCCAGCCTAGTGTTTAATATAGCGAAGGGTTCAAAAACGCCTTCAGCTGCAAAACTATTCAATAAAATCTGCGCATCCTTTAACTGCTCGAAATTTAATGAATTAAGCCACAAAGTTAATCCTTTTAATCCTGCGAATCCTCCTAACAATTCCGAATGACTACTTAACGGTTTCAAACCAACATTACTTAATCTAGCTATAATTTCTTGCTCATTTAAGCTAGTTGCTTGGAGGTAATCTCGAGCAATAATAACTGCTAATATAGATTTTGTTTCAGGTAACAAAGCAGGTAAATCTAAGGTTTCTAAATCGAGTTCTTGCAATGAGGTGTTTTGATTACCAATTGCTTGATTAATTATCTTACTCGCTGCAGTAAATTGACTTTTTATTAACGGTAGGTTTTGTAAAGCTTGTTTATTTTTGCAGTGCTTAAACTCAGGTGAAGATTTGATCTTTGCAATAAAAGGCTGATCTTTAAATGTTTCAATTTCATTAGGTGTTAATTCACGGCTTGTAAGCCAATCCGTCGTTGATTGACACTTTTTGAGGTCCAGTTGTTGTTCGTCAGTTAATACGGATTCTTTTATATTCAGTTGCAATATAGGGTTCGGTTTCTCTATATCATCGATTAAAACGATTTTAATAACGATCCCTTCGTTATTTAATTTCTCAACCCCCTTATTGACCTTTTCGTTACTAAACCAAGGGTGTGTGATTTTTTGATAAAAAACCTGCTTCTCTAATAACCCTAAAAGAGTTAAGAACAATTTATGCTCTGTTGGATTAGTAATTTCATAATCTTCACCACCTATAATAGTGAGAAAATTCAATGCTAATTTATTATCGAAGCTTACATCTGATAACTTTAAATCAGGGTAACGCTGCAAAAGCATAATAGCGGATTGTAGCTGCTGTTTAGTCAACAACAGATTTAAAATTGAATTTAAAGGAGAAAGTTGATTATTGTTAAGTACATCATATGGAATTTCTGAAAAAGTCCGTTCAATTTCGTTAAAAATTTCAACGGCAGAGGTATTTGTTGAGCTGACCTTTTTGTAAATCGTATCTGTGGGCAAGTTTTTCCAAAGTATATCCAAAAGGTCAGTGTAATCAACAACAGTTGTTATATTTAAGTCCGGTGCGTTAACGTAATCGTATTGAGCGATTAATCTTTCACTATTCGGTATTGATTGTAAAATCGGAAGCAACTTTTCAACTGACTTTGCTAATGCCGCTTTATCGTACCAAGTTTTAGCCACTGACCAGTAACTCGAAAACCATATTGCCTCGGCGACCTGCTTTGCTGTATACCCGTTTTTAAATGCTTGTGAAGCTTTTAGCTCAATATCACGTTCATTATTATCTCGTAACTGATACTGCTTATAATTTAGCTCTTTGCATTGCTCCTCATTCGGGATATCAGAAGGAAATGGCTGTTTAACATAAATATTTTTGGCGTTTGTGTTATTCCCGAAATTAACTTTTGGCTTTTTAATATCAACATTGGCTTCTGTTGGTGTAAGCAGGGTTGAATTATGACGCTTACTGGATAATATACTGAAAACTGTAACTAAGCTGATCAAAACAACGCTAATGATTACAACTATTTTTTTCATCCTTGAATTTTCCTATTTAGCCTATTACAAACTACATGTTCTCATTTTCAAGTTAGTTTGATTAAGCTCGCAAACTAATGTTAAACGAGCTTATAAGGTTTTGTTAAAACTTACACTGCGGATTTTTACCTTGTGCTTTAGCTGTTTTTTGCTCACTAAGCGCTTTACCCATTTGCGATTGTAAATTTGCAATACGGCTTGTTGGTGCTGGGTGAGTTGATAAAAACTCTGGCGTTGCCCCACTGCCCGCTTGACTCATATTTTGCCAAAGCGTAACAGACTCTTTAGGGTTGAAACCTGCTTGCGCCATTAAATCTAAACCAATAACGTCAGCTTCTGTCTCATGTGAACGACTAAACGGTAAAACCACACCATATTGAGCGCCAAGACCAAGCCCTTGCATAATTTCATTGCGGTATTGCACGTTACCCATTTCAAGCGCCGCACTGCCGACTTTCATTCCGGTTTGTAAAATAGAGCTTTGTGAAACACGTTCATTTGAGTGCTCTGCAATCACATGACCGACTTCATGACCTAAAACAGTTGCAAGCTGATCTTGATTTGTAGCAATTTTTAATAATCCAGTGTGCACGCCAATATAACCACCTGGCAATGCAAAGGCGTTTGCAGATTCATCTTCAAATACCACCACTTCCCAGTTTTGAGATGCATAATCTGTTGGTAGAACGGCTACTACTTTATCAGCAATACAATTGACGTAACTGTTTACTTTTGGGTCTTTATTTACCGGCTGATTTTTTTTCATTTCTGCAAAACTGGCAGTGCCCATCTGACTCATTTGTTGGTCTGAGTAAAGCGCAATTTGCGTTCGTCCAGTTGGTGATGTTTTACAACCTACTAATACTGCACTGGCAAGTACTGCCAAAACCAATTTCTTCATTATAATGCCCTAAAAAAGTTTGTCACTGAGTATAGAATAGCAAACGCAGTGTTAGTTTAAAATCTTTGCTTTTTGCGATTAAACAATTAAGTTAGCAGGCAAACTAAGTTTATCCAACGCCATTGCCCTGCTATACTGCCCAACCTATATTCGTTGTTTTGAGTTTTTAAATGAGCGCTTCGGCTTCTTCTTTTAATACCCGTATTTTATTGCCTTTATTAGCCAGTATTGTAGCCATCACGCCTTTAGCCATCGATATGTATTTACCGGCTATGCTGGTAATTGCCAACGATCTCAATACTAGCATGCCAAATGTTCAAATCTCGTTGAGTATCTATTTAGCAGGTTATGCATTGGGCATGTTATTTTTTGGCCCCATAGCCGATCAAATTGGCAGGCGTAAACTAGCACGAATAGGGCTCAGTTTATTTGGCTTGAGTTCACTCGCTTTAGCATTTACCACTGAAGTGCATACTTTTTGGCTGTTAAGAGCAGTACAGGCATTTACAGGGGCGGCAGCTACGGTTGTGGTTCCAGGGATTATTAGACACATATATCAAAAAAATACTGCTAAGGGTATGTCGTATGTGTCTATGATCATGATGATAGCGCCTTTACTTGCCCCCTCTATCGGCTCAGTTATTTTAGGCTTTTCGCTTTGGTCGACTATTTTTATTGTTTTAGCGGCTTATAGCTTTGTAATTTTACTTTTTGTGCAGCGTTATTTAATCGATATCCCGATATTTAAAAATGATCGAAAAGGGTTATCGCTATTCTTTTCGAGTTACAAAGTGGTATTAAGCAACCCGCACGCCCGCGCTGATATTTTAAGCTCGATGTTTGTGTCGTTTGGCTTTTTTTGCTTTTTAACCTCGGTTCCATATATTTACCTCGACTTATTTAAAGTATCGGAACAATTGTTTGGCCTGCTATTCGCTTTTAATGTAATGGCGCTGATGTTTGGTAACTTTTTAAATACTCGCGTAGTGCCACGTATTGGCTCACGAAAAATGCTTTATTACGGGCTAATGTGTGGTTTTTTATCTGGCACAGCATTACTCAGCTTTAGTGTGTTGCATTTATCGCTTTACTTTATTGTTGCGGCTATTGCCCCGTTAATGATGAGCTTAGGCATAATAGCAAGTAATGCAGATTCATTAATTTTGATGAAGTTTGAACAAAATACCGGAACTGCTACGGCGGTTATCGGCACCTTGCGTTTTGGTAGTGGCGCATTAGTAGGCCCTATATTAGCGGTAATGCATGCACAAAGTGCGGTTCCATTTTCTAGTTTAATGTTTAGTGCGGTGGTACTTACAATACTGGTGCAGTTAATACATTATTTTAAAGACAAAAAAAATGCCTCATAATGAGGCATTTTTAAATTGTATACTTAATTAAGCGTCAGCGGCTTTAGATACCATGACCATTGCAGGGCGTAATAAACGGCCGTTTAATGTGTAACCTTTTTGCATTACTGCTAAAACAGTATTTGGTGTTACATCGTTGCTTGGTTGGATTGACATTGCTTGATGAAAGTCTGGGTTAAACTGCTCACCTTGAGGGTTTACAATTTCAACACCAAATTTAGCTACCGCGTCGTTAAAACTTTTCACTGTCATATCAATGCCTTCAAGTAAAGGCTTAAGCGTTTCATTTTCTTTATCAGAAAACTCAATAGCACGCTCTAAGTTATCTATAACAGGGAGTAGTTCATTAGCAAACTTTTCTAGTGCAAATTTGTGTGCTTTTTCTACATCTTGTGCAGCGCGACGACGCATATTGTCCACATCTGCAGCAGCGCGAACTACGCTATCTTTTTGATCTGCAATAGTTTGCTTTGCAGTTTCAAGCTCGGCATATAACATAGCAATTTCTGCTTCAGGGCTTTGCTCTTGCTCAGCATGTTGTTCTGCTGCTTCAACTGCCGCCTCAACGTCAGCTTCCATTTGCGTCACTTCTTCGTTCAGTTCTACTTCTTGCTCTGGGTTTTGTGTCTGCTCAGACATAAAATATACGCTCCAATTCTTTACAACTGCGGTAATTATGGGGATTGAATAAAAAGATTCAAGAGCTCAATGGCTCTAATAATTTAAATTCTTGGATTATTTTCTCTAATTGCGCTGATTTTGGACAAATAACACAAAAGCGACTCTGATATTCTTGATTTTGAAAATACGGCACACTAATCACAATGAGTTCATCGCAGCTACTGAACGGTAAGTTTTCAGTATTGAGAATAGAGACCCCATTTTTAAAAGCGAGTTTATCTTCAACAAAATTTAAGAATGACACACCAATATTGAGACTTTGCTCACAGTCTATTTTTTTATAAAGGTAATTTTCGCCAACAACGATGCTGTTATCTGAGCCTAATTTTTGGCTTAGCTCACGGGTCCATTGAGTTAAAGAGTCATGACAATTACGCGGAGCCGTATTGGCCATTGCCTGCATTCGGTAGAGGCCTTCAATTAAAGATTGCTGACTAAAAACCGTATTGAGCCAAGTAGCAAATTCATAGCGTTGGCTATCGCTAGGGTCATGAGGCTTATTAATACAAATATTGTGGCTCTGCCCTGCTCTATCTAAGAGTAAAATAAGCCAGTTGTTTGCATCAAAGTCGAGCACTTCTACCCTAAATACCTGCTGTGTTCTAACCTGCGGTAGCCCCACACAACAGCATACTTGGTAACGTTGACTCAAGCCATGTGCTAGCTCAACCAATTGTGCCTGCTCAGGTTGCCAATAATTAGCAATATCATTGAGCGTAAAAAACTCATCAAACCAATAGTCAAACCCATCATTGGTTGGCACTCGGCCAGCCGATGTATGTGGTGAATACAACAGGCCTATTTTTTCAAGTCGCGCCATCGCGTTACGCACAGTGGCAGAGCATACCGCCATACCTTTTTGCTTTGCAATTTTTGTTGACGGCACAGGTAAGCCATCGCCATTACAGTACATACTCATAACAGCGGCAAATATTTGCTGATCTCGTGGGTTTAGTTTCATGTTATCTACATCTTTATGCATAGCTCTTATATCGGGGCTAAGTATTATTATTTCAAGTATAAAAAATACAATAAATCTAAATTTTACAGTGAATTAATTAAATCCGCTGGTTATTACTAAGATCTGTGTTTTCAAACACTTCTGTTTTAGGTTACTCTACAAATATTAGAACTCTCAGTGTATTTATTATGGACTCTCCCTTTAACACTATCGGCTTGATTGGTAAGCCAAATCATCCTAATGCTGCCGCTACTTTACAACGATTACATACGTTTTTATTAGCTTTAGGCTTTGAGGTGATTGTTGAAAAACGTACAGGGAGTCAACTTAGTGATGTACCGAGCGACAAACTCGTAAAGCTCGTTGATTTAGGCGAACGTGCCGACTTGGCGATTGTGGTTGGAGGCGATGGCAACATGCTGGGTGCTGCACGGGTGCTTGCTCGTTTTGATATAGCCGTAATTGGTGTAAATAGGGGTAATTTAGGCTTTTTAACAGATCTGAACCCAGAAGGATTTGAGGGTAGCTTAGAACAGGTACTCAGCGGCGATTACATTGAAGAAAAACGTTTTTTATTAGAAGTTGAAGTGTATCGACATAACGAACTTAAAAGCGCTAATTCTGCAGTAAACGAAGCAGTGCTTCATGCTGATAAAGTAGCACATATGATTGAGTTTGAAGCCTTTATAAACGATGACTTTGTATTTTCACAACGTTCCGATGGTTTGATTGTGTCGACTCCAACAGGCTCAACGGCATACTCTTTATCAGGCGGTGGGCCTATTTTAACACCAGAGCTTAATGCAATGTCACTGGTTCCGATGTTTCCACATACTTTATCAAGTCGCCCTTTAGTGGTGGATGCTGACAATGAAGTGCGTTTAAAGCTTAGTTTAGAAAATACTGATAGCTTACAAGTAAGCTGTGACAGCCATGTTGTACTCGCCGTATTACCGGGTGATGAGGTAGTTATACGTAAAGCTGACAAAAAATTACGCTTAATCCACCCAAAAAATTATTCTTATTATAATGTGCTACGTAAAAAGCTAAATTGGGGTAGCCGGTTATACTAATTTTATTGCCAAACATGCAACTTTAGCGCAAAATATCGGGCTAGAATTTTTAAATATCATCAGGAAAAAGTAGTAATGACTTATGTAGTGTTTCTTGCTTTATTATTATTAATTACTTTACTTGGCAGTTACTTGCTAATTGAGAGTAATCGAAAAAAAACCATTGAAGCAAAGAAAAAACTGTTTAACGAGCGCGTAGCAAGTACTCAATCACGTTTAAAAATAAAACTAAACGAATTACTTGATGCAAATGTCATCAGTGCTAAGCACCTTCCTCGAATTCAAGCAGTTGTAAGTAACTTTTTCGTGGTACAGCCTCACACCGATGAAAATTTAGTTAAGTTGGAATCGTTATGTGACCAACTTATTAACATACTTAACGAAGAGCTTATAAAAACCTATAAAAGTAATAATAGCCAAGCATTTGCCGACAGCACTCAATATTTTATAGCAGAGTTGCCAGCTCAAGGTATTTTATACAATAAAAATTTTTACCAAGAAGTCCTTCCTACGTTAATCTTAAAGTTGAAAACTGAAGACAACATACAACCAGTTGATAATATTGATCTTAACGATGAAACCCTCCCTATTGATGAAGAAAAAAAAACACTAATTGAGTCCAGCCTTGCTTAAAATATAGAAATTTAATTTGCAATAAACCAAAACACTGTATAAATTAACAGTTAATTCACTGGATGGATGAACAGTATGTTAATTGGTTTAGAAATTAAAAATTTTGCAATTGTAAGTAATTTAAGCACTGAATGGCATTCGGGCATGACCGCTATTACCGGTGAAACGGGTGCGGGTAAATCAATCGCTATTGATGCGTTATCATTGTGCCTTGGAGAACGAGCAGAGGCTTCAGCTGTGCGCCCAGGCACGGATAAAGCCGAGGTAAGTGCGCAATTTGATTTAAGCAATTTGCCACACGCCCATGCATTTCTAGAAGAGAACATGCTTAATAATGACGATAACGAATGTCTACTTCGTCGAGTTGTTTGCAAGAATGGCCGCAGCAAAAGCTACATTAATGGTAGCCCTGTCACCGCTGCACAGCTAAAAGAGCTAGGCCAATATTTAATTTCTATACACGGTCAACATGCACACCAGCATCTATTAAAAGCAGAGCATCAATTACAGCTACTGGATGCTTACGCCGGGCACCAAAATCTAGTTAATGCTGTAAGCCAACGCTATAAACGTTATGCTGATTTACAAAAAGAATTTAAACAACTAGAACACCAACAACAACAACAAGCTGCGCAAAAACAATTATTAGAATATCAAGTGGCTGAGCTTGATGAATTTGCGTTGCAAGCTGGTGAGTTTGAACAAATAGAAGCAGAGCATGATAAGCTCAGTAACAGCCAAACTATTTTGCAATCTTGTCAGCGCGAGCTTCAACATTTATACGAAAGTGATGAGCAAAATGCGTGCTCTCTTTTACAACACAGCGCACAACAATTTAATGAACTTGCACATTATGATGAAACCCTGGCCAATGTAGCAGCATTACTGACAGAAGCAGCGGTTCAAGTTGAAGAAGCAAGCAGAGAAATACGCAATTATACTGAACAAGCTGACTTAGATCCTACTCGCTTAACGGAAGTAGAAAACAGACTCAGCGGCGCTATGGATTTAGCAAGAAAACACCATATAAAGCCACAAGAGCTCGTTGAGTTTCATCAAAATGTAACACAAGAACTAGACTCTATAAGCAGTAATAGTTCGCGCCTCGAACAGCTTGAAGGTGAAATTGCAGATGCTCTTGAAGATTATCAAACGGCTAGTGAGGAATTAAGTGCTAGCCGTCATCAATATGCTAATACACTTAATGGCTTGATCAGCGAAAGTATGGCTAACTTATCCATGGAAAATGGCGTATTTGAAATAGCTCTTACAGCACATACCGATCGCTCTCCAAACAGCTTAGGTTTTGATAATGTATCGTTTTTAGTATCAACAAACCCAGGGCAACCATTACAACCTTTAGCAAAAGTAGCCTCTGGTGGTGAGTTATCACGTATTAGTTTGGCTATTCAGGTTATTATTGCCCAAAAAGTCACGACTCCTACGCTTATATTTGATGAAGTGGATGTCGGTATTTCTGGCCCAACAGCTGCTGCCGTTGGTAAACTACTGCGCCAATTAGGTAAATCGACACAAGTAATTTGTGTAACTCATTTACCGCAAGTGGCTAGTAGCGCTCATCAGCAATTTTTTGTTGCCAAAGAAATTGCAGACGGTGAAACGTTTACTCATATGCTGGCATTAAATAAAGATGGCAGGGTTAATGAAATTGCGCGTTTGCTGGGTGGTGATAACATTAGCAAAACAGCTAAAGCAAATGCAAAAGAGCTTATAAAAGCGCACGGATAAAATTATACATTTATAGTGCGTTACCTTGATACGGTGAGGATACCTTGATGCAAACAACGGTCATTTATTTTGGCTTAGCAATTAACTGGCTACTACTTATAGTTAGTGTACTTTTAGCCATGTTTAGCAAGTTTAAACACACACAATTTAAACAAGGATTATATCGTTTTTTAAATGTGGCATTAATTGTACATTTTGTTATTGCTGTTATGTTAGTTTTTAGCAGCACAGCTATTAGTGGCTTAATAACACTTAGTTTGTTGGTTATTGCCCTACAGCTTGTTTGTAACGTTATCTGCTATAAAAGTGTGAAACGTCGACAAGCCAGAGTGAAACCGAGCCTTGATCACTTCTCGATGGATTAACTAACATAGCGTTTAAAAATGCCCGCAACCTGTGTATTGCGGGCATTTTTATTTGTAAAACTGAGGGAATAAAAAAGCAAACCCGAAGGTTTGCTTTTGACTCCATTCTAACAAAAGAATTATTTACACTTTTAAATAATCCATAATGCCTTCTGCAGCATTACGCCCCTCAAATATAGCAGTAACCACTAAGTCTGAACCACGAACAATATCACCACCAGCAAATATTTTAGGATTAGTGGTTTGATGTGTAAATTCACCTTGCTCAGGTGCATTAATACCGCCCCAGTGGTTAATTTCTACATCGTACTGTTCTAACCAGTCCATTTTATGTGGCTTAAAACCAAATGCCATAATCACTTGTGTGGCTTCAATAATGTGCTCTGATCCGGGGACTTCTTCAGCACGACGGCGGCCGTTTTCATCTGCCTCGCCAAGCTGAGTTTTTACCATTTTAACGCCGGCTACAGCACCTTTGTCATCAAGTACAATCCCTTTAGGCTGAACGTTATAAGTAAAAATTACGCCCTCTTCTTTTGCATTTTTTACTTCGCGTTTTGAACCAGGCATGTTCTCTTCATCACGACGATAAGCACATGTTACTTTTAACGCGTTATGACGAATGGAGGTACGCACACAGTCCATTGCTGTATCACCACCACCTAGTACCACTACTTTTTGGTTTGCCATATCAATGCAAGCTTGTTTAGACTCATCGTAACCCATAACACGATTAGTGTTACCAATTAAGAATGGCAGGGCATCATGCACCCCCGGTGCATCTTCGTTCTCAAGCCCTGCACGCATACTTTGATAAGTCCCCACTCCCAAAAATACAGCGTCATACTCATTAAGAATTTCATCCATGCTAATGTCTTTGCCTACTTCGACATTAAGTTTAAATTCAACACCCATTTCGGTAAATATTTCGCGACGTTTTTGCATGACTTCTTTTTCTAATTTAAAAGAAGGAATACCAAAGGTTAACAGCCCACCAATTTCAGGGTGACGGTCAAATACCACAGGCTTTACGCCATTACGTACTAGAATATCAGCACAGCCTAACCCTGCTGGTCCAGCACCAATAATGGCAACTTTTTTATCAGTCCATGTCACATAAGACATATCTGGTTTCCAGCCCATTTTGAACGCGGTATCGGTGATATATTTTTCAATATTACCGATTGTTACCGCTCCAAACTCTTCATCTAACGTACATGAGCCTTCGCATAAGCGGTCTTGTGGGCATACTCTTCCACACACCTCTGGCAAACTGTTAGTACGGTGCGAAAGCTCAGCGGCCTCTAAAATGCGCCCTGTACGGATCAGTTTTAACCATTGTGGAATATAGTTATGTACTGGACATTTCCACTCACAATAGGGGTTACCGCAATCAAGGCAGCGATCTGCCTGTGAATTAACTTGGTTTTCTGAAAAGGGTTCATAAATTTCTACGAACGATTTTTTACGCGACGAGATTGGTTTCTTGCGTGGGTCTACACGCTGCACGTCTATAAATTGATATACATTTTCGCTCATACTGCCCCCTTATTGCGCCTGAACACGTAGTTCGGCGCTACTGCGAGCGCGATGCCCGAGTAAACTTTTTACGTCACTTGATTTAGGTTTTACTAATTTGAACATCGGTAAATAAAGTTCAAAGTTAGCTAAAATAGTTTCTGCTCTGCATGAGCCTGTTAGCTCTAAATGGTCAGCAATTAAGCCGCGTAAATGCTCTTGATGTGAACTCAAATCATCTAAAGTAACCACTTCAACCAACTCTGGGTTAATGCGTTTCTCAAAATCACCTCGTTCATCTAAAATATAAGCAAAACCACCGGTCATACCTGCACCAAAGTTAACTCCTACATTACCAAGTACACATACCACACCACCGGTCATATATTCACAACCATTATCACCAACACCTTCAACAACAGCTTGCACACCCGAATTACGCACAGCAAAACGCTCACCAGCACATCCGGCTGCAAACAATTTACCGCCAGTGGCACCATATAAACAGGTATTACCTACGATGGTTGCTTTGTGACTTTCAAATGACGAACCCAGTGGTGGGCGAACGACTAGCTTACCGCCCGCCATCCCTTTACCAACGTAATCGTTAGCATCACCAACTAGAGTCATTTCAAGGCCGCCAGCATTCCATACCCCGAATGACTGGCCAGCTGTACCATGAAGTTCAATCACCACTGGATCTGCTGCCATACCTTGATTACCGTGCTTATCAGCAATATAACCAGAAAGCATTGCGCCAACCGATCTATCGGTATTACATATACGACTCACTAATGAAATGCCGCTTGAATTATCAATTGCCTCTTTTGCCTTGCCTAGCAAGCTCTCATTTAATTCACCTAAATAGTGCGAGCTATTTGGTGCACTGCAAAACAGTGTTTCACCCGTTGGGTTGTTCGGCTGAGCGATAACCGCTGATAAATCTATTTTTTGCTGTTTGGCTGTTTTGCCTTCAATGGCTTCGAGTAAATCTAAGCGACCAATCAAATCGGTTAGGTTTGCAACACCTAAACTTGCCATAATTTCACGCGCTTCTTGAGCTATAAACTTAAAGTAGTTCATCGCCATTTCTGGTAAGCCGTGATAATGCTTTTGGCGCAGTGTATCGTCTTGGGTTGCCACACCAGTAGCACAGTTATTTAAGTGACAAATTCGTAAGTATTTACAGCCTAACGCCACCATGGGTCCGGTACCAAAGCCAAAACTTTCAGCGCCTAAAATGGCTGCTTTGATGATATCAAGCCCGGTTTTTAACCCCCCATCTGTTTGCAGGCGAATACGATGACGAAGGCCATTTTCGACAAGTGCTTGTTGCGTTTCTGCAAGGCCAAGCTCCCATGGGCTGCCAGCATATTTAACCGAGGTTAAGGGGCTTGCACCTGTGCCACCATCGTAGCCTGAGATAGTAATTAGATCGGCATACGCTTTTGCAACACCGGTTGCAATTGTTCCTACGCCCGGTTCAGATACCAGTTTTACTGAAATCAGTGCATTCGGGTTTACTTGCTTTAAATCAAAAATAAGCTGGGCTAAATCTTCAATAGAGTAAATATCATGATGCGGTGGCGGTGAAATTAGTGTCACGCCTGGTACCGAGTAACGAAGCTTGGCAATATAGGGCGTTACTTTTTCACCTGGTAACTGCCCGCCTTCGCCCGGCTTAGCGCCTTGAGCCACTTTTATTTGAATGACATCCGCACTGCGTAAATAATGAGGTGTTACACCAAATCGACCTGAGGCCACTTGTTTAATCCGTGAGTTTTTTTCTGTACCGTAACGAAGTTTATCTTCGCCACCTTCGCCAGAATTTGAGCAACCACCTAAACGGTTCATAGCAATGGCTAGTGCTTCATGCGCCTCTGGTGATAATGCACCAATACTCATCGCTGCAGAATCAAAACGTTTATAAAGCTCAGCGGCAGGCTCTACCTCATCAATGCTTATACCCTTTTCTGGCAGTTTTAAAGCCAACATATCGCGCAAAGTCGCGACTGGACGGTGATTAACTAGCTTTGCGTATTCGCTGTAATCACTATACTCGCCGCTACGTACTGCTTTTTGTAACGTTTGAATCACATCAGGGTTGTAAGCATGATACTCGCCGCCGTGAACGTATTTAAATAAACCGCCATGGCTTAATAATTTACGTTTACTAAGCGCCAGTTTATGCAAGCTTTGCTGATCGTCATCGAAGTCGCTAAAACACGCCCCTTTTATGCGACTTGCAACGCCCTTAAAACACATCTCAACAATCGCGTCCGATAAGCCAACCGCTTCAAACAACATCGAACAACGATATGAAGCCACGGTGCTAATACCCATTTTCGACATGATTTTGTACAAGCCTTTATTAATTGCTTGACGATAAGCCAGTGTCACTTCGCAGTATGACTTATTAATTACCTTACTATCGCTCATGGCCACAAGTGACTCATACGCTAAATACGGGTAGATTGCGGTTGCACCAAAGCCAAGTAGAACCGCAAATTGATGCGCGTCACGAACGCTGCCGGTTTCAATAATGATGTTAGACTCACAGCGTAAGTTATTATCTACCAAGCGTTTTTGTACCGCACCCACCGCCATAGCTGCAGGAATAGGTAATTGATTGTCATCAAAGTTACGATCCGTTAATACCAGCATAATGCAGCCAGATGCGGCTTTTGCTTGTGCTTCATCACAGATACGCTTAACCGCATTCTCAAGGCCTTCTTCTACGGTGTAAGTAATATCAATCTTACAATAGCTGTAGTGTGCTTCATCGGCGTTAAGTAGCTGCTGCATATCAGCGTACATTAAAATAGGGGTATCAAATTGCAGGCGTTTGGCGTGCCCTGTTGTTTCATTAAATACGTTTTGCTCACTGCCAATACACGTTGCCAACGACATTACATGGTTTTCACGTAACGGATCAATTGGCGGATTAGTAACCTGAGCAAACTTTTGACGGAAATAATCATAAAGTGAACGATGCCCTTCGCTCAGTACGGCAAACGGCGTATCGTCACCCATTGAGCCAGTGGCTTCTTGCCCATTTTCACCCATAACACGAATGACGCTGTCTAGCTCTTCGTTAGTATAGCCAAACATCTTTTGGTATTTGACTAGAGTTGCATCATCGAATGAGCGATTACCTGCATCTTGCTCAGTCAATGCTTCAAAAGGTGTTAAGCGTTTAACGTTTTCTTCTAACCACGATTTATAAGGGTGGCGTGATTTTAAGTCTTGGTCAATTTCATCTGAATGCCAAATTTTTCCGAGTTTGGTATCAATAACGAGTAGCTCGCCTGGGCCAACACGTCCTTTTTCTACCACCTCGTCAGCGGTGTAATCCCAAATTCCCACCTCAGAAGCTAAAGTAATAAAACCATCTTGAGTAATAATATAACGCGCTGGACGCAAACCATTACGGTCTAGGTTACAGGCTGCAAAGCGCCCATCAGACATAACAATGCCTGCAGGGCCATCCCACGGTTCCATATGCATAGAATTAAAATCATAGAACGCACGTAAGTCGTCATCCATAGCTCGATTTTTTTGCCATGCTGGCGGCACTAGCATGCGCATCGCACGGAATAAATCCATACCACCAGCTAAAAATAGCTCCAGCATATTATCGAGGCTAGATGAGTCAGACCCTGTCTCATTAACAAAAGGCGCTGCGCTTTGTAAATCAGGAATAAGTGGCGAAGCAAATTTATAAGAACGGGCACGTGCCCATTGGCGGTTACCTTCAATAGTATTAATTTCACCATTGTGCGCTAAATAACGAAATGGTTGCGCTAAAGGCCAGCGAGGCTGTGTGTTTGTAGAGAAGCGTTGATGAAAAACACAAATAGCACTAGTCATGCGAATATCCGCAAGATCAAGATAAAAATTAGGCAAGTCAGCAGGCATCATTAAGCCTTTATATATTGTGACTAACCCAGATAAGCTCGCAATATAAAATGATTCATCGTCCATTAGACGCTTTTCTGCACGACGACGTGCAACATACAAGCGGCGTTCTAAATCTTTAGAACGCCAACCTTCTGGCGCACTAATAAAAATTTGTTCAAAACCTGGCAATTGTTTTAGAGCAATAGGTCCTAACATTGATGGATCAGTTGGAACCACACGCCAGCCCAAAATATTTAGCGTTTCTTTTTCTAGTTCTTCGCTTAAAACATCTTTGGCTGCTTGTGCTAGTACCGGATCAGCATTGAGGAAGATCATCCCAACGGCGTAATTTTTACCTAAATGCCAATTATTCTCGGCAGCAATAGCCCGAAAGAAGCTGTCTGGTTTTTGTAATAACAAGCCACAACCATCACCCGTTTTACCATCAGCAGAAATACCACCGCGGTGCTGCATGCGATCTAAACCGGTGATCGCCGTACGAATGAGTCGGTGACTCGCTTGGTTATTAACTTGGGCTATTAAGCCAAAGCCACAATTATCTTTTTCTAGTTTTGAGTCATATAACATGGACCCCTCCCCTTGCTGCGCTGTTAACGTGGATGAACGGCTCGACGATTTGCTAACAGACGAACAAAATTAGCGTTATTCCACCCTTGAGTCAATATTTTTATGAATACATATTCATTATATTGAATATATTTCAACTTAATTAAAAATCATAAAATAATGCCACCCATTAACATTTGCATAGATATCGAATCGAAAAATAGATTGACACCGGTGTTATTTTTAAAAACTTGTAAACAAAAAGCATGCGCGACTAGCAGTTTACGTAAACGTAAGGTGAGCTAAAAATGAATAACTATTCACTAGGGGCTATTTCCTCTTTTGTGCTGTATTAGTAATTCATCTGAACACGACATTTAATTACAGCGGCTTCTATTAGCGCATAGTTTATTCAATAGATTTAAACGCTCCCCTCATGTTATGCATTAATTAACAACTTGCTTTGCTTTACGTTGAGGTAACCTCATCCCATAGACAAATCAAAAAAGTGCCCGCAGTGGACACTTTTTATGTCCGCGGACATGTAAAACAAAAAGGATAAAGTTAAAAATCAAATAAATTCAATAAGATAAAAAATGGCATGCTATTCGAATACAGCATAACTATATAAATTTTGAGGATGTTCGAATGTTTACTATTGGCTTATTTTTAATTTCACCAATTATTCTGTTTATTGCCTCGCTAATGATTACTGTGTTTGAAAAACACTAAGAGAATGAATAATGATTAAAGACACTAGCGGGCAAGACACGCAAATCTCACGACCTATAAATTTTAAAAAATACATCAGGCTGTTTATATTTATTGTGGGCCTAGTTGCTCTATGTGTATATGCACTATTAAATGCTGATCAAGAAGGTACTATCTCGGTTGATAGAGTAAGCCTACAAATAGCCACGGTGGTGCGCCAATCGCTAATACGCGATGTTGCAGCCAGCGGTAAAATTGTGGCCGCCAGAGCACCAAAAGTTTACAGCCCTGAACGAGGCTTTGTTTCATTGAAAGTTAATGCTGGTGACTCAGTAAAACTGCATGATGTAATAGCCATGGTTGATAGTCCTGAGCTCACAAACGAATTAAAGCAGCAACAGTCTGTTTTAGCTCGTCTTGAGGGCGAGCTACAACGTAAACACCTTGAGGCACGCCGCCAATCATTAAGCTTAAATAAAGCACTTGATCTAGCACAAGTAGAGTTAAACGCTGCCGATAGAGAAAATCGCAGAGCGGCCTTATCAATGCAAAAAAATGTGATCAGTCAAATTGATCACGAAAAAGCCATTGATGAGCTTGCCCGTGCAAAACTCTCTTATAAACATGCAGAGCAAGAAGTTGAATTGTCCAAAGATACACTTGCTTTTGAACTACAGGCCGCTAAACGAGATGTCACTCGTCAACAACTGATTGTCGATGATCTACTTCGTAAAGTTAATAACTTAACAATTAAAGCCACTGTGTCAGGGATTGTAGGTAACTTACTAGTTCAACAAAGAGAAGCGGTAACACAAAGCCAACCATTAATGACTTTAGTTGATTTGAGTAATTTTGAAGCAGAGCTACAAGTCCCTGAAAGTTATGCAAATGAGCTTGGTTTAGGTATGGACGTAGAGATAACAATGGGCGCTAGCAAAGTGATGGGCGCCCTCTCTGCCATTTCACCAGAAGTAAATAATAGAGAAGTCACAACGCGTGTACGTTTTGACAAAGACATGACGGGTATCAGACAAAACCAACGATTAACAGCACGTATTTTATTAGAAAATCGTGACGATGTTTTACAAGTTAAGCGTGGGGCATTTTTACAACAAGGCGGTACACAGGTTTATAAAATTACCGGTGATACAGCTCAGCTCATTGATATTTCAATTGGTGCAACCAGCATTAATGCGGTTGAGTTAATCTCAGGGGTTCAAGCTGGCGATGAATTGATTATCTCAAGCTATAACAGTTTCAAACACACACACACATTATTACTTCGCTAACAATCGCGTAGAACCAAACAACAAAAGGAAAAAGCATGTTAAAGATGAATAATATAAGTAAAGTATATCAAACAGAAATGGTTCAAACCCATGCATTACGTGATTTTAATCTACACGTTGATGAAGGCGAATTTATTGCTGTTACAGGCCCTAGCGGATCAGGAAAAACGACCTTTTTAAATATAGCTGGAATGTTAGAACCCTTCTCTGCAGGTGAATATTTACTTGATGGAATTGATGTAGGTAAGTTAAACGATAACCAGCGCGCAGATTGTCGAAATCAAAAAATAGGCTTTATCTTCCAAGGGTTCAATTTAATACCTGACTTAAACTTATATGAAAATATTGAAGTACCGCTACGTTATAGAGGTATTAAAGCCGCAGAGCGTAAACGTCGCATTGAAAAATGTTTAGAACAAGTTGGTCTTGCCTCTCGGGCAAAACATTTGCCACAGCAACTCTCTGGCGGACAGCAACAACGAGTAGCCATAGCACGCGCGCTTGCTGGCGAGCCACGATTTTTACTTGCCGATGAACCAACCGGTAATCTCGACAGCCTTATGGCTCGTCAAGTAATGGAGCTGCTTGAACAAATCAATCGCGATGGCGCGACCATCATTATGGTGACCCACGATCCTGAGCTTGCTCGCAGAGCGCCAAGAAACATTCAGGTGGTCGATGGACAACTTGCCGACTTTACGCTGTATCAAGGCGCACAAAACCTTAAAAATGTTGCAGGAGCGTAAGCCATGCTATTACATTACCTCGATTTAAGTTGGCGTAGCTTTAAGCGCACTCCTCTGGTGAGTTTCTTAATGGTGCTGGCGATTGCCATTGGGATTGGTGTAACCATGACCAGTTTAAGCGTTTATCATATGATGTCAGCAGATCCGATCCCGCATAAAAGCAGTCAATTGTATAACGTACAATTACAAACCATGGATGAAGGTCACACGTGGTGGACGGGTGACGATATCCCCATGCAATTGACTTATCAAGATGCCGTAAATTTACATAATGCGCCTACTCCAGATAAAAAAGTGGCCATGATGCGCACTGGCTTCTCGGTGTATTTAGACTCAGATAAAGTTAAGCCGTTTACTGGTGAAGCACGCATGACCACACCCGATTTTTTTAGCATGTTTGATGTGCCATTTATTTATGGCGGTGTGTGGAGTGTACAACAAGAGCAATCTGCAGCCCCTGTTTTGGTGATTTCAAAAGAGCTGAACGATAAGTTGTTTGCGGGTGAAAACTCCATCGGCAAACTAGTCTATTTGGATGACGATAGCTACCAAATTGTCGGTGTTATTGATGACTGGCCCCTCAACCTTAAATATTACGATTTAAATAACGGCGCTTTTGATAAAATAGCAGACCTATTTTTACCCTTTAGTTTAATTAAAGCAAAAGAGCTCACCAGCTGGGGCAATAGCAATGGCTGGAAACATGAAAATATAAATACCTATGCCGATAGATTGCAATCGGAAATAGTGTGGATCCAATTTTGGGCTCAGCTTGATACACCAGAGCAAAAAACCGCTTACGGTGATTACCTCACCTCTTACATTGAAGAGCAAAAAAAACGTGGCCGCTTCACGCGAGAGAAACCTGAATATAGCCTACGTGATGTAAACCAATGGATGGAATACAACAATGTCGTTAGTGAAGATAACAAAATACTGGTTAGTTTAAGCTTTATGTTTTTAGCGGTGTGTTTAGCTAATATTTTAGGATTATTACTAGCAAAGTTTTTACGCCGTGCTCCAGAAGTCGGCGTGCGTCGAGCACTCGGGGCAAGTAAGCGACAAGTCTTTCTACAGCATTTAGTAGAAGTAGCCATGCTTGGTTTTATCGGCGGGTTGCTCGGTATTGTACTTGCACAAATTGGCCTTCTCGGGGTAAGGCAAAGTTACGAATATTACAAAAACATAGCCACGATGGATTTAGCCATGTTATTAAGTGCCCCAGTTATCGCAATAACTACTTGCATTATTGCTGGGCTTTACCCTGCTTGGCTAGTGTGTAAAACCAACCCTGCCATTTACCTTAAGAGCCAATGAGGAGCTAATCATGTTAGAAATAAAACCAATATTTCATGCCCTTTGCCGCTCAAAGGTAGGCGCAATATTACTTTTAATTCAAATTGCAATTACGACAGCCATTGTCAGCAATGCGGCGTTTATCATTCAAGATAGAATCGCTTTTTTAAACCAAGAAACCGGCTATCCAGAGCAAGACTTGTTTAAGTTCAATGTGATGACCTTTGGGAAAGACGTTGATGCTAGCCAGCAGTTTGAACTAGATGAAGCCATGTTAAGAGCCCTACCAGGGGTTGAGAGTGCAGCGCAAAGTAGCAGTATTCCGTTATCTGGTAGTGGCAGCGCTTCCGGCTTTAATTTAAAACCTGCACCACAAGAAAGCAAAAATGTGCGCACTGCTTACTTTTTTATTGATGAGCACGGCCTAGACACATATGGTGTAAAATTAATTGCTGGGCGTAATTTTACTGAGGCTGAAGTACTCATTACAAATTCACCAACAGATAGAACAACCAATGTCACAGTCGTTACCGGGGCGTTAGCCAATGAGCTTTTCCCTAAGGGAGATGGCCTTGGTAAGACCGTTTATTTTGGTGACTTACCCCTACAAATTATTGGGATCACAGCGCCAATGAAAGGCCCTTGGCTAAAAGATAGTCACCCCAATAATGTCGCGCTTATTCCGTATATTCAAGGCAAAACTTACGCACAATTTGCTGTAAGAACAAAGCCAGGACAACGCGCAGCTGTAATGAAACAAATCGAAAATGCGATGCTAAATAATTATAGCAAGCGGGTGATCAACAATATTAAAGGTCTTGATGAACTTAAAGATCAATACATGGCTGCAGATAAACTTATGATGCGTATGTTAATTGTGCTCATAACCATACTGGTATTGGTAACCGCACTGGGCATTTTTGGTTTGACGCTATTTAATATAAACAAACGTACCAAGCAAATTGGAACCCGTCGTGCTTTAGGCGCTCGTAAATCTGCAATTGTTAATTATTTTTTAGTTGAAAATGCGCTGATTTGCATTGCTGGCTTATTTTTAGGTGCTATTTCAGCACTTTTACTCGGTCAGTTATTAATGCAACATTTTTCAATAGCGGCATTACCATCAGGTTATATTGCTGTCACGGCAGTCATGGTGTTTACAATGAGTCTTTTGGCTGTATTTGGCCCAGCTAAACGCGCGGCAAATATTTCGCCGAGTATCGCAACCCGAACCATATAGCACAGCTCCCAACCTATGCTACACTGGCTAAACGCGGTGTAGCATTTTCAATATTTAAATAATAATAAACAGCGATTAAATTAACATGGAAAAAATACTTATCGTTGATGATAATCCTGCAATTTTAGATGCTTTGTCATTATTGCTAGAGATTCACGACTATAAAGTGGTTACTGCAAATAGCCCATTTGAAGCTATTCAAATTGTGCAATACCAGCGTATTGCACTTGTACTTCAAGATATGAACTTTAGTAACGACACAACTTCAGGAGAAGAGGGAAAGTTACTCTTTTATCAACTCAGAGAGCTAAATCCCTATCTGCCCATTATTCTGATCACTGCATGGACCGAGCTTGAAACAGCCGTTGAACTTGTCAAAGCCGGTGCGGCTGATTATTTACCAAAACCATGGGATGATGCCAAACTTCTTACCTGTGTTAATAACCTAATTGAACTAGGAAAGACCAAAAAACAAAATCAAACCTTATTGCGCCACCAGCAAGAGCGTGAGGCATCTATAGAAAATGCTAATTTAGTAGGTTTAATTTATCGCAGTACGGCCATGGAGCAATTAGTTAAAATGGCATTACAAGTCGCCAAATCTGATGTCTCTGTATTAATAACAGGCCCAAATGGCAGTGGTAAAGAGCGCATAGCACAAATTATTCAAGCAAACTCACCTCGCCAAAATGCTGCGTTTATTACGGTCAATGCAGGTGCCCTTCCCCATCAACTAATAGAAGCAGAATTATTTGGTGCAGAAGCAGGTGCTTTTACAGGGATCACAAAACAAAGGATTGGTCGATTTGAAGCGGCTGATGGTGGCACATTATTTTTAGATGAAATAGGTAATCTCCCTTTATCAGGACAAATGAAGCTCCTACGGATTTTACAAACGGGAGAATTCGAGCGCTTAGGTTCAACCCAGACCCGAAAAGTTAATGTCCGTGTAATATCAGCGACCAATGAAAACCTAACAGATGCAATCAGCAAAGGGCTGTTTAGAGAAGACTTATACTACCGCTTAAATGTAATTGAACTTAACCTGCCAAGTCTTAATCAGCGACCGGATGACATACTTCCTCTTATTCGTCATTTTTTAGTAGAACGTGAGCTGGACTTACAATGCGAAAACCTACTTTTAGCCCATTCATGGCCCGGTAATGTTCGTGAACTTGAAAATGCATGTAAACGTGTCAGTGTGCTCAAACCCAGCGGTGAGATAAGCATCGACGACTTTGGTTTAACTCCTATTACGCCTCAAACACACACTCAAAAAGTAGAGCCTAACAAACAACAAATTGAGGATGCCATGCGTTTACATAAAGGGGTGATTGCCAAAGTAGCACGTGAGTTTGGACTCAGCCGACAAGCACTCTACCGTCGTCTTGATAAGTTTGAGATTGCCTACTGATGAAAAAATCAAGATACCGCTTCTCTTTAACTTCTAAAGTGATTTTAGTATGTGTATTTTCCTCTGTGATCCCTGTTTTTATCTGTTGTTGGCTGCTGGGTGTTGACGCTATAAAAACAACAGTAAGTGTTATTTTCACAGCCACTCTAAGTAGCTTATTGGCTCATCGACTCAGCGGTAAACTGGTCCAAGGTATTACTTCATTAGAAACTGGCTTATTAAATTTTAAAGATGGGGAACTATCGACTTTACTGGCCTATAACCATAATGATGAATTAGGTCATTTGTGTCAGCTTTACAATCAAACTGCAAAGCAATTAAGACAAGAAAAGCAATGGGTTTACCAACGAGAGTTGATGCTTGATAAGGTATTACAAAACGCCCCTCAAGCTGTATTATTGGTAAATGACAATGATTTTATTGTTTATAGTAACCATAGTGCGAGAGATTTTTTTAATGCAAGTACAGCCCTTGAAGGCGAGAAAATCTCACCATTATTGTCTAAAGCCCCACAGCAAATAATTAATGCCGTTAATAAAGGCGTAGATGGTTTATTTATTCTCGATAAAGCAGAACAAGAACCGCAAACATGGCACCTTTCAATGGGTCGCTTATTGCTTAACAACCAACACCACAGGTTGTTTGTATTTAAACAGCTGACCCGCGAATTGAGCCGCCAAGAAGTTGAAGTTTGGAAAAAGGTTATTAGGATCATTAGCCATGAACTCAATAACTCACTAGGTCCTATGTCATCCATGTTACATAGTGCACAGCTGTTAACGCAAAAAGTGGATGAACCTCGTTTACAACGCGTTTTCACTACCATTGAAGAGCGAATAAAGCATTTAAACGAGTTCGTTCAAGGCTATGGAAAGTTTGCTAAACTACCACCACCTAAAATAACAACGGTTGATTGGCATTCATTACTCGATCAATTACAAAGCCAATGGCAATTTAATTTCGACCTTCAAAAAGATATCATCACACGAGCCGATCAAACCCAAATAGAACAATTGCTCATTAACCTGTTGAAAAACGCACATGAATCAGAGTCGCTAGCAGAGCATATTAGTTTAAAAATAACACAAGATAACCTCGGCACTCATATTAATGTGAGCGATCAAGGAAAAGGCATGAGTGAAACGGTTATGGCCAGTGCTCTCATCCCTTTTTATTCTACCAAGGCAGCTGGAAGTGGATTAGGGTTGGCACTGTGTCGAGAAATTGTTGAAGCCCATCATGGGCAAATTAGCCTGCATAATCGTGAAATCGGCGGGATCAGTGTTTTTGTAAGTTTACCCTGATAACTGCTTATTTAAGAATGAAAACTTGCTCAATTTAGGGGCGATTCAATCGCGCTCTGAAGTTTGCGGCTTTGTAAGCTACGTAAAAACGAGTAAAGCTGCCTTCTCACTCCTTACTTTTAGCGTATAAGCAACAAGAGTAAATAATTTATAGACATAAAAAAAGCTGCAAATTGCAGCTTTTTTTTACCTAAACGCTTATTCAGCGTCTGCAGGTTTATGCTTTGCAGCTGTTTCTGCGATCAGTGGTTGTAATTCACCACGTTGAAACATTTCAATGATAATGTCACAGCCACCAATTAACTCACCTTCAACCCAAAGTTGTGGGAAAGTAGGCCAGTTAGCATACGCAGGAAGCTCTGCACGAATGTCTGGATTAAGTAAAATATCTACATAAGCAAACGGTTCACCACACGACATTAACGCTTGTGATGCTTGTGAAGAAAAACCACAATTAGGCAGTTTTGGTGATCCTTTCATGTATAAGATGATTGGGTTTTCAGCAATTTGCTGTTTAATTTTATCGATGGTTTCCATTTACAACCTCAAAATGACGATAGCGAACACATTAGGCCTTGAAAAAGTTTCACTGTGGCCTCAGATATATAGATTAAAATAGGCAATTAAAGCCTCAATCTTAAATAGCTTTAGCAAGAGCATTGCTGTTTGCTAAAACTTGAGTAAAATACTCAACAATTATAGTAACACTATATTCCTGTTTGGTATAGATAAGTGCCCTGTTTGCGCAGGCATTACGTATTACTAAATAGACTATCAACCAAAAGAAGATGGAGATAAAAAATGGCATTTGAACTACCGTCACTACCGTATGCAATTGATGCACTTGAGCCACATATTTCACAAGAAACGCTAGAGTTTCACCATGGTAAACACCACAACACTTATGTGACTAAACTTAACGGTTTAATCCCAGGCACTGAGTTTGAAGGTAAGTCACTTGAAGAAATCGTATGTTCTTCAGAAGGCGGTGTATTTAATAACGCTGCTCAAATCTGGAACCACACTTTCTACTGGAACAGCCTATCTCCAAATGGCGGTGGCGCTCCAACAGGTGCAATTGCTGATGCAATTAACGCCAAATGGGGCTCATTTGACGCATTTAAAGACGCGTTAAATGATAAAGCAGTAAATAACTTTGGTTCAAGCTGGACTTGGTTAGTTAAACTGGCTGATGGTTCACTAGACATCGTTAATACATCTAACGCTGCTACACCACTAACAGATGCAGGTGTTACTCCAATCCTAACAGTCGATTTATGGGAACACGCATACTACATTGATTACCGTAACGTGCGTCCAGATTACCTTAAAGGTTTCTGGTCACTAGTTAACTGGGAATTCGCGAACGCTAACTTCGCATAATTAGTTTAATACTAGTTTTAAAAAGACGCTTAGGCGTCTTTTTTTATGCCTACAATTTGCATTAATTGCGTTTATACGTAGGTTGTTTTATAAAAGCGCATCTTGATCATTTTTCATATAAATTTTTAATTTTATTGCACAAAAAATGAAATTCGTGACTAGACTTTAGATAGTGAATACATCTTCAAAGTAGGTTTCGGAGGTCATTATGACTATTTTTGATCACTACCAAGCACGTTATGAATCAACACAAGAAGAAGAGTACAGTGTTGCTGAATTCCTCGAAATTTGTAAAACCGATAAGTCTGCTTATGCCAGTGCACCTGAAAGGTTACTGATGGCCATTGGCGAGCCTAAAATGGTAGATACTGCTACCGATACTCGCCTAAGTCGCTTATTTTCAAATCGTGTTGTTGCACGTTACCCAGCATTTGCTGACTTTTATGGCATGGAAGACGCTATTGAACAAATTGTGTCTTATTTAAAACATGCAGCACAAGGCTTAGAGGAGTGTAAACAAGTACTTTATTTACTCGGCCCTGTGGGTGGTGGTAAGTCATCAATTGCCGAAAAATTAAAGTATTTAATGCAACAAGTGCCTATATACTCAATTAAAGGCTCACCAGTTAATGACCATCCGCTGGCATTATTTGACCCCATTGAAGATGCAAACCTGCTCGAAAAAGAATATGGAATTAAGTCTCGCTACCTTAAAACAGTGATGTCGCCATGGGCCGCAAAACGCTTACAAGAATTTAATGGTGATATTAGCCAATTTAGAGTGGTTAAACGCTTCCCATCAATTTTAAATCAAGTAGCGATTGCTAAAACAGAGCCCGGCGATGAAAACAACCAAGATATTTCGGCTCTTGTAGGTAAAGTAGATATCCGCCAGCTTGAACACTTTGCGCAAAATGATCCTGATGCGTACGCTTATTCAGGCGCATTATGTTTAGCTAACCAAGGCTTAATGGAGTTTGTGGAAATGTTCAAAGCACCGATAAAAGTGCTACACCCGCTTTTAACAGCCACACAAGAAGGCAACTATAACGGCACAGAAGGCATAAGCGCCCTGCCATTTAACGGCATGATACTCGCCCACTCCAACGAGTCAGAATGGCAAACCTTTAAAAACAATAAAAACAACGAAGCTTTTTTAGACCGTGTTTATATTGTTAAAGTCCCATATTGCTTAAGAGTGACCGAGGAGATTAAAATTTACGATAAGCTGATTGAACACAGTGAGCTTTATAATGCCCCATGTGCGCCAGGAACACTTAAAATTTTAGCTCAATTTACCACTCTCTCGCGCTTAAAAGAGCCAGAAAACTCTAGCATTTACTCTAAAATGCGGGTCTACGATGGTGAAACACTCAAAGATACCGATCCAAAAGCTAAGTCATACCAAGAATATCGTGATTACGCTGGTGTCGATGAGGGCATGAACGGTCTTTCAACTCGTTTTGCGTTTAAAATTTTATCTCGCGTATTCAACTTTGATACCACCGAAGTGGCCGCCAACCCAGTACATTTGTTTTATGTACTTGAGCAACAAATTGAACGAGAACAATTTAGTGTCGAGGTTGAAGAGCGTTATTTAAGCTTTTTAAAAGGCTATTTAATTCCACAATATGTTGAGTTTATAGGTAAAGAGCTGCAAACCGCCTATCTAGAATCGTACTCGGAATACGGACAAAATATTTTTGACCGCTACGTTATTTATGCTGATTTTTGGATTCAAGATCAAGAGTATCGCGACCCTGATACAGGGCAATTGTTTGACCGTGATGCGCTTAATGCTGAGCTCGAAAAAATTGAGAAACCGGCAGGTATTTCAAATCCTAAAGATTTCAGAAATGAAATTGTTAACTTTGTACTACGTGCTCGCGCTCACAATAATGGTAAGAATCCGCTATGGACGAGTTATGAGAAACTACGCACTGTTATTGAGAAAAAAATGTTCTCAAACACCGAAGACTTACTCCCTGTCATTTCATTCAATGCTAAAACATCAGCTGAGGATCAGCAAAAGCATGAGGACTTTGTTAACCGTATGGTTGAAAAAGGCTACACGCAAAAACAAGTGCGCTTGCTATCTGAGTGGTATTTACGGGTTAGAAAATCGCAATAACCTTCATAATTGCAGTTTTTAGGAGGTCATTATGGCGCATTTTATCGACAGGCGTTTAAATGGCAAAAACAAAAGCACAGTTAACCGCCAGCGTTTTATTAGGCGTTATAAAAAGCAGATAAAAGAAGCGGTGTCTGATGCGATAAATAAACGCAGCGTCACCGACTCTAGCTCTGGGGAGAGTATATCTATTCCACAGCGTGATATTAGTGAACCTACTTTTCATCAAGGTAGAGGCGGTAATAGAGAGCAAATACATCCAGGGAACGATCAGTTCTCTACTGGTGATAAAATTGAGCGACCTAAAGGTGGACAAGGCGGTGGCGCGGGCGAAGGTGAAGCGAGTGATTCTGGCGAAGGCCAAGATGATTTTGTTTTCTCAATCTCTAAAGACGAATATCTTGATTTGTTATTTGAAGATTTAGAACTCCCTAATTTACAAGAAAATCAGCTCGATAAGCTCGTACAAATGAAAACCCATCGCGCTGGGTTTTGCAGCGACGGTATGCCCAGTAATATTGACGTAGTGCGTTCATTACAAGGCTCTTTAGCTCGTAGAATTGCAATGACCGCAGGAAAAAAGCGCCGCCTTAGTGAACTTGAGGGGCAATTAGCACTACTGCTTGAACAACCACACTGCGACAAAGCCGCTGTGACATTGTTGCAACAAGAAATCGACATTCTAAAGCAGCAAATTAAATCGGTACCCTTTATTGATAACTACGATTTGCGTTTTCGTAACTATAATAAACAACCACACCCAACCAGCAAAGCAGTAATGTTTTGTATTATGGATGTATCCGGTTCAATGGATCAAGCCACCAAAGACATGGCAAAACGCTTTTATATTTTGCTTTATCAGTTTTTAACTCGCAGCTATAAAGACATTGAGGTTGTGTATATTCGTCATCATACTCAAGCTAAAGAAGTTGATGAACAAGAGTTTTTTTACTCCCAAGAAACGGGCGGTACTATCGTTTCAAGTGCGCTTAAGCTGATGAATGAAATAATAGCAGAGCGCTATAATGCTGATGAATGGAATATATACGCAGCACAAGCCTCTGATGGTGATAACTGGGCAGATGATACCCCGCAATGTGGGCATATTTTACGTAACAAACTGTTAAGCGCAGTGCGATATTTTGCCTATATAGAAATTACTACCCGCGCCCACCAAAGTTTATGGCGCGAGTACCAAAGCATAAGCCAAACTCACAGTAATTTTGCCATCCAACATATTCAAGGTGTTGAAGACATTTACCCTATATTTAGGGAGCTATTTAAAAAAGGCCGTCAACAGCAAGGGGCTGCATAGCCAAAGCGAGGTAGCAATATGAATAACGAGCGAATCAGTGATGGGCCCGATTGGACCTTTGAGTTACTTCAGCAATATCAAGATGAAATTGCACGTGTTGCTGAGCATTATAAACTAGACACATACCCTAACCAAATTGAAGTGATCACTGCTGAGCAAATGATGGATGCTTACTCCAGTGTAGGCATGCCTATTGGCTATACTCACTGGTCTTACGGTAAAAAGTTTATCCAAACAGAACAAAATTATAAACGAGGTCAAATGGGCCTTGCATATGAAATTGTGATTAACTCCAATCCATGTATAGCTTATTTAATGGAAGAAAATACGCTGCCGATGCAGGCATTGGTTATGGCACATGCGTGTTACGGGCATAACTCTTTTTTTAAGGGGAATTATTTATTTAAAACATGGACTGATGCCGGTTCTATAATTGACTATTTATTGTTTGCTAAAAACTATATTAGCCGCTGTGAAGAGAAATACGGTATTTCTGAAGTAGAAAGCATACTCGACTCTTGCCATGCGTTAATGAGTTATGGTGTTGACAGGTATAAACGTCCGCAGCGTATTTCGTTATTTGAAGAACAAAAACGCCAGCAAGAACGGGCTGAGTACTTACAATCACAAGTTAATGAACTATGGCGTACCATTCCCTCTCAGCAGCAAGAATCAAAAAAAAGTGAGTGCCACTTTCCGCAAGAGCCACAGGAAAACATTCTGTATTTTATTGAAAAAAATGCTCCTTTACTTGAGCCATGGCAACGAGAAATCGTACGTATTGTGCGAAAAATATCGCAGTACTTTTATCCGCAAAAACAAACACAGGTTATGAATGAAGGTTGGGCCACTTTTTGGCACTACACTATTTTGAACCACTTATATGATGAGGGAAAACTAACCGACTCATTTATGTTAGAGTTTTTACAAAGCCATACAAATGTTGTGTATCAACCCCCTTATAATAGCGATTATTACTCAGGTATTAACCCCTATGCGCTGGGTTTTAATATGATGGTAGATATACGCCGAATTTGTGAAAACCCGACAGAAGAAGATAAACGCTGGTTTCCTGAACATGCTGGTAATGACTGGCTTGAAACTCTTCACTTTGCAATGCAAAACTTTAAAGATGAAAGTTTTATTAGCCAATTTTTATCGCCAAAACTGATCAGAGACTTTAAATTGTTCACTATAGTAGACCATGCTAACAACCCACATTTAGAAATAGGCGCTATTCATGACGATAATGGCTACAAAGCGGTTAGAGAGGCACTTTCTGCACAATATAACCTTAGTAATCATGAACCTAACATACAAGTTTACGATGTAGACTTGCGTGGAGATCGCTCATTAACCCTGCGATATATCCCTCACAACGCCATTCCACTGGCCAACTCCCATGAGGAGGTATTAAAACACCTTTACAGACTATGGGGCTTTAAGGTAAAACTTGAACAGGAGTCAAATTCTGGTGATATTTCAACCATTGGTCAATGCCCAAGCGATGATTCACGCCATACAACAGAGTAAAAATATGCAGAGCGAACCGATTGTGAGTTTTATGCAGGTTATACTGTCTATATTTCTCCAATATTAAGAGATTTAGGCTTGGTTTTTTCTGAAGAACAGCTCGTTAATGCGTTTGAGAAACGACCACAATAGCAGCAGGCTCTTATAACTGATAACAACTTACGCGATAAGCTTCATATTAAAGCGGGATTACCCGAGCAGGTGATCTTAAGCTTAGCGGCTAAGCTTAATGCTGATTTAATGATTATAGGCTCTGTAGGAAATGTAGGGATTAAAGCTAAGCTCATTGGTAATACCGCAGAAAAAATAATGCGTTTACTCAAAACTGATTTACTTATTTTACCTCCCAATTAAAAAAATGATGCTTACGCATCATTTTTTATATCAGCATATACCGACACTTTATTTCGACCGGTTTCTTTTGAATGGTAAAGTGCTTTATCGGCAGCTTCAATCCAACGCTCATGATCTTTAAATTCGTTGTCAAAGCAGGCAATACCCACACTAATGGCCATATGCATAGTGTGCTCTTTGTATTTCGCTGGTGAGGTTTCGATTAATTGGCGTAAGCGCTCAGCAAATACGATAGCCCCTTGTTTATCGGTATCTAATAAAGTAACAACAAACTCTTCACCGCCGTATCGCCCAGCAATATCAGTTTCACGCAATGCAGTTTTAAGTAAACTCGCTATATGACGAAGTGCTTCATCTCCAGCACTATGACCAAAGTCATCGTTTACCTTTTTAAAGTGATCAATATCAAAAATTAATAACGAGCAGCAACCTTCACTGCGCTTAGTACGTAAAAATTCTTGATGTAACAAATGCTCCCAATGTCCTCGGTTTGCAAGCTGGGTAAGGCTGTCAGTTTGGCTTACTTGCTCTAATTTTTTGTTTAACTCTTCAAGCTCTTTTTTATTAACTGCAATATCCGTTACATCGTAGATAATAATACAAATATGCTCTACTTCCCCTCGTACATTCGTAAGTGGAATAAACGTGGCGTTTTGATACATATAATCCGCTTTACCTGTAATCGGTCGATAATTTTTAAAACGAAAAATATAAGGCTGCTGTTCCCAAATAGTAAATGAACGATTTTTTAATACAAACACTGACTCAGCTTTACTTCTAAACCATTTTTCATCTATGGCTGGAAATAGATCAAACAAGTCTTTATCTTTTACTGCACTCGGTAACAGCCCAGAATGGTTTTCCATAAAGCCATTCCAAACGCACACCTTGTAGTCTCTATCAAGCACCACAAGGCCTACATCAACAGTATTAAACATGTCCATTAACCAATGGATTTCATTTAAATCTAAATCAGCTGGCATAAATATTTAATCTTCCAGTAGATAAGCAACTTTATATTTCAAAGTTTTAAGTGAATCTTCAGTAAAGAGCAACATTAAATCACAACTAATATCATGATTTTCAATACCGTAACTAATTTCTATGGCAAGTGTCCGTTGCCAACGCGACTTATTAGACTGAACAAGCTCAGAAACATCACGGTGCTGGCCCAATACAATGGGATGGCCTTGACTAAAGGTCATGTCGAGCTGCTTTGATAAGCCTGTTAATATAGCGCCAATTAAAATGTTACTTACATCCATTAGCAACTCTAACTCAACCTTGTCGTTTAATTCACCTTCGTAATTCATTAATGAGGCTATTTCTTTAAAACTAGAATCATTTAAAAGTAATAACGCCTCACCAGATACCCCGCCGCCAATAAAACCTTGGCAAATACCCGACGTAGTGTCATTGGTATCAACAGAGCTTAGCGCCATATTAAGCTCACTGACTTCTAAAACATTAACATTAGGAATGGGTAGCTTAACAAATACATTAAGCAGTCGTGCAAGTAGATCCCCTGCTTGGCCCATAGCAACATTAGTCAGCTCTTGGTATATATCACGAACATCAGGGTCAACTTGTTCACCTAAAGTGTGGGACAAACGTTCACGCAGTGCTCTATCTCTTATGCCATGGTGCTCTATAATGGCAGCGAGCTTTTCAGGGGAACATGGTTTTTGAATAAAGTCTATGGCGCCAAGTTCAAGTACACGTTGATGTGCGCTTGGTTGAATATCGCCCGATACCACCACAGTGAGCACGTCTAGTCCCTGATCTTTCATTGCTGCCAACACACCATAGCCGTCCATCTCTGGCATATTTAAATCAAGGAAAAGAATTTCAGGTTGGGCTTTGCTTATTTGTTTTATGCAGTCTACACCGTCACATGCAAATTCAATTTTAATATCCCAATCATCGGGTAAGGAACGAGCCAACTGGCGTCGTGCTAATTTTGAATCATCACATATTAAAACCGATGTTGACATACAATCTCACTATTTTAAAACTGGGTGTAATTTTAAGCGTGTAGAACAAGCCACGGATACATAAAAAATAATACCTATTTCTTATACATACATAGTAATCAATGTATTACTTATTTTCAATTTTAGGCAAAAATAAAGCTGTGGATTTTTCTGCTTGGTTACTTATCTACATTATAATACACTCACAACTATTGCGTTAATTTAAAAGGAAAAAACTCCATGCGTCGTACATTAGCTTTTGCATTAAGCCTATTTTGCTGTGCCAGTTTTGCCGCAGATTTACCCGAAAACACACTCGATGCAGGAAAAGTAACTGCACAAGGTAAGCCAGTTACCTTATTAGGGAAAGGCCTTAAAGTTGGTGAAGATGCTCCTAACTTTAAAGTAGTTAATGACAGTTTCACTGCTGTTACGTTAGAAGACTATAAAGGCCAAGCTGTATTAATTAGTGTTGTTCCGAGCTTAGATACCGGTATTTGTAGCTTACAAACTAAGCACTTTAATGAAAAAGTCGCCCAACAATTTCCAGGCGTGGCCATGCTCACTATTAGTGCCGATTTACCATTTGCGCAAAAGCGTTTTTGTAAGGCCGAAAATATCGATAAAGTAACGACGCTTTCTGATTCTGTATGGCGTGATTTTGGCCAACAGTATGGCTTAATCATTAAAGATATGGGATTACTTACCCGCTCTGTTTTTATTCTTGATAAGAGCCATAAAGTTATTTATAAGCAATTAGTTAGTAGTTTATCAACTGAGCCTGAATACGATAGCGTTATTGAAAAGCTTAAAACGCTTTAAAGGTCGAATTTCAAATAATAAAAAACCGCTATTAAGCGGTTTTTTAAATTATGCTTTTAGTTTTAGGTACAAGTTAACCTAAAAGCTCAGCTAGTTGCTTGCTTACTGCTTCAACCGCTTGGGTACCGTCTAGTTTATGGTACTGCGTGTTACCCGCTTTCGCTTCTGCTTGGTAGTAGTCAACCAATGGCATTGTTTGCTCATGGTAAATGCCTAAGCGTTTACGAACTGTCTCTTCTGTGTCATCTGCACGAATAATAAGCTCTTCACCTGTTTCGTTGTCTTTACCTTCCTCTTTTGGTGGATTGTAAACAACATGGTAAACACGACCAGAACCAGGATGAACACGACGTCCGCCCATACGCTCAACAATAACTTCATCAGCAACATCAAATTCAATAACGTGATCAACCACTACGCCATTTTCTTTCATAGCATCAGCTTGTGGAATTGTACGTGGGAAACCATCGAGTAAAAAACCTTTCTCACAATCAGGTTTTGCAATACGCTCTTTAACAAGGCCGATAATAATATCATCTGAAATAAGCTGACCTGCGTCCATTACTTTTTTTGCTTCTAGGCCAAGTGGTGTGCCCTCTTTAATTGCAGCTCGTAGCATATCGCCGGTAGAAATTTGTGGAATACCGTATCTATCCATTAAAAACTGAGCTTGAGTACCTTTACCTGCACCCGGTGCGCCCAAAAGAATAATGCGCATATCATTGTCCCCTAATATGAGAGTTTATTTTAAAGTCTGAATTCTTCCATAAGCGCTGCAGATACTCAAGTAACTTATACTAATTGTCTATACAGCAGCGCATAAAAAAGGGAACAGACGTTCCCTTTTGACTCAATCATTGATTTTTAATACTTATTTGCTTAAATCAAGCATAAGTTTATTTAAGCGAGTTACAAATCCAGTTGGATCTTTAAGTGTACCGCGCTCTGCAAGCAAAGCTTGGTCTAGTAGTACATGTGACCACTGTGCAAACTTATCTTCGTCTTGCTCATCATTTAAATGCTTAACCAGTTGGTGCTCTGGATTTAATTCAAACACAGGCTTAGCCTCAGGAACAGCTTGACCTACTGACTCCATAAGCTTTTGCATTTGCGAGCTCATGTCGTTGTCATCGCTCACTACACATGCTGGTGAGTCGGTTAAGCGGTGAGTAAAGCGTACATCTTTAACATCATCTCCTAATGCAGTTTTGATACGCTCAACCAAGCCTGCAACTTCTTTTTCAGACTCTTCTTGTGCTTTTTTAGTTTCTTCGTCATCTAGCTTACCTAAATCTAGATCACCGCGGGTAATTGACTGAAATTGCTTTTCGCCAAATTCCGTTAAATGGCTCATCATCCACTCATCTACACGATCGCTTAGCAATAATACTTCAATGCCTTTTTTACGGAAGATTTCTAAGTGTGGTGAATTTTTAGCAGCAATGAATGAGTCAGCAACCACATAGTAAATTTTATCTTGGCTGTCCTTCATGCGCTCAATGTATTGCTCAAGTGAAACATCTTGAGTTTCTGAGTCGGTGTGCGTTGATGAAAAGCGTAATAATTTAGCAATGCTTTCTTTGTTGGCCGCATCTTCTGCAGGCCCTTCTTTCATTACCTGACCAAATTCATTCCAAAATGTTTGGTAATCATCGGCTTTGTTTTTAGCCATACGCTCAAGCATTTTAATAATACGCGACGTACACCCCTTACGAATAGCTTGGGTAACTTTGTTGTCTTGTAAAATTTCACGCGATACGTTTAGTGGTAAATCGTTTGAGTCTAATAAGCCTTTAACAAAACGTAAGTAGCTTGGCATAAACTGTTCAGCGTCATCCATAATAAACACGCGTTGAACATAAAGTTTTAAACCACTTTGGCGCTCACGATTCCATAAATCAAAAGGTGCTTTTTTTGGAATGTATAACAAACTGGTGTATTCAGTTTTACCTTCAACTTTATTATGTCCCCAGCTAAGCGGATCTTCCCAGTCGTGGCTTACATGCTTATAAAACTCTTTGTATTCGTCCTCAGAGATTTCTGATTTGTCACGTGTCCATAATGCAGTTGCACGGTTAATGCTTTCCCACTCACCTGGAACAGCCGGAATTTTTTCACCATCTTCACCTTCAGACTCAGGTACTTCTGCCTTGTACATTTGTACTGGTGTAGAAATATGATCAGAGTATTTAGTTACGATACTGCGAAGACGCCATTCATCTGCATATTCATTTTCTTCTTCACGAAGATGTAAAATAATATCTGTACCACGGCCTTCTTTTTCGATTTCTTGTAGCGTGTACTCGCCTTCACCTTTTGACTGCCATTCAACCGCTGTTGTCTCTCCTGCTTTACGAGTACGAACAGTCACTTCATCAGCAACAATAAATGCTGAGTAAAAACCAACACCAAATTGACCAATAAGCTGTGAATCTTTACTTTGATCGCCCGTTAAGTTTTTGAAAAATTCAGCCGTACCCGACTTAGCAATGGTGCCTAATGAGCTGATCACTTCATCACGCGTCATACCAATACCATTATCAGAAATGGTCACTGTGTTAGCGTCTTTATCTGCGCTTATACGTACGCGTAAATCTGCATCACCTTGATAAAGGTCACCGTTTGAAAGGGCTAAAAAGCGTAGTTTATCGGCTGCGTCAGATGCATTTGATACAAGCTCGCGTAAAAAGATTTCTTTATTTGAATAAAGCGAGTGAATCATTAAGTTTAATAGTTGTTTTACTTCTGTTTGAAAGCCTAATGTTTCTTTTTGTGCTGCAGTCATTTATGTATCTCCAATTTGCAAAGTGTCTGCGTTATGCACTTAATATGGGGTGAGCCGTGAGAAGTTCAAGTAAAAAAAATAAAAAACCCCATTCAAAGACACTTTAAATGGGTTAATCAATTAAAAAGGCGTTATGGCATGCCCGTGCATTGGCTTATCAGTGCATGGATGAACAAAAAATAAATCGCTGGCATGCAATAATAATCGTTGAGCACCCTGCTCACTGCAATCATTTTTATATAAATCACATCCAAGTATAGGGTGGCCAAAAATTAAACTGTGAATTCTAAGTTGATGAGTGCGTCCAGTTATAGGAGTAAAATCAACCAAAGTTTTTTGCTCTTTGTTAAAGCGTTTAACCACTTTAAATTGAGTGCGCGAGGGTTTGCCGCTCTGGTGACAAATTTTCACTTTCGGAAATAACATTTTATCTTTTGCTATAGGCGCAGTAATTTCTCCCTGAGACTCTGCAACCAATCCAAAGAGCATTGCGCGATATTGCTTTTTAACACTTCGGGATTGGAATTGCTGATTCAGTGCTTTAGCTGCTTGCTCGTTAAGTGCTACCACCATCACTCCGGAGGTACCTAAATCTAAACGGTGGGGTAATATCGCAGTAGGAAACGCTGCGGTAACGCCTTGTTGGCCATTAACAAGCCTATAGTGAACCGAATCCCAGTTAAGAGGGTTTTTACCCGACAAGCTCAACAAGCCGCTAGGTTTATTGATCAATAAAATATCATCATCTTGATAAATAATTTTTATGTGTTCATGGCAAACAGGTGCGATAAAGTCATCAACAATCACATTAGCACTTTGAGTTATTGCAGCCATACCATCCTTAAACTTTTGTTTATATTGCAATTAAAGCCAACAAAAAAGCCTACAGCATGTATGTAGGCTTTTAAAGTAAGTTCAAATAGTTAAGCTTAAAATAAACTATTCATGGCTGACTAAGCGCCTGCCACTAAATGCATGCATTAAGGTTGTGCCATCGACTAAATCAAGCTCGCCACCCACAGGAATACCATGAGCTATTCGCGATGCACCCACTTTGTATTTATGACAAAGCTGGGCAATATAATGAGCCGTTGTTTCACCTTCAACCGTAGGGTTAGTGGCTAATATAACTTCATTAATACCGCCATGGGCAAGCTTTTGCTCAAGCACGTCTAGACCAATTTCTTTAGGCCCTATGCCATCAATCGGTGACAAATGTCCCATTAATACAAAATAGAGTCCTTTGTATTGGCCTGTTTGTTCAATCGCTAACACATCTGTAGGCGACTCAACCACACATAAAATACCACTGTCTTGACGCTTAGTGCTTAAGCAAATATCACATTGCGCTTGCTCGGTAAACGTGCGGCACGACTGACAATGCCCTACAGCCGTCATCGCTTTTGTTAGCGCATTCCCAAGCTGAGTGCCACCTTTGCGGTCGCGCTCTAATAAATGAAATGCAATGCGCTGAGCAGATTTCGGGCCAATACCTGGCTGACAACGAAGTGCTTCTATTAGCGATGTTAAACTATCTGAAAGTTGCATAATTGCTTAGAACGGCATTTTCATACCAGGTGGTAATTGCATACCGCCTGTTACTTTGCCCATGCGCTCTTGAGTTTCTTCAGCAACACGGCGAACAGCATCATTACACGCTGCTGCAAGTAAATCTTCAATCATGTCTTTGTCGTCTTCCATTAAGCTTTCATCAAGCTCAACACGACGAACATTGTGGTTACCAAGCATAGTTACTTTTACTAAACCAGCACCGGCTTCACCAACCACTTCCATCGTTGCGATTTCTTCTTGGGCTTTTTGCATGCGCTCTTGCATTTGCTGCGCTTGCTTCATCATGTTACCCATTCCACCTTTAAACATAATCGTCTCTCTTTCTTTTAATACATTAACTGGAGTATAAATAAGGGCACTGGTCGTTAATTACAATGCCTGAATACTGTTTTCGTCAATTTCAGCGCTAAATAGCTGTTGAAATTGTACTATATTTTCATCGCTGGTGATCACATCAATCGCTTGCTGGTGACGACCTGCATCAATTTTTTGTTGAATCAAATAAGGTGAGTCAATCACCCCGCTAGCAAAATCAATATTAAGCTCAACGTTGTGTCCATAAATACTTGATAACGCCACATTTAACTTTTGACGTAACATTGGCGTATCTAAGTGCTTTTGCGATTCATCCACTTCAATATGGAAATGATTGTCTTGTTTGGTAAAAATTGAATGCAATGCAAACTGGCGCATGCGTCCGCCAAGTCCCATACGCTTTATTAAATAGGCCCATTCGTCTTGTTGATGGGCAAATCTGATTTCACTAATTGGGCTTTGAAAATCATCAGGTATCGGAATGCTAGGCTCTTGTTCAACAACAGGTGCTGGTTTTTGCGGGTTAATTTGCTCTAATAGCTCCGGTGCTAAATTTTCAGTAATCGTTTGATGCTTTGCTTTAAAGTCAACTTTACTCGCTGGCTTATTTGCTACCTGAGCTCGGCTCCCCTGTGCTGGGAGCTGAGGCTTTTTTTGCAGGTCATCGCTCACCTCATTATCCCATGGTGGTGGCTGCAGTGATACAGTTTGTGCTTCATTGCTCTGCGGGCGACTAAAATCGGATTTTGTCGGTGCTGGTTTTTCTTCAGTTGGCTTTTCAATTGCGGCACTTGAAAGCTTACCGGCACCCGAAATGTTTCTATCGCGTAAAATACGCGCTATTGCTGACTGTGCTCGCGCTTCTTGCTCACCCATTGATGACGCAGACTGATCTGCGTTACTTGTGGCATTTGCTAACTCAGGGTTAAACCCTTGATCAACAGCGCTACTCATTACATCATCGTATTGTGCGGCAATAGTTTGTTCTACATCACTGTGCTGCATGTAGGCATCATCTTCGCTTTGACGCTGCGCTTGTTCATCACTTATTACAGCAGGGGTATCGACAATTTGAGGCTGACTTTGTATCGAACTTTGCTCAAGTTGTGTTTGGCTATAATCAGGCTTTGAAACCTCAGGCTCATCGGCTTTTGTTGGCTGCGTATTAGTTGCTAATGGCTGAATTTGAGGAGCATTACTCTGCGCTGGTTTATTTTTATTTAAAATATCACGCAGTGCATTAGCACGCCCTGCACTATTTTGCTCTGGCGCAGCTTGTGAGCTAGGTTCAGGTTGATTGGTTTGCAACTGCGTAGGTTCAAATGCTAGCAATCTGAGCATAATCATTTCGAACCCTAAACGAGGCTCAGGTGCCCATTGTAAATCTTTTTTGCCGTTAAGTAATAGCTGGTAATACACTTGAATTTGTTGAGCATGGGTATGCGCTGCAACATGCTCAATGTAATCGGCGTTATTGCTATCAAGCGCTGCTGCTTCAGGGACTAATTGACTCAATTGAATCACATGCGTTAGCGCAATTAAGTCATCAAGCAGCGCAATGTAATTTGGATTTCGACTAGCGACTTGTGCAACTTCATTCATCAAGGCTGTGCCATCTTGCGCTAATAATGCCGCAAGTAAACTTTGACTGTAATGGGTGTCCATTAAACCAAGCATGTCTTGTACAGCTTGATTTTTAATATCACCATTTGTTTGAGCAATAGCCTGATCGGTCAGACTTAATGCATCTCGCATACTACCATCGGCCGCTTTGGCAATAATACTTAGCGCATCATTATCAAAATTAAGCTGCTCATGGGTAAGCACATGCTCAAGCTGTTGCTTAATCTCAGCTTGCGACAATGCATTCAGATTAAACTGTAAACAGCGAGATAAAATAGTCACTGGTAATTTTTGAGGATCAGTGGTTGCGAGCAAAAATTTCACATGCTCAGGCGGCTCTTCAAGCGTTTTTAATAACGCATTAAAGCTGTGCTTTGACAACATGTGTACTTCATCGATTAGATATACTTTGTAACGTCCGCGCGTTGGCGCATATTGAACGTTATCAAGTATCTCACGCGTATCCTCAACCTTAGTGCGTGAAGCCGCATCTATTTCGAGTAAATCAATGTAGCGCCCTGCCTCTATATCAACACAGCTACTACATTGACCACATGGTGTGGCAGATATACCTTCATCACAATTTAAGCTTTTAGCAAAAATACGGGCAATGGTGGTTTTACCAACACCACGGGTTCCAGTGAATAAATAAGCGTGATGCAGTCTATTTTGAGTCAGCGCGTTTACCAGCGCCTGTTTTACATGAGACTGCCCAACCAATTCATGAAAGGTTTGAGGACGCCATTTTCTCGCTAGAACCTGATAACTCATCGATTATTCGCCTTCGAATTCAACCAATTTTAAAATATTGATGCCCATTTTTTCAATACGTTGCTCACCACCAAGCTCTGGAAGTGATACAACAAAGGCAGCATCTGTGGCGTTACCGCCTAATTTTGCAACCAACTTAGCTGTTGCTTCAATTGTACCACCGGTCGCCAACAAGTCGTCAACTAGCAGTACTTTATCACCGGCTACAATCGCATCGGTATGAAGCTCTAGTGTATCTTCGCCATATTCGAGTTGGTAATCTTGGCGAATAACTTCGCGCGGTAATTTACCTGGTTTACGAACAGGGATAAAAGGAATTCCCAAAGCATAAGATAGCGGAGCACCAAAAATAAAGCCACGCGATTCAGTGCCGATAATTTTAGTAAAACCTTGGTCTTTATAAGCGTCAATAAATGCATCTATGGTTGCTTTAAACGCTTCAGGGTTTGCCATTAGGGTTGTTACATCGCGAAACATAATGCCCGCTTTAGGATAATCAGCAATTGTAGTAATGCTGTTTTTGATAATTGCTGGTGTTACTTGAGTCATAATTTTAACTGCTCAATGATTAATATTACAAAGCAGGTGATTATAACCTTAAGTGGTCGTAAATTGCGAGTTTGCGATAATTATAAAGTGTCGGGAGAGGGAAGTGATAAAAATGTAAGGCTGATGAAAAACAACAGCCTTAAAATAAAACCTGATTAAGTTAAGCTGGTGATCCAACCTAAAATGGCATTTAAACACCCTATTCCAGCAAATACGGCTAAGAATGCAAAAAAGTAAGCCGCATTGAACGGGTCTTTAAAGTCTTTATCATCTGACATGGGTACAACCTTTTATTAAGCACAACAAATAAAGGCGCTATAATAGACGATGTGAAATAATCAATAAAGAGCTTAGTCTTGATTTTTTGTCACTATAATTTGCCGCTGTGCCATAGCTGTTAAGGTACTCAGTGCCCCTTGTGTTATTTGCTCAAGATTAAATTGTGGTGCATTTTCACTAACCTGTTGGCAAACCTGCTCAAACGTACTCCCCGCTTCATTTTCAATAATAGACAGTAGCATGGCTGTCATGGCATTGGTGGCCAAAAATTGCACCTCATCACTCTCATCGCGGTAAACAACAAAGAAATACGGCTGTTCTGAAGGCTGTTGAGGTTGAAACTCTTCACTTATATGTTGCACTGGATAGTCGTAGCTTAAGTTACGCGCTGTTTTAGATAAATACAAAGGAGAATGAGTAAGCTTATTAGTGCTTAGAGGGAGCTCACGGGGGTCAGCCTTCATTACAGACACGTCAAGCTCAATCCATTCATAATGGGCTAGCGCCAGCATAAACACCGGATCAGACTCTCTAGGTACATAGCTTGTCATTAAATAGGTAATAAATTCTTCTCCTATATCTAAAAAATAAGGAGATTGGCAATCATGTTCACTAAAAAATTGACGAACCAGTAATAGCCACTGTTGATCACTATAAAGTGTTTTTAAAACTGGAAATGCCGATGAAACAAAGCCATTAATATTATTAAAAAACAGATCTCGGTAAATAGCCATTCGTCTGTCTTCAACATCGGTTGGACACGGCTGCTTATTAGGCTCTCGAATATGGGCCATAAACTCATTTTGCACATCGATAAAACTCATAATAACGACTCTTATAAAACCCTAAAATAGCAAGTACTTATTAAATTCAAACAGCTAAGCACTTTGTGCTGTTGATAACAACTTAAGGTGCTTTGCCTGTAATTGATGGATTATATCCAGCTCTTTGGTTAACACGTTAATAGGCGGAATATTAAAATCTCGCTCTAGCAGTGTGGGAAAAACACCATGTGCCTGATATGCGCTATCGAGCAATTGCCAGACAGGGTCAATAACATCTGCGCCATGAGTATCTATAATAAGGTCATCAGCCTCATTGTAGTGGCCTGCAACATGACAATAGGCAATTTTATTAGTTGGTAGCCCACTTAAAAACGCTTGTGCATCATAACCATGATTAATCGAGTTCACATAAATATTATTAACGTCTAATAGCAACTGGCAGTCTGCGTCTTCTAAAATAGCATTGGTAAATTCAAGCTCTGATAGCTGCTGACCAGGGGCACCATAATAAGACACATTTTCCAGCACAAGTGGTCGCTCTAATATATCTTGTACCTGCTTAACCCGAGAAACGACATGTTTGATCGCTTCTTCAGTAAAAGGAATTGGCATTAAGTCATACATATGGCCTTTACCTGAGCAATAGCTTAAATGTTCGCTATAAGCTTTAATATCGTGGTTATCAAAGAAAGATTTTAACGACTTTATAAATTCAATATCGAGCGGTTCAGGTGAGCCAATAGAAAGAGATAAACCATGACAAACAAAGTGATTATTATTAGTTAACTGCTTAAATTGCTTTTCAAAGCGCCCACCTAGCTTTAACCAGTTCTCTGGGGCCACTTCCATAAACTCAATTTGTTTTGGTATGGCATGCTCAAGCTCATCTAGCATTTCTCTTCGCAAGCCTAAACCGACCATGCCAAAGTTAGGCGTTTGATTTTGAGCCATAATAAAACCTCATATTAAATAAAAAGGGCCTAATGGCCCTCTCACTTATCGGAAAAAGAAAAGTTTAGTGGCTACCACCACATTTACCTTCGCCGCACTTGCCTTCTTTTTTGGCCTTAGCATCACCACCACATTTACCTTCGCCGCATTTGCCTTCTTTTTTGGCCTTAGCATCGCCACCACATTTACCTTCGCCGCACTTGCCTTCTTTTTTAGCCTTAGCATCACCGCCGCATTTACCTTCGCCGCACTTGCCTTCTTTTTTGGCCTTAGCATCACCGCCGCATTTACCTTCGCCGCACTTGCCTTCTTTTTTGGCCTTAGCATCACCGCCGCATTTGCCTTCGCCGCACTTGCCTTCTTTTTTCGCTTTAGCGTCGCCGCCGCATTTACCTTCGCCGCACTTGCCTTCACCAGCGTCTAATTGATAACCAGCTACCATTTGTTGAAACTCAAATGGATTAGCTTGAACATTAGTACTCGCCATACTTGCGCTGCCAACAACCACTGCGCCTAATGTTAATGCAATTGAGTTTTTCTTTATTGTATTCATTTTTAATTACCTTTTAAACTTGTTGAACATCATTATAAAAGTAGACCGGTATTAAACTAAAAACTTTCAAATTTTCTATTTTTTTGCAAATAAGTTATTTAACTCCCTATTAACGCTAATAAGCGTTTTATGAATTTATGATTTACAGGTAAACTGGCGCTCCTTTTTTAGTAATACATTAATCACACTATGAAACTTATTTTAGCACCGATGGAAGGTGTCGTTGACTTTAAAATGCGCCAACTACTTACCGACATAGGCGGCTTCGATCTTTGTGTGACCGAATTTATCCGTGTTGTAGATACTTGCCTTCCAGATAAAGTATTTCACCGTTATTGCCCTGAACTTAAAAATGCGGGGCTCACTCGTAGTGGTACTCCAGTTCGCATTCAGTTATTAGGCCAAGTAGCCGACGTGTTAGCAGAAAATGCTGTAAAAGCAATTGGCTTAGGCTCTCATGGTGTTGATTTAAACTTTGGTTGCCCAGCAAAAACTGTCAATAAAAGCAAAGGCGGTGCTGTATTACTCAAAGATCCAGATCATATGTACTCGATTATAAAAACGGTAAGGGATGCCGTTGATGATGAGCATGAAGTAAGTGCTAAAATTCGCTTAGGTTTTGATGATGATAGTAACAGCCAAGAAATTGTCGATGCCGTTGTTAGCGCTGGTGCTAACAGCATTGCTATACATGCACGTACTAAACGCGATGGCTACAATCCACCCGCCTATTGGGAAAAAATCCCTCCTTTGGTCAAAGATAAAAAAATTGCAGTGGTCGCCAATGGCGAAATTTGGCAAATAGAAGATGCACTTTTATGCCAAAAACGCAGTGGTTGCCGTGATTTGATGATTGGTCGTGGCGCTCTTTCACATCCTGATCTAGCAAGAAAAATTAAAGCGCAGGTTAATAAAGAAAGCTACAGTGAACTGACATGGGAAAATATTTTACACCATATTATTCATTCATCTATGCACCAAACAGCCAGCAAAGATACTAAATACTTTGCATCTCGAACAAAACAATGGCTTGGTTATTTAAAACGCCAATATCCACAAGCAGGACTATTATTTGATGAAATTCGTCGTTTAAAAGCCAAGGATGAAGTAGCCGAAGTGTTAAAGAAGTATGCGAAAGCGCCACAATTTGATACAAATCATAACACCTAAGTAAATCTAAATAGATAATAGCAGTATCACTACAAATTAACTTAAGGGTTATACTGCTAATGCATCACCAGCAACGACTAAACGATGAAATAGAAAGTGTTAAAGCAACTATATTAGGTTTGCTGTCACAATCGACTCACCCTACACATCAAAATTTGCTCTGCATCCTAACCCATACATCCAATGAAGAGTGGCTCGATTTAGCCGCTCAACAATTAGGTACTGAGTATAATCCGTTAATTGAACGAATGAACAAGCTTGAAGCAGCTATTAGTCAAATGGATATTGGTCAATATGGCTACTGCTGTGACTGTGAAGAGAAAATATCAGAGCAGCGCTTAGAAAGAGACCCTGCTGCTCAGCGGTGTGATAAGTGCGCTAAGTAGTAGCGCACTTAAATTTAATTGAGTAATTGCGGTGCAAAACTAAATGATTGCCCTGGATAAAAAATAATATCCTCAACTAATATCCTCGCATCTTCTTCACTAATATTTAAACGTTTTAGTAAATTCAAACGCGCTTGCGATAGTGTCCACGCATGATAATGCACCCCAAGATCAGTTTCCATCATAGCCATATAGAGCTGCGCATCGGCAGGTTCTAATTGTGTAGCGTTAGCCCGCTGAGGTAATAGCGTATAACCCGTTGACCAGTCTAAACCCATTATTTTAGAATCAGTTAAAAGTAATTTGGTAAGCTGTGAGGCATTTGAAGCTTCTACCATTGTGTGCTGTTTTTGACTCTGCATTGATTTAAATTTACTATCAATGCGACTTAGCCACTCAAGCGGTGAAAGCACATCATTTGCAAAATAATTTAATTTACTTTGATACCACTGGCTGCCATTAGCAAGGCCAGACAACCCAATGCTGCCTCTTGGCTTATACTGCGCTAAGTAATTATTTAATACACTCAGAGACTCATTAAGCTCAATAGGTGTGTCTGTACTGTTAATTGCTTGCTGTACATAGTGCTTTAAATAATTATGCTCTATTTTATTAAGCTTTAAGTTACTTTGCTCAGCGGCTTTAAGCTGTGTTTGAACAAATATCAGCCATTGCTCAATGTTTTTATACTGAGCATCATTTTTAACTATCGAAAGCATGTTTGATAACACATCAGTGTGTGCAGGCCATACGAAATACCGCTCTGGAAATCGCTCAGCAATCACCAAATAATTTACCTGATTAGTTTGCGCAACAGTTAACTTCATTTGCATTAGCTGCTGGTAAATATCATGGCGACGCGCTAAATATGCATCAGTAAAAGGCAGTTGCTCATTACTAAGTCCTGTAGCATGTGAGTTTTTTTGTGCACTTAAAGCCGTATTAAGTGATATTAACGCGGTTTGTGCCTCTTCATAAGATGAAAATAAGTCAGCTGGCTTAGAGCAGGATGCTAAAAGCAAACAAAAGAGCAATGAAATAATAGGCGTTTTGTTCATGTTAATTCCAATAAAAAAAGCCCCAATGGGGCTTTTTAAAAATACTAGAGTACATTAAATATTAAATTTTAACACCGTTGCGAGCGGCTTTATCTTTAATATATGTAGCCCAACCTTTTGCAAACCTACGTGTGCTTGGGTCGTCCATAGCTTTAGTAATAGCAGCATGTGCTTGCTTATACTTGCCTTGGTAGTAAAACGCTTCAGCTAAATCTGAATAAATAGTACCTTTCTTTTCAGAGCCAAGCTCTAATGCTTTGTTCAAACGAACAACAGCAGCACTGAATTTTTCAGATTGTAAAAGTAATGAACCTGCTTTGCGGTAAAGCTCAGCGTCATTATCAAATTTAGCAGCTTCTTCGTAGTACTTAGCAGCTTTCTCTATATCTTTCGAACGATGGTAGTTACTAGCAATCGCACTCATGTTTTGCTTAGTGCGTTTAACTTTTTCTTCTTTAACGGCCTTTTCAAGCGTTACAGCTGCTTTATAAGGAATTTCGTTTAAAGAATAAAAGTTAGCTAAAACTTTGTATTCAACTTCGTTTTCAAAGTAACCGTTCTTGTAAGCAACTTCCATAGTTGCTAGGCCTTTTTTATAGTCTTCGGTTTGTAAATAATACTTACCTAAGCCTACCCAAGACTTTTTGTCTTCAGGCCATACACGAACGATTTCTTCAGCAACTTTAACCATATTTTGATATTGCTTTTTCTCAAAATAGGCAGCTAATTTAAGTTGATAAGGAGCTTTATTAGGCTCTTTTGCTAACTTAATTGCTTTGTCTGCCGGCTCAAGAACCTCATTAAATTGTTTAAGCTCATAACTTGCTTGCGCAATACGAGTGTAAACTTTTGGGTCTTCTTCGCCTGTAAAGTCCATCCAATCATAATATGCTTGCTTGGCAGCACTGTATTGTTCAGTACCTGCATACATATCACCTAAGGTTTTTAAACCTTGAGCCTGATCGGCAAAGTTTAATACATCTGGTGCAATCGCTGCTTTCATATACTTAATAGCAACTTTGTACTGCTCTTTTTGAGCGTACATACTGCCCAAGTAACGATTAACAGTTGCTTTGTCAAAGTCGTTAGACGGATCTAACTCTTTCAATAAAGCAATTGCACCATCAACATCATCTTCATTATAGAATTCAAACGCTTTAATTACTTTCTTACCAGTACGTTCGCCCATGATTTTAGTCTTTGCTTTCTTACGCTCTTCAATTTTCGCGTAATCTGGCGCCGCTAAAACAGGTGCAGTCAATACTACACCTGACACAGACATAAGAATTGCAAGTGCAGTTACTTTAGAAAAATTTCTCATTACTCGCCTCCTTAGTTGCCTTGGTTAAGTTTAAAGTCTAGTTGAACTTGTAAACCAACTTGCTTTTGTGGTTTTCCGTCAATGATCTTAGGACGGTATTTCCACTTACGCAATGCACGTTTAGCTTCACGGTCAAAGATACGCTTTGGATCTGCGTCGATTACATCAACGTCAATCACACCACCTAACTCATCAATTGTGAATGAAAGTTGAACCCAACCTTCTTTACCATCACGTGCTGCTTGTGTTGGATATTTTGGTTCAATACGAACGATCGGTGTCGCATCACCATCTCGTCCAAATGCACCTGGACCACTTAGTCCACCGGCCGTGCTTCCCACATCGATGCTTGGCATATTAAACGACAAGCTCGTACTTGGGTTGCTATTTTCCGGCTGTGGCGGCTGCGGTTTAGGCGGCTGCTTTGGCGGTGGCGGAGGCGGAGGCGGTACACGCTTCCTCTCCTGCACCTTAGATTCAGGCGGATTCGTCATAATTTCGACTATGATCTGCTCTTTTTGTTCCGTATTACGGTCAGCCCCACCAGAGATGAGGTATGCCATGAAGTAGAACAAGCCGAAAGTAACTGCCCCACCTGCAATCAGTGAAAACAGAAAACGAATCATTACTGATCTCCAGCTATTGAAATTCTCAGGTTATCACCTGTCGCTTTAATCTGGTCCATCACTTTAACCACTGTACCGTGTTTTGCTTCTTTATCAGCTTGCAAAATTACAACATCAGTAGGTTGTTCTGCTAATAAACTTTCGATTTTTGCTGAAACACGTTCAACATCAACTTGCTGTTTATCAATCCAGATTGCACCGTCGCTGCGAATTGCAATAAAAATGTTAGCATTTTTTTGCTTCGTAGCTTGGGCAGCTTTTGGTTTATTGACCTCGATACCAGCCTCTTTAACGAACGATGTAGTTACGATAAAGAAAATAAGCATGATAAATACGATGTCAAGCATTGGCGTCATATCTACCGCTGCTTCTTCTTCTTCACGAAAACGTTGTTTACGTGCCATATTTAATTCTCTCTCTAGTGATGAGGCATACTATCTACAAGTTTGGCTTTCACCATTCTCGCTCTTGCCTCAAGGCGTGAGCTAAAGAATACCCCAGATAGTGCCGCAACCATTCCAGCCATTGTTGGGATTGTTGCCATTGATATGCCTGATGCCATTAAACGTGCATTACCTGTACCTTGGGTTGCCATGGTTTCAAAAACCGCGATCATACCCGTAACAGTACCAAGTAAGCCTATTAAAGGACATACAGCTACTAATGTTTTAATCAACAACATACGCTGATCTAATTTTTCAGACGCTTCAGAAATCCATGCTTCACGGATTCTGTGTGCGTACCAAGACGTAGTGTCTTGGCGGGCATCCCACTTGGCTACTATTTCCTTCGTTAAACGAGGAAATTCAGCAAGTAGGAACCAATAGCGCTCAATCATTAAAACCCACATAAGAAAGAGTGCTATCGCGACCACGTATAATACCTGGCCGCCTGTGCCAACAAAATCCCTGATAGATTCCCATATCTCCATCAGGACTAGCATTAGGCTTTCTCCTTCTCCGCGTGAGTCGCGATGATACCCGCGCTTTGCTCATCAAGGATGTGTAATACCGACTTACTACGACCTGCAACAATAGAGTGAAGTAGGATAAGTGGTAGAGCTGCAATTAGACCTAGCGCTGTAGTTACAAGTGCTAGAGAGATGTTACCAGCCATGATCTTCGGATCGCCCGTACCGAACAATGTGATTGTTTGGAACGTTAAGATCATACCGATTACCGTACCTAGTAGACCTAGTAATGGTGCGATAGCAGCAAGGATCTTGATGATGTTAATACCCGCTTCGATGCGTGGCGTTTCACGTAGAATCGCTTCATCAAGTTTAAGCTCAAGGTTTTCAACATCTTGGTTTTTGTTGTCAGAGTACACTTTAAGAATACGACCCAGTGGGTTATTTGTATTCGGTGTAGACAAGTTCTTAAGCTGACCTTTGATCTTAGAAGTAGTAAGCGCTAAATCAACGAAACGTACTAAGAAGATTAAAAGACCTACAACGAGTAATACTGTGATGATGTAACCAACTTCAGCACCTTGCTCGTAGTACTCCATAAGAGACTTTTTCTGCGTGTTGATACGTAAAATTGCACCACGTGTAGGATCCACGTATACGCCAGCGTAGTTATCAGCTGAAGTACCTTCTAGATCAGAAATACCTTTAAGGATATAGCTATCAGGTTGCTTACCTAGAGGCTGGATAGATTTAGTCTCTGGTGAGTAGATTAAGTAGCCGTCGTCTGTAACTAAGTTGAAGTTACCGATACGTGTTACTTTTTTCATAGACGGGTTACCGTCAAGACCTGCAACTTCAGTTTCAAACGTTGAAACTTTTGCTGATTCAGTCATTTCTGTTTGAAGTGAAATCCAAAGCTCTTCTAATTCACGAACAGTTGGAAGTTCTTTAGCGGCTGCTAATGAACGAAGTACTTCAGCACGACCTGGTTTTTCAGCACTTACTAAAGATGCTTCAATTGAACCAATCGCGTCAGCTGCTGCACGACGAACAACACCAAACATTTCACCTAACGTACCTTGCGCGTTTTGAAGAGCTTGCTCTTTTTCCGCTAAAGTATTTTCGTTTTGTGCATATTCTTTGCTAAGGCGATCACCACGTGCTTTTTCAGCAGCTAGTTGGCTTTTCGCTTTGTTAAGTAACGCTTGCTTATCAGCACGATCTGACAAGAACTCTTGTTCACGTTGCTTATTGATTTTTCCTTCAGAGATACGCTCTTGCTTTACTTGCTCAAGAATTTTATCTAAAGCGTCAGTATTTGCATGTGCATTAAGCGCGGTACCGGCAGAAACAGACAGTACTGCTGCAACAGCAAAACCTTTAAATAGTTTCTTCATTATTGATTACTCCGCGCCAAAAATTGGTAGTTTAACAAGTTCTAGTGTCGCTTGCTTACGTGCCATACGGATCACTTCTTTAACAGGTTTTAGGTATTCTTCACCTAATTCTTTCCACTGTTTAGTGTTGTTATCCCACACCCAAGCGTGTTTTAGATCGAATGATTGCGCTACGTAAGTAATACGACCTAAACGACCAATATCTACGTTAATGCTACGACCATCAACATCTAAAGTACCTTGAGAAGCAGTTACAGCTGAGCTGTATGCCGTTTCAACAGTGTACGCTTCAAGAACCTGACGGAACTTCTCAGACGTTGTTACAGATGCAGATGCCATGATCTCACGTAATCTTTCAACGCGTCCAAGACGAGTTTCAAGGTTAAATGGAACGTCCGCTTTGATGAATTGCTCAAGCGTATCGATCATGCGATACATCAAAGGCACAACGTTTTGTTTAGTGTTATCGATAGTCGCGATTTGACGATCGAACGATGCGATAGACGCGTTTTGGTCTGCGACCAAACGTGCTACGTGATCGTTGTACACTTTCATAAGTTCAGTCTCATCAACGATGCTACGGTACTCAGCGATTAGCTCCTGAGTTTGACCATATACATTGTCAATTTTAGTTTGAGACTTAACCGCAGCCTTTTGAATTGTTTGACCTGCTTTTTGCACGTCATTCAAAGGATCTGCAATCACATTGCTGCTTGCAAATGCAAAAGCGCCAACCAACGCAGTTGCTACAAGACTCTTTCTGATTTTAACAGACATAGTTCCCAACCAATTAAGTAATGTTACTTTTATAATTTAATTATCAACCCGCTAAGGGGAAGACAACCCTGATATCTTTTAATAGATATCAACTTACCAATAATGCTAAATGCATTAAGCCATGTCAACTTCATGTTTAGCATAACCTATAAATAAATCAGCTTGTTTGTAAGATATTTACTGGGCCCGAACAAAAAAATTAACATTATTATAACTAACGTGATAAACACAATTTCTGAAAGCCCTTATATAGTAAGAATAACGATAACCATCACCGTTAATGTAAACAAAAATATAACATTTAAAATTAACTTAATCGTTGCTGAAAAAAAATTAAAAATAAGCTAATTTTCTGTCCCGAATATTAATTTTGAAGCTTTTTTAAGACTTTTTAGACTAAAAATACAACTAATCGTTATTATTAGGTTATTCATCGCATCATAATAATGACGTGCAGATTTATTAAAAAGCAATACAAAGGGGGGGAAGGTAATTACAAAAAATCATTTTTATTAACACCTGTGTTTTTTCATCCAATTAATATAACGCTCCCTGGCCACTGTTAATATTTTCCTAGGTACGAATGTCAATCTTACGCACTTTTAAGCTTTTATTAACCAATAAGATTTGCAGTGATGGCGCTGATAGGTTCACTGTAACGTTAAATAATACCAACTCGCTTAATTAAATGAGCTATTTTGAAGAAGGAAAACTATGTAGATAGCAAGGCAAAAAATTTACTTAGTTGTCCTAGATGAGAAATTTTTAACGCAGTTATCGGCTCATCTGCCCTCTCAATATGGTTAAGTATTATTACGTAATGTCATAGCTAATATGTAGTTGGCCGATGAAATACTCAAAGCACGAAGGTTTATAAACGTATAGATAAAATGAGGGTTTAAAGGAATTATAGCTACTAAAAGAATTAGGGCGTTACAGAGGAGTAAATGAGTTTTGCAGTTGTATATGAATTATGGTGAAACAGGTTAGTGCTTCACCACGATGAACTTAGGTTCACATAATAAATTATGCTACTTCTACGTTCTCAGCTTCTGGGCCTTTTTGACCTTGCTTGATGCTGAAAGTCACTGCTTGACCTTCGCTAAGAGTGCGAAAACCAGAACCAGTGATTGCGCTGAAATGTACAAACACGTCAGGACCATTTTCTTGTTCAATGAAACCAAAGCCTTTAGCTTCGTTGAAAAATTTTACTTTACCAGTAACCGACATACTAAATTTTCCTGTAAGTCAATAATTAAAATTCAGCCATATAATTATGGCAATATCCTCCCTGAGTCAATGCCCAAAAAACTGGAGGTGATAGTACAGGAAGAAGTAATAACCAAACCGGTAACCTTAAACGCAGCACAATACCGTAATTCAATACGCAAAAACTCAAAGCCAATTAAGGTTAACACATTAATATTTTTTTAGCTCTATTAATTGGGATTTATTTTTGAAGATTCATCGATTTATTACTTTCTTTATAAGTTTCTAATTTTTATAAGGATAAACAACCTAAAAGTTGTGTTTTTTATAAGCAGATTATAAGTTTTTAAAATAGGGTTCCTCCAAACCGCTTTTTTGGTAATTGAAAATAAAAAACCACCTTAGTTTAGGTGGTTTTAGCTTAATCTTTACTATTTAACTTGCCAGTCAATAACACTATCGGCTTTAATCGGTACTACTTCTGATTCGCCTAGCGAATAGCTAGACGGCACTGTCCAAGGCGCTTTCTCCAAGGTAATAGTGTCTGTATTACGCTCAAGGCCATAAAAGTCTGGACCAAAGTGGCTTGCAAAGCCTTCTAACTTATCAAGCGCTCCTGCCTCTTCAAAAGCTTCAGCATAAAGTTCAATAGCTGCATGCGCGGTATAAGCACCGGCACAACCACATGCTGCTTCTTTTTTATCTTTATAATGTGGGGCTGAATCCGTGCCTAAAAAGAATTTTTTACTACCACTTGTCGCTGCAGCCATTAGCGCTTGTTGATGAATGTTACGCTTTAGTATAGGTAGGCAGTAATAATGTGGGCGAATGCCCCCAGCTAACATATGGTTGCGGTTATATAATAAATGATGCGCAGTAATTGTAGCTGCTACATTATCCGAGGCATTTTCAACAAATTCTACTGCATCTTTAGTGGTTATGTGTTCAAGAACAATTTTCAGCTCAGGAAAGTTTGCAACAACGTCGCCTAAAATAGTGTCTAAAAATACTTTTTCACGATCGAATATATCAATAGAAGAGTCAGTGACTTCACCATGGACAAGTAAAAGCATGCCAACTTCTTGCATTGCTTTTAATACTGGGTAGATATTTTTTACTGATGTTACACCAGAATCCGAGTTAGTTGTTGCGCCCGCTGGGTACAATTTAGCTGCAAAAATTTTACCTGTCGCTTTTGCTTTTTTTATTTCATCAGGCGTCGTTTTATCAGTAAGGTAAAGCACCATTAAAGGTTCAAACTGCCCTTGAGGTTTTGCAGCCATAATTCGTTCTCGGTACGACAATGCGGTTTCTGTACACGTAGCTGGCGGAACTAAATTTGGCATAATTATCGCGCGGCCCATATAACGGCTAATGTCACGCACCGTATCTTTTAACTGATCCCCATCGCGTAAATGCACATGCCAATCATCGGGTCTAGTAATCGTTAAAGTTGTCATTTTGCTCGTCATCGTAAAGTCCTAATGCTTAAGTTAACTGATCATAGGCATATGGTGTTTTCGAGTAAAGGGCTTATTAGAAATAATCCTTAGATACTACATTTAAAGTTAACTTTACACTTGATGATTCTCATTTAACGTTTTATTTTGTAGAAACGTTAATATTAGGTTAACGTATGTACCTTTAATAATAATTATAAGGCCTCCCAAAGCTGCTTATGTCGAACACTATCGATACCACTAAAGCGCTCGAAACTAAAACGGATCAATTGAGTATAATCAATCAGTTCTCGTCAAGTTTATTGCAACTGAATACGTTAGAAGCGCTTTTTAGTTATGTCACTACACAGGTTGTTAATCGACTTGGGTTTGTAGACTGCGTTATTTACTTAGCAGATGACAGCCAATCTTTGCTGAATCAAGTAGCTTCTATGGGTATTGAAAGCGAACATATCAGTTATCAGTCTGAACGCAAAATCATTCGCTTTAGCGAAGGCATAACAGGCTATGCAGCATCCACAGGGCAAGCATTAATAATTGGTGATGTAAATAAAGACAGCCGTTACATAGCTGATGAACGCCCTGCCCAATCAGAAATATGCGTCCCCTTAATATACAAAGATCGCGTGCTTGGGGTTATAGACTGTGAGCACCCAATAAAAAATTACTTTACTAGTTCGCATTTAGAGATTTTAACTACGGTAGCTCATTTATTAAGCGCAAAAATCAATCAAGTGAATACCGTTAATAGCTTGCAAGACACAGTAATACAGCTTAACAATGCACAAAAATTAGAAAGCAGCCTACTGCAAATAGCTAACTTAACCTACAAAGCACAAAATTTAGATACGTTTTTTAAATCGCTGCATGTAATTATTGACAGCTTATTGACTGCAAGTAACTTTTTTATTGCGTTGTACGACAAAAAAGAAGACGCACTCGACTTTGTTTATACCGTTGAAGGCGGTGTACAAACAAATACCCATAAAATAATTTCCAAAGATCAACTAAAAGAAACAGCCTCTTATTATTTGCTGATTAATGAACGACCATTACTACTTAATAAACAGCAATACCATGAACATATTGCACAAGGCCATTTTAAGTTAGTAGGTGAACAAGCTGATTCATGGTTAGGTGTGCCTTTTAAAGTTAATGAGCGTATGAGTGGCGTTATTGTTGTACAAAGTTATGACGAACAACATTACTACAATGAGCATGATAGCTCGTTGCTAACCTATGTAAGTCGTCAAATAAGCATGGTTATAGATAGGCATTTAGCCCGCCAAGAGCTGGAGCACAAAGCGCTGCACGATGAGCTAACTGGGCTGGCAAACCGTTCGCTACTGATTGAAAGAATGAAGCATGCTATTTTACGCCTAAATCGCGCTCAAAAAGGCACTTTTCATGCCCTGCTTTACCTTGATTTTGATCGCTTTAAGAGTATTAATGATTCGTTAGGTCACGAAGTAGGTGATCACTTTTTAATTGCTATATGTAAACTCATTACTCAAACGGTACGCAATACCGATACCTTTTCTCGCTTAGGTGGCGATGAGTTTGCTATTTTTATGGAAAACCTCAGTCATCGTGACCAAGTAAACGATGCCCTTACTCGCATTAAAACGGCACTATCTGAACCTGTTAATATTGATGGCCATTTACTGCAGCCCTCCACCAGTATTGGCGTTGCATTTAGTGACAGCGTAGACGATGAAGCATTTGTATTATTGCAACAATCAGATGCGGCTATGTATGAGGCAAAATCATCTGGGCGTGGCCAAGTTAAATTTTTTAATAACGTGATGCGCAATAAGCTAAAAACGCATGCAGATCTTGAAAACGATTTACAGCACGGTATTGAGCATAATGAATTTGAACTGTATTTTCAGCCTATCTTTACTATTAACAGTGGCGAGGTTATAGGATTTGAAGCTCTCGTACGTTGGCATCACCCAAAAAAAGGGTTTATATCACCGAACGACTTTATTCCAATTGCTGAAAAGACCGGGCAAATTATTAACTTAGATTTGCATTTACTAGACCTCGCAGCGCAACATATTGCTTTGTGGCAACAACAAGGGCATCGCTTTTTACGTGTCACGGTTAATGTATCTTCTCGACACTTTGCCAGTTTAGAATTTGTAGAGCAGCTCCATAGTATTTATAAAAAACACCACCTACCACTGGGCTCATTGTGTCTTGAGATAACTGAATCGGGACTGATCGAAAATTTAGAATTAGCGACGCAAATTATACAAGGGTTATCACCTTTAAAAGTGTTGCTTTGCCTTGATGATTTTGGCACAGGCTATTCTGCTCTAGGCTACTTGCACCAACTGCCAATTCATGTAATGAAAATTGATAAAAGCTTTATTGATAACTTAAAAACCACTGCTAACCCATTAATAGATGCTATCTTAACCTTGGCTATTTCTTTAGATCTTATTGTTATTGCAGAAGGAATAGAAACCGCTGAGCAACTTACTATTTTACAAAAAACCCAATGTGATTATGGGCAAGGCTTTTTAAAATCAAAACCTGTTACAGCAACAGAGGCCATAGCATTAATACACAGCCCTCTTTAATGGCTAGGCACAGCTGGAATTTACAACCAAGTATTTAGGATTAAACTGACCACTGTGCTTACTCGCTTTAATACTCTTAATAATTTAATCTCGTTTGTAAGAGCATACCAATTAAACCTTGATGCTAAATGCTAACCTCAACAGCATGTTTTACAACAACACATTAATCGCTAAACATGCATAACTTACTCCATAACCAAATTCACACTGCTTTATTTTAATTTCAGCTTAACTATTTAAACCCGATTTAACATGAGCTAAATTCAACAATAAACAAATAACAAAACAATATTTGACTATGCAAAGTTAATAAATTTAATGTTTGCAGTAAAAAACACACCAAACCTCACTTTTATAGCCATCTAGACGTTGAAACGATTTTTATATAAGCGTAGTATGTAGTTAATCTAAGCAATACTCACCATACCCATGAGATTTATTAAAGATGATTGACATTAAACACCTAAAAACTATAGCGACCCTTAAAGAAACGGGATCGTTAGTTAATACAGCCCGCGAGCTATTTTTAACTCAGTCAGCTTTATCGCATCAGATCAAAGATTTAGAAAATAAATTAGATTGCCAGTTGTTCGAACGAAAAACTCAACCCGTCCGATTTACACCTCAAGGTATGTTATTACTTGAATTAGCACACGAAATATTACCTAAGTTAGAAGCAACTAAATGCCGATTAAAAGAAAGTTTAAATCAGCCAATCTCACAACTGCGTCTAAGTGTTGAATGTCATGCCTGTTTTCATTGGCTATTGCCTACTATTAAAGAGTTTAATAATTTTTGGCCTGACATAAAGATTGATTACGAACGTGGTTTTAGTTACGACGCCATCCCAGACTTATTAAATGATGAATTAGACCTAGTGCTTACCTCAGATGTGCGTGAACCCGACAAACTAGAATACGCCCACCTATTTGACTTTAAGCTTAAGCTAATAGTGGCACCGGATCATGACTTAGCTAAAAAAGCCTACGTAACTGCGCTTGATTTAAAAAACGAAACTATTATTTCTTACCCGATTCCCCGTGAGCGCCAAGATATATTTAAGCATTTTATTCAAAATGCACGTTTTGACGGCACGCTTAAAACAGTTGATCAGGGCTTACTTATATTTCAATTAGTCAGTGCAGGTATGGGTGTAGCCGCCCTACCTGATTGGCTCGTTACTCCGTATGAAAGCCAAGGGCTAATTAAGTCAATTCCACTGGGCGCGCTTGGTTTAACCCGTCCGATGTACTTAGCGATGAAAAAAGACATGAAAGACAATCCGGTTTACCGTCATTTTTTAAACACCTGTAAATTAAATAACGGTCGATAAATCTAAAACTTATGAGTAACATGTTAGTAAATATATTCAACCGTGTTACTCATTATGTTTGAACTTAAAAAAATATTGGGCGGTTTACTCATGCCGTTACCATTACTAGGTTTACTTAGCCTAATACTGCTTATTTTTGCACTCAAACAACGAAAGCTTGTTATTACCTTGTCTTTTTTGAGTCTTGCAACCTTATTACTTGCCAGTACGCCCTGGGTTGCCAACTTATTGATTAAACATAATCAACCTACTTCATTGGCTTTTAGTATCAATGAGCACCCTAGCATAGATAAAATTGTGGTACTTGGCTGCGACATAAACCCTAACCCAGCCCTTAGTGCTAACAGCCAGCTAGGAAATTGTGCATTAACACGTTTAGTGGAAGGTATTAGGCTCGCTAATATATATCCGCGAGCTCAGTTAATTGTATCGGGTGGGGGTTATGAAAAAGTCACCAACAGCGCACTTATGTATAAAACGGCAATTAGCTTGGGTATTAATAAAAATCGCATTGTACAAAATCCAAACGCAATGGACACAGCGCAAGAAGCCGCATTTTTAGCCTCAAAACTAGTTGATTATAATACCGCTTTAGTTACTTCTGTAAGCCATATGCCCAGAGCAATAAATTTATTTAATGCTCAAGGCATCACTGTGATCCCCGCAGCAACTGACTACCACAACTTTGCAGCGTACCCTTGGTATAAGCAACTCATACCCAACGCAAAAGCATTACTAGTAGTGACTCAATTTGCCCATGAAGTACTTGGCGATACATGGATAAAAATACGTCGCACAATAAATCCTGAAGCTCTTTGATTTTTTATTGTTGATGGGTTTTAACCTCAGCGGAAACTCTCTATAACATATTAAAGTAATAAATTATTTTAAACTTTAGATTTTAAAGAACCTACTCAAAATAAGTTATGAGTAGGTTACTTAGACTGCATTGTATTTACGGCAAGGCCTTAGACTGGGTTGTCTATATCAATAAATGTTACATCAAAGCCATATTTATCAGCAAGGTATTCACCCAGCGCTTTAATACCGTATCGCTCTGTGGCATGGTGGCCAGCAGCAAAAAAGTCGATATTTTGCTCGCGAGAACTATGTATTGTTTGTTCTGACGCTTCACCGGTTAAGTAAGCATCTAGCCCCTGCTCAGCTGCTAAATCTATATAGCCTTGCCCGCCACCAGTGCACAGGGCAATTGTTTCAATTTTATCATTACGCACTAAACTTGTCAGAGGCTCGCGATTAAGCACTTGGTTTATTTTTTTAGCAAATTCGCACCCCGTTAGCGGCGTTTTTAACCGCCCTTTCATCGCGACACTGTTATTGACTGGCTCTAAACCTGCTTCAATCTCAATATCGAGTAATTGCGCTAGCTGAGCGTTGTTGCCGATTTCAGGGTGAATATCTAATGGCAAATGATAAGCAAATAAATTGATGTCGTTAGCTAAAAGTGCAGCCACACGACGCTTTTTCATGCCAATGATAGGTTGTGACTCGCCTTTCCAAAAATAGCCATGGTGTACCAAAATGGCATCGGCATTTTTTTCAATCGCGGCATCAATAAGTGCTTGGCTTGCCGTTACACCCGTTACTATGGTGCGTATCTCATCTTTACCTTCTACCTGAAGTCCGTTTGGACAAAAATCGTTAATGGTTTCTGGCTTTAACAGGGTATTTAATAGTTGATTAAATTCTCTACGTTGCATACTACTTACCTTACTTTGCACTGAATTTTGTACAAATTTTGGCGGTTATGCGCTAAAAATGAAAGGAAAATCGCAAAAAATTGAAAAACAGTTCTAAAATAGGTATAAATACCTCTTCTTTATCTGTGTAAACAACGTATAGGGTCTCTGATGAGCAAACTAGACAAAACAGAAGTGTTATCTGCCTTTGAAGCTGCATATGAAGCTGCCAATGGTAAAAAACCTGAAATAACAACTAAACCTGGCTGGTACAGCGTTGATGGCGGCAAGAATATGCGCCTAGCTGATGTAGCAGAGCTGACTAAAGAATTAAGCTCTGGAAAGTCTACAAAAAAAGCTGCAGTAAAAGCACCCGCTAAAAAAACTAAAAAAGCTGCTCCTGTAAAAGCACAGAAAAAAGCGCCTTTCACCGTGATCACTGAGAACGAAGAAGGTTACACAGCAGAAGAGCTTTGGATAGTAGAGCTTGCTCGTAAAGATCACGACTGTCGCCTACCGCGCGGTGTAGTGTAATTCACTGAGTGCTCAGTATAAAAGAAACCGCGTTAAGCGGTTTTTTTATGTTTAGTTTCTATCAATAGCTGCAAAAACCACGTCGCGACAAAACCACACACCACAATAAACACTGTCCCGGCAAGTACTGGCATTATTAAAAAATCCCAACTTTGGCTAGACTCAATAATTAAGATAGGGTTTGCACCGGCAGCAGGGTGAATCGTTTTAGTGATCATCATCAAAGTTATAGCAATACCCACAGCCAGCCCAATCATGATCGCACTATCAGCACTATAATAGCTAAAAACAACCCCAATCATTGCGGTCAGCATATGCCCCCCTATTACGTTTTTTGGCTTAGCTAATGGGCTCTGTGGTACGCCAAAAACAAGCACAGCTGTTGCGCCAAATGGCGCCATTAACCAAATACCGTAATCACCCATATAATTTAGCCACGCCAAAAAAGCCAAAACAAAAGTAGAAAAAACACCTGCGATTAATGCCGACTTTATTTGCTCACTATGCATATTACCTCCTTAAAAGTAGACCGACTTGTCTACACCTGCAATATAGACAAGTCGGTCTACCTATGTCAAGCTGTGTTTTTACTGCTCAAATTTGGAATATCATGAATAAACAACAACAAATAATCAGTACGGCACTGAGCCTTTTTTATAAAAAGGGTATACACGCTGTTGGTATTAATGAAATTTTAGCTGTATCCGGCATTGCAAAAAAAACCTTATACAAGCACTTTGAAAGCAAAGATGCGCTTATTTGTGCTTGTTTAGTCGCACGCGACATGTGCTTTAACGCTTGGCTAAAAAAAATATGTCTACAACCAAGTGCTATATTAGTCGCGCAAGCAATTTTTTTCGGACTGAAAAAGTGGATTAATAATGAGGTTTCAGAGTTAGGTAACTTTAATGGCTGTTTTTTTATTAATACTGCAGCTGAATACCCTATAGAGAAGGACCCTATTGCCAAACTTTGCAAACAGCATAAGCAAACGAACTTTGAGATTATACTATCAGCTCTTTTAGAAACCCCTGAATTTGCTCATAATAGAGAAAAAGCAATTGAAGCCGCACACCATTTACTCATTTTAAAAGAAGGATTTATAACTAGAGCGAGAGTGATGCATGATGTATCAGTAGCTCCACCTAGTGATAATATTTTAAAAGCGATAGTAGCAGTTGGTTAAATAGGTAAACACAATATAAAAAAAGCGGCTAAATAGCCGCTTATTAACTAAAAAACGCCTGCCTTATTCAAAAAATAATGGGTCACGTTGTTTTTTACCAACTTCGTTCATCGTTGCTGCGTCGAACAAGCGGCCGTTGATCATGGTGTAATCAATTTTATCTGAATCGCGGATGTTTTTCAGTGGGTCGCCATCTATAACCATTAAATCTGCCAGTTTACCGACTTCTAATGAGCCTACGTTTTTATCTAAACCTAGGTATTTAGCAGGATCGAGCGTTGATGCTCGAATAGCCTCAAGCGGCGTCATACCACCTTGAGCAAACATCCACATTTCCCAGTGCGCACCTAAACCTTCACGCTGACCATGTGCACCTAAATTAACCAGTACACCTAAATCTTGTAGTTCAGCTGCCACACGTGCATTGTTAAAGTGGTTATAGTGATGATCGGGCGCTTTAACACGACGCATTGAACGTGGTAATAATTGATTTTTTGGCACAAACTTGCTCAATCGAGGATGATTCCACACATCAGTTTTATCGTACCAGTAGTTTTCCCCCCAAATACCGCCATAGGCAACCACCAATGTAGGCGTATAACCTACATCACTTTGTGACCACAACTGCTTAATATCATCATAAATATGTTCAACCGGAATGGAATGCTCAATCCCTGTATGCCCATCAACCACCATACTCAAGTTATGTTGTAATAATGAGCCCCCTTCTGGCACGACCATCATTTCAAGTTCACGACCAGCCTCAATCACTTGCTGACGCTGCTCTCTGCGAGGTTGGTTATAAGACTTAACACTAAACGCCCCTACTTTTTTCAAGCGTTCTAAATGAAATTTAGCATCATCTAATGAATCAATATGCGAAGTATAACCAGGCATATTCGCGCCATATAAAATAGTACCAGTAGAAAAAATACGCGGGCCGACAATCATACCGGCTTTTTGCATTTCACTGGCAGTGAATATTTCAGTGGTGTCGTTTGATGGATCGTGGATGGTGGTAACACCTAGCGCAAGGCCTGCAAAGTTTTTCCAATTTTGTTGTGGGATAATTTCATCGCTTGCTTGTGAGCCATGCGCATGCGCATCAACCATACCAGGCATAATTGTTTTGCCTGTTACATCAACAATCTCAGCATTTTTTGGAATGCTAATATCTGCAGCAGAGCCAATAGCTTTAATATGTTTACCATCGGTAACAATAACGCCATTTTCAATGACTTTTTCGCCGTCCATGGTAATAATTTTTGCGCCAGTTAAGGCAATCATGCCTTCTGGTTCAGCCATTTTTTTGCTAAAACCAATGTTAGTCCCGCTTTTGACTTTAACCCCTTGGTCATCGGCTTTATTAATAGCAAACATTCCATCTAAACTGGCATGGTATAGCTCAGGGCCAAGTGTCCAATAGAGTTTATTGCTGTTGGCACTCCAGCTAATATTTTCACCAGCACGAACAGATAATTGCTCAATTGGAAATTGGCTGTCTTTAGGGCCAATATTAATGGTTTTGCCACGCTCAACAAACGGTGTTACAAACACTTTAAAGCGCTCTGCAAATGCTAAATACTCGCCATCAGGCGATACCCTAAATTCAGTGGCATGCTCTGATTCATAGAGTTTGCGCACTTTTTTACTTTCAAGCTCAACCACACTTAACGTTGGTTTAGGCCATGGACTCATAACATAAACACGATCGTTGGCACTACCAAACTGCGGTTGGTAACCACTTTTAGAAATTAGTTCACTCTTACCACCTTTAGTGCTAACACTGTAAATACCAGGGTGTAATGACCATTTAGGATTTAAAATGCTGCCGCCGCTGGCTTTACGATATACCACTGTTTTGCCATCTGGACTAAAGGTAGGCTCTACATATTTTCCCGGTTCATCGGTAATAGTATCGCCGCGACCACTTCGTGCAGAAACAACGCGCACTGTGCCTTGTTCATTATCGTCCCACGTGGTGTAGACAATTTTTTTGCCATCACGCGAGTACTGTGGAAATAACTCATAATGATCGGTTTGCTTGGTTAAACGTTTGATTTTTCCTGAGTCTAAATCGCGTTTATAAATATGACCCAGTGCTTCAAACAATGCCGTTTCACCATCTGGGCTAATTTGTACATTTCGCAGCATTTTTACATCAAATTCTTCAGTATCGATATTTTGAGTAAAGCGCACCGCTTTTTGAATTTTTTTCGTGGTGTCTATTTTGAATGCAATATCGCTGACAGATTTATCATCGACATTGAGTTTATGAATGGTGCCACCAGCCCAAAATACTAACTCTTCATTATCTGGTGTCCACGCAATTGTTGGGTATACCCCATGAATAGCCCATGTTTCTTGCATATCGCGCTCTAGCTTGTCATATAGCTTGGTATGCTCACCGCTGGTTAAATCGTATAAGTACAAGCTAGTTTGAAAGTCATCACGCTTTACATAGGCAAGTTTTTTACCATCAGGTGACGGAGTTGGTCTGATTGCCCCACCCATACCACTAATAATCGTTTCTATTTCACCGGTTTCACGATCATAGCGCTTAATTTTATAAATACCCGCAACCGAGTCTTTTGAGTAATGAAAGGTTTTACCTGGGGTAGCATCATGAGAAAAATAAACATAACGGCCATCAGGTGAAAACATCGGCTCACCTAAATCTTTTTGATCGTTTTCACGTTTAGTCAGTTGTACCCCTTTACCACCCGCTTTGTGATAAAGCCAAACTTCACCCGCGCCCAAAGAACGACTGGCGGTAAAGTGCTTACGTGCAACTAAATAATCGCCATCAGGGCTCCATGCCGGGCTATTAAGTAAACGAAACGTTTCGTCCGTTACTGCAGTTTGATTCTCGCCATTAACGTCCATAACCCAAATATTATCACCGCCCCCCTGATCTGAGGTAAATGCGATATGTTTACCATCTGGGCTAAAACGCGGCTGCATTTGCCATGCGATATCAGAGGTTATTTGAGTGGCTTTACCACCACTCATTGGCATAGTGTAAATATCGCCCAGTAAGTCAAATACTAAGGTTTCTCCATCAGGGCTTATATCTACATTCATCCATGTGCCTTGCTCTACACTAATAGAAGCATCTACAAATTGCCCTTTTGGTGAATCAACTTGCCATTTTTTTTCATCTGTTTGCTCTGCGTGTACTTGACCCAATGCCAATGAAACTGATAACGCAAGCGCTGTTTGCAGCATTTTCTTCATGCTTATCTCACTTATTATTGTTGCTGTGTGTTGCTCTATTAAATGATTGCAACAAAAACGCTAGCAAGTTACCAGCGTAATAGGATGAAGTGCATAAAATTAATGCCAAACAATAGGATCAAATTGATAAAAATCTACCAGCAAACGGTAAATTTCAGGGTCATCGCGGCGTAAATCTGCGGGTTTTTCTAAAAACGTTTCGGTGATCACCGCAAAAAATTCTGCCTCATTTGTGGCTCCGTAGCTATGAATAACATGCGGCATGTTATAAGCAACGTGTGTTTTTAACTGCGAAAACGCTCGGCTAAATACCTTGCCCCATTGTTGATAGTGAGTCTGTGATGTAAGTAATGGCGTGCCGGTGGTTTTACCGGTTTCTTGATCAAGTTGATGCGCAAACTCATGAAACACTAAATTATGCCCGTCACTGGGTAAGCGGTTACCCTCAAGCACATCATGCCAGCTCAGCACCAGTGTGCCTCCTGGCCATGATTCACCTTGCCTTACGGTATTATGAAAACTAACAAGTCCTGCGTTATCGCGACTTGATTGAGGCGCATAATAGGCGCTGGGATAGAGTAAAATTTCCTTCACGTTTTTATACAAAGGCCAAGATTTATTTAGTACCAGCAGGCAAGCATCGGCGGCAATAATGAGTTTCATTGCTTCAGTTAGTTGCAACCCATCACAGCCAACAAAGCGCTTTTCATTTAAAAACCACACAATATGACGAGCCAACTTGGCTCTATCTGCATCAGTCATTTTGTTATAAATTGGCATAGCCCGCAGCAACAGCGCATGCTGTTGTGGGCTTAATGATAAATGACTGTATTTACGGCGCCACAGAGTATTTTGAATATCAGGCCAACGCCAAAAAATAACGACAAACGCAAAAAGTAAGAAAATCAATAATCCGTTTACCATTTAATAGCCCTATAATTATCTATACAGTATTAATTGGTCCATAAAACTAGAATTCAATTATTTAACACTAAATAAAAAGCCACACATCTGTTAGAGCGTGGCCTTTTCTTTAACAAGTGAACTGTTTGTTTATTTATATCATTCTAGCGATACAAAGGCTGCCATGCACATGTACGATAGCCATATCGTTCAAAATAGAAACGATTACAGTTGGTGTCATAATTACTTGAGCCAACATCAATCCGATGCTCACTTATATATTTATTATGCAGAGAAACCTGTTGTCCATTATACAATAAAGTAAAATGAACATGAGGACCTGATGATTGGCCGCCCTCACACAATGCTTGATTATAATTATTTGCATAGCGACCTAACCATGCACCAGGTTGAATATAATCACCACTGCTATATTGAAGGTTTGACATGTGGTAGTAGTTGGTTGAATAGCCACTGGCGTGTGTTACTCGAATATTGCAGGAAGAAAAGCGAGTTACCGTTCCGCCATGCGCAGCTTGAACAAAAGGAGTATTAGCGCCCCAGCCACCAGAGCCATTGTTAAAATCAAGTGATGAGTATGGGTAGCCAGAACCTGTATTTGAGTGAGCGCCACCACTGTACCAATAGCCAGACGGCCACGGTAAGTTCATTTCAAAACTAGCGGCTAAAAGTTGTTTTTCATTATTTTGATCTACACTATTCAATGAACGTTGCAATTGACTAGTGTTACTAGGAAATACACGGTCAAACGTAGCTAAAAACTCAGTCAAAGTCTGTTGATTATTTTTAGAGTTTGATGCCAGTCTATCGCTATCTGCAAACAGACTTACTAGAGCCGCAGTTGCAGCTGTGCTACTCGTAGTTTGGGTTGCCTGATTTCGTTTTTTTAACTTATCTTGTGACTCTTGCCACTGCTTATATGCATAAAAGCGTTGACTTAATTTCATCACTACGTGTTTTACTTGCGCATCAAAACCACGCTTGTCTGTTATACCAGCTAAAGGGTTCTCAATATCAGCATTTGGGTTTGAAAGTAAGCCACTTTGTTGCTCTATCAGCGCTAAAATTACTTTTGGATTAATACTGGTATAACCTGCCCAGTGTAAAATGAGCTCTTTTTTATCTTCAATTGCTGACGCATGCAAAGAAAAAAAGTTATCCCAATCTTCGTTTAATAATGAGTCATTAAACACAAATTGCGTATCATCAATAGTCAGTAAAGAGTTAAGCTTGAGTGATGCTAAAGACTGTTTAGTAAACAAAAAGTCATCATGCTTATCGCCTTCAGCTAATACCACGGGTGAGGCCCCTAGAAGACTTGCGAATGTAATATTAATTATCTTGTTTTTCATCTTATATTCCTTAAGTAAAAAGCAAAAAAACCCTTAATGGGTACACAAGGTATAGCACCCAAATTAAAATAAAGTTAATTAATATTACTTATGCTTACATATAATTACTTAATGAATTAACTTAACCTACACAAATAATAAAGAAGTTGAAATTCTCTATATGATAAAAGCTGTCGGAAAAAACGATTTAACGCATTAAAGCAGCTCTTTTTAGGAAGCTATGCACTCAACCCTATTTCGGCCATTGTTTTTTGCCTTGTATAAAGCTTGATCAGCACGAGATAATAACCGATCGTAATCATCGACATTATCTGAGTCAGAAACACCAAAGCTCACGGTTACACTAAGCCCCTGGGCAATAGACGAAAAATCATTATTTTCAATTTCTTTGCGTAATTGTTCACATAATTGCTGTGCTTGCACAGTATTCATGTCAGGAAATACAAATGTGAATTCTTCACCGCCCCAACGAGCCACTTCTTGCTCGCCTTCACAATGCGCTTTAAGAATATTGGCGACTTCACATATAACCTGATCGCCAATCAAATGAGACCAACCATCATTAATGCGTTTAAAGTGGTCAATATCCATAATGGCAATCGCAAGCGGAGTATTACGCGCTTTAAAATCTGTAAAGTTGTCGGCCAGCCAACCATCAAATGCCCGGCGATTCGGTAAGTCAGTGAGCTGATCATGCGTGGCTTGATATGCAAAGGCACTTGCTTGCTCTTGCAGTGCTTGAGTTTGCTTTACCACTCGGCTAGTTAGCTCTTTTTCTACCTGCTTATAGCGATACAAGCGATAACGATATGCGCTGTATATAACAACAACAAAAATAAAGAATACTAATAGCTTAAAGCTGGTCTTTTGCCAAAAATGCGATTGAATTTCAAAATGAATCACTTTGTCATTTTGCTGCCAATCGGTATTAGGGTAGGCAGAACGCACTGCAAATGAATATTTTCCCGCGGGTAAATTAGTATACTCAGCTGTCGCAATGTGCAAACGATCGACCCATTCATCATTAAAGCCTTTCATTTTTGTTTGAAAGTTTAATCGCTGCGGCATAATAAAACTTAAACCCGCATAATGGAACGACAGCCGTGTAACTCCAGGTGGCAAAACAAGTGTGTCACCATCAACAGGCAATAACATGGGTTTACCATCTACAGAAAAACTTTCTACAATAGTTGGTAACGGTATCTCGGTGGCTTCTTTTAATCGCGCGGGTTTAACCGTACTCACCCCTTTTGCGGTGGCAAACCAAATAGTACCATCTGAATGCGCTGTAGCCGAAGGCGTTGACCCTCCATTGGCTTGCGCACTGAGCATGCCATCGCCCTCATCGTATAATTGAAAAGCTAGCGTCTGACTACCTTTTGTAGCTGAGTCTAGTAGCTTATTAACTTGCTTATAATTAACTTCAATAATGCCACGGTTACTTGATAGCCAAAGTGAATCTTTAAAGGGCACAATTTGAAAAAGCTTATCAACCGGTAATCCTAACTCCCTCCCTAAAATAGTCATATGGCCATTTGAATGTTGATAACGCAATAAACCTCTATCGGTCGCCATCCAGGTATATTTATCGTCAATATAAAAGCCAAACGCATATTTAGCCGAAAACGCTTCAGGGAACTGAATTGGTTTAAATTTATCCGTATTGGTATTGTAAACTACTACGCCATTGCCAGTTCCTATCCAAATATTTGCCCTCTTATCTTCACTCAAAGCTAGAATAAAGCCACTCGGCAACTCTTTCTCATTAGTAAATTGGTCTAAGCTGCCGTCGGTATTAACTCGCGTTAACCCCATGGCTGAACCTACCCATAAACGATTTTTTGAATCAAAAAGTAACGAGCGTACTTCATTACTACCAAGGCCATTATCACGATTTAAGTAAGGTACAAGCTCGTTATTAACCACCTTTAAAACACCTGAAGTGTAAGTACCGACCCAAACATCACCTTGGCTTTGTTCAAGTAAGCTCAATACTGAATAAGGAGAGCCTTGCTTAGTTCCTTTAATATGGGTGATTTTATTGTTTTGCAGCCGATCTAAGCCTGTACTCCCGCCTATCCATAAACTGCCATCAGAATGTGAAAGTACCGTGCGTACGTAGTCGCTAGATAAGCCTCGCTTTTTTCCCCACGATGAAAACGGGGCTTCTCTTAATCTAAATACACCCGCGTTGGTACCTACCCAAATACTGTTTTCTCTGTCTTGCAATAACGACAATATGCGGTTTGCAGGTAAGCCATTTTTAGCATCTAATTGTTCTATGCCATCAACACTAAGCCTAAATACCCCTTTATTAATAGTGCCAAACCATAAATCACCATGGTTATCTTCTAATAAACTAGAAATCGACTCAGCATTAAGCTGTAGATGGGGTGACTCGAACACATTGCCATTTAATACTCGCGCACCTCTTTCACTACCAATAACAAGGCGTCCTTCACGGGTAATCAATAGAGTATATACAGGTGCATCCGGCAAACCATGATGTGGAGTCATCAATGTAGCCGTGTAGTTAACTATTTTATACAGCCCATCACTGGTTGCAGCCCATATAGTGCCCTGCTTATCTTCAATTATTCTGTAAGCACTGACGTTTTGTATTATTGGGATATCTTGAGTGCTTTTGGCAGGTCGATAAAACACACCATCATTTTCAAGTGCCAACCACAAATCCTCGTTTTTACTCTTAAATACGTGATTAACCATTGCTTGGGCATTAGGTTGAGTGTCCCATTGTCGGTGCTGATATAAACTAATACCGCCGCGCGCTCCGGCTATGAGTAAGCCGCCATCGGATGTGGGGGTAAGCGCACGTACGCCTGAGTCAGGCAAATCGGTAATTTCTGAGCGGGTAAATAGTTTAAATTCTTGACCGTTAAAGCGGGCAAGCCCTTCCCAAGTACCTACCCATAAATAGCCATCTTGTGTTTGTGCAAGGCTATTAATGCTATTGTGAGGAAGGCCCGAACGGGTATTCCACGTTTCAAAAAAATAATCGCGCAACGGCAGCCGAGTCTGTTGCTGAGCATCAACAGTAAAAATCACCAACAAGAAACATAAAATCACCAAGCGATTCATCAGACACTGCCTTTATAATTATTAGTTTTTATATTTGAGTAAAATCAAGGTGAAAATTTAATTAGAAAACATCACCAGCAAATAATAACATAAGATTTACAACTTTTTCATTAAGTATTATCACTCAAACTATCAAATGTATGTTGTAATTGTTGGATGAACTTAGCCACATGTAGTCCATCTAATAACGCATGATGGACATCAATTGATAGTGGCATTTCGCCTGTATCGGGGTTGTATTGACCAAACACAAATTTAGGGATGCCACAGCTTTGGCCCTGGGTAAACGCATGCGAAAAGCTGCTAAAGTTTAACCAAGGTAAAACAGAAACGTGAATTAAATCAGCTTGTCCTTCAGTTGCTGCAAAGGCATCAGAAAACAGCGGGTTTAACCTTGCTTCATGACTAATCGCTTTTGCTTTATTAGCAAACTCATTTAACGAGTTTTGCTGTTTAAAATAACTAAAGCGAAACGAGTCATCATCGGCAAGCTCAACAACACTCGCGCGCATGGTGTTTAAATAATAAGGTTTTTGATTAACAATACGCAGCATCATCGGCTCATACTCATGACATGCTTTTAATAAGCAATAAACATAACCATGAAAAAAAGCACGATTAGTTTGCTTACACACGGTATATAGCTTTTTAGCATTGAGTCTTACACACACATTAAAATAAGGCTGAGTGAAGTTTTGAAACAATTCAAAATGTTGTTTGCGCGGCCACTGATCAAAATCAATAGCCCGAAGAGATAAATCGGCAGAGGACATAAATTATACACAGAGCAAAAGTAAAATTTTACCTCGCTTTGCCTATATTCGCATTAACTAAAATGATGCTTTGGGTGTAGTTATACCAAAGTCTTATATAGGCATAAAAAAAGGAGCGATATTCGCTCCTTAGTTGAACTAAATAAAAACTTAAAGTCCGTTTTCAATAATTTCTTGAGCAAGCTCATCAGCAATTAAATGCGTTGATTTTTGTTCTTTTTCACTACGGGTAAAGATTTCGCTTAATGTATCGAAAATTTTCTCTACGTGTTTATTAGACGCCTCTTTACTGTAACCTTCAGGCGCTGTTTCGTAATACACGTTAATAATACCGCCTGCATTTATTACATAATCTGGTGCGTATAAAATACCTTTTTCACGTATAATTTCACCATGGCGTGATTCTGCAAGCTGATTATTTGCACAACCTGCTATTATAGTTGCTTTTAAACGAGGGATCGTTGTGTCATTAATAGTGGCACCTAACGCACAAGGCGCATACACATCAACATCTAAGTCGTATATTTCATCAATACCAACCGCTGTTGCACCAAAATCGTTGACTACACGCTCTACCGCTGCTTGGTTAATATCGGTAACAAATAATTCTGCACCAGCTTCAGCCAAGTGCTTACATAATCCATAAGCCACCGCACCTAAACCTTGCACAGCCACTTTAATACCTGAGAAATCTTGAATGCCGCGCTGATGATGAAGCGCTGCTTTCATACCTAAAAACGTGCCGTAAGCTGTAAATGGCGATGGGTTACCACTTTTGCCTTCAAGGCCTAGCACGTAATTTGTTTCTTTGTTCATTAACGCCACATCATCACACGTGATATTTACGTCTTCTGCTGAGTAGTAGCTGCCATTTAAACGCTCTAATTGACGACCAAATGCACGAAACAACTGTTCAGACTTGATCTCTTTTGCATTGCCAATAATAACTGACTTACCACCACCAAATGGCAAGCGTGCCACAGCATTTTTATAGGTCATCCCTTTTGATAAGCGCAATACGTCGTAAACTGCATCCTCATCGTTGGCATAATCCCACATTCTACAACCACCTACAGCTGGGCCTAAATTTGTGTTATGTACCGCAATAATAGCCTTTAAACCAGACGCTTTGTCTGAACAAAAAACCACTTGTTCATGGTTATCAAATTCAACTTGATTAAATACAACCACTATAAATACTCCGAAAATAATGAGCCCTTTTGGGCAAGCACGCTACAAATTGACGAGACTTTATCACTTCAGTTGATGGTTCGCCACACTATGAGTAGATAAACCAAATAAACCGCACTCAATAGAAAAATAAAACGATTTATCGCGATAAATATGCATAAAAAATTTAATAATAATTATATTGTTAAGTATAAAAGCTAAAAACGTCATCGCGGTTAAAGTTTACGCTTACGTGAACGTCACTTTGAATTTATATGTAAACTTAATAGTACATCTTGAAAAAGAACACTACATCATAAAATACAATGGGTTATACAAAAACTGCCTGTGCAGCACAAACTGGTCTGAGGTGTTTAAGTATCTGCAAATTTTAAAAATAAAAAAAACGAGCACGGGGTGCTCGCTTTTATAATTGCTGTTTATGCAGAAAACTTACTTCATTTTACTATCTAGTTCTTCAATTTTTGCTTTCCAAATTGCAGGACCTTGGGTGTGAGCATTTTCACCTTCGCTGTCAACGGCAACCGTTACTGGCATATCTTCTACTTCAAATTCGTAGATAGCTTCCATACCTAAATCTTCAAAGGCAACAACACGTGCTTTTTTAATTGCTTTAGATACTAAGTATGCCGCACCACCTACCGCCATCAAATACACTGACTGGTGCTTTTTAATAGACTCAACCGTTGCTGGGCCTCGTTCAGCTTTACCAATCATACCTACGATGCCGGTTTTTTCTAACATCATGTCGGTAAATTTATCCATACGAGTTGCCGTTGTAGGACCCGCTGGGCCTACTGCTTCATCGCCTACTGCATCCACAGGGCCAACGTAGTAAATAAACTTGTTATCAAAATCAACACCTTCAGGTAAACCTTCCCCTGAGTTGATCATATCCTGAAGACGTTTATGAGCAGCATCTCGACCCGTTAAAATAGTACCTGAGAGTAAAACGGTTTCACCCATTTTCCATTCTTTAGTGTCTTCTTTAGTAAGAGTATCTAAATTAACACGGCGTGTGCCCTCACCCACTTCGAAAGTCACTTCTGGCCAATCTTCTAATTTAGGTGCTTTTAAATTCGCAGGGCCTGAACCATCAAGCGTAAAGTGTACGTGGCGGGTCGCTGCACAATTTGGGATCATAACCACAGGCTTTGAAGCCGCGTGAGTAGGCGCCGTTTTAATTTTAACATCAACAACCGTAGTTAAGCCGCCAAGGCCTTGAGCACCAATGCCTAACTTATTCGCACGATCAAAAATTTCTAAACGCAGTTTTTCTTCTGTTGTTTCTGCACCGCGCTCAATAAGCTCATGAATATCAACCGGATCCATTAATGACTCTTTGGCCATTACCGCAGCTTTTTCTGCTGTGCCGCCAATACCTATGCCTAGCATACCTGGTGGACACCAACCCGCCCCCATTGTTGGTAACGTTTTTTCTACCCACTCGGCCACATCGTCAGATGGGTTTAACATCACCATTTTACTTTTGTTCTCTGAGCCACCACCCTTAGCAGCCACCATCACTTCAACTTTATCGCCTGCAACTAAGTCAATGTGTACCACTGATGGCGTATTATCTTTAGTATTTTTACGTGTTCCCGCAGGGTCGGCAACAATCGATGCACGCAATGGGTTATCTGGATTTAAGTACGCACGACGCGTCCCCTCATCAACCATTTGTTGTACTGTTAAGTCGGTTTTATCCCAATTAACATCCATACCTACTTTTACGAAACAGGTGATGATCCCAGTATCCTGGCACAGCGGACGCTTACCTTCTGCCGACATACGCGAGTTAATTAAGATTTGTGCAATCGCATCTTTAGCGGCTTTGCTTTGCTCTTTGTTATACGCTTTTTCTAGCGCTTGAACAAAATCAAGAGGGTGGTAAAACGAGATATATTGCAAAGCATCTTCGATGCTATCAATAAAGTCTTGCTGACGAATTGTACTCATAGTGGTTCCTTAAGTTGTTGTTACGCACGCTGTACGTAAGCTTTATCAAACCCGTGACGGTGGTTCGAACTGTTTTCAACCACAGCGCTCACTAAACGCTGCCAAAAAAATTTGACTTATGATACCCTCCCAGCCCGTTTCGAGCCAGTTCTTAAAGGGGTAGTAAATGCTAAACAATAAAAAAAATTGTGTTGAATTAGCCATATCACAAAATTGTATAGAGGTATTTTCGCATTTTGCTCATTTACCCTACGCTATTTTGCTAGATTCGGGTGATAGCGATCACATTAACAGTCGTTTTGACATGATTGCGATTGAACCTCAAAGCACCCTGGAAGTTAAAAATAATCAAACTGTTTTTAATAACCAAGCGAGTGCTAAAAGCTGCTTTGAAATAATGAACGATGAATTAGCAAAGCTCGATACAACAAAAGCCGCTAACAATTTACCCTTTAACGGTGGCTGGCTTGGTTATTTTGGTTATGACTTAGGGCGTACCATAGAGCAACTGCCAAACAGTGCTTTAAACGATATTGATTTACCGCAAATGGCCGTTGGACTTTACCTTGATGCACTGATTTACGATAAACAACTGCGTAAGTGGTTTTATATTTCGCAACCCAATGTAAATCGTCTCTCGCAGTATCAGCAGCATTTAGCGCAACCACCTAAACATGAAAGCTTTTCGCTTACATCACAGTGGCAGTCAAATATGAGTCAGAGGAGTTATAGCGAAAAGTTTGCCGCGATTGAAGAATACTTAAAAAGTGGTGATTGTTATCAAATTAACCTAGCGCAGCGTTTTAGCGCACATTACCAAGGGTCTCCTTGGGCGGCCTATGTTAAATTAACGCAGGCCAATAAAGCGCCTTTTTCTAGTTTTATAAATCATCCGCAAGGCGCTATTTTATCAATATCACCCGAGCGTTTTATTGCAGTGCACGACAACAAGGTAGAAACAAAACCTATTAAAGGCACGCTACCACGTAAAGCCGATGCTTTAGAAGATGCCAAACAAGCCACATTACTGGCAAACTCCAGTAAAGACCGCGCTGAAAATGTCATGATAGTAGACCTGCTACGAAATGATTTAGGTAAAGTCGCAAAACCGGGCTCTGTTGTTGTACCTTCTTTATTTGCTATTGAAAGCTTTCCGGCAGTACACCATTTGGTAAGTACAGTTACATCCATCCTTGATGAAGGAAAAACAGCAGTCGATCAACTTGAAGCTGCATTCCCTGGAGGGTCTATTACCGGGGCACCAAAAGTGCGCGCAATGGAAATAATAGAAGAGCTGGAGCCACACAGACGCAGTATTTATTGTGGCTCTATTGGCTATATTAGCGCCTGCGGTAATATGGATACCAGTATTACCATTCGAACTTTAGTTACTCATCATCAGCAAATACATTGTTGGGCTGGCGGTGGCATTGTTGCTGATTCAAAAGTCGAATTGGAATATCAAGAAACATACGATAAAGTAAATAAAATACTCCCTATATTAAATGAAGGTCGCTTTGAATAGTGAAACCATTTCGGCTCGTTTTCAATTAAACCGCAGTTTAGCCGTGGATCAGCTCAAAGATAATAAAAAAAAGCGCGCCAGTGCAGTGATGCTACCTTTGATTGATATAGATAACGAAGCACATGTTTTATTGTGTAAGCGGCCAACCTATTTACATCACCACCCTGGGGAGATTTGTTTACCGGGTGGTAAATTTGAAATTAATGATGTTAACCTGCGCACCACGGCACTGCGTGAATTACATGAGGAGCTAAACATTCCCCCGCATAATGTTCAAGTTTTAGGCCAGCTGCCGGAATACTCTACCCTTACTGGATTTACTATACGTCCTTTTGTGGGCTTAATTAAAAAAGAAACGGTATGGGAGAACGATCATAACGAAGTACAAGCCAGCTTTTTACTCTCTATAAAAGCACTGAACAACGAAGCTAATTGGCAACCAATCCCCTTTGAACGTAATGGAAGAGCCCTAACTTTAAATGGCTTTATCACTCCTCACGGGCTTTTGTGGGGTGCCACAGCCAGCATTATTAAAAACTTTACAAAACAACTCGCCATACCAGTTTAAATCTTTGCTAATAAGGGTTACACACCTGCATTTCCACGTTATTATAGTCGACCGTTCAAAGAACAGCTTAATGCTGAGAAAACTAAGTAGAGACACACATTATGATCAGTGCATTTGACATGTTTAGCATTGGTATTGGCCCTTCATCGTCACATACCGTCGGCCCAATGCGTGCATCACGCTTATTTGTTAATGACCTAGATGAGCAACAACTATTAGCAAATGTAACCGATGTAAAAGTAGAGCTTTACGGCTCACTGGGGCAAACAGGTGTTGGTCATGGTTCGGGAAAAGCAGTGATCCTTGGCCTAGCCGGTTATGATCCTGAAACCATTGATGCCGATTTAGTGGACGATATTTTAGCAAAAATAGAAAATGAGCAGGTTATTTATCTAAACCAAACTCATAAAGCTAAATTCCCTAAACAAGGCGCTATTGTTTTTCATCGCAGAAAAACACTCCCTAAACATTCCAACGCAATGGAAATTATTGCCTATAACAATGACGAAAAAGTATATAGCAAAGTTTACTACTCTATTGGTGGCGGGTTTATTGTTACAGATGAAGAGTTTGAAAAAGAAAAACAAGCGGCCTTAGATATTCGCGAAGAAAACCCTGCCCCGTTCCCGTTTGGAACGGCTAAAGAATTACTCGAAATGTGTAAAGAGTCGGGTTACAGCGTATCAACGTTAATGATGAAAAACGAAAAAACCTTACGCAGTGAAGAAGCCATAAAAGATGAATTATTTAATATTTGGCAAGTAATGAAAGCCTGTATTGAACGTGGTATGCGTACCGAAGGTATTTTACCTGGTGGTTTGAAAGTAAAACGCCGTGCACCAAGCTTATATTTAAAGCTCAATGTAGAAGTGAGTAACGATCCACTTCGTGCTATGGATTGGGTTGATTTATTCGCATTAGCAGTGAATGAAGAAAATGCAGCAGGCGGTCGTGTGGTTACTGCACCAACAAATGGTGCAGCTGGTATCCTACCTGCCGTATTAATGTACTATCATACTTTTATCAAAGAAGTTGATCGCGACATTGCTACTCGGTATTTATTAACCGCGGCCGCTATTGGTATTTTATACAAAAAAAATGCCTCTATCTCAGGTGCTGAAGTGGGTTGCCAAGGTGAAGTTGGTGTTGCCTGTTCAATGGCTGCTGGTGCGCTGACTGAAATTGTTGGTGGTAACGTGGTACACGTAGAAAATGCCGCTGAAATTGGCATGGAACATAACTTAGGATTGACCTGCGACCCAGTGGGCGGCTTAGTGCAGGTACCTTGTATTGAGCGTAATGCAATGGGCGCTATTAAAGCAATTAATGCTTCTCGTCTTGCTATTCGCGGTAGTGGAGAACAAAAAGTATCGCTTGATAAAGTAATTAAAACCATGCTCGATACCGGTAACGATATGAAAACAAAATACAAAGAAACCGCTCGCGGTGGATTAGCTGTTAACATTATCGAGTGCTAATTAGATAGCATAAAAAAAGCCGCTTAGTTGCAAAACTAAGCGGCTTTTTCATTACTGTTTATGGCGGTTATTTAACTGGCAATTCGATATCAGCAAATAATTTATCAACATCGTCTTGATTACGCAGCAAACTTGCTCGCTCTACTCGCTCTTTGGTTAAATGCGGTGCAAAACGTTCGATAAAGTCATACATGTAGGTACGTAAAAAGCTACCTTTTCTAAAACCAATCTTAGTGGTGCTTGCTTCAAATAAATGGCTAGCATCAATGCACACTAAGTCGCTGTCGTTTACCTGGTCAATTGCCATAGATGCAACCACACCGACACCTAATCCCAGGCGCACATACGTTTTAATAACATCGGCATCGGTGGCGGTAAATACAATATGCGGCTCAAGCCCATAGGCGTTAAATGCTTTATCAAGCTCTGAGCGACCAGTAAAACCAAATACATAAGTGATCAAAGGATACTGCGCTATATCTGCCACCGTTAAGTTATCGACTTTTTTCGCAAGGGGGTGATCTTTAGCAACCACAATACTGCGATTCCAGTGATAACAAGGCAACATAACTAAATCTGAATATAAGTGCAGTGCTTCAGTAGCAATCGCAAAATCTGCATCACCGCGCGCAGCTGCATCCGATATTTGCTGCGGCGTACCTTGGTGCATATGCAGTGACACTGCTGGGTATTTTTGGGTAAAGCCTTGAATTACGCTTGGTAACGCATAACGTGCTTGGGTGTGCGTAGTCGCAATATTAAGTTTACCTTGATCGGGCAGCGTATGTTCATTAGCAACCGCTTTAATACCCTCAACTTTTGAGAGTATTTCTCGCGATATGTTAATGATTTCTTCGCCAGCACCTGTAACGTGAGTTAAATGTTTACCACTACGGCCAAAAATTTGTACACCTAGTTCATCTTCTAACATACGTACTTGCTTAGAAATACCAGGCTGGGAGGTAAATAAACTCTCAGCGGTAGCTGAAACATTTAATTTATGATTTTGAACTTCTACGATATATCTAAGTTGTTGTAATTTCATGGCTATGTAGTTTCGTTATAATTCACATTGACAGATAAAAGCGCACCCTAATTAATAGGTAACTATATAAAAGGCTGATTAAGGTTACACAATGTAACAATTAATTTATTGAAATTTCAGGTTAACACAATAAATAAAGTTGAGATAGCAATGATTATCAGCAAACAAAACATAACACATTAAGATTTAAACGCTTTATGCATGGTGTTTTTTTTAGTTAATCGGCGCAAAGTTTCCCACCTTTTATATATTTAATGTAAGATTAGATAATAAGGTTAAGAATTTGAGAATTATAACATGATCGTTTCCATTATAATTGTATTAATTGTTGCGCTTATCGTCATTGCACTGTGGGTTAGTGCTGTTCAACAACACAAAGAAAAACAAGAAGCTGAACGACGTAAAGAGCTAACAAAACAAAAAGCTATCATTGAAGAAACTGAAGAGGCGTTAATGAATAGCGCTAATATCCCTCTTTCAGAAGCAACTCAGCGAATATTACAACGTCGTATTCATGATGCGCTAAGTAATATGGTGTCTATTTCAAGCGGTGGTAGCGGACTAAAAAACCGCTTAAAAGAAGCAAAAGAGCGACTACAAAATCCGATTCAAGACGGCTCGGATGGTTTTGTTTTGCCAGGTAATGACAAGCAACTGATATCACTAATACAGGGTATAAAAAAGCTCCGTACTATTATCCGTTCTGAGCACAACAAGGGGAAAGTTGACAGCCAAGCGTTTATTGCAGAAGACAAACGCCTTGAGAAGCTACAACTAAGAATCAACATTGAAAGCCAGATAAAACGTGGTCTAGCAGCTCAAACAGCCGGTATGGTAGGCTCTGCTAGGCAGTACTTTGAAAAAGCATCGACGACGCTAAACAGTGTGTCATTTAATGATGATTACATTACTGCAAAACGAGTTGAAGTTGAAGGCTATCTAGAAACAATAAGCACTGAATTAAAGGCATCAAACGCTACATCATTAAAGAAAAAGAACGAACAAGAGCAAGATGATTTAGACGTACTGTTTGCACCGAAAAAGAAATGGTAATTCATTACCTAATAAAAAGCCCATACAACTGTATGGGCTTTTTTATAACTGAAATTTAGTCACTATATAAATTTACATACCCAAACTAAATCTAGCTATTTAACAGAAGCATTAAGATAAAAATGCAAACTTAATAATAAACAGTGCCGTTAAAATCCAAACACTAATACTTACCTGATCTTTTTTACCACACAGTACTTTAACCGCTGTATAAGAAATAAAACCCAATGCAATACCGTGTGCAATTGAAAAGGTCAATGGAGTCATTAACAATACAACACTCACTGGAATTGCATCGGTCATATCATCCCAGTTTACAAACTTTAAGTTTTGTAGCATTAGAACAGATACATATAAGATTGCCCCTGCTGTTGCGTATGCTGGTACCATTTGTGCCAAAGGTGCAAAAAACATCATTAATAAAAAGCAGCAACCTACAACTACAGCCGTTAAGCCCGTTCGGCCCCCCACTGATACTCCCGCTACAGACTCTATATAAGAAGTTGTTGTTGAAGTTCCCAGCATTGCACCGGCAATGGTTGCAGTGCTATCAGCGCTTAATGCGCGACCTAAGCGCGGCATATTGCCGTTTTTATCTGCTAGGTCCGCTTTTTGAGTAACCGCTACCAACGTACCTGAGGTATCAAATAAATCAACAAATAGAAACGCAAAAATAACACTCAACATAGACAGTTCAAAAGCAGCACTAAAATCAAGTTGCATAAAAGTTGGCATTATTGAAGGTGGCATTGCAACAACACCATGATATTCAACTAACCCCATCGACACTGCTATCGCGGTAACGAGTAAAATACTAATTAATACACCGCTTTTAAAATCGCGATAAAGTAATGCCGCAATAATAAAAAAACTAAAAATAGCTAATAGCGGACCCGGTGATGTTATATCGCCTAGCTGCACAAGTGTTGCTGGGCTTGATACAATAATACCTGCACTTTTCAGCGCAATAAGTGCCAAGAATGCACCAATACCGGTTGCTATTGCTTGTTTGAGCACCAGGGGGATTGCATTAATAATCCACTCTCGCACCTTAAATAAGCTTAATATTAAAAATATACACCCTGACATAAACACCGCGCCCAGCGCTGCTTGCCAGCTATAGCCCATACCTAGCACCACGCCATAGGTAAAAAATGCATTTAATCCCATACCCGGTGCCAATGCCAATGGATAATTGGCCCACAACCCCATAATAAAACACCCTATTGCAGCGGCAATACAGGTTGCAACAAAGGCAGCACCTTGGTCCATGCCTGCTTCTGCAAGCATAGCTGGGTTAACGAATACGATATAAACCATCGTAATAAATGTAGTCATACCGGCAATACATTCACGGCGAACCGAAGAATCATTTGCACGGATTTTGAATAAGGCTTCGAGCATAATAAACTTGTGGTTGTAAAAAGTGGCGAGATTTTAGCATAAAAATAACTTTTTACAGGACATTTTACCTTGCTATATACTAAACTAGCTAAGTGATTAAAATAACAAACGAAGTAGCATGATCAAAACGACACCAAGTGGCCAAGACTTAGAGCAACAATTAGACAACATTCTTTCTTTTGTAACGCAACCAAGCGATGCAAATCCCCCTGCGAGCTCTAAAAACACCGATCAAGACACATTAAATAAAGCTCTTTATTACCTTAAAAATGAACAAGGCGCCTTAGCCGCAAAATGGATGCGTTTAGCAGCAATGGCAGGAAACTATCGTGCACAGTTTTACTTAGGGCTATTTTTCATTAAAGGCCAAGGTGTGCCACAAAGTGTATTTCATGGGGCTGCGTGGCTCAGCTTAGCTAGTAGCCAAGGATATGAGCCAGCAATAGAGGCAATGAGCGATATACGCAAACACATTAGTACCAAACGACTTAAAGACGCCCAGTGTTATGCCGCCAGCTTATATGAACAAATTCATCAGTTACAATTTTCACATTTGATCCCTATAAGTCACGAAAAATAGTTTTACTACCTAGTAACTCATTCTATCTGTAAATTGATTAAGCGTTTTATAAGTTAAATGCAACAACGCTTAATTTTTAAACTACTGTATATCTCATGCATTTCAAGATTCATTTAGTTATAGATTAAAAAGCTACCGTCAAAAGTATTCATCCCCAAAAATTATAATCTATTGTTATATATGAACTATTTATTTTTAAATAGTTTCATTATCGTGCTCAGCTGAATAACTGTACAAAAAAATAGCAAAAAACACTTGCACCAAACAACTGTATAAACTACTGTATACATGTACTGTATAAAAACCCAGTGAGTGAGACGATTATGTTACAGCCTATTACCGTAAGAACAGTTAAGAGCTACCAACAAGATGACCAATCTGATTGTGTTAACGTTGTACAAATTGAAGATGAGATTTCAGCGACGTTTGAATTATTAAAAGTATTACACCAATACAATAGCTTAAATGCATGGACACTTTTAATTGCGCCAGACCATGTACCTAGTAAAGCGTTACTTGATTCATGTTCAATTGATACCAGTAAATTATTAGTTATACGCCAAAAACATTTAGTTAATATAGAGTATGTTTTAAGTTCTGCACTTCACAATGGAAATTTTGCAGCGGTGATCACCTGGACCGACATAATAAATAATCAGCAACTATCACAGTTATCATTAAACCTGAGCCATACACGCACTAAGCTGTATTGCTTTAGCAAAAAAAGCGCTCAAGCTGAGATTTCACTAACGCAATAAGCTTGGTAAACTAGCGTTTTAATACACAGTACATTTATTATGACCTCTAACGCCCTACTATGTTTTTGTGGCAGTCAGCAACTTTATGCTGATTGCTGTGAACCTTTTCATTTAAAAACCAAACAGCCACAAACACCTGAGCAACTTATGCGTGCTCGCTACAGTGCATATGCGGTTAAAAACGCGGCTTTTGTTCGTGAAAGTTACGCAAAAGAAAAGCAAGCTGAAAACTCACTATCAGAAATTAAGGACTTTGCAACTAGTTGCCGCTTTATAAACTTAACCGTATTAGATTCTGGTTATAATGATGAAACAGGGTTTGTAAAGTTTAAAGCCCATTACTTTTATCAAGACTTGTATTGCGAGCTGGCTGAGCATTCAAGATTTATTAAAGAAGATGAACAGTGGCGATACCTTGATGGTGAGATCACACCGGTTGCTGATATTAAAGTGAAACGCAATGATACTTGTCCTTGCGGCAGTAATAAAAAGTATAAAAAGTGTCATAGTGTATAAGTAACAACCACAAAAAATGGGCCACTTGGCCCATTTTCAAAAACTACACTAAACGCAACTTAGCGCTTTATTCGTCATCACCTTCATCGAAGTCTTGACGTTGTGCAGGTCTTGCTAAAATCTCTAAGTAGAAAGAGGTTAAACCTTGCTTTTCAATTTCACTGATGTGATTGTTAATTTCAGCAACGTGAACCACTTGGGCCTCTTCAGCCGTGTTACCAAACTTACAATCAAATGCCCAGTAGTCGGCATCAACAGGTAAAGTTTTATTACGTTCTCTTTTCAAATATTTTTTCACTTCATGCTTTGCAGCATCAACCATACGAGGGTATTTGATTTTCTCATGATTCAGCGTGAATGTTTTCTTCATTACGTTCCTAATTACCTTGGTTTAATGATAATGGCATTTAATGTCATACCATTTGCGCCATTATAGCAATTGCATTTAAATTTTGGATGCTTTTTTTATATTAAATCGGTTATTAAAATAAAGCACCTACAAAACCACTAATATAAACACAGTTTATTACAATCTAATGGCGTTTAAAAAACTGCATTTAATGTAATTTAATTAGGCACTAAACAAATGTAATGGCTGGTGGAGGGCTTCATTTTGTAAATCATCATAAAATGCTGCGGCATCCATTTGCATATTTGAGAGCGGCATATCACTGTTTTTAATTCGCCGACGAACCGCCAGTTCACAATTATCAATCACGTTAAGCGGAATATGATTTTTATCATCTCGAATATTTAACGGTTCAGGCTTTAAGCACTGAGTTAACTTAATATCACTCATCCCTATAGCGCTTCCCATTTTTGCTAAAAGTTCCGTGTTATTTTTGCCAATTAACATATTAAAGGTATCTGGCGCTAATGGCTGCTTTGGGCCCGCACCAAATTGCTTTCTCAAGGTCTCTTCATCGGCTTGATAACCACTTGCATCACTTTTAGGTAAGTGAAACTCACTAAAATCAAGCGCATCATGAGAGAGCATTGCTAATAAAAGTGCAAACTCGCCTCGGCGGTTATCGTGCACACTTTCATTAAGCCTCGTTTTTAACTGGCTCTCCGTGATTAACAAATCACCAATATGCATAGACTTTAGCCTATTTAACTAATTAATAAGTATTTATCGGCTAAATTTGAATTTTCTTTAGCTTTTTTCTTTACTTAAATAAGAAGTTTGCTATTATCTGCCGCGTTGCATTGGAGGGGTTCCCGAGCGGCCAAAGGGATCAGACTGTAAATCTGACGGCTCAGCCTTCGCTGGTTCGAATCCAGCTCCCTCCACCACTTTTCTTAGGCTAAGTTAAGTGGGGCCAAATGCAATAAAAATTAGTGTGGAGGGGTTCCCGAGCGGCCAAAGGGATCAGACTGTAAATCTGACGGCTCAGCCTTCGCTGGTTCGAATCCAGCTCCCTCCACCACTTCTCTTTACTACCTCGTTTTATGTCCTAATTACTCAAAAACCCATTGTAAACTAATGCCATGCTTATTTAACCAAGCGCTTGCTTTTTTGTGTTCTGAATAAAATAATCCTACACGATGCCAAAATTGTGCACTGTGATTTAAATACTTTAAATGCGCTAACTCATGCACAATCACGTAGTCAATTATCCATGTAGGTGCGCTTGCCAAGTGCAAGTTGAAGGTCAGTTCACGCCTGCGGTTACAACTGCCCCAGCGACGCTTATACAATTGAATACGAACATTACTCGGTAGCTTTTCACCCATCAGCTGACAATAGTCGTTAACTCGCATTTCAATATAACTTTCTAACTTCTCATGCAAAAACTGCTCTAGCAAACTTTGATACATTTGCGTTCGATGCTTCACACGTGAAGAAATACTCAGTAACAGCGTTTGGTTTTCATTGTGCTGCTGCCATTGAGTGCGTGCTGCATTTTCAAATTGCACATTTACAGCTTCATTAAATAGTTTAATGCTATGGGTTTTGAGTGGAAACTGTCGTGTATCGGCTTGAATTTGTTGCTTATGTAACTGAGCATCAATCCAGCCCTGTTTACTCAACAGCCATTCATTAATTTGTGTTTTCGTTACAAAATGGGGCGCATACACCGTAAGTTCTCGTTGTGCGACTTTGATCGCTACTGTTTTTCTTCGTTTACTTCGCTTTAAAGTGTAATCCAACAATGAATGCTGCCTAGTTATAATTAAACACTGGGCTTTATTTTACCTTGTACCATAACGGCTGATCTATAAATAATCCCTACTAAATGCCATATTAATACCAATGCATGTAGTAATTCTCAATGAATAGTAAGTTTAGAGCTTAAAACACTTACGTTGCTGTTGTAACTTAGAGCTCAATACCTTGTGATTATTGTTGCGTTTATATTAGACTGGGTTTAAGAGTTATTATGTGAATGATTGATGCTATCTAATTTTTTTATAAACCAACCAGATCCAAGCCTAATTATTAATGGTGTATACGACCCAAGTTTAGTGACACTATCTATACTCACCGCAATTTTTGCAGCTTATTTTTCTTTGCACGTTATCGATTTAGCAAATAATACACATTTTAAATCTTATCGAAAGTTAGCCAATATAACCGCAGCCTTAGTCCTTGCTGGGGGGGTATGGAGTATGCATTTTATTGCTATGCTCGCGTTTTCTTTGTGCACTACAATTGAATACGATCCCACACTCACTTTTGTGTCGTTTATACCGGCTTTACTGGCGTGTACCATTGCTTTTTCTTGTTTAAAAACATATAGCACCCACCCTCGTATTATCAATTTAATTCTAAGCTCACTTTTATTTGGCGCGGGTGTTGGCACAATGCATTACAGTGGTATGGCCGCAATGCAATTAAGTCCGTTACTTCGTTATGATCCAATATGGTTTAGCGCTTCAATTGTTGTGGCAGTGCTGCTCTCTTTCATCAGCCTCTATGTACGTTTTCATTTACCTGCATACTTTAAAAAATTAACGCCGGTGCATAATCGTATTATTTGTGCGCTTATTCTGGGGCTTGCCGTGGCTGGCATGCACTATATGGGCATGGCCGCTGCGCGATTTATTGCAACCACTCCGATAATTAACGAGCAAACAAATCAATCGCACTTAACCTTTATCGCTATTAGTGTGTCGTTTGCCACGCTTTTATTAACAGCGGTGGTTGTGATCATCAATGGCATGATCCGCTACAGAATGCTGTTAGGGAAAAAATCTGCTGAAGAGTCTCGTCTTGATGCGATTTTATCAACTGCCATTGATGGCATTGTCACTATCAATATTAAAGGTACCATTTTAAGCTTTAATAAGGCCGCAGAAACAATTTTTGGCTGGAAAGATAATGAGGTCATTGGCCTAAATGTAAAAATATTGATGGCTGATGATATTGCTAATCAACACGATGCTTTTTTAAAAAACACCACAAACCATGAAGTAAAGCGTGTGATTGGCGTTAATCGTGATGTGTGGGCAAAACATAAAAATGGTCATCAATTTCCAATTCGACTAGGGATTGGTGAAGTAAAGCAATTGCAAACTGAAACACTATTTGTTGGCTTTATTACCGATTTAACTGAACAAAAAGCATTACAACAAAGCTTAATTGAAAAAGAGCGACAATATCGTACCTTGATGAACAATATGCCCGGTGTTGTATTTCGCTGCTTGTTAGATGAACACTGGAGTATGTTATTTATAAGCCCAAGCGTCTATGAACTAACGGGTTATCGCGCTGAAGAGTTTACTGAGCAGCGTATTACCTTTGCCGAGCTGATTGTTAAAGAAGATGAAGCGGCTATTTCTTTAGCCATTGATCAAGCGGTTGCATCAACCAGTCAATACTCAATTGAATACCGCATTCGCCATCGCAACGGCAATATTATTTGGGTACTGGATCAAGCAAGTATTGTCACTAACTCTAAAAATGATGCCCGCTGGGTTGATGGCGTTTTAGTTGATATAACCAAACGCTATGAATATGAGCAAAGCTTAAAACAAGCAAAATACGAGGCTGAAGTAGCCGCGCAAGCTAAACAGTCTTTTATGGCAAATATGAGTCATGAGATACGTACCCCCATGAATGCAATTATTGGCTTTAGTGATATTTTGATAGATAGCCCGCTTAATAAAGATCAACAGAAGCAAATAATTACTGTTAATAACGCCGCGCGTTCTTTGTTGCACTTACTTAACGATATCCTCGACTCAGCAAAGTTAGAAAAAGGCAAACTCGAAATTCAAAATGTACATTTTAACTTGCAAGAATTACTCGACAATATTGTGTCTACATTTTGGCTGGATGCAAAACGTAAAGACCTAAAACTCAATTTAAAAATAGCTGACAATGTGAATCCATTTTATTTTGGTGACGATACGCGTTTACGCCAAGTGCTAACCAATTTAATCGGCAATGCGATAAAGTTTACCGAACGAGGCCATGTTACTTTGTCGGTTACTCATAACCCCAATCATCCTATTTTATTTGAAGTACAAGACACAGGTATAGGTATTGAAAAAGATCGTCTTGAGGCTATCTTTAAACCTTTTGAGCAAGCAGACGGCACCACAACTCGCCGATTTGGTGGCACAGGGCTTGGAACAACGATTAGTAAGCAGCTCGTTGAATTAATGGGCGGCAAAATATATGCACAAAGTACCCTTGCCCAAGGTAGCTGTTTTTCTTTTACTGTTGCGCTTGAAAAAGGCGAGAAAAGTCAGGTACAGACCATTAGTAAAAACGTATTTAATTTACCACCATTAAAAATCTTAGTGGTCGATGATATTGAACAAAATATTGAGCTACTCACCATTATGCTCTCACAAGCTGGGCATCAGGTAAGAAAAGCTAATAATGGCTTTGAGGCCATTGAGATATTTAATCAACATCGCTTTGATATTATTTTAATGGATATTCATATGCCTAAGTGCGATGGGATCAGTGCTACGGCATCAATTCGCTCTTTAGAGCAGCAAAAGCAACTTGAGCAAACCCCTATAATTGCTTTAACAGCCAGTGTGTTGCAACAAGATAAGCTAACAGCTAAACAAGCGGGTATGAATGGTTTTGCAACGAAACCCGTTGACATAAACCAGCTCAACTACGAAATAGCAAGAGTGCTTGGGCTTGCTATAAGCCAGTTAGAAACTGCAGATCCGATTGACTCAAAACTCCGTATAGATTTAGCTAAAGGCGAGAAAATGTGGGGCAGTAAAGAAAAGCACCTCAAAGAAGTCGCGCTCTTTTTAGCTCAGCATCAAAATAGTATGCAAACCTTAGCGACCAATAAGCTAAACTATAAACACCATGCTCAAATTCTGCATAATTTAAAAGGTCTTGCAGGTAACTTAGCGCTTAATAATTTGTCTGACTTAGTTGCTCAAGCTGAAAAGCAGCGTGATACAACTAGCTATGCCCAGTGCATATTACAATGCCACCAAGAGTGGCAGCAGCTAGCAGATGAATTATCACACTTACGTATTGCTCCTCAAGAGAATAAATTACAAAAAGTAACCGTGTCAAATACTGAATTTATTCACCAATTAACCCTTTTACTTAGTCAAGCTAAACGAGCAGAGTTGGACGATACGTTATTAAGTTATATTGAGAGAATAACACCAGAACAGCACAAAAATGCTATTTTAAGCATTTGTGAACAGTTTAATGAATTTGAATTTGATAATGCAAAAATAGAGCTCAATGCATTATTAACAACGCTTAATAATTAGCTCTTCTGAGGACGACGATGGATCAATCTATAAGTCAGGCGCGAATATTAATCGTCGATGATGAACCTGCGAATTTAAAAGTAATGCGCGAGGTTTTAGCGAGTAACTACCGTTTGTCGTTCGCTAAATCGGGGCCATTAGCACTGCAATTAATTGAAAATGATCCACCGAACCTCATTTTACTTGATGTTATGATGCCAGATATGAATGGCTTTGAAGTGTGTAAAATTTTAAAAGCTAATCCTACAACCGCACATATTCCAGTTATTTTTGTTACCGCACTTACACAAGAGCAAGATGAATCAGAAGGGTTTTCTTTAGGTGCAGTTGATTACATAACCAAACCTATTAGCCCTGCTATTGTAAAGGCAAGGGTAAAAACACATCTTTCTTTAGTACAAGCCGAGCAGCTAAAACAAGCACATGTAGACTTAGTAGAACGATTGGGGCGCGCTGCAGAGTACAAAGATACCGATACGGGTGAACATATTGCTCGAATGAGTCAATACAGCAAGGTACTTGCTTTAGCGCTAGGAATGAATGAACAACACGCTGAGTTATTGCGCCAAGCTGCACCAATGCACGATGTCGGAAAAATAGGCATTCCTGATTCAATATTATTAAAACCAGGAAAATTAACTCCAGACGAATTTGCACACATGAAAGAGCATGCTGCTATAGGAGCTAAAATATTGGCCAACTCACCCTCCCCTTTGTTGCAACTTGCCCACGTACTGGCAATTGAACATCATGAGAAATGGGATGGCACTGGCTATCCTAATGGATTGAAAGGCGAAGAAATTTCGATTGAGGGACGGATTGTGGCGATTGCTGATGTATTTGATGCACTCACATCAAAACGTCCTTATAAAGAGCCTTGGAGCATTGAGCAAACAATAGAACATATGCAGCACCAAGCGGGAAAACATTTTGACCCACATCTAGTTGAGCTTTTTATTGGTCAGATAGACGCTGTTCTAGCGATAAAAAAGGCCCATCAAGAGCGCGATTAAATCTCCCCTTATTTGAGCAAATATTACTGCGCAAAGTGCAACTGACCCTAGCTTCTTTTGGCATTGTGAGAGCCTAAAGCTACAGCCGGAAAATGCTGTTTTATAATACGATAGTCATGGGACGTGATCTCATGGCTATTGCCACTAATATCTTTAAAATACATTGAAAATGTCACGCCATGATCAGCCAATATGGTTTTCACTTGGTGCTGCTCAAGATGCTTGAGCCAAATAACAAATTGCTCCCCCTGTTGCAGCAAAAGCGATTCCTTTACTACGCCCATCGCCTTCAAATAAAGCCAATCGTGTAGTGGCGTTTTCATCTTCGAGTGTTAAAGGACCTTTTCCCTCTTCATTCCAAAAGGCTAACTGCTCTACTACGGTAAAACCAAGCACCTTTTCATACCACTCAATAGCTTGGTTGAGGCTTTGAACATTTAAATGACAATGATCAATTCCCGAAAGTTTAGGTGTCATCGCGTTGTTCACCAATTTCAGATTTAAGCTGAGCTAAAAAGTCGTGCATATATGCAGTGCGTCTTTGTGCTTCGGCTTTTGCAGAAGGAGTATTCATACTCTGGGCAATATGCAGTAATTTAATAAAAAAATGATCTAGGGTGTATTTTTTATCGTCTGCTTCTCGGTTTAAACAAAATGGATCATCGGGGTTGTATAATAATCGACTAATAGAGCCGCCTACTTTCATACAACGGCTTACGCCAATAGCACCCAAGGCATCCATTCTGTCAGCATCTTGTACAATCTGTGCTTCAACCGTTTTAATAGCAATATTGGCGCTAAAACTATGTGCGGCAATGGCATGGTGAATATCATCAAATAGCGCGTCATCATAGCCAATAGACGCTAAAAAGTTAATCGCTTTATCCGCGGCCATTGTTGATGCCCTTGCTCTATCTGGATGATTTTTAGCCACTGCGACACAATCATGCAACCAAGCTGCAGGCAATACAATCGCCATATCAGCCTGCTCTGCTATACATAGCTGCACAGCAACACGCACTACCCGTTCAATATGGGTAATATCATGGGCAACATCCGCATGTACTAAGGATGTAATAAAGTCTCTGCATTGCTGATTAAGTTGCTGTAATGAGGGGCTAAGCGCTGAATTGTCCACCGAATTTCCAAAAATCTATTTAAACGAGTTAATAATGGCTACTTTACCGCGATTTATAAGCCCCTTGCAAAACATTCATTGTATGTTGCGCGAGCCTTGACTAAAATACAGCGCTTATTTATTACTACAGAGAAGCCTTATGTCATCTGCCGTTTACCTGCAAGCTGGTCGCGATAAATCATTAAAAAGAAAACACCCTTGGTTATTTTCTAAAGCCATCAAAAAAATTAAAGGTAAACCTGGATTAGGTGACACGGTAACCATACACGACAGTGAGGGTAAATTTTTAGCCACCGCAGCTTACAGTCCTCATTCACAAATACGTGCTCGTGTTTGGAGCTTTGACGAAAAAGAAGTGATTGATCAACATTTCTTTGAGCGTCGTCTTCGCCGTGCTTTAGAAGCTCGCAGCCATGCAATTGAAGAAGGTGGACTTACCGGCTTTAGGTTATGTGCAGCAGAATCAGACTACTTACCCGGTATTACCATAGATAAATTTGATAATGTAATTGTGTGTCAATTACTAAGCGCAGGCGCAGAACGTCATAAAGGTGAGATTGTTGGTGCTTTAATGGCTATTTTCCCAGGCTCTACTATTTATGAGCGCTCAGATGTAGATGTTCGAACCAAAGAAGGGCTAGAGCCTATTAAGGGCGTACTTTGGGGGAGTGAACCCACTGCACCTGTCATAATTGAAGAAAATGGTTTAAAAATTGAAGTTGATATTCTAGAAGGCCATAAAACTGGTTTTTATTTAGATCAACGAGATAGCCGTGCTGCACTGGAGCGTTTTTCAAAAGACAAAACCGTATTAAATTGCTTTAGTTATACGGGAACGTTTTCTCTTTATGCCCTGCGCGGTGGCTGTAAACATGTAACCAATGTTGATGTTTCACAACCAGCACTTGATACAGCAAAGCGTAATGTTGAGCATAACAACCTTGATTTAAATAAAGTCGACTTTGTAAAACAAGATGTCTTTAAATTATTACGCCAATACCGTGAAGACGGGGTGATGTTTGATACGATCGTTATGGACCCGCCTAAATTTGCCGATAACAAGGCGCAGTTAACTGGGGCGTGTCGCGGTTACAAGGACATCAATATGATTGCGATGCAAATATTAAAGCCCGGCGGCACTTTGCTAACATTCTCATGCTCTGGTTTAATGGAACAAAACTTGTTTCAAAAAGTAGTCGCAGATGCAGCCCTTGATGCAGGTAAGGATTTACTGATCATGGAGCGCTTAAATCAAGCAGCTGACCACCCCATTGCAGGCAGCTATCCTGAAGGTTTTTACCTTAAAGGGCTTATTTGTAAGGTTTACTAAAAACTAATTAAGTAGTTAGTTAAACTCTACAATTTCAAGCCCTGCAGTTATCGTGCCATCCTCTTCTGTGCTGGCACGAATTACCTTAACGGTGGCTTTTAACGGTGCAATGCTCGGATGTGTTGATGCAATATCAACCGATAAAATTGAGTTAAGCTCTAACAAATCATCGAGTTGTAATGAAAGACCCGTTGCACTTAAATCAAGGCATGTGCCAGTGTAACTGAGCCCAGCAACAGGCTCTATTGAGGTTAACTTCGCTGGCGTGTTAACCTGCATACGTCTATAGTTTCGCTTATCTTCAGTAAACATAATTCCCTCTACACAATATTATTAATTTTTTCTCGTAGTACAGCGATAGAAAAAGGTTTTACAACGTAAGCATCACACCCTGCGTCAAAGCCTGCTTGTTGCTCAAGCTCCGACTCAAGTCCAGATATCATGACCACCGGAATGTCTTTTGTCTCTGGCGTGTGTTTAAGTATGCGACACGTATCATAACCGTCGAGTCCTGGCATACACACATCAAGCAAAATAATATCGGGCGGATTTGCAATCGCAGATGCTAAACAACTTTTACCTGAGTCAGCATAGCTCAAATCAAATATTGATGCTAACCCTGCTTTGAGTATTTCAAAATTGAAATACTCATCATCAACCACTAACAACTGTCGCGCTTTGTGTTTTATTAATGAGGACATAGGTATGTCATTTCCTTCTCAAGTTAGTCCCTCTGTTAACTTACTTAGCTTAATAGAGAATAAAGAGATTATTCAATTTCTTTTATCGCATTTAACACACGTTTTGCTGAAATTGGATAAGGCGTACCTAAGGTTTGTGCGAATAAGGATACGCGTAATTCTTGCTGCATCCAAAAAATAGCCTCAACATCAGTAGGCAATGGCATTCCTTTAGGTGTTTTATTCGTTAGTTTTTTATATTCTTGCGCTACTTTTTCAAGCTCTAACACACATAATCTATCACGATTTGGGTCAACAGGTAGTTTTTCTAGGCGTTTTTGAATCGCTTTTAAATAACGAATTAAATCGCCGAGTTTGTCTGCCCCATGTTGACTGACAAAGCCTTTAAAAATAAGTGATTCTAGCTGGGACTTAATATCCCCATGAGCGGTGATCATGGTTAAATCTACACGCCCTTTCATTTTTTTATGCAGTGCATGCGCAATACTAAGTACTTGCTCAACCTGCGTAGCAATGCCCACAACGGTATCGCCTAACTCGCCGCGAATATGCTCTTTAACCGTTTCAAATGCCTCACTTGTACGAATGTCACCATATTTAACTAATAGGCTATCAACGCCTGATGCAATGCAGTCATCAATTAAATCGGCAATTTTACCAAAAGGATTAAAGTACAATCCTAATTTAGCTTTGTTTGGTAAATTTTGCTGCAGGTATTTAATTGGTGATGGCACGTTTAACAGTACTAAACGACGTAAACCTTGCTGGTGCGCTAATTGCGCTTTTATTTCGTTATCGAATAGCTCTACTGCGGCCGTTGATTTTTTATCCACCAGCGCTGGATAGGCTTTAATTTCGTATTGACCTTGCTTTTTCACATACGATGTTGGTAACTCACCAAAATCCCACTGGGTTAAATCGGTTTTTTCTATGCCTTTGTCGGCCACTTTAGATAAGGTGTCTGTCACTTTGCCTTGAAGCTGCGCTTTAAGCTTAGCTAAATCGAGCCCACGGGCAAGAAGTTGGTCGTTTTCATCACGGACTTCAAACTGCAATCTTAAATGAGGAGCAAGGGCTGTTAAATCCCACGCCTCAGGGTCGACTCGCACGCCAGTCATGCGCAATAACCGATTACTTAGTGAGTCGATTAACGAGCCTTGTAGAGGCTCTATGGCCGCTAACACCGCATCGGCATAATTAGGCGCAGGGACAAAGTTACGGCGCAGTGACTTTGGCAATGACTTAATTAACCCACAAATTAGCTCATGACGAAATGCCGGTATATGCCAATCAAAACCACTTTCTTGAACTTGGTTTAATAGCGCAACCGGTATCTGCACGGCAACACCATCAACTGCTTGGCCTGGATCAAAATGATAAGTAAGCGGCAACATTAAGTTATCTTGTTGCCATGTATCTGGATAGTCAAATTCGGTAATGCTACTTGCACCATGCTGCATGAGCTCTTCACGCGTCATGTGCAGATAGCGTTTGTCTTGCTGTTTTTGTGTTTTATACCACTTAATAAACGCAGCACGATTATTAATATCGTTCGGTATTTTTTTCTCGTAAAACTCAAATAAGGTTTGCTCATCAACTAAAATATCGCGCCTACGAGACTTGTTCTCGAGCACTTGAATATCTTCAATTAATTCGCGGTTATATTGTAAAAATCCTTCATTGAGTCCCAGCTCTTGTTCAACCAGCCCTGTGCGAATAAATAACTCTCGGCTTACTTTAGGGTCAATATTGCTGTACACACAGCGGCGTTTATTAACAATTAATAAGCCATACAGAGTTTGTTGTTCAAAGGCGATGACCGCACCGGGCTTTTTCTCCCAGTGGGGTTCTGTGTAGCTGCGTTTTACTAAATGCTGAGCGAACGGTTCTACCCAGTTCACATCAATTTTGGCATTAATACGAGCATAGAGTTTACTGGTTTCCACCAACTCAGCCGACATCATCCATTTTGGACTCTTTTTAAATAAGCCTGAGCCTGGGAAAATATGAAATTGGCTATTACGCGCACCTTTATATAGCTGCTTTTCGTCTTTAAAACCGATGTGACTGAGCATGCCACTTAAAAGTGCTTTGTGAATAAGCTCACTGTCTGCGACATTAGTGGTGGCTTTCATTTTCATTTCATTGCACACAGTGCTGATTTGATAAACGATATCTTGCCATTCACGAATACGCATATAGGCTAAAAAGTCTTTTTGACATAACTTTCTAAACTGGCTGTTAGTCAGCTCACTTTGCTGCTCTTCTAAATAATTCCACAGGTTTAAAAAGGCAATAAAGTCAGAGTCTGGATCGTCAAAGCGACCATGTTTTTCATTCGCGGCTTGGCGTTTTTCTTGTGGTCGCTCGCGGGGGTCTTGAATTGAAAGCGCGGCAACAATAACTATCACCTCACGCAATGCACCCAGTTTATGTGCAGTTAGCACCATTTTTGCTAAACGCGGGTCAACCGGCAAACGACTTAGCTCTCGCCCAGATTGTGTTAGGCTGGTTTTTTGATGACGCTTAGCCGCTTTTACTGCTTGTAACTCTTCAAGCAATGTTAAACCATCATTAATATTTCGGCTATCTGGAGCTTGCACAAAAGGAAATTGCGCCATATCACCCAGCCCAAGGGCTAACATTTGCAAAATAACTGATGCTAAATTAGTACGTAATATTTCAGGGTCAGTAAATTCAGGACGCGATAAAAAGTCATCTTCTGAATATAAACGAATACAAATACCCGCTTCAACACGTCCACAGCGCCCCATTCGCTGATTAGCACTGGCTTGCGAAATAGGCTCTATAGGTAAACGTTGCACTTTTGTGCGATAACTATAACGACTAATTCGCGCAGTCCCTGGGTCAATAACATAACGAATACCAGGTACTGTTAGCGATGTTTCAGCGACGTTGGTAGAGAGTATAATATGGCGGCGCGAATGCGGCGCAAAAATACGGTTTTGCTCAGCATTCGATAGCCTTGAATACAAAGGTAATACATCTGTGTGTTTTAAATTACGCTTGCTTAGTGCATCGGCGGTATCGCGTATTTCTCGCTCACCATTTAAAAAAATCAGGATATCGCCAGGACCTTCGGCGCAAAGTTCATCTACCGCATCAAAAATCCCCTGAAGTTGGTCGCCTTCGGCTTCCATATCTTCTTTTTGAATATCACTAATTGGGTTATAGCGTACATCAACTGGAAACGTTCTTCCTGATACTTCAATAATAGGTGCATCATCAAAATGCTTAGAAAAGCGCTCAGGATCGATAGTTGCTGAGGTGATAATAACTTTTAAATCGGGGCGTTTTGGGAGTAAATTTTTAAGATAACCTAAAATAAAATCAATGTTTAGGCTACGTTCATGCGCTTCATCAATAATAATGGTGTCGTATTGATTTAAAAATCGGTCTTGTTGTATTTCAGCTAATAAAATACCGTCGGTCATCAGTTTGATGTAACTGTTATTAGATACCTGATCGCTAAAACGAATTTTAAAACCGACCTGCTGGCCAAGCTCGCATTGCATTTCTTCTGCTATACGGTTGGCAACACTACGTGCTGCTAAACGCCTTGGTTGCGTATGGCCAATGTAGCCCTCAACGCCTCGGCCTAGCTCTAAACACATTTTGGGTATTTGTGTGGTTTTGCCTGAGCCAGTTTCACCAGCAATGATCACCACTTGATTATTAGCAATGGCCTCTTTAATGGTGTCTTTTTTTTGACTAACCGGTAACTGCTCAGGGTAAGTAACTTTAGGTAGCCCAGCTAAGCGCTGCTCTCGCAGCGTTTGACTACGACTGATATCAGTCGCAATTTTTTCAAGCGCACTGGTAAGTTTTGCCTCGTCGGTGATTTTTTTAACGCCGTGAAGACGCTTTTTAAAACTGAATTGATCTTTTTTTAAGCACGTTTTTAGCTCGCCAAACAACTGACCTAGGTTTACCACCTGCATACCTTATAAAAATTAGTCAAAGAGCCCCGATTGTAGCAAATTAAATGGCTGGGGTTAATCCTGTAAAGAATATAACAATCAGCAGATTATTATATAAACCACCAGCCAGTGACTAATAGTGTTTACTCGTCACTAAAAATACCTACGTAGGTTGCTTGGGTATTCGATTTACTCGCACGATACATGCCTGAAGTATTAAACGGCAGACTAATACTGCCTTTTGTATCAATAATAATAACACCGCCTGTGCCCCCTATCGGTTTAAGCACTTCGTTTATTACTTCATTACCTGCTTGGTCTATGGTTTTACCTTGGTACTTTACTCGCGCACAAATATCACTTGCCACATTATAACGAATAAAATATTCGCCGTGCCCAGTTGCCGAAACCGCACATGAGGCATTTTCAGCAAAAGTGCCTGCGCCAATAACCGGTGCATCGCCAATACGACCAAAACGTTTTGCGGTCATTCCGCCGGTTGACGTGCCTGCTGCTAAATTCCCTTGTTTATCCAGTGCCACCGCTCCGACTGTGCCCACTTTATAATTTACTGGTAACGCTTTATGCGCTGCTTGATAATCTTTACTGGTATTTTTGCTCGCCTCGAGTTTCTTTTTGGCTTTTAATAAAGCCTCATAACGATGCTCAGTATCAAATATATTGTTCTCTACTAGGCTCACGCCTTGCTCTTTGGCAAACTCTTCTGCACCTTGACCACTTAACATCACATGCACTGATTTTTCCATTACTAACCGGGCAAGTTTAATTGGACTTTCGATATGTTTAATACCTGACACAGCGCCTGCTTGACGATTGCGACCATCCATTATAGAGGCATCTAATTCGTGACTACCATCATAGGTATATACCGCACCACGCCCGGCATTAAAATAAGGCGATTGTTCAAGTACTTCAATGGCAGTAGTCACTGCATCAAGGCTTTCTCCGCCTTGTTCAAGTACCTTGTATCCGGCCTCAACAGCTTCTGCTAATTTATTGCGATAAGCTTGCTCTTGATCTGCCGTAAATTTACTTTTTTCAATCGTGCCTGCACCGCCATGAATCGCAATGGCAAACGGCGTATTTGTGTTTTCACTCAATGCCTGCGTGCTCAACCCCATTAAACTTGTTGCAATGAGCCCTAATAATAGTGATTTTTTCATTGTGTGTTCTTTTATAAATACAGGATTAAAACCAATGTGAATGGTTATGAAGCGTTTTTCAAGTGAACTGAGTTTAATGGCACAAAAAAAGCGCCCTAAGGCGCTTTTTTAATTTCGTTTAAAGTTACGCTTGTTGCGCTTTTAAACGTGCTAAACGTGCTACTTGGTGTGTAGACGTTAAGAAAGAATAGATTGGTGCTAAATAACCGCGCTTACGAAGCTCAAGGAAGTCTGCATCGCTTAGCTCATTTAGTTTCTTCTCATCGATAAGGTAAATACCGTTGATGTCTTTTTTCTCACCTTTAATATCAACTGTTAGCGTTTGTGCTACCAGTAGTTCTTTATCAGCAAGGAATTTAGTGAACGCATCGGTTACTTGAGAAAACTCAATGAACGATACTAACGCTTCTTTACGACGCTTAAGGTAATCAGTTTCTTCACCGTTTTCGAATAATGCATTACCCTCTTCTTCACCAACTAATGAGCTCGCTTCGTCAATTACGATACCAAATTGATCTTGATCTGGGTGCTTTACTAAACCTAATGGGTAACGCGTTGTTGCCATAGGCGCAAATGATGCTGTCCATTTGTCGCCATCAATAAATAAATTTTCGCCTGGCTCTAGGCCAAACATTGCAACCGCTTGAAAAGTACCTGTTTCGTTATTTTTAACAAAAGACATTGGGAATTCATTGGCGATACGCGCAAACTCATGTGCAACCACTGGCACTAAGTGTTGAGTTTTCATAAATTCGATGTTGATGCCATTTTTAATTTTAGTGTTGGCATGTTTTTCGTTGTGTAAAGGCTGTACTTGTTGCTCCGCCATGTTACTGCTCCGTTATTTATTAATTTGATTTTTTTCTGTTAGTGGCCTAAGGCTAAAGGTTTTGGTGACAAAAAGGAAGTGAAAATTTTGTGTCATTTTGTACGTTATTAATTAACAAAAACATTATCGCTGATTATTTCAACAAATAACTAGTAAACATTACCAAAGGTGAAATTCGCACGCTTAGATAGCTCAAAAAGCGCTCTTTGACAACGCTGTCTTCGGTGGTATATTGATTTTGTGCCTAAATAAAAAATTCACACTTAGATAATTTCAGCAAAAATAGACACTAAAATAATGAAAAATTTAACTGTAAACCCAAACTTAAAAATTGAAAAACTGATGATCCCTGGCACCAAGCTATCAGCCTTCGTTGTTGATGATTTTCTTTTAGATACCAGTAGTGTAATGAATTTTGCTCACAACATAGCCTACTTTAACCCTATGTTTTCAGACAACTCCTTCTACCCTGGTATTCGCGACAATATGCCGCAACCTTATTTAAGGGTTTTACATGCATTTTTTCAAAATGAAATACTGCCTAAAATAGACAATAAAAATTATCAAGAGTCTATTCTTCATAAAAGTTTACTTTCATTAGTTTCATGCAAACCTGCGAATTTAATTGTTGATCAAAAAGTACCGCATATTGATTCTTGTGATGAGAGAGATTACGCATTTGTACATTACTTATCGCCAGAGGAGCTTGGTGGAACAAGTATTTATAAGTATATACCTCAAAACATTATTGAATTTAAACAACAGCACAAACCACTGCTCGCAGATATAGTTAATGAGGTTAAAAAAGCCCCTGATGAACATCAAGGCTATTTATCTGGCAGCACCAGTTTATTTGAGCAGGTCTTTAAAGTTGACGCTAAATTTAACCGCCTTGTTATTTACCAAGGCAACTTATTGCACAGTGCAAATATTTATTCTGAACAAAGCTGCCTAGCCGATGCTAAAAAAGGCCGTCTTTCGATAGCCTCTTTTGCAAGTGTGAGATGAGCTGTTTGAATATACCGCTTACGCATTTCGCAAAATATTAGATTGTCTGCAGGCCATATTGTTTAATTTTATCTAAAAGCGCTCTGTGATTGGGTAGCTTATTAAGTAAGTATTGATCAATCTCAGCTCGTTGTTGTAAACGCACTAGACAATGTTCATGCTCTGCTTTTGAACAAGCCGATGCCTTAGTGTTGTAATTCATTCCATAGAGTACAAATAAAAAGTTCTCTAAGTAAAATACTTCAAACTGGCTGAAAAAGTCATCTCTAACTGGAATGAACTCTTCCCACAAACTAAGCTTTTCTTTTAATGACTCAGAGGTAGTGTCATCATTTTTATTGGCTACCCAAAAAGCTGAATCTGTTCTATCTGAAATACAATAATGTAATTTAATAAAATCAATAGCACGCTCCCATGCATACCCCATAGCGTGATTAAAACGCGTTTCTAACTGTTCAAGCTGCTTTGTTGATGATGGAAAACGTAGGGTTAAAAACTTCGCTGAAAAGTCAGTTAATAAAATGGAGGTTGCCTCTAATGGCTCTAAAAACCCTTGCGCTAAGCCAAGTGCGACACAGTTTTTATGCCAAAACTTTTTACGATAACCAACTCTCATGGGGATTTTTCGATAGCTAAGGTCTTGCTTACTTGCCCCTAGATAACGGTCCAGTTTTTCATGTGCTTGTTCGTCGGTCATGTGGTTATTCGAATAAACAAAACCCACTCCCCGCCTATTTGTAAGCGCAATGTCCCATATCCAGCCAGCTTGATGGGCGGTAGCAAGCGTATAAGGTGGAATATCCTCGTCTTCTTTTGTAGGCACTTGCACAACTAGAGCGCTATTTATCAGTAAGCTATCAGACACATCAACAAAAGGAACTTTTAAAGCTTTATCTATCAGTAAAGATTCAAACCCCGAACAATCAATATAAAAGTCAAATTCAAGCTCACCTTCGCTGTTAGTCATTAACGCTGCTATTGTGCCGTCATTAGCAAGCTTTACTTGAGTTACATTAGTATGTACGTGAGACACCGAAAACTTATCTTTTGCATTACACGCTAGCAGTTGCGCAAATTTCCCTGCATTAAAATGATACGCATAAGCCAACTCGCCCTCATATTGGGCATTAGTGATATTTTTAGGGGCTAAACCAGCCTCACAAATAGCGTGCTGAGAAGATAGGAACTGCGCATGACTTTTTGTTGTTTGCTTATCGTTTAACCAATATTGAGTTAAGTGTTTGGTATCGTAGGGACTTGGCACATCAAATAAATGATGAAAAAAATTACCTTCTCCATGCTTTTTTTTATCCATCCAGTTGACGAACTTTATCGACTGCTTAAACGTTGCATCGCATTGGCGAATAAATTCATCTTCACGAATACCAAAACTTTTTAGCGTGTTTCTTATGTCAGGTACTGTACCTTCACCTACTCCAATTGGCGGTATATCGGGTGACTCAATTAAAGTCACAGAAACACCTTTGCGTTTTAGTAGCTCTTTGCCAATATGGTTTGCAGCTAGCCAACCAGCTGTTCCACCACCTAAAATTGCCACTTTTTTTATATCCATAAATCACCAATGATGTTTAATCACATAAAAAAGCCCAGCAATGCTGGGCCTAGATTACCTTTTAACTCAGCGAATTAGAAACGCATTGTTACACCAAGTTTATAACGTGCTTCACCTTCAAAGCTCCATACAGGGAAGTCATTCAGTAGATCAGGGTTTGGTAATGATGTTGACGCATCGTTATTACCAAGCTGAATACTGTCTTCCTCTGTTAGGTTAATACCTTCGAAAGTAACGTCTAAGTAGTCGGTTACAGAGTACGTTGCACTGAAATCTAGCTGTCCGTAGTCTTGATGTTCACGGTTACCATACCAACCAGGTGCTTCACGAATAATAAACTCTGAACGCCAGTTATATGCTAAACGCGCAGAGAAATCATCATTTTCATAAAAACCAACTACGTTATAGCTATTTTTCGATGAATCAGAGAATACGCCTACACGATCTGGGTAATTTTCTGCTGGCGCTTCTGCATCTGAATAGGTGTAGTTAAATGAATAACCAAAGCCGTTATCAAACGAATCTTGAATTTGGAACTCAATACCTTCAATTGAACCACCTGTGCCGTTGGTAGAAGAGCTCACAGTCCAACAGTCATATTGCTGCGCGCCACATGGTGGTTCGCCTGCATCTGGGTTAGTTGTATAAACTGGGATATCAATACCAATTTGTTGATTGGTTTGTTGTTGTGTAGAGATAAACGAACTAACTTCTTTAGTAAAGTAAGTGACGCTTAACATCGCATCGTCATCAAAATACCATTCAACACCAATGTCAGCTTGGAATGCTTTAAACGGGCTTAAACCAACGTTACCAGTATTTAAAACTTCGTTTAAAGGGCGATTATCCGTATAGCCAGCTAGGTTACGCGTTGCAAATAAGTCAGCGTAATTAGGACGAGAAATAACTTGTGCTGCCGAGGTACGTAAAATTACGTTATCAGCTAAGTCCATAACGACGTTTAAGCTTGGCAAGAATTCACTGTAATCTGCTTTATCTGTAGATAAGGTAGAATCGTAAACACCTTCATCGCTTAAGTCATAGTAATCTGAAGAAATATCAGTTGAGATGTAACGCACACCTAAATTACCGCGAATGCCACCTGCGTCAAAATCAGCCATCGCATAGATTGCTAAATTTTCTTCTTCAATGGTGCCATAGCCTTGTGGACGTGCAGTATAACCTTCAGTCATTGCTAATGAATCAGCAATCATTAGATCCATATCAGGTTCAGGTATAACAAAACCACCGCCGGCAGTCACTGTACCAGGGTAGTATGCTGTTGCATTTCGCTTTGGCACTAAATCTGGGTTTACAATAGCAGCATTGCTATCTTGGACAACTTTATGATCGGCGTATCTTAAACCAGTTTTAATTGCAGTAACCACACCCAGATCAAGTGGAATTTCGAAGTCTAAGTTTAAGTAGCTTTCTTCATCTGAATCAGGGTTATATTCAGGCGCCCATGTTTGCGGACTGATGGTATCAGGTAAAATGCTCGCATCGTAAGATTGGTTTGCTAAATTAAATTTAGTCACATCACCAGTCATATCCATAGAGCCATTTAGATCACTATTGTTATTAGTAAACATACCATAGTTTGCAGTTGTTACGTCACTGTCAGCACTGGTTTTACCTACGCGACCTTTAAATGTGAATGACTCTGCATCATATTGCCAGTCAAAATCAACCGTATCAGACTTCATGCTTGCTTTACGCGCCCATGTTTGGAAAAAAGCAGTGCCATTTCCGTCAATTGTGCGAGAGACACAATTACCTGAAGCATTAGTTTGCTCACATGAGCCGTCGCCTGGGAAGATAATTATTTGCGAGTTAGCATTATTTGCATCTAGCTCTAAGCTAGTGTAAGTCAGGCCTAATACAAGCGAATCTGATGGCTGGTATTGCATGGCAACATTATAAGCTGTACGTTCACGTGCTTGTTGGAATGTTGTTGGTGCCATACCGCCACTCCAACCACCTGATGATTCAATACCGTTACGTTGGTAATCTACTTCTGATAAAGAACCCGCCGCTAAGATACCAAATGTTTCATTATTATTTTTCCAGCTGTATAAGCCAGAAAGTTCAGGATCTGTCTCTTCAGAAACTGTACCATAATCAGCTTTTACACTTGCAAATACAGTGTTTGCATCTAAATCTAGAGGTTTACGTGTTTTAACAATAACGGTACCACCAATACCACCTTCAACTAGATTAGCCTGTGACGACTTATAAACTTCTAAGCCGCCGACTAATTCTGAAGGTAATAATGAGTAGTTAAAACTGCGGTCTACGGCTTGTTGGTCAAACCAACTTGTTGACGCAACTGTATGACCATCAAGCAATGTACGTGTAAGTTGTGCTGAAGCACCACGTATCGATACTTGCTGACCCTGTCCAAATTGACGAGATACACTTACACCAGAAATACGACCAAGAGATTCACCTACATCGCCATCAGGAAACTTACCAACATCTTCCGCTGTTACAACATCAACAACAGCATTAGAAAAACGTTTTCCGTTTAAGTTTTCTTTATTTGAAGCGCGTATACCGCGTACTTCAATGACTTCAACATCATCTTGAACTTTAACTTCATCGGCTGCGAATGCAGCACCAGTAAAGCCAGCTCCCACAACTAAGCCGATATTTACTGCTAATAAGCTTTTTTTAAAATTTTTAGCTAACACAGGATTCCCCTCGAATCATTTTATTGGTTTTGTTTATCATTTTGCCTAACCGCCATGACAGCGCTGTCATAGTAGTAACAAACCATACATGCTAAATTACAATTTTGCTACATTTTTCCGCTCTTTTTGTATGAAATTTAACTAATATATAATTAAGTTATTGATTTTATGTTGATTTATTATTTTATAAAAAAGTAGAGTTCGTCCGATGCTTACTCTTCATACCAAGCATGTAAATAATGGCGTTTTTTATACTTAATGTATTTAGAGTAGTCGACTTTGCGGATAGCTGAAGCGATTAACATGCTATATTACTCAATTGCACCTGAAGATTAACTAATTGTTTTAATTTACAAATAAAGCTTTAGTTAATGACTTTTGGGAGATGTAAGAGGATTTAAAAGGTACTTAGCTTAAGGGAAATATTTAAACTTCAAATGTTTACAGCACTTTGTTATTAATTGATTAATGACAAAAACATGTCGCAATAAAAAAAGCCAGTAGCAAAAGCAACTGACCTTTCATTAAACCATCAATACAACATGGTTTTAAAGCACCTAGTTTAGACTAAATTAAGGTGCCCAATACACTTCAATGTTGATCTCAGGGTGATTTAGAACTGCACGTAACGGCATATCATTAACATTACCACCCGCTAAAGCTTGCTTATACACAGCCAGCTTTTCATCGCCACTAATAAGTAATTTAACTACTTTAGACTGTGAAATTGCATTTAGCGTTAAGCTCATTCGTTCGGTAATACTACCTGTTACATCACTCTCAATTGCGTTAATGGCACACACAAGTTGGTTTGAATCTAAGCCGTTTTCCAGCCCTTGAGCATGTGGAAATAACGAAGCAGTATGTCCATCTGGACCCATACCTAAAATAGTGACATCAAACGGGCGTTTTAATGCTTGAAACTGCACCTCACATTCATCAACACCTTGCTCTGCAGTGGCTGCTGCATTTTTCATACTAATAAAATTAGCCGCTGCCCCATGGTTTTGTAGCAAAGTACGCTTAATGAATGCTTCATTACTTTTTTCGTGACTTACCTCAACCCAGCGTTCGTCAACCATAGCAACATCAACATGAGCCCAGTTTAAATCAAGGGTAGATAAATGTTTATAAGCCGGCTCAGGTGAAGACCCCCCTGAAACCATTAATACTGCACGGCCATCAGCCTCAATACCATCACGTAATGCTTGTTCTAATGACTGAGATAATTCCTCAGTTAAAGCGGCTTTATCGTCAAAAAATTTCTCTACTATCGTTGCCATTATTTATGCCTTATCACCGGTGTTAAACCAAACATGATTATTCTCTGCTAATAATTCATCGGCGTCTTCAGGCCCCCAACTACCCGCTCGGTACAATGAAGGTTTACCCTTTTCTTGCCAACGTTCAATTATTGGATCAATCCACTTCCACGCTTGACGAACTTCGTCGCGGTGAATGAATAATGAAGGATTATTAGCCGCTGCATCAAGCATTAAACGCTTGTAAGCATCTGAATGGAAACCATTACTATACGCTTGTGACAATTCAATATTCATCGTTACAGGTTCAAGTTGCATATCTAAGTTATCAAGACGCTTTGACATCAGCGTTAATTGAATACTTTCTTGAGGCTGTAAACGAATAACCAAACGATTTGGTTCAATATTGCCTACGCTGTCTTCATACACGTTATGCGATACTTTTTTATATTCAACCACAATTTCAGCGCAGCGCTTCGCCATTCGTTTACCGGTGCGCAGATAAAAAGGCACGCCTGCCCAGCGCCAGTTATCAATATGCGCACGAATAGCCACGAAAGTTTCGGTTTTACTCGCTCCCTCGTTTAGCTCTTCAAGGTAACCTGGAACTATTTTACCGTTTAAATCACCGGGTACGTACTGACCACGAATAATATGATTATCTACATCCGTACCTTCAAGTGGACGTAAAGCTTCTAATACTTTTAATTTTTCGTTACGGATGCTGTTAGCATTTAACTTATGTGGTGACTCCATAGCCACTAGACAAAGTAGTTGTAACAAGTGGTTTTGCACCATGTCACGTAAAGCACCGGCTTTGTCATAAAAACCTGCACGGCTTTCAAGTCCTACTGTTTCTGACAAGCTAATTTGAATATTATCAATCGATTTAGCATCCCACATGTTCTCAAATAATGAATTTGAAAAACGCAGTGCCATTAAGTTTTGCACCGTTTCTTTACCTAAATAGTGGTCAATACGGAAAATTTGTTCTTCGTTAAAGTACTGTGCAATTTTCGCATTAATTACTTCTGCTGACTCACCGCAGTAACCAATTGGTTTTTCTACTACAACACGCGAGTTCGCAGTAATTAGTTTTTTCGTTGATAATATTTCACAACAGGTGCCATAAACAGCAGGTGGGAGAGATAAGTAAAATACTCGTGATTTATCGTTGTCATCTTCATTTAGAATTTTTTTCAGTACATCCCAGTTATCATCCGCTTCGGTGACATTGCTCACTACGGGTACTAAAAAGTCTGAGAACGATTTCCAATCTTTTGCGTTATATTCGCCTTCGCTTAAAAATTCTTGTAACGCTTTGTGTGCAGTATCGATGTATTCATCGCATTTACTTTGTTCGCGCACGGTAGGCAAAATACGTGAGCCTTGCGGTAAGTTACCTTCTTGATATGCTCGATACATTGCAGGAAGTAATTTGCGTAACGCAAGATCACCACCGCCCCCAAAAATTATAATATCAAAAGGATTAAGCATAGTTACTCTCTACGTTTATGCTACCTGCCACTACCGTATTGGTAATCAGTTATAGCGGTTTATTATCTGGATAATGTAGGCCTCAGCACAAAGCCTACTAATTGTTGTTCGTTATATGCGCCATAAAAAATGGGTCTAGGGACACTGTAATTCCTCTCACAAAAATACAGGCCCTAGGACTCCAGCGCTACCCGTTCAAAGGTATTTGGTTACTTATTGTGTAATAAGTGAATATGTTACTGCGTACGGTATTGTTTGTAGTACGCCATTAAGCCTTGTGTTGAGCTGTCGTGCTCATTAACCACGTTATCATCGGTTAATTCAGCTTCAATTTTAGATGCTAACCCTTTACCAAGTTCTACGCCCCACTGATCAAATGAGCATATTTGTAAAATAATACCGTGACAAAAAATCTTGTGCTCATACAGTGCAATTAATCGACCGACCGCTTTTGCATCAATCGTGTCTAATAATATAGACGTTGTTGGGCGGTTACCTTGGTGAATTTTATGCTTTAGCAGCATTTCAATTTGTGCAGGCGTTTTGCCTTTGGCTGTTAAATCAGCCGTTATCTGCTGTGCATCGACCCCGTTCATTAGTGCTTCGGTTTGTGCAAAAAAGTTCGATAATAAAATATCGTGATGCTTATCTACGTTAACCTGAGGCTTTACAGAGCCAATAAAGTCAGCGGGAACAATGACATTACCTTGGTGCAAACATTGATAAAACGCATGCTGACCGTTTATCCCTGTCATACCCCAAATGATTGGCACGGTAGTGTATGGCACTGTTTGCCCATCAAAGGTTACATGTTTACCATTACTTTCCATTTCACCTTGTTGCAAATATGCTGGCAACATATGCAGGGCTTGGTCATATGGCAAAATAGCTTGCGAATCAAACCCTAAAAAGCTGGTATTCCAAACACTGAGTAGCGCCATAATTAAAGGAATATTCTTTTCTAGCGGCGCCGATTTAAAGTGCTCATCAACTTCAAACGCTCCCTCTAAAATGGCCTCAAATGCTTCAAACCCAGCATAAAGTGCAATAGGTAAACCAATGGCACTCCAAAGTGAAAAACGACCGCCAACCCAATCCCACATTGTAAATACGTTTTCGTCACTAATACCAAATGCAGCAGTTTTTTCTAAATTAGTGCTTACTGCAACAAAATGCTTTGCTATAGCGCTGTCATCCTTTGCACTGTCTAAAAACCAATCAACCGCTGTTTTTGAGTTAGTCATGGTTTCTGAGGTAGTAAATGTCTTTGACGAAATTACAAATAACGTGGTTTCAGGATCTACTTTATCTAATACTGACGCAATTTGTACGCCATCTGCGTTTGAAACATAGTGAACGTTTAATGGCTTATCAACCACTGCTTTAAGTGCTTCAGTTGCCGTTTGCGGCCCTAAGTTTGAACCACCAACACCAATGCTAACCACATCTTTTACCGCTTTTCCGGTGTAACCTAGCCATTGACCACTTCGCACTTTTTCAACAAAGGTCTTAATTTTGGCAAGTTCGCTATCGACCGCTTCTGTAATATTTTCGCCGTCAACAATAAGCGGTGTATGAGCACGATTTCTAAGCGCAGTATGTAAAACCGCACGGTCTTCGGTGATATTAATTTTTTCACCGGTAAACATTTTCTCACGCCATGCTTCAATATCGCATTCTTTCGCTAATGAAATTAATTGACCAAATACGTTTTCATCTATGCGTTGTTTTGAGTAATCAAACAACACACCTGGAATTTGAGTAGAGAATTGAGAAAAACGAGAATCGTCTTGTGCAAATAAAGTTTTCAGATGTGTTTGTGTCATCTTTTGTGCACTATTTTCTAGTGCTTGCCAACTTACTAACTCAGAACGGCTCGCCATGTAAACATCCCCTAATTAATTAATCTATTGATTTTAAGCATTTTATTTTATTTTTTACGACACTGAACAAGCGATTTTTGTAAAAAGCAAAGCCCAACATTATAGCTTAAATGGTCTAAATTGCGTTATTTTTATAAGCTTTGATGCAGATAATAGCGCAATTTTTTGCTTTTGACACCGGTATCATAAAATTAAAAATTGAATTTAACAACTGTTCACCCCCTCTGCACAATGAACATTTTATTAATCTTCGATTAAAGCAGACAAAAAAAAGACCGACACATGTCGGCCTTTTTCTTTTATTAAACTATTAGCTGGTCAATGCTAAACCACCCGATAAGTTAAAAACGCGGTTATAACCAAGTTCAATTAAGTTTGCCGCCGCAATTTTTGAACGATTTCCACTGCGACACACCAATATGTATTGATTGTTTTTATCTAGTTGCCCTTGGGTGAGTGCATTGGCCATTCGGCTTAGAGGAATATTTAAAGTTTTAGCCTCAGGCACATTAAGCAATCCACTGATATTGTTAGCGCCATGCTCATAAGGCTCTCGGGTATCAATTAAATATACACTGTTATGTGAGAGCATTTCCTTCGCTTGATTAAAACTAAGCTGCGAAGTTTCGACTTTAGGCTTTGCATTAACATAACCACAAAACGAATTTGCTAATGTGTGTTGTTGTGAGTCTGCTTGTTGTTTTTGCATGGCAAATTCAGTATGGCTGATATCACCTTCAATAAGCGCTTTTAATAAAGGTGTTTGCTGCTGTTGCACAGCCCAATTCATGGCGAAACACTGTTGATAATCATGCCCAGAGCACACCACGCTTTGCGAATTAAGCTCTGCAGTTAACTTAGTCAAAGAGTCTGCCATCTGCATCGCATCTCCCCCATCAAGTACTGTATTACCAAGCCCCGCAGGTAAAATTAAATCACCACAAAAACAGTACTGTACATCGCCGTTATTAGCCTTTAATAAATAACTCACGCTATCTTGGCTGTGTCCAGGCGTCGCTAGCTTTTCAAGTACTTGTTCGGTTAGTTGCAATTGTTCACAATTAACAGGCCAGCCTAATTGATCAACTTCACCAGCAACTAAATTTGTTTTGAGTGCGCTGCGCATTAAATCAAGAGCACAGTGACGATCTTGGTGCTCATGCGTGTTTAAAATAGCAGTAATAGTTAAATTTTGTGTATTCACTATTTTTTCAAATCGAGGGATCAGTTCAATAATTGGGTCAATAATAATTGCCTGTTGATCATCAGCTACATACAACCAACTGCAAGCACCTTGGTGTCTAAATTGGGTAAGCCCCAAGGCACATACTTCTTGTGCTACTAAGCTACTATCAGAAATAACCAAACAATTTGCTTGTAACACTGTTTTAAGTGCGCGAATTTGTTCACATGCATAATCTATTTGCGCCATAGTGGCGGCAGGTCCAAACGATAAACGAATCGCGTTTTCACTTTGCCACTGTGACACTCCCATCGCATCAAGCACAAAACTTTGGGTTGCGCCCGTGCTACAGGCTGAGCCACCGCTGACTCTAATACCTGCAGCGTCAAATAAATCAATAACTTCTTTACTGGTTAAATCATTAACTGCAAAGTTTAGTGTTGTGGGCACTGAGCAGGCAAAATCATGATTAAAGGTAATACTTCCAAAGGTGTCAACTAAAGCGCTATGCAGTTTATCGCGATACAAATTAAGTACATCAGCTGATTTAAAAGTATCGTCTTGCTTATCAAGCAGCAAACTAAACAGCTTATTAAGCCCAGCAATACCGGGCAGGTTTTCTGTACCTGAACGCATGCCACTTTCTTGGCCTCCACCAGCTATAAACGGCGTGTATGGGCTTCCTTTACGAATATACAATAAGCCGATGCCTTTAGGTGCATAGAGCTTATGTCCTGAAAATGGCGCATAATCAATCGTGGTTTTGCTTAGGTTGAGTTGTTGTTTACCCAGTGCCTGCACACAGTCAACCATCCAAGTCACATCGTTATTACGACTGCGGATCACCTTTTCTATAGCACTTAAATCTTGGTATACACCGGTTTCATTATTAACAGCCATAGTACAAATCATCAGGGCGTTATCAATATGCTGAGCAATAAAGTCTAAATCTAAAATACCGTCTCGGTTAACCGGAATAGCAATAATTTCAGCATTAATTTCAAGCACGGCATTCCAATGTTTTAATGTATTAGGCACCGCTTTATGCTCAGTTGCTCCATACAATAAAACCGGTTTAGATTTTGTGTGCTGTTTGGCATTAATTAAGGTTGATACGATAGCAGTTTGAATACCTTCGGTCGCACCTGAGGTAAATAATATATCGCCCTGCTGCGCACCAATCACGCTGCGCGCTTTTTGCCTCGTTTGTTCTAATAAGTGTTTGGCTTGAATACCGGTTATATGGGGACTTGAGGGATTACCAAAACAAATTTGCATCGCATGGCACACCACCTCTGCAATACATGGCAATACAGGTGTGGTCGCATTTGCATCAAGATAAACTTGGTTGTTGGGTTCATCTGGCAATAAAAACTCTGACATTAAAAACGCACCTTATTACTAAAAAATATATCTTATTCCCAATAGTACATAGTTTTAAAAGGAATGAATAATAATCTTTAGTAATTAAAGTGCGTTTACTATACTTTTTAGTTACCGAGCTCTTCTGCGAGTTCTTCATGTGTGGATGACCACGCCTTAATTAGCGCTTTTACTAATGATGCTAATGGAATAGCAAAAAACACCCCCCAAAAGCCCCACAGCCCACCAAAAAATAACACGGCGACAATAATAAACACCGGATTTAAATCAACCGCTTCAGAGAACAATAAAGGGACTAACACATTGCCATCAAGCGCTTGAATAATGCCGTAAATAATTAAAATGGTCCAAAACTGGGTTTCTAAACCAAACTGAAACAGCGCCACCGCCGCCACAGGTATAGTCACCAGCGCAGCACCAACAAATGGAATGAGCACCGAAAAGCCAACTAACACACCTAACAGCGCCGCATAACGTAAATCCAATACCGTAAAGGCAATAAAAGACACCGAGCCAATAATTAAAATTTCGAATACTTTACCCCGAATATAATTCATTATTTGCTGATTCATTTCATGCCACACTTGCAAAATTAAGCGTCGTTGGCGCGGGATCAGTTTAGCAATGCTGGCACTGAGCTCTACTTTGTCTTTCAGCATAAAAAACACCAGTAGCGGTACTAAAATAAGATAAATTAACCACGCAACAGCATCTTTTAATGAATTGAGCGATGCCGACAGCACCACTTGGCCAAATTCAAGCACTTTGGTCTCTACCGTTACCACAATAGACTGTACTTGCTCTGCGCTAATTAGGCTGGGATATTTAGCTGGAAGGTCGAGTAAAAACGATTTACCTTGTTCAACCATATGCGGTGTTTCTTGCACTAAGTTACTACTTTGCTGCCAAAGCACCGGGCCAATAACTAATATTAAGGTGAGCATAATACCAATAAATATCAGCATGACTATGCTAGTGGCAGTAAAACGCTTTAAGCCAAATCGCTCCAAGTGAACTACAGGCCAATCTAACAAATAAGCAATGATCAGCGCCACTAACACAGGCACAATTAATGGGCCAAAAAAGTACAACATGGCAACCAGTGCCAATAATAAAAAAAGTAAAGTTACTGAATTAGGATCAGAAAACTTTTTTTCATACCATGCTTTTACATATTCAAACACGCAACGGCTCCACTAATAACAACGCTTGTTGTTTATTTAACTTGTAATAATACATTTTTTTTTGCAAATATCGTTCAATATCATCTGTATTTTGCTCGTTTGAGATATTAAAGGTAATTGCTTGTTTTAACGATATTGCCTCACGCAGCCCTAATTTAAACTGAATAAATTGCTGAGGGCATTTATAAGCGCGCAAATCTAGCTCTAGCATACTCGTTTCACTACCTGTTCACATTAATAATAAGTCCTATACCTGGGCTAACTAAGATTAACCGCAGTTAAATTTAACTTTTTCTTAAAACAACCTCTGCAATGGTTTATCCTTATAGCATAGTTAGCTAAAAGGATACGTTAATGCCTAATTCGCATAATAAAGCGCAATTGCCTAGCAATCCAACTCTCAAAGAAATTAATTGGTTTAAAAAACAAATTAATTGGGGGGAGCTGCCGCATTTTTATCATTTAGTAGCTTCGTCGGTAAGTGAATGTGAAAGTATTTTAGATCACGGCTTTGATAATGCCATTAAGCGTATCATCGATAAACGCAATTGGAATCTAGAGGCGCTGGGTATCGACCCAAACGAGCTTTTTGAGAAAGAAAGTAATAACAAGCCACGAATTTCGTTGCATCAAGTATTTACCGAGCGCGGTTTTGAACTACAAGCGTTCCCTTTTTCCCATGATACTACCATCGATAGATACGCTCGACATGATGAGTCAATGGAATTTATATTATGGGATCCATTGACTATGAAAACCGTTATTCGCATTAATCAATTACACAAATTTATTGGTTTTTACTTAGACCAAGGCGATGAAGCAGACAAGGCACTTATTTTACATTCACATAAAGTAGTTCATAAAATTATTGCTTTTTTACAAACTCAATTGAACATTGTTAAGGTTGATGGGGTCACAATAAAGTCGTTTTACCAACTATGTGAAAAGGACAGCCGTTTATACACCGATGATCCAACTAGTGCCTCTGATAAAAAATAAACAAGGAATATAATGCAGCTAAAATCAGCCTTTATCACTTTATGCAGTGCAGTGCTTACATTTAGCCTGCTAATGAGTGAGCCGTTAAAGGCACAAACCAACCTTCAACTGCCCGACTTAGGCACGTCTGCGCTGCAGGCTTTACCATTGGAGAAAGAAAAGGCAATTGGTGAAGTGATGATGATGCAGATCAGAGGTTCTTCGCCATTAATTAACGATCCGGTGCTTGATGAATACCTAACAACCTTAGGCCGAAAGTTGGTTGCGAACGCCAATGATGTACGCTTTGGCTTTTCTTTTTTTTGGTTAAATAACCCTGAAATTAATGCTTTTGCATTTTATGGCGGTCATGTAGGTGTGCATACAGGCTTAATTGCTCAAGCCGATAACGAAAGTCAATTTGCTTCAGTGCTTGGTCACGAAATTGCGCACGTAACACAACGCCACTTAGCAAGGCGTATTCAGCAACAACAAGACAATAGCGGTCTAACCATTGCCGGTATGATAGCCGGTATTTTAGCAGCCGTTGTAGCCCCAGATGCAGGTATGGCGATTATTTCAGCCAGCCAAACCCAGTCGGCATTTAGCCAACTCACCCATAGCCGCTCTGCGGAACAAGAAGCCGATAGAATTGGTATGCAAACCCTTAACAATGCGGGGTTTGACGCCCGAGCTTCCAGTGAATTTTTAACTAAGCTTGCAGCGCAAATTCGCTATAAATATAAACCCCCGGCATTTCTACTGACTCACCCGCTGCCAGAAAGCCGCGTGTCGGATGTACGTTTGCGCGCCGAGCAATATCCAAAACGCCAAGTAGGCTCTAGCCTGGATTTTAATTTAGCTAAAAGCCGTGTACTGGCACGTTACGATAACAAGCCAGAAAATGCAGAGGCCCTATTTAGAAAGTTAATGCGCGAAAATACTTATAACAACGTAGCGTTACAATATGGATTAGCTATCAGCTTAATCGATCAAAAGAAAACGGAGGAAGCGCAGCCTATCTTGGACGAGCTATTAGCTAGCGATCCTAAAAACTTATTTTATATTGATACAAAAACAGATTTACTCATTGCACAAAAAAAAGCAGCTAAAGCAGTTAGTTATTTAAGTGAATTAAATAACTACCGGCCAAACAACCAAGTGATCACTTTAAATTATGCAAACGCCGCGTTGGAAGCTGAGCAATATGAGTTAGCCGAAAATGTATTAAAATCGTTTTTATTGGAGAAGCCAGATCATAGTTTGGGTAAGCAGCTTTTGACCGACGCCTATAAAAAACAAGAAAAATTAGCCGCATATCACGAAGCTAACGCCGATGTGTTATCGCAATATGGCGCATATTTAAAAGCAGCTGACGAAATACAAAAAGCACTTAATTTTGTTGAGCCAAATGAAAATGTAAAACAACAACGTTTAAAAGCGTTACTCACACAATATCGGTTATTGCAAAAAGAGCTAGCAAGGCTTTAAGTCTTTAGTGAGTTCACCTAAAATAGCCGCAATTTATACTTTGGATGTACTTTTTATGTCAGTTACTATTTATCACAATCCGCGTTGTTCAAAATCGCGCGAAACCCTTAACCTATTACAAAGTAAAAACATCGAACCGAGTGTTGTTGAATACTTAAAAACACCGCTTTCTCATGAGCAAATTAGTACCTTAGTTTCTCAACTGGGGTTTAATTCGGCCCGAGATTTAATGCGCACCAAAGAAGAACAATATAAAGCACTGAATTTAAAAGATGAAAATAGCGAGTCGGTGCTTATTGACGCTATGGTCGAAAACCCAAAACTAATTGAGCGCCCAATTGTAGTAAATAACAATAAAGCAGCACTAGGTCGCCCGCCTGAAAACGTATTAAGCGTTCTATAATGAGCACAACCATCGTGGTGCTGTACCACTCAAGCCATGGCTCGGTAGAAGCCATGGCGCATGAAATAGCAGAATCGATAGAACAACAAGGTGCAACCGCCTTGCTGCGTACGTTTGTAGCTAAAAACCCGCATGACATTGTGATCAGTAAAGACGATTTAGTTGCCTGTGATGGGCTTGCATTTGGTACGCCAACCCGCTTTGGCATGATGGCCGCACAAGCAAAAACATTCTGGGAAACCACCAGCGATCTTTGGCTTAAAGGTCAACTTATCGATAAACCTGCTTGTGTGTTCTCATCATCGAGTAGTATGCATGGGGGCAATGAAGCAACCCTACTAAACTTGTCACTGCCGTTATTGCATCACGGGATGATGTTAATGGGGGTACCTTACGATGTACCAGAGTTACTTGGCACCGAGACAGGAGGCACACCTTACGGCGCTTCCCACGTAGCAGGCAGCAGTAACAGCTCTACCCTAAGTAAAGATGAAATTAAAATATGTCAAAGCGTAGGCAAACGCTTGACTCAAGTAGCGAGTAAACTTAAATGACCCAAAATAGCGAGTCTGCTAAAAAGCCAGTGACCGTAAAATTTCAGCGCCTAGCCCTATTTGGTTATTTTGGCCTGCTTATTTTAATGCCACTATGGATGTTTGTGTTAGCACCGAGAGAGGGTCACAGTAACGCCTTTCTATTTTTAGTCTATGTGCTACCGCTATTATTACCTTTAAAAGGCATACTACAAGATAAAACCTACACCTATGCATGGGCTAACTTCATTGTTATGTTTTATTTTATCCATGGTTTTACATTGCTATGGGTTGCTCAAGATGAGTTAGTATGGGTATTGCTAGAGTTACTATTTGCCTCATCTATGTTTATTGGCTGTACTTACTATGCACGCCATAGAGGACAAGAGCTTGGACTTAAAATTCGTAAGCTTAAAGATGAGCTTGCTGAAGAAAAAGCAGCGCATGAACACGATAAAAACAACTCATAGCTATCAGCTCAGAACATAAAAAACGCGCTTTATTAGCGCGTTTTTTTATAATTAAGTAAGTGGTTAAACTAACTCACTTAAAGCTGCTAGTCCCACTATACACGCTAAACCTAGCTGGGATACAAGGCTAAAAACCGACATCATTCTTAATAAAAACAACCCCCAAGGGTGCTTTACGTGCGGATACAACGAACAGCGCTTTAAATTTGTTGCAAAGAAAAAACATACCACCGCCGTCATGGTCATAAAAAGAGTGAGCTCACTTTTTATAGTGATATTTTCATCAAAAAAGAAAAACAACTGTAGCGGTAACAATAAAGCCACAACCGCATGTAATACATGCACTTTTTTAATTCGATCTAACTGCCCTTCTGGCGATAATTCTTTAATACCAAAATCACGTTCAAGGCATTTAACTAAGTTACTGGCTTTGATGCTTACAGCTAAACGGTAACAACTTAATCCGTCGTTATTACGCGCTCTAAAATCATACCCTGCTTTAAGCAATAAAATCATTAACGATTCATTTTTACTCATCACCGCGTAATGCAGCGCTGTATTACCTTTAATGTCTACGGCTTTTTTATCTTGGTATTGCAGGAGCATTTCTACTACATTTACATAGCCTTTTTCTGCAGCCCACATAAATGCTGTTTTGTTATCTTCATCGGTCAAGGTACCCGTCGCACCTTGTTCAATAAAGCGCATAGCCATGGTTTGCTTAGCTTTTTTCTTGTTTAAATGGGCAAGTAAGGCATTTTCTAACAACACAATAGAATCAACATCAGGCGAAACCTGAGTTAATAAAGTAAAGTAATCTTTGCCTGCAGCTACCTTTTCGCTAGTAAGCTCTGCTAAATATTCAATGTCTGCAATCGACTGAGGAATATGCGCACTTAAACGCTCTCTAAAGTCGACCTCTTGCCAAATAGACAAGGTATCTGCAGCTGACAGCTTAGCACCCTGTTCAAGCGCATGTTCTATCAAAGTAAAAAAACGTTTACTAAAAAACAGACTGATTAATGAAAGCGGCGTTTCAATATTATTTTGTGCCGATACACTTGCGTATTTTTCAAGTCGCTGACACAACATTAAAACAATATTTTCTATACTGTAATCATTGGCAAAATAATGCTCTTTAAGTGCAGCAATATAGACTTGTGCATCTTCATCATATTCACAGATATGCTGAAAATAACATTCTTCAAACGGCTCTAGGGGGGTTAACCAGGTTAAATAATAAATTGGGGGCAAAACCGTAGTACAAACACCATCATCTTCTTCAGTAGAGCGACAGGCAGGCCAAGCTTCTAAAGCATCTAAAATGAAGGCACCGTTTTGTTCAACCAGCCCTTTGACCAATAACGGGTATTCCTTTGGCCAAATTAGTACATTTTCCATTAAAACAACACAACTCCAGTGTAGCTCGGGTGAGTGGTCAGTTATAACAGTTTTTAGCTGACACCACGCTTAATCAAAGAAGTCGATATTCTAACACAGCTTGGTAGTCAAGCTAGCGTAAACTCATGCAATATAGACCAAAATACAAAAGCAGCTAACGACATGCGCCATCAGCTGCTTTTACGGTTGGAGCTTTTAATTGCAAAGGAACTAACTTTGCTGCAGTTCTGCTGTGACTTGGTCTAATCCCACATCAGAAATTCGTTGAATGATCTCTTTTTGCTTAGCACTGAGTAACGAAATTCCCTCAGCAACAATATCGTATACTTTCCATTGCTGATCATTCCCCAAACGCAGTTTAAAGTGCAGATCTATGGTGGGTTTATTAGTTTCAATAATTTGCGTTTTAACAGTGGCAAATTTAGAGTCGCTTGCTGCGGCGTCTTGCTCAAATATTACATCTTGCCCTGTATACTTCATTAGTGCACTCGCATAAGTACCCGTTAAGTAATGCTCTACCGCACCAATAAACGCAACGCCCTGCTCGCGGTTGATACCTTTAATATGTTTACCTAATAATTTAAACGACACAAACTTAATATCAATATGTGGCATCAAACGCTGCTCAACAATTAAAGACATCGCTTCTTTGCTGGCATTACCTTGCGCATTTACCTGCCCAATATCGTTAAATAATGATTCGGCTACAGTTTGCAATAATTGTTTAGGTGACGGCTGAGTTTGTGCATACAAAGCACTACTGAAAAAAACAGCAACAACCACTAAAAGCTTTATAAGTTTCATAATAAATGGATAGTTTAAATAATTAAGTTTAGCGTAATTTACGCAAATAACAGGCAACAAAAAAGGCATAAATAAGCACCTTATTAATGCCCAATTAGCACCAATATAATTAGTTAAATAAATTCAATCAGTTAAAGTGTTCAGTTAACAAGCCATCTACAAGCGGATTTTTGTCCTCATTGAAAACAGTAATTCACCGCCCTTATCATTTAATTACTAATTTAATTTCCCCCGTAGTTGGCCATTATGAAAACCTCATATAATATGATTTCTATTATTGTTTTTTGTTTATTTTTACTGACAACTCATGCAGCCTATGCATCCCCAAACCATGGCTACGCTGTAGACTTATTAAAAGGCGAAGGCAATGTAACTGGAGTAAAGCTTGCGTATCAGTATCATCCAGAGGGTGCGCAAAACTTTGTGGGTGATGCCCGCTTTTACCTTGAAAGCAGCATTAACCTGTGGCATTACCGCCATGATCAACAGTCACAATCAAACCTGGTGTTAGCTGTTTCGCCAGTAGTGCAGTTCCCAGCATTTAGCCTATACAATACGCCATTTTATGTAGAGGCTGGTATTGGCTTTTCCTTACTTGATGAACGCTATTTTGCCGATAAAAACCTAAGTACTCACTACCAGTTTGAAGACAGAATAGGTCTAGTGGCGGATTTTGGTGAAACCAATGTAGCGCTGCGAATTATTCACTATTCAAACGCCGGATTTAAATCTCCCAACCCAGGGATTAACTTTTTAACCTTGTCGGTGGCACAACGTTTCTAATTGCTTATTTACAGCTCTAGAGAGCATTGCAGCTTTTATTTAATGTGGTCATAATAAATAACCGCTTAATAAAATATAAGAGCATCGTAATGCAAATTTGGCAAATCGTACTCGTTATCTCGATTGTACTGGCTATTGTTATCGGCAATTTAGTACTGCTGCGCTTAAGTGCAAAAAGCGAGTTTAAACCCTCAGTATCAATTTCATCAACGCAAGACAAAGAAACAAAAAAGCCCTGAATATTCAGGGCTTTTTTCGTTTAAATCATTACTTAGCCAACTAACCAGTGCGCCATTAAGGCAATAACTGGCAAGGTTACTAAAGTTCTGAGAATAAAAATAATAAATAACTCAAAAATATTAACCGGTATTTTACTACCTAATAAAAGTGCGCCCACTTCAGACATATAAATAAGTTGCGTTACACTCATTGCCGCAATAATAAAACGTGTTACATCGCTTTCAATTGAGCCTGCGGCTAAAATAGACGGAATAAACATATCTGCAAATCCCACCATAATCGTTTGCGCCGCCATTTCAGCTTCAGGTATTTGTAGTAATTCTAAAAATGGAATGAACGGCATACCTAAATATTGAAATATTGGCGTGTACTCAGCAATAATTAAAGCAAATGTACCCACAGCCATTACCACAGGTAATACTGCAAACACCATATCGAATGCGTTGTGTAAGCCCTCTTCAATTGTGCCTTTTAAGCCTGGTGCTTTTTCTGCTTTAGTTAATGCAACATCAAGTGAATGCTTAAATAATGTTTTGCCTTCAGGGACTAGCTCGGCGTTGCCATCAGGTTGTTCACCATCAATAAGCACGTCCTTTTTAAAACGCAGTGGTGGTAAACGCGGAACAATTATTGCGGCCACTACACCCGCTAAACACACGGTTAGGTAAAAAGGTGCAAATAAGTATTCAAGCTTTACTTGGCCAATAACAACCAAACAAAAGGTAATTGATACAGCAGAGAAAGTGGTACCAATAATCGCAGCTTCACGTTGAGTATAATATTTATCTTCATACTGACGCGCAGTCATTAAAATACCCACGCTACCATCACCTAACCATGAAGCAACACAATTAACTGCACTGCGCCCTGGCACCCCAAACAATGGACGCATTACTTTAGTAAGTAAGGTACCCACCAGCTCAAGTAAACCAAAATTAAGTAATAACGGCAGTAATAAGCCCGCTAAAATAAACACCGAAAACAACACCGGTAATAAATCTTTTAATACTAGCAAGCCAGTATTTTCTGAGGTAATAGCATGCGGCCCAACTTGAAAATAAGTTAAAAGCACAAACGCCATACCAAACAACCGTGTTACTAACCAAATCCAACTCACATTAAACAAATGATTTAATAAGCGAAATTTGGTTAAGCTTTTCGGTTTAAAGACACTAAACACCAGCGACATAACGCCAGTAATACAAATAATTGTGGCTATTAGTCCTAGCGCTATATCACTGAATGAGGCTTGAATTGCCTTGGCCATTACCGCGATAGGAATTGTCATTATTTCACCAGACGGTACTGGCGTCATAAACAAAAACACACCGATTAAAGAAGGAATTAAAAAAACCAACCAAACTTTCAAATCATAACTTTTTTGAACGGGTGCTGGGCGTGATGAATCTAACTGAGACATATTTTCAACCTGTAAAAACCACAAAAAGAGCTAAGTGCTCTTTTTGTAGTAAATATTTATAATTATTAAATTTTAATACCGCGCTTAATTAACGCCGCTTCTAATGCTTGTTGCAAACCATTCATGGTACCTGGTTCAAGCGTTTCGCCTTTGTCATCCATCCACGTTAGACTGGTGCCACCTTGCTTGGTTTTGCTAACCAAAATTTGGTATTGACCTTCATCAATTGGAAGCTCTGTTGGTTCATCGCCCCAAATTGAATCCCACACACTGCTTTCTACTTTCGCATAATCTGCTGTAATTAAACCTGTCTCTTGGTTTATTTCAACAATAGTAAAAGATAAGCGCTCTAAGAATCCAGAAAAGCGATCGAATACCGTATCGTAAGCCTGCTCAGTAACAAGTGCTGCATTGCCTTTGTTGTCAAATCCAAGTTCTAATGAAATTATTCCTTGGCGCTTACGCATATCAACTTCAAGTTGACGATAGCGATAATCAAATTCACTCACCACTTGATTAAGGGCGCGCACTTCTAGCTGTTGTTTTAATAAATCAGTCAGAGGTTTATCACCTTTGAAATCAATAAGCTCAGCCGTTAATGATGCTGTGCGTTGATGCTCTTTTTCTTCAATAGTAAATTTAAAACGCTCTAAATCAACACTTTCATCATCGCCCCATAACCAGCTTTCTTCTGGCTTAACAATGGCGTACCAATCTGTTTCCAGTGTTCCTTGCATTTTGTTTTGTTGTGTCGCGCTAATGTTGTTATCAGCAAGCACTGCTTGAATCGAGTCCCAAATGAATACATCTAAATCGTCAATGCCATCATTTTTATCAAAATAAATACGTGCTTGTTTATCTGCTTCCTCAACCCAACTGCCTTTAGCAATGGTTAACACTTGCGCCGGCGGGCGATAGTTTGTTGCCTCCGGATTATTATCATATTGACCCACATCCATCTTATAAACAGGATCTTGAGCGGGTTGTGATAACGAAGCAGGTGTTTTAACCGGCTCATGAGCGCGGTAATTACGCTCATTATGGGCATCACTCGTAAATACACTACACCCTGACAAACTTACCAATACACTTACTGCTAGTGCTTTTGGGATCCAATACTGCACAGATAATTCTCCTTAGCATACCCTTAATTGTTTTAACAAATATATGAGTGGGTAATACCGATTTGGTTCAGTGTAAAATCAATATTAACTTTACATTTATAATTTGCTTATCTAACTGCATTAAGCCAACAAGATGACCGACAGACTAGGCTACAAATAGACACATTTTTGCTATGGTACTTTCACAAGCTTGTAAAAACAAGAAACACTGCACTATTAACCGCCTAAAATTAACCGTCACTGTAGTTTAACGCGGATTTTGTGTTAAACTTTGCCGCCGTGCAACGCTACGTGTTTATTTTTTGTTGCCAAGTCGGTTGTTATCATCCAAGTAACTTAGGTACTTTAAAACCCATGACTGCATTTTCAAATCATCAAATTGTTTTAACCGCAATTGGCGAAGATAGATCGGGCATCGTTAGTGAGCTTACGCAACTCGTCAGTGATTGCCACTGTAATATAATAGATAGTCGCATTGCTATTTTAGGTAACGAACTTACTTTTATTATGCTACTTAGCGGTGATATGTCAGCCATTAGCCGTATTGAGCATACACTCCCTACCAAAGGTATGGAGCTTGGCCTGCTTACTATGATGAAACGCACTTCAAGCCACAACCAAAGCGAGTTTTGTGCAGGCTACACCCTAGAATACACTGGCATAGACACCCCTGGCACCTTGAGTAAAGTAACACGCTTTTTTGCAGATAATAATATTAATATTTGCTCACTAAAGTCAGATACCTACGAAGAAGAAACTGAACTTAAAATGCGCTGTGAACTTGAATTTAATATTCCCGTTGACGTTGACATTGACCAATTTAAAATTAGTTTTGAAAACCTTTCGCACGTTTTAAACGTAGATTACATCTTTCGACGTATTCGCTAAGGAGTTTAGCATGAACAAAATTACCCCATTACAAAGTGGCGACACAGCACCGACTTTTAGCTTACAAAACCAAAATGACGAAACCGTTGTGCTCAGCGAGTTATTAAAAGAAAAACAAGTGCTGGTATACTTTTACCCTAAAGCGTCAACGCCTGGCTGTACCGTACAAGCCGAAAACCTGCGTGATCAACAAGCCGAGCTTGCTAAATTTAACACTCACGTGGTTGGCATAAGCCCAGATCCAATTAAGCGCCTTAAAAACTTTGAAACTAAAAAAGAGCTTAACTTTGACTTACTTTCTGACGAAGATCATGCCATTGCTGAGGCATTTGGGGTGTGGGGCTACAAAAAATTTATGGGCAAAGAATATGACGGGATTCACCGCCTTACTTTCTTAGTAGGCCAAGACGGTAAAATTAAACACTTGTTTGATAAATTTAAAACCAAAGATCATCACCAAGTGGTGTTGGACTATCTAGCCGCTGAATAAAGGCTAAAGGCTAAAGGCTAAAGGCTAAAGGCTAAAGGCTAAAGGCTAAAGGCTAAAGGCTAAAGGCTAAAGGCTAAAGGCTAAAGGCTAAACAAGATAAAAAAAGCGTTGCTCAAGGGCAACGCTTTTTTGTATTTGCTTATTTATAATTTAGCTAATAACGGTGATTGTGGAATACCTACTCGAGGAAGTAGAGCCGGTGTTACCGCAAAGGCTGCTGGTAAACGTCCTTTTAACTCAGCCATTTTTGTTTGATTATTTTGCTGATCGTAGATGTAGTATTTTAAAACATCACCATAAGCACTTCCCTCTAAACTAGCTTGTTGCAGCGTGTCTAATGCTTTATCGTAATCTGCGCTATAAATATAAGCTAATGCTAAGTTCCCAGCAGAACCTTCGTGTAAGTTACCGTCAAGCTCTCTAGACAACCCCTCTAATTCAGCTATAGCCAGTTCATAACGACCTAGTTGTATGTAGGCATTAGCAAGCGAGTTTTTCGTAAAATATGGCGGGTTGCTTCCTGCTGGATACCATGTTTCGTAAGCACTTAAGATATCTTCATATTGTTCAAGTTTAGAAAAAACATGAACGAGTAAAGTATAACTTTCTAATTTAATTTTTCCCTCTTCAAAACCTGATAGCACATCTCTATTTGCATACCATTTTTGAATATTTTTTGCCGTTTGTATTAGTTGTGTTGATTGATCACTTTTTGCATCACCAGCTACCTCTAAAAGTTGCGCTAACTGTTGGTTATACTGATTACTAGCTGCGGGCTGTTTTTGCGCACTATGTTGTTCATTCTTTGGATTTTCATCAACAATTTGTGCTGCTGCCAACGCGCTAAAAGACAGTGCAGCCAAAGCCATTACCATATGTTTACTTTTCATTGTTTTTTCCTTGTTTAACATTTTAATCCTTTGAATATTAAAACTCTTTGAGTGTTCAATATTCAAAAGAGGGGGAGTGAAAAAGTTATATTTAGATTTTTTTTCATGCTCAGAGAGTAACAAACTGGCTAAATCTAACTGATACTTACCTTTGAGTTTACGCATACATTTTTCGTCACAACTAAGCTCTAACTGCTCTTTTGCCAAACGCGCTAGTTTTGAGCATATTGGGTTCCACCAAAAAACACTTTCTATAAAGCAAATTAGCCATGTCCAATAAATATCACCTTGTTGTAAGTGCGTTAATTCGTGCTCAATAACAGAGTTTAATTCTTTTCGATTTTCCATCTCAGGAGTAAGCCAAACAACCGGATTGACTAATCCTGTTGCAAAAGCAGGCCCTCCAATTGAGGTGAATCTTATTGGATATATACAGTTTGCTCGTTTTGAAGTGCTATATAAGCTTGAGTTAGCTTTTAAGTTTTTGACTAACTTTACATACATAGCAACACGCAATGTAAACAAGCCAATTCCACTAAACAGCAATACACTAAAAATATGGTTTAATGATGGTAACCAACTCACTGGTGCAATAATGCTACTTTCTGATGTTATGACCTGCGCATCGGTAGGGGCTATTAACGTATTTAAAAAACTAAACTCAGCAACATTAACAGTATATTGCGATGTACTTTCAAATAATGGCAATTGAGAAAAGTATTGCCAAGGAACAAACCAGGCTATTAAAGCCAGCATTATTACGTAAAAATTTAATCTAGAAGGGGCACTTTTCATCCCTAATGATGCAAGCAAACAACACACACTAATAATTGTGCAAGTTACAAAATAATCCATCATAACCTTCTCCTTTAATCTTGCTTTTTATTTTTCAGTAGCGATTGTAGGTACTCAATATCCTCGTCATTCAGCTTTTCTTCTTTAATAAAATGGGCAATTAAGCTGCGAGAGTTACCTTTAAAAAAACGCTGCATAAAGCTAGGCATTGCTTGTGCTGAAAATGCGTTTTGAGTGATCACTGATTTAAATACAATCGCTCTCCCCTCGTTCCCACAGCGTACTATCGCCTCTTTTTGCTCTAACCTATCAACGATTGTTTTTACTGTGGTGTAAGCTACTTGCTTATCTTTTTTTGTATCAGCAAGTAGGGCTTTATGTAATTGGCTAGCAGTACAAGGCTCGTGTTGCCAAAGCAACTGCATAATGTCTAATTCAAATTCACTGAGTTTCATTTTAACCTCTATTACTACACCTGTAGTTCTTAACTGTTACAAATGTAGTAATAAGCGTTCAGTGTGTCAATATAAAAATTATATAATTTAAAATAAAAAATAAATTTAGAGGTTGGTAAATACATAAACGATAAGAGGCATCATTATCGAAGTGAGCATATGTAATGAGGTGTCATTTTTTGTATTTATCGCTTTAGTACTTTAGCATTCCTGCCGATAATTAAATTAGTAACGAAAACATTATGGATAATAAACCGTGATACAGCTAAATAAACACTCAGCCTTTGACGTTAAAATTACAGCCGAAAAAACAAATATTGCACAACAAACAAAAGAAACAACTAAAAATAAGGACAACGCTGATTATCAATTATCAGACAGAGAGCGCAATAAACTCTCAGGAAAAGAGGCTGAGCAAAAAGCTGAAAAAACCACAAATTCAGAGATGCCTGAATATATTGCAAAAATGATAGAGCAACTTAAAGAGCTCAAGCAGCTGCTTGAAGAACAAAAAGAGCAACTCACTCAATTACAAGCTCAATCGGACCAAGAAGACGAGGCTATACAGGCACAAATTGAAGCACAAGCAAACATCGTTTCATCAACACAATCTCAGGTAATTGCGCTCGTGCAAATGATCAGCCAAGCCATGAAGGATGCAGGTATTACAGACGCGGGGGCACTTGTCAGTGCCATTGTTTGAATTTTCAGAGCAAAGATTTCAATAATAAATAGCCTACCCTAGCGGTTAAAAAACTACGCTGTGCTTGCGTTCTTACTTTTCACCCAACAGTGCTTGCTGATAAATTTTATTAAACTCTTCAGCAGGTAAGTCAGCCGCAAAGTGATATATATGCGCTTTGTATTTATCGCTTTGAATTAATTTTGAGAGTGTATTATTAAAATCATGAACAAATTTTATATTTTCTTCACTGCGCTCACACATTAAATGCCCAACAGTAAACGATGTATTTAATTTCAAATCAAAGGAGTGAATGTCTGCGTCTGTTATATCCTGCCAATACGTGGCTACATCGCTGGGGTATTCAATAGACGCATCAAATTCTTGCAACTTAGCTAATTGTTGTAATCTAGAGAATATATTAGTGGGCGCTGGTTTTATTTTAGTTTTATCTACTTCTTCAAGTAGAGACATAATGTCTTCGGAGAATATTCTGAATTTTGATAATCCCAACCTTAATTCACTTTGAGACACTAACTCGTCTAAATTTTTCATATGCTTAAATTCAGTTAAATCAGTAGGAGAATAAAGTCGCGGAGCGAGATACAAAGAAAACGGCTTTGATATTAAATAGCGGTTTGCTCGTTCTGGGGTGTTAATTTTATTGGCATAACAATAATTAGTGCCAAATTGAACTTCATTATTTGTATTCGGCGCTTTTACAAACTCAACTCTGTAGTCTCGCATTTCAGTCAAAATTAATTTATAAAGCTGTGCGTCGAGTGATTTTTCTTCAGTAACTGAGTTCAGTCGCAGCAAAGACTCATCGTTACTACTCAATACGATTTTTATTTTACTTGCGTCAAAGTCAGCAAACCGCGTATTGTCATAATCTGATTTATATAATTCCTGCAACCGTCCCGATGATTTTAATTTTGGCATGGTTTGGTCAAATTTTCGCGCCAAGGCTCTGCCCTTTTCATCGTTCGAAAAGGCTAAATAAATAGGCCTTGCAGGTACAAGCTCTACATAATTAAGCTTTGATTTATACTCTTTAGGAATGTTGTAGTCAAAATCAACGAAAGCATCTATACGTTTATTCAGTAGCAGAGCCACTGCGTTTTCAATAGTAGACACCGGGTAATAATCGTGTGGGTATTCAATAAACTTATCGAAATTATAGCCGTCGAGCCAGCTTAATACTTTGTTGTTAAAATCAGATAACTTATTAAAGTTATGAGTGGAATTTAAAAAATAGGCATTAATTGGATAATCATAATCTAAGTACCAATGAGGATAATAGGCTAAAGGGATATCTTCTTTAGCAACACCAATTACGAAGTCATACTGTTTTTGTTCAAATAAATTGGTAATTCGTTTGTAAGTACTAAAATCAAACTCGAGCTGTTCATCTGCATAAACTTCTTTAAGTAGATCAATATAAACGCCTGTTTCATCCGGATTGGTGTAATCAACCCAGTGAGTTACGCCAACTTTTACACTCGCAAAAGCCGAGTTTATACAAACATAAGAAAAAACAAAAAACAGTAGTAAGTATCTAGCCAAGCGCATTCTCCCGATCACTTAGTTTAATATATGCACCACCAGCGTACTTTGCAAACTTAGGTGTTAGTTTGAGGCTCAAGGCTCAAGGCTCAAGGCTCAAGGCTCAAGGCTCAAGGCTCAAGGCTCAAGGCTCAAGGCTCAAGGCTCAAGGCTCAAGGCTCAAGGCTCAAGGCTCAAGGCTCAAGGCTCAACAAAATAAAAACAAGAGCGCTGCTCAATAACAACGCATTTTAGTATCAGCTTTGCTTGAAAGTCATAGAAACTTAGTAATAGTAATATCTTAGGTAATTTGTTAAAACTATATAAATAAATGAGCGTGGCATAGTAGAAACCTGCGCGACTCGCGCACTATAAGATTATTAAATCGCTCAATAAGGACAAGTATTGAATAGATAAGAGTGCAAGGAAGGCGGGATCTTATATGCGGTATTTACTACTGTTTTATTATATTTCTTTTTTAAAATTACTTTAATTTTCTCTATGATGTTAGCTTCGGTTTCAATTTGCCTAAGCTCACTTTGGGATAATATTGATACTGCAATCACACCTTTTTATGCATTTTTAATGGTGGCAGTTTTAAGCTGTGTCTGGTTTTTTTATTGCGCGTTAAAGTACAAACGAAAAGTTGGTAAATCAACATATTTTTTATTGGCTGTTGGAGCTATGTTTTATTACTTTTGGTTCAAATGTTTTTACGGCTTTTGGCAGCTAATGAGTTATGAACAAAAAGAAATTACATTACAAGAGTTTTACGAAAAACGGGTGGTACAGAAAGGCTGAAGTTTTTGTTTGGTAATAAACTTAACCAAAATGTATTGTGCAAATCGCAATTGAACAAAACAAATTAAAAGTGGGATAAAAACAGATCGCTTTGTTCGCTCTCCACAAATTGATGCCAACTATTTTTAGCCGTTTATTTGCGTCGGCAAAATATTATATATTTTCGAAAAATGGAGTTTTAAAATGAGAAAAGAGTTCGAATTCACGGTCAAGGGTCATAAAATTAAAATTGTTAACTCATGGTTTAATGGTGCAAAACTATATGTAGATGGCGATTACCGTGATCAAGACTCTACCTTTATTGCTAACGGCAAAACGGCACTTCTTTCAGCCAAACTTGCTGATCTTGGTGTTTTAGAGATTTTCCCCATATCTGCGTTAATCTCTGTAGAAATGGATGCATTTTTAATTACGGACGATGAAAGGTTGCAAGTATACAGCTCACATAAGCGTTTAAACTTAACACAGCAGCGATTAGCAAAATAAACACATAGGTAAAATATGAGACTATTAATGGCCCCTTTATTACTCATTATTGCTGGATGCAGTAGTGTTGCGCAAAAGGATGAAACATATTCGCCGTGCTCTGAAGCATGGTTTAACCATGTTGAACAGCAAATTAATACCGGTGACGGTTATGGACATGGGCCAGACATTGGCTCTTTAGAATGGCGCTCTGTGATCATGTTTAAACTCGGTATTAGAGATAAGCCAAACGTACCAGAATTAAATACACCGCAGTGGTGCCAGTTTATTGAGGAAAATTATATTTAAAGCCTGCTTGGCTTTATGAGCTGAAATTTGTTGAGTTAGGTTGGGGTTTACTCACCCAACCTACGTAATATAACTTAACGCCAAGCAGTTTAACGCTTACAGCTAAGCACTTATAACTGCTCTTCCTGTTTAACTAATACCCAAATACTTATGTACTTGAATTGATAAACGCCAGTTTTTGGCGATACAGGTATCAATGGCTAATTTAGTTGCCGACGTTTTTTGGCTGATTGGCTGTAAATATACCAGTTTTGGGTTAACACCCGTGGCGACAAATAACTCTTCCAGTTCTTCTACGTGCTTTTGCATAGCAACCGGATGTTTAATTTCATCGGCGCGTTGCATAGCACTGCTCAATACTTTGTAACCACCACGCATATTAATTTTTGGCGATACCGTAACCCACGTTTGGGCAGGGGCGAGAATTTCAAAGGTGCCACTGGTTTCTATTTGCGTGCTAAAGCCATGATCATGCAATAAATTACATACCGGATTTAAATCGTACATGCAAGGTTCACCACCGGTGATCACAACATGCTTGGCGGTATAGCCACGGGATTTAAATAACTCCAGGACCTGCGCGGCACTGGCCTCAGCCCAATGATCTGAGTCGGCTTTTTTTTCTACCGTGTCATCTAGTGATACTTTATATACATTATCAACATCCCAGGTTTGTTTAGTGTCACACCACGAACATCCCACAGGACAACCTTGCAGGCGTAAAAATATAGACGGCGTACCGGTAAAGCTCGCTTCACCTTGAATGGTTTCAAACACTTCATTAATTTTGTACAAAAGAAATCTCACTTACAACCTGACGGCAAAATTGTTACTATTAAAAATCGCAAAGCACGGTGCAAAAATTGTCATTTATGCCTTGGCCGTGTAGTATATCGCGCCCTGATATAAACCTCTATCAAAACTAAAGAGCAAACCACGTATGACGCAAAAAGTAGTTGTTATTTATTCCGGCGGTATGGACTCATTTACTGTATTAAATAAAGCCTTGCAGCAAGGCCATGATGTTTATGCCCTCTCGTTTGATTATGGTCAGCGTCATGTTAAAGAACTTAAAGTTGCCGCCAACGTATGTGAAAAGCTAAATGTCCCGCACAAAATTGTTGATATATCAGCAATTAATCAGCTTATTGGTGGTTCGTCGTTAACAGACGATATTGATGTGCCAGAAGGCCATTACGAAGAAGAAAGCATGAAAAGCACCATTGTGCCTAACCGCAATATGATTTTACTTTCCTTAGCGGTAGGTTATGCAGTGTCGCTTAAAGCGAGCAAAGTATATTACGGCGCGCATTCAGGCGATCATGCAATTTACCCTGACTGTCGTCCTGAGTTTGTTAAAAAGATGGATGATGTATGTCGTATTGCAAATTACGATGCAGTAGAAATTTTTAGCCCGTATTTAAACAATACTAAAATCGATATTTTAACCGATGGTATTAAAATGGGCTTAGACTACAGCCAAACATGGACCTGTTATAATGGTCGTGACAAAGCGTGTGGTAAATGTGGTGCCTGCCAAGAACGTTTAGAGGCCTTTGAGCTTAACAACGTGACAGACCCGCTTGAATATGAGTAAAGTTCAACGTTAATACACTAAAAGGCTACCAAGGGTAGCCTTTTTTGTTGCGATAAAACGTTAAAGCCAGCGTTTTACTCGTGATTTATAATCGTCAAATTGCTCACCAAATAACTGATGTAACGCCCGTTCCTCTGGGATTATTTGAAATAAGGTAATGTAAGCAATAAACCCTGCTACACCTAAAAAAGCCCACATTGAACCCAGCCACACGCCCCAGCCTGCTAATATAAACGCAAAACCTAAATACATCGGATTACGAGAGAATTTATAAACACCTGAGGTAACTAAACTAGACGCTTGTTCTGGTTTGTTAGGTAGTACTGTTGTTTTAGCAAACCGGAAACTCACGACCCCAGCAATACAAAATATACACCCAGTAGCGACAAGTGCTAGCGAGAGATAAGTAATAAATGCGCTAAAATCAATCACGGTATAATGTGCAATCAGTGCCATTACAGCAGCAAAAAACACCACAACCACAACCGGTGGAATTTTATTATTTAACATACCTACTCCTTGTATCGATTAAAAAACTTCATAATTACTATATGGTGGCGTCACAAATAATAACAATGACTTATCGAATATTTATAAATACAAATAAAGTTACAATTAATTAGCTTTATGAGCGCTTAATTATGGTTATAATTTAAGCTTAAAGAAAAGTTAAAGGAAGTAATTATGTCTGGCACAACAATGATAGTTCTCATTGTACTTATTTCTGTAGGTTCGGGAGTTATTTACGATATGTATAAAAAGCACCTTGAATTTAAACATAAAGTACAGGACAACAATCAAGACGCACACAAACAACTAGCTGAGGTAACCGCTCAAGTGAGTGAACTTAAACAACGAGTACAAACACTTGAAGCCATTGTTACCGACTCAAGCTACAACGTAAAACAAGAAATAAACAAACTTTAATTTATACGTTACAAGTAATTTGGGTATAAATGTGCGTTTTCAGGCTGCTCAATGCCATGGGCAGCTAAAAAACCACCAATTGCTTGACCACACCCTTGTGGCGCTCGGCCACTGTCTATCTCAAAATTTAACTGATTCGCCTCTTGTTTACCCATTGAGCACAAACTAACTGAACTTGGCGAACGCATAGAAACACTTAACTCGCCTATTTGCTCCGCCTGTACATGCTTACTAAAACGTGCAAAACCTTGGTATTTAAAATGCTCGCTCACATAATCATTACTTATAGCAACCAATGCGGCAATAAAACTATGTAAAAAGCTATTTGTTGTTGTATCCGGTGCTAAAAATGACAAAGTTTTGTTATTAAACTCACTCAGCTGGCAACTATCGCAATGAAGTTTAACCGTATACACCTGCTCACCGGTGATTATAGCTTGGCAGTTAATTAGCTCTATTTGGTTATCCGCAAACACAAGGCGATCTATCAGCTCGTTCAATGAAATATTTTTAAACGATGTACTTTTAACAAGCTCGGGATTTTGTGCCATAACGGGTAAGTCATGATGATTATTAAATGGCGTACTGGTTGCGCCTTGGTGTTGCAGCTGAAAAAGCTCTCTTACCTCATGCTCACGCGCCACTTTTAACGCTAAAAATGCAGTTTGAATAAGCTCCGAGGTAGGCAGGTTCTGCTCTACTGGCCAACGGCGACCAAACAATAGTTTTTTTGCTTTATTATCAGCGCGATAATTGTCTGGGCTAAGTACTGCTACTTGCAAATAAACATCACTGTTTTTTTCAGCTGCTAGCACACTAAAGTGGTTGGAAAAACTAATGTCGTTAAGCACTTCATTAACACTGGCCAGCGTATGCTTGTAACGCAAAAAATGCTGCGGAACAATCCAATTTTTATTAGCCAGTTGTACTAGGGGCGCATACGAAATAGGTTGCTCGTAACTGTGTTGCCATTTTTGCCCATCATCTAATAATGACTCAATTTTTGTGTTGTTATCTGACATATATAAACCAAATAAATCTGCCTAGCGGCAAGATATTAACTATGAAGCACTTTACGTAGTTAATCATAAAAAGCGATCACACTTTTTGGCAGTATTTAGCGTTCAAATACGCGTTGATACTCTGTTATAACTTTTTGATAGTAAAGTCTATCTTTATTGAGCATTCGAGTATAATGGTCAAGCAATTGTTGCTGATATTGATGATGTTGAGGGTTATGTGTATCCCACATATGAGCCCCCGTTTTAGTGATAGTGCCCGTGGCATTAAAACTGACTTGTAGCACTTCGTAAAAACGCTTGTTTTCAACAATAATTTGCTCGCTATCGAGCTGTAAATTACACGCCTGTAAACCCGCACGTACTTTATAAAGGTGCATAATAGGGCAAATAATAAAACTAAGCTGTTTAAGGCTTTGTGGGTTATTAGCAATAATTTGCTGAATTAGCTTTAAGCATAAATCGCCCCCTACCCCAGCAATAACAATTACTTGCTTGGTATCTGTTGGCAATTTAATCTGTGCAACATCTTCGCAGTGCACTTGCCATGAAGGCAAAGACTTTCCTTGCTCAAATTGTTGTAGCGACTGCTCAAGCGCTTCCATTAACTCTGGAATAATATCAACAAAGTTTATTTGTTTGGCTATGCCGCGCTCAAGTAATGCCATACCTAAAAAGCCATGATCGCAACAACAATCCCAAACAATATCGTAAGACTGTGTAATTAACGAATTGATGGCGTTTAAACGTTTACTCAGTTTCATTTAACTCACTATGTTTTTGTTTTGTACACCAATGCTTTTAAGCTTTTATCGCTATCAATTTCAATAAAGCGATCGGTAGGTTCTAGGCGTTTAACAAACTCAATAGCACCTTGAGTATGCTCTTCAATAAGTGCTTTAAAATCGTTTTCTGTAAGCTCTGGGCTATTAGCGCATAGCAATAACTGTGTAGTATCGTTTAAAAGCTCAGGAAGTCTGCGCAGCACTTTTTGATAGTCTTTGGTTAAAATAAAACTGCCTTTTTGAAAACTGGGCGGATCAACAATAATTAAATCAAACGGTGCGGCTTTTTTTAGCTTACCAAACGACTTTAAAATATCGTGCGGTAAAAAACTGACCCCACGATCGACATTATTGAGTTGGTGGTTTTGCTTACCCACTTTTAACACACCTTTGCTCATATCCATGTTCATCACATGATCTGCACCGCCGTGCATAGCCGCAACCGAAAAACCACAGGTATAAGAAAACAAATTAAGTACTTTGGCGTGCTTACTATTTTGCATGACAAACTCACGGCCTTTTCGCATATCAGGAAAAATACCGGTGTTTTGCTTACTCATTAAATCAACCAAAAAACGCACCCCATTTTCGGCTACACTATGACGAACTGGCAGTTGACCGTGAACAAGGGTGTTATGGCTTTGTAGCCCAGCTCGCTGTTGATACACCAATGCAGTAATTAACTCTGGATGATGTTGTTGTGCCCATTGCCATAACGTATCGGTGAGTGCAGCGAGTGTTTCCTCGTCAATTTCACTGTATGACACCAAAAACAAACTTGGTGGGTAAAAGTCTAAGTTAATATGACTAAGCGCTTCCACACTGTGGCCACGCCCATGAAAAACGCGGCAAAGCTCATTGTCGGAAAAAGGCGTGTCTGCCAAAGCATTTATAAGGGGAGTAAAATCGGTTGTCATTTAATTAATCAACTGTTGTTGTAGTTCATGTATTTCGTCGCGCACTGAGGCGGCTTTTTCAAATTCTAAATCACTGGCATACGCATGCATTTTGGTCTCTAACTGCTTAATTTGCGTTGCAATCTCTTTAGCACTGAGGATTTTTTTAGAGTCTTTACGAATAAGCTGTAGATTGTCTTGCGGTGAGGCATCTTCACCTACATCCATTACATCAAGTATTTTTTTAACCAAGGCACTGGGCTCAATACCGTGCTTAACATTATAAGCGTGTTGTATTTCTCGACGTCGGTCAGTTTCTTCAATGGCTTTGGCCATCGATTTAGTCACTCTGTCACCGTATAAAATAGCGCGACCATCAAGGTGGCGCGCCGCACGGCCTATTGTTTGAATAAGTGAGCGTGCTGAACGTAAAAAGCCTTCTTTATCGGCATCTAAAATAGCCACTAGTGCAACTTCTGGCATATCTAAGCCTTCACGTAGTAAGTTAATGCCTACTAACACATCAAATACACCGGCACGTAAATCACGAATAATTTCTACCCGCTCTACGGTATCAATGTCAGAGTGTAAATAACGTACTTTTACATTGTGCTCACTCAGGTAGTCGGTCAAATCCTCAGCCATACGTTTGGTAAGCGTGGTTACAAGCACTCGCTCTTTTAATTCAACACATTTGTAAATTTCTGAGAGTAAATCATCAACCTGATCGCCTACCGGGCGCACTTCAATAACAGGGTCAAGTAAGCCGGTTGGACGAATAACCTGCTCTGCAACTTCGCCGTTGCTGCGCTCTAATTCAAAGTCGCCCGGGGTGGCCGATACATAAATGGTTTGTGGTGCAATGGCCTCAAACTCTTCAAAACGCAGTGGCCTGTTATCCATAGCTGAGGGCATTCTAAAACCATATTCAACGAGGTTTTCTTTACGGCTTCTATCACCTTTATACATGGCACCGATTTGCGATACGGTTACGTGCGATTCATCAATAATCATTAATGCATCGTCGGGTAAATAGTCCAGTAATGTTGGCGGTGGATCGCCAGGTGTACGCCCCGATAAATAACGGCTGTAGTTTTCAATACCAGAGCAATAACCAAGCTCGGTCATCATTTCTATATCGTATTGGGTACGCTGAGCTATGCGTTGCTCTTCGACTAACTTATTTGCGCTGAGCAATTGTGCTCTGCGCTCTTTAAGTTCGGTTTTAATTTTTTCTATGGCTTCGAGAATTTTTTCTCGTGGCGTTACATAGTGAGTTTTAGGATAAATAGTGGCACGCACTATGTGTTTTTCTACCGCACCGGTTAATGGGTCAAAAATACTTAAGCGTTCAACTTCGTCATCAAACATTTCTACACGCACTGCATAGGTGTCTGATTCAGCTGGAAATATATCAACTACTTCACCACGAACGCGGTATGTACCGCGACTAAAATCAATATCGTTTCGCGTATATTGTAGCTCTGCAAGACGGCGCAGCATGTCACGTTGGTCGACCTTTTCACCCACTTTTAAAAGGAGCATCATTTTCATGTATGAGTCAGGATCGCCCAAACCATAAATTGCCGATACTGACGCAACGATGATGGTATCGCGTCGCTCTAAAAGCGCTTTGGTGGCGCTGAGTCGCATTTGCTCTATATGCTCATTAATAGATGCGTCTTTTTCGATAAAGGTGTCGCTGGCTACCACATAGGCTTCAGGTTGGTAGTAATCGTAGTAAGATACAAAGTATTCAACCGCATTGTGTGGAAAAAATTCTTTCATTTCGCCATACAACTGAGCCGCTAAGGTTTTATTATGCGCCATAATAATAGTTGGCCGGTTTAAATCACTAATAATGTTAGCCATAGTGAACGTTTTACCTGTTCCCGTTGCGCCTAATAAGGTTTGCTGGGCCAGTCCGGCTTCTAAGCCTTCACACAACTGAGCAATAGCGGTTGGCTGATCCCCTGCGGGTTTAAATTTTGATACTAGCTGAAAATGATCGCTCAATGACTACACTCCTGTAATGCTTGACTGCTTAACGCTTCAATTTCTTTCATAAACCACTTGTAGGCTACAAGTGCTGTAAATAAATTACCAATGGCCGCGCCAATAAACAAGCCGATTAAGCCTGCAAGTTCGTTCCCGATATACGCAAAGGGAATATAAAAAACAAACAATCGAATAACGCTTAAAACTAAGGCGTTCATGGGTTTGTGTAAAGCGTTAAACGAGGAGTTTGATAAAATGATCACTCCTTGCAAGCCATAACTTAAAGGAATGGTATAAATAAACAGCTTGATGACATCAACAACCGCTTGCTCTTTACCAAATATTTCACTAATGACGCCTGAAAAAATAATTAAAATAATATAGATAATGAACTGCCACAACATTACAAACTTGAGCGTACCTAGGTAGGCATCTTTTACGCGAGAAAAATGACTCGCTCCAAAGTTTTGGCTAATAAAAGGTGGCAAGGTCATCGACAAGGCTAATACCACTAAACTCGCTATTGACTCTATTCGACTCCCTACCCCAAAAGCAGCCACGGCTTCGGGGCCATGATGAGCAACCAATGCAGTCATTACTGCCATAGCAACTGGGGTGAGCATGTTAGCACCCGCTGCCGGTAAACCAATTTTTAAAATTTTACGAATTGCACCAATAACAGTTTGTTTGCCCGCTTTTAAACTAAGTAACTGCTTTTTAGCAATTAATATGTATAAAATAATCGCCACTCCAACTGCCCAAGCTATTACACTGGCAATAGCAGCCCCTTTAATGCCTAATGCGGGAATGGGACCAAAGCCAAAAATCAGCATAGGATCGAGTACGGCATTTATAAGTCCAGCCCCCCCCATAATAATACTCGGTGTTTTAGTATCACCGCTCGCACGCAGTACAGAATTGCCAATCATTGGGGTAATTAAAAACACACTGCCCAAAAACCAAATACTAATATACTGATGAATTAGCGGGAGTACTTGCTCCCCAGCCCCAAGCAACGTAAATATTGGATCAATCAATAGATAGCCACTAGCAGATAAAATTAATACTAATATTACCGCTACCAACAACGAAACACTGGCATCAAAACGCGCTTCTTCTAAATTGTTACTGCCTAATGCTTTTGCAATAACCGCAGAAGTCCCTATACCTAAACCAATTGCTAAACTAATCACGGTAAAAGTAACAGGAAATGTAAAACTAACTGCAGCAAGCGGCTCTGTACCCAATAAACTAATAAAAAAAGTATCAACTATGTTGAACATCATCAGGGTAATCATCCCAAAGATCATTGGAACGGTCATTTTCTTTAACGTAGGCAAGATTGGAGCAGTGAGTAAATCAGGGCGAGTATGTGATTGAGAATGTGCGCGCATAAAATAAATAAGCCTCTTTTACTGAACGGCATATTTTAAAGCATCCGGAGAGTTCAAGCCATGCTTTATTAAATCTAAACAACTAAATCAGCCTTTAATCTACAAACTATTACTTTTACGCTGTTGTAAATAAATTTTGCACAAACACATTAAAAATCAAATTAAATACATTTATGTAACTTTTGCAACATTTACCTTTTAGATTTTGTTGCTTTATTACACAGTTAGCGATGATGCTTTATCGTCACGAAAAATTTTATTTATCGTTTAGGTGGCTATCTAAGCTGAATCATAAGCCTTTGTTTTTTAATATATAAAAAAAAAGCTTTTTAATACTTGAAATCGTTGTAGCGCCCTACAGTGCTGGGGGTGCTGATGTTCTTAAAGTTTAATAAACAGAGTTATCCACAGAAACCGTGGATAACTCATTCAACCCCGCGTTTATAAAGGGCTACAACCCGGTGCAAATTTAACAGTGTTGTGGTTTTTTTACGTTATCAATATGGAAACAGCGCAAAATGGTTTTGTAACTGTAGCCGCCGAGCAAAATTGGGTAATAGCGCGGGTTTAGTTGGGTAAATGTAAATTACCCACTATAGGCGCGCGGGTTTAGTTGGGTAATCAAAGGGGATAAAAAAGCAGCTTTCGCTGCTTATTTTAATGGGTATTTATCTTTGCTAACTTAAGTAAGGCTGAAATAGATTGAGATAAGTCCTCGCCTGTTTCGTATTGCCTATCTATAAGCTCCTCTGCGCCTCTAATCAACTCTATAAAGTCACTGCTAGGGTTGTTCGTAAAACCTCTTAATTGGTCTGTACGGCTCGATAGTTTGCGATTTCGTACAAGCTCAACAATATCTTTCGGAACTCCCTCTTGTTTCAACAAGTTGCATAGCTCAACAAGTGATTCATCAGTTATTTTTTGTAAGTGCCTCTCGGGTATTTTTACCATAGATTCCAGCATGTAGAACCTATAAGAAAACACGACTAGAGCGATAACACCGCAAAGCAACAACAATACAATAAGAACATCCATACATATTTGCCTTTTAACTTACCACGGGAAAATAGCGCTAACGCTAAAAAAAGCAGATTAGCATTTATCCCAATGCTATATATATCCCACAGTAGCCAACTATCATCACTGTATAAGTTAGGGCTACTATCAAAATTAAGTGCAACAACATTACGATCAATAAACATTAAGGTGTTTAAAAAGGCGTTGAGCGCCATTGTTATAAACACCAGTTTAACCTGATCACTAAACATCACACCAATGAACCAATGAACACCGAGTACCAAGAACGCTTGAGCTAAAGAAAACAAAGCCCAGATTAAATACCAATAATAAACCTGGTCTTGAACGCTGAGCAGGTTTATTACGTTACCATGCAAGTAACCACCTAGCGCTAGACCCACCGACATTACACCGGCAGATATAGCAATAGATAAGCTTTTTGGTTTTTGATAGAGCGCCAATAAAAACGATACTATAAAAGCAATTAACTCTAACTTGTTGAGCGAAAAGCTTAATAAAACGTTTAAAGTTGGCAAGTCCACTATTTTGGTCTTTTAGGGTTTAGAGGGTGTCCGCCTCCGCCATTTTGAATTGAAACTTCATCGTTTAGAAGAGCTGCAAAGTCTTGTTTGCTTTGCTCTGGATTGTCTTGAACGGTGTTTACTTTATTTAGTTGTTCTAATGGCTTAGGTGCTGTTGGGGTTGTAACATTCATATTTAAACTCCTTTATAAATAAATACGAGCTTCGAAATTTACATTAGCAGCAAGCCATTTACAATATGCGCACGCTATTAAACTTCAATCTCTGTATAAGGCAATGTAGGTGCTGCACCCATAATACGGCCATTTTCAACGTATACAGCGCCTTGCTGAACACTATCCCCTAGCGCAATGCTTTGGCTACTGTCGCTATACTCGACTAATGTCGTACCGTTTGGGTTAACTGTGACTATGGTTGCTATTGTGCGTTGTGTTTTATCGAGTACTGAGCCTAGGCGGTTTAGTGTATTAGACATTGCTGATCACCTTAATAGTTTGGCTTACCGTTATAGCGCCTTGCGCGTTAATAGAGGCGTTTATGGTTAGGCTGTCGCAGGTGGCTTTATAGGTAGAGTTGCTATAGCTAACACCTACTAACATGCCTGGGCGAATGGGTGGCAGATCAGCTTTTATTTTAGTGCGCATTGTCGCTTGCTGCTTGTTACCACTGTTTGCTAACTCACACGTGCCGCGCTGTCTTGCTGCTTGGTTATCTGTTATTAGGCTGTCTACCACATCACTTGCAAACTTATCGCCTAGCGTACCTGCACGCTTTATTTTACAGGCTACGCCTTGCTGTTCACCTCGCACAAATACCGCGTTATGCTCTTGGTTAATGGTTTGGCTTGTATTGTGCTCAAGTATGATTGAGTCGTTTAGTATTACATCACAAATAGCGTTGTCAGTGTCCCATGGCATTACAGGCCAAAGCGGCACAATAGATACCGTTTTGTTTGCGTTATCTATATCAAGCATTGCGCCTACCGATTTAGCCACGCTTAATAATGCTGCCGCTGGGGTTAAATTTGTATAGCTAAATGCCCCTGTTGGTATTGCGTAATCAATCATTTGATTGTCGAGTGACCAGCCCGTATTTATTAAAATATCAGACATGATCCCCGCAAGTGTTTTAGCCGTTGGGTTAGCGTAATTGGTAGCGCGTGCGTATGGTGCTGATAGTAAGGCAAAACGACTACGGCAGCTTGCGCTATAACTTGCATTTGCAAAGCTATTACTGGTGCTTGGCTGCTCGCAAATTACATAAAAATCGTAGCCATTTATTGAGATTTTAAGCTCTTGGCCCAGGGCACGATCAAAGTCGATACGCGAACAGAATTTAATGTTACATGTGGCGCTAAATTGACCGCGTGAAATAGAATAACTAACGCTGCTAATTAGTATTTTTAAGTCGTCTGATACACGCACACAATCGATAGTTGGCTGCATAATGTATGTATTCCTAATCTGGGGTTCAATGGGTATTTTTCGGTCAATAGTTGGTACATCGTCATCACCACGAACTAGGCCACCGGGTAAGCCCCAGTAGCATATTTTATCGGGGTTATTAAAACGCATAACTAAGCGGCCATTGTGCAATTGTGCAGGCTCTGAAAACTCTAAATTTACATAGCCTTTAAATGGATGATTTCGCCAGTAACAAATGTATTGCTTGTCTGTTTCGCCGTAGTGTATTACAAGTTGTTGGGAGTTCAAATTTGGGTTTGATGACCATTTAAAGGTATGCTTTGCTTCTATTATTGGCCTGTAATTCCAGTGTAGAGAGGTCTCTTGTAACTCGCTATCCAAAAATGTGAGCCAATATGTTGAAGTAGTCTGGCTTTCTCTGAGTAGTTTCGTTAGCCAATCTGAACTCGCTTCATTATGTTCTATTTTGGTGTTCGTTTTAAATGACAACAACACATCATTAACTACTGGCAAGCTGATAGACCATAATGCTGTAAATTCCTGTTTATTTGTATCACCATGAAGCCATGGCATAACTACAGTATTCGTAATGTTTATTGAAGACCAAACGTTGTTGACTTCTGTTTGTATTACTTCGTTAGTTACCCAGCTAGCTACAAAATCAATACCGATAGGTGTTAACGCTGGCTCAACAACATCAATGGTAAAGCTAAGTTTGATTGGTGATGTCGTTATTTCTTGCGAGTAACGTTGCTTAAACCTAATTTCAATCATTGTGATAAGTCTGTTATTTCTGCAATTACTCCATCTAAAATACCGCCTGTATAAGCTAGGTTATCATCAAGAATTATGCAGGTTAGTAATGGGTCAACGCCATATTTTGCTGGCAGTATAATTTCAATAAAGGGTGCGCTTACTTTGCAGTAATAAAGACGTTTAGCGCTCTCTCTATCAAGAATAATTAGACGTTCGGCATCTGGATCTAAATCTATATTTAACTTAGATGCAGGCGTTGCTGTTAAACCTGTTTTTACAGTAGTCGTTTGAAGTATATTTTCAGCAATAAAGCTATCAATTGTCACATCAATAAAGTTTAGGCCCGTTACTGTATCCGATGGCGATTTATAATATATTTGTATTGCTGATACATCTTGAGACGGTGAATAATCACGTTCAGTCCAGTTACCATCTGGGTAAGCCTGATAATCTCTTCGTGCGCCGTTATTTAGTATTTCAACACAACGGCAGCGTGAAGAAGAACCTCCAACTGGGTAAAATCTATATAAACGCCCTGGTGTAACCTCAATTGGTAAGCTGGTTTTTGCACCGGGGGATTCTAAATACCCGGTGCCACTTCCATTATAAAAAATATAACTATCTGGTGAAATATCACCTACAAATAAGTTAGTCATCCCAAACCTCAATATTTAAAACTAACCTGTTAGGGATATTGCTTACTGCTTTAAGTAATAGGTAGTTATCACCATAATTGACTGTAGCAGGCCAAATCATATTCTCCGGATGGCCAACAAGTGTGCTGTTTAGGCCGGGTAGCGAACCTCTAACCGCTGGCGTAATAGCGCTTTCTATAATAGGAGTGCCATTTCTATCAATCGCACTGCTATAATCTTTATGAAATAGGTGCACCTTACTAAGGGTATTTGATGGAATTATGTTTGTTGTTGGTATTGGCATGGCGGCTCTAAATGGAAGCTCATGGGGAACATAAAGGGAAAAATCTGTACCTCCATCTGCATCATAAATTTTAGTGCCATCAAGCTCCGACTGCTGTGCATAATTCAGAAACATAATATTTGTTCCATAAGATGCTGCTGCCGATGTACTTTCTAAAGAGGTGTTTTCAGATATAAACGAGCAAATAGCTACAAACTTAGCTGAATCACCAGTGTTTGCGTTCGCTAAATCCCCTACAAAAAAACCGCTTTGGTGATTTGTTCCCGGCATATCGTAACTACCTACGTCACAAAAAAAGCAATAAAACGCTTTATCTGTTCCTACAACTACCCACGCTATATTTTTATCTTTAAATACTTTAAAAGCTTGTTTCCAGCCTGTATTTTCTAAATTATCAACGCCAATTACATTACGCGCGGATTGAACGCGCACACCTGTATCATCGTCTAATCCTGTTGTACTGCTAAACACAACAGAATGGCCCGAGCCAAGATTTTTATATGAACATGCAAGTGGTTCGTTTAACTCTTTAATCCAGCCCAATGGTAATTTAGTGCCGTAACCTGTTACTAAACATTTATCTAAAATGTTAACTAATTCGCTATACGTGCAATTACCTGCTTGCGGTGCGCCGGGGTCATCCCATCTATAAACGGTTGGTGTTTGAGGCATTGTTTTAATCCTTATTTCCACGAAAACTGAGTGTTGAATTGTCACGCACTATTTCAGAGTGCCCGGGTGATACTGAGCGTGTAACCATAGTGGGTTTACTGGCGGCTATGGTTTCAAACAAAAACGCTTCACCAGGGTTTAATCCGGCACCAAATGCTGCTTTGCGTAATATGAAATACGGTGCGCCTGCAAAGCTATTAATAGGTGTGCAGTCGTTTAGAATGTCACCGCTGTATATATTGCCTACAAACTCACCAATAACGTTGTAAGCGGTCGTTGAGGTAAACACGATTGCCCAGCGCTGGGCTATTACACCGATGTTTGTAACTTCAATTGGATATTGAGTGGTGTTAATGGCGCTTGATGCCGATGCGCCAAAATCAGCAAAGTTATTTTGCCATGCAGCTAGTGTGCGCTCGTCTTTTGTTTGCGCCTGAAAGTCACCTAAAACCTGTACGCTGCTGAGTGTTGCACCAGCTGGATAAGCGCGGCTAAGGGGTGTTAGTAGGCTTATTTGATTGCCTTGTATGGTGTCAATTAATGCAAGCTCTGACTGAATGGCCGTTACTATGTACGGGGCTGTAAAAGCACTAATGCCTGCATTTATTGTTAGCTCGCCTGTGGCACTATCGTAGCTGTAGTTATCATCGGTTACAGACCAAAGGCTTGCACCTGTGCTATCTACAATGTCGATAAAGTCAGCATCGGCCAATACGTTTAATACTTGGCCGCTCGTTAGTGTTGCTGCGCTTGACCGTGAACGGTTTTGCACACTCACCGGTGTAAATTCGTGGAAAATACGCACATTACCGTTATTTGGTAATGTTGAGGTATCAAAGCCGCCTGGTGGTGAGGGTACGGTGGTTACTTCCACTTGGTTATAGTCGTAAGTAATAGATGCAGGCTTTACCCCTTGGCTAAACTCAATATCAACATAGCCCGTTTCGCTTACTGTGCCGGTGCAATTTGTGCCGGTAATATTACCGCTTAAATCGCTTGATGCTGAGAACGTAGTGCCGGTTGCACTCTCGTAAGTGATATAAAGCGAGTCGCGTGCAAAGCTGCTGTCTGGTAACTGCCACTGCTTAGCGCTGATTGTACGATCGCCTTTTTCTATAATAGCGCCTAAGTTTTCGGTAATTGTGCCGCTGTAGTCTACAGGGTCAATTTCAGTAATAACGCCTGTGTCATAATTAATGGTCGCAAAAACGTAACCGGCTGAAATAAAGCGCCCTTGACCATCATCTGTGTATATGGTTTCTTCGGTGGCTTTTTTAAGGCGCACATGGCCTTTTAAAACACGCTCACCCGCGCCTAGCGTAATAGTTTGGCTAGTCGTAAATGAGTGAAAACGTAAGTCCTGAGTAGACATATAAAAGAGCGTAAAATACTGGTCTTTGGTAACAGCTGGGTTAAGCGTGGCTGATATTGAATTACCCACACGGGTTAACTCTTCTTGAGTAAGCTTTTTAGTTATTGTTACTAGCCTATTCCCGCCAATTGAACCCTGCCCTGTGTAGGCTTGATACTGATATTCAGCATAAAAATTAGGGCTTTGAGTGAGTAAATCGGGCACCTCAATATTTACTTCTGATATTTTGCCATAGCTTAAAAGTCGCTTAGTTCTGTAAATGGCTAACTCTTCGGCTTGAGGTCGCAAGCCAATTTTAGAGCTAACAGTTTTAATGCTTGGCGTTAACGAGCGGCTAACCGACTCAACGCTAAGCGATTGGCCTTGTGCAGCAACTTGTGCGGTTAATAAGCTCGTACCGTGGTATTTGGTTGTTTCTGCGGCGAGTAAAGGCAGCATGTCGGCTACGGTGTCAGTGTCTTTTAGCTCTTGTGCTTCTACCAGCAGTACGTTTACAAGTGCATCGTCTGGTTGGTCACTTAAGAATATATGCGCATCTTGCAAGCGGCTTGCATCGTCTGTGCTAAGTGCTGGGTACAGTTTTACTAAATCAAACGATGAACGCGCATGATCAATATCACTAATTGAGCTAAACACATCGTTAAGTTTACCGCTCACAATTGCATTGCTGGTACGGTGGCCGCCAGCGTATAGCTCGTTACCAATGCGCTGTGGTTTAAATATTTTTAAATCGGTTCTAAGCATTATTTGGCCTTTAAACGGTTTTTAAACGTAGGTTTACGTTTTGGTAATGGGTTGGTGCTGCGTCTGAAAAGTAGGTATGTGGCGTGGCTTCTACTGCTTTTTGGGTGTGGTCCCAAACAACATTAAATACCGTGCCGCGTATAGTTATTTCAAAGACATCAAGCGTGGTTTTTGCATGCTCAAGTAATGGATTAACTACGCTTGCCTGTTCAAAATCGCTGTATAAATTAATTGGGCGGCCTAGTGGTATAAGGGTTTTTTCTATGTGCTGCGCGCCGTTTAATGCGCGCTCTGCTTGCTCGGAAACCGGTATATAGTCGATTTCATCAAGCCATGTGAAGTTATCTAATTGCTGTGCGTTAATAATAATCATTGGGTGTTACTCAACTGTTCTAGGCGTTGTAAAAACTGCTCTTCAAAATCGGCTAAAATACTGGCTGTTTGCCCACCTGGTAAAGCAAGCTCTAAGCGTACAGTTTTAGCGTTACTCGTACTTGGTTGCTGCTTTTTAAGTAGCGCAACAAGCTGGTTAATAGCGTTAGTAAGGCTGTTTAACTGAGTGTTAGAGGCGCTGTAACTAGGCGCATTATTGCTCGCTGGCGAATAGCTTGGAGTGCTGCTGTACGTAGGTGGTACATATTGCTGCACCGCTTTTTGAGCTGTTTGTTGCGCTTTTAGCGCGTTTCGCTGTGCGTTAATGGCTGCATTTAATGTGCTTTTTTGCTCACGTGTTAAATACGTAAGCTGCTTATTAATTTTATTGTATAAATCGCTAAGGGCGGCGCTGGTGCTGGCGTTATCTATTTGGCTGCTAAATTTACCAAACTGGCTATTAGAAAAACCCTCATTAGCACGTTTCGCTTTTTCGTCACGTATGGCCTTGGTGTCTAGGTCGTATGCGCCTGTGCCGTTTTTTTCTTGGTAGTCTACAACATCGCTTACACTGGCTCGCTGTGCTGAGTTATAACGCCCTACACTGGTAGCGGCTGTGCTTGCTGAACGTGATACACGGTCTAACTCGTCGCGCTGCTCACGTAGGCTTTTAGTTGCAAACTCGTTGGCTTTTACTTGGTCGTTAGTGGCTTGCGTGGCAGCACGGGTAGATGCTGTGGCCGCATCTTGAGCGCCTTTAAAATCGCCCAATAAGTTATTTACAACGGCTAATACATCGCCCAAACGCTCTTTTTGATAATTGTATTCTTGGGCTGTTAACGTACCTGCTGAGTAACGATCGTTTAAGCGGGCTAGTTCATCTGTTAGCCGGCTGTGCTCTCTTTGTAATTGTCCTAGGCTTGCCAGTTCTAACTGCTGCACACGGTTTAAGTCGGTCGTTTGGTCGGTTAAACGTTGTTGCTGAATAGTAAGCGCGGCTTGGGCTTGGGCTTTTTGTTCTGCGGTGGCCGTGCTGCTCGCCATTACTTGCTGATTAGTAATAATTGCCGCACGGGTTTGATCAAGCTCACGGGCAAAGCGATTAACCGCGTCGCTGTTTGTGTCAGTAACAGGCTTAAGAGCATTTGCTTTTTCAATGAGCTTATCTAGCTCTTTAGTTAGGCCCAATGCAGCTGCTGCGGCTTGAATGCTCGCGGGTATGGTTTTATCTGTTGCATCTGCGGCAGCTATAGCAGCCTCTGCCCATTTTAAATATGCCTGGCGTTGTATGCCTAACGGCTGCTCGGATTGCTGCATTAGCTCGTAAGCAGCGCGCAGCTTATTAGCTGTATCGTCTAGGGCTTTGGTTGAGGTTAAACCAAGCTCTTTGTAGGCTTTTTCAACATCGCCAGCAAATACCTTTTGGCGCTCAAGCATTGCGCCGTGCTCTTCGAATTTAATTTGTAGGGCATCTAAAATAGCCAACTGGCCTTGGTACTGCTCACCCGCGCCTTGTATTGCCACACGGGCAGATTCAATACTTTGAATAAAGCCATCAACCCCAACGGTTACACCATCCATGGCTGTTGCTTGTTGCTCTAATGACGCAATGGTTTTAAGGGCTTCGGGTAGCGATAAGCTTAAAAACGCCTGGCGCTGCTTTTCAGCTTCTAGGGTTTTAGCGGTGGCCTCGGCTAGCTTTTGTTGCTGGTACTCAACATTTATGTACTGCTGTTTTGCCTCATCCCAAATAAGTGTGCCGGCTTCTATTAGCGCGTCTAACTCGGTCATGTTGGTAATAACTAAACCGGTAGAATTAGATAAATACTTTAGCTCATCAGCAAGTAACTGGGCTTGTTGGGCTGATTGCTGCTTAGATTTGCGCAGCGCTTCTTCTGCTACTAGTAAGTCTTTGTATAGTAAACCTACGTCTATTAACTCGGTAATTAACCAGGTGTATAAGCCGGCTTTGCCCACGGCTTTTAAGGCCATGCCCCACTTACCCGCTGCAATGCCTGCGGCATTGGTGGCTACGGTGGTTGCGCCTATGGCTGCTTGGTAGGTTCTTAGCGATGCAATGGCCGTAGTAGCGCCGCTGATCACACTACTAAAATAGGTGCCTACTTTAAGGGCTAACCACACTTTGGCTACGGTGGCTATTTCTTCGCGGTATTCGTACATGGTAGTAACGGTGTTTTGTATTGCTTTACCCGTGCTTACAATGGCGTCACTAATTTGCTGCGCCCATTCTTTTAAACGGCCATCTTTCGCCATGGCTGCAAATTCGGTATTAAGGGCGGTTATTTGCCCTTTTAACCACTCCATAGCGCCACTTTGCGCTATAAGGTTATAAAACTGATCCATGTTGTCTTTAGCGTTAGATACCTGCCCGCTAAATAACGCCATTTGCGCAGCTGCTGAGCCAACGCTACTACGCCCCATTTCATCAATTAAGCCTTTAATTACATCACGGCCTAACTTACCCGCACTAGATAATTGCTGTAATTCTTGTACGTTTTTGCCGGTTGTTTTTTGCAGTAAATCCCATACGGGTATACCGCGCTCAACCAGCTGTAGTATTTCCTCGCCTTGTAATTTTTGTTTTGCCCATGCTTGGCCTAATGCAAGGCTAACGCCCTCAACCTCTTGGAACCCACCGCCTAGCTTTAATGCTTGGTCGGTAATAGACTGCAAGGTGCCATCCATTGGATCAAGGCCAAAGGCTTTAAGTTTTACAAACGCCTGGCTTACCTGATCAAGTTGCAAAGGGGTGCTTTTTGTAAAGTCCTTTACCCAGGCGGTGGCTTTATCACCTGCGGCAATGCTGCCCATAAGTCCCTGCATTTGTACGCCTAGCTTTTCAAACTTATCACCGGTGCTAAATACTTGGCTTACTGCTTGGGCTACCCGATCAAGCCCCACATACGCGGCGGCCAACGCGGTAACTTTGCCTATTACACCGTCTAGGCTTTGTGCTTGGGCGCGTTGCGCTGTAGTGCCTTGGCGCAGCTCATTGCTAAACTTATCGACTGAGCGGCCTGTTTTATCAAACTGAGCTGCTAAATCGCGCTTTGCGGCACGTAAGTTATTGGTGTTTACGTCTGACTTTTTAAGGGCATTTTGTAGTGCGGTGTGCTTACTTGTTTGCTGGGTAAGCTCGGTGCGCATTTGTGTTAGGTCTTTTTCTGCGGCGTCGAGTGAGCGCGCAAGTTGCACAAATGGCTTATCGGTGTTTTTGGCTTCGGTTTGTAATTGTTCTAATGCGCGTGCAGCTGCTGCGGTGGCAATTTCTTGTTGTTCTAATTTTTGCTTTGACTGCTCAAACGCACGTATTAGATCAGCTTGGTTAGCTAATCCGTCTAATTCGTTGGCAAGTTTACCCGCTGTTTGGCTGGTTTGTTTTGCACTTGTATCGGTTTGGTTTAACGACTCACTGAGCTTATCAGCGGCAGGATTAGCAGCATCGGCGCTTTGCTCAATATTTTTAAGCTCTGTTACCAGTTGCTCAATATTTTGCTTGCCTGTGGCTTCGGCAACTATGCGTAGGGCTAATTCGAGGGTTTTATCTGCCATGGTGTTAACTCAGTTTAAACAAGGTTTAAATGGGGATAAAGGGGCAAACAATGCCCCTTTATAAATACGCTTAATAGGGCTTATGAAGCGTCTAGCTCGTCAATGTAGTACGGCTCATTTTTGTTTGCTACCAGCTTAGCTGTGCCCTCAAGCGCAGCGGTTACAAACTCACTGCTTGCTAAGTCAAGCTCAGAGGTTGGCATCATTGAGGTGTCGTAAATTTCAAAGTTAACTTGCTTACCATTGGCTAGGTTTGTGCCCTCGCCAAAAATACGTAAGCGCGTTTGGCTTACTGTTGCACCGTTAATGCGTTTACCAGTGCGGGCGTTGTAAGAACCGGTGATAGTAATACTGCCACCAGCGTCTAATGCACCGCCTTTAATGGCGCGAATCATGCCTAGGGCAAAGTTAAACTCGTAATCAACACCCGCAACTAAGGTTTCGGTGGCTTGCTTTACTACTACGTCGTTTGTAAAGTTTTGCCCTGGTACTGAAACCCACGATTGGTTAGCAGGCATAGTTACGGCTTCGTCGGTTAATGTTCCGGCTGCGTCGTTAATTGCGGCCACATCGCCCATAAGCGCAAGTGCGATCATTTCGGCTGGCTGGTCGTCAAACTCCCATGTAATAACGGTTGGCTTGCCTATTTTTACGTCATCAAGTGATTGGCCCTTAGTGGCTTTTTTATTTGATGTACGTACAACCGAATCGGCTTCGGCTTTAATGCCTAGCTTAGTGGTGTTGATTGGGCCAAAGATTTGGCCGGTGCTTATGCCTTGCTCATTTAAGCGGTCTACAAAAATGTTGCCCGCTAGTAAAATACCGTCGCTCATATTAAAGCGCTCCTTTAAGTCTCATTTGACAAGTAAAAGCCAGCGGGTAATACGCATGGCCTTTGGTGAATTGGGGTTTAGCTGGGGTGTTTACTCTAAGCCATGGCCCCGTGCCGTTAAGCACTTTGCCCGCCATAGCGCGAATAATGTTAGTTATGTGCTCACCTGCGTTTGTGTCTTGCTTACGTACTACCAGTACAACAATCCATGTTTGGGTTAGCTGCATTAAATGGCCGGCGTTTTTACTCTCTGGTAAGTTATCGCCATAGTACATAAGGTGAATGCTGGGGGTTGTTTGGACGTCTTCTTTTACGTTGGCTAGCTCGTCGCTTAGGTAAACACGCTTAATGCCTGGTACTTGTTCAAGCGCCTGTTTAAGTGGGTTTTGAGCGGCAAAATAGTCGGTAGTAATTTCAAACATTAAATAAACCCCTTTGACTTTTCACGTGAAAACACAGTCCCTGAGCTTTGTATGGTGGCGGTGTCTTGCACTTTTGCGTCTTCGCCTAGTGCGTTAACCCCAATGCTTAGTTCTCCTTTAGACACTGAGGTTAAAAACTTTACTGCTTCCTTGTAACGGGTTTCTATGTGCTCTGGGGTGTCGTTTGTGCCTAATTTATAACGGGCAATATCACAACAAAATTGCTCAAGTAGGTTAGGCACCGTTACAAGCGGCAATTCATAACGCCCAGCTAAATAGCCGTTAATCATGTCGCTTGCATCTGTAATGGCCTGCTCAATAACTGCGGTATTAATTACATCAGCGGGGGCGTCGTCGCGTTCACTTAAATAAATAAGCTCGCGCTCACCAAAGCGCTTTTGCATTGCGGCTATTGTTGCGTAGGCCATTTACTCGCCCTCGCCTGCTTTGGCTGCTTCTTGTAGCCATTGCCATGCTAAATCACGAGTAAGCGCAGGCACTTTAACTTTAACTACCTCACCCTCGGTTTCGGCTGGTGCCTCATAGCCAACCTGAGCACAACTAGGTTGCTCTGCAAACTGTGCATCAATCATTAATGCAATAACGGGTTGTAGCTCAATCGGCGCTTGGGTGTAATCAACTTGAGCGTAGAGTTTAGGGGCATCTAAATTTGCACCCAAGTTATCTGCGTCCAGCTGTGGGTTCTGCGCAGTACTCGCATCGAGCGGTACAGCTTGCACCGATAAGCGTGGATCATTTTCAATTGCTTCAAGCTGCTTTTGAGTAAGCTGCTCTGCGGGTAATGTTTGCTTTCCGCTGGTGAGACTAATGCCGCCACGACGGTAGCCCGTAGGCTGCGTGCAATGGACAATGATAGCCGCAAGGGCAGTAAGCTTAAGGTTTTTAGCCATTTCATTATTACTCCTGGTTTAAAGCGTGGGGCTTTAAAGCCCCGTGCTTAATAGGGTTTTATGGGTGGTTAAAGGTAGTCAGCTACTAATAGCTCTACGCGGCCTTTAAGTTCGTTTGAGCTGTTTGATTCCATTTCACGCTCTAACATGCGGGTGGCTTGCTTTTCCATGCTGGCAGGAACAACTAACATGGTTGGCTTAATACCCAACTTACGGCCACCGTCGGCTTTAAAGCTGCGCATTTTTTCGATGCTGTCCCATAAGTTATCTGGCGTTAATGCACGTTTGTTAGCAAAGGCAAGTTGCCAAAAACCAAAGCCTGCTGCATCACGGCAATCAACGCCGTAACGGTATTCTTTGCGAGTGAATACGGCTTCGTCGTCCATTTTTGTCATAGCAAGTAAGTTAGGCTTTTTACGCTCTTGGAAAATAAGCGGCTTAAGGGCTTTTGAAGTATCGAGCACGTACCAGGCTTCGCCCTCGTAGGCTACATCTTCGGCCATATTGGCAGTAGACACCGCTACACCTGTACCGTCGGCTTTTGGATAAACCGGATGATCAACATCAAAATAGTTTTGCCCGTCGTAGCACAAGGTTGTAAAACCAGCTGCCAACAATGGGAAAATCATTTCGTCTGGGTGAATGGCCGCCGCGTTACCCATTTCTTTAAAAATAGGTGAGTACACGCCTAGGTTGTCGTCTTCAATATCGTTGCGGTCTACGCCTACCGTTGACTCGTAATCGTCGTTGGTAATGGTGTACGCCTGCGATTTCATACTTTGAATATTACGATCGCCAATCCATTTAGCCAGGCTTGGGAACTTACCCAACCAGCCATAGGTATTACTGGCCGATGTAGATTTAATTACACTGGCAATTTTATTAAATTGCGGTGCTGCTTCTGATTTACCTTGTTCAAACTCAGATTTAAACGCGGTAAATAAAGCGTTTAAAATTGCTGGGGTCACTAAAGCCATTAGTTTTGCTCCTGTTTAGCTTTGGCATAAGCAGCATGGCTAAGACCTAATTGGTCTGCTGCATACTTGTCTTCTGCTGTGAGTGCTGCTAAGCCGTCTTTGTCTTGCTCTGGCTTAGGTGCGTGAGTGGTTTGCTGAGCCGTTAAGCTTGCAATAGGTGAACGGGCATCTAACACCGCTTTTAATGCAACAACGCCTTGCTGATTACCTAAGCTCGTTAAGTATTCAACTTCGCTGGCAATAATGCGGCCATCTTGTTTAGCCTTGCTAATTTCCTGCTCAACCGTTTGGGTGTCGCTGGTGCTTTTAAGGGCAACCATTTCAGTGTGCAATGCGTTGTAGGTTTCAACCGGCACGTACTTCGCTAAATTAACCTCAGAATCTGGGCTATTGGCTTTAAGTGCGGCAACGGCATCATTAGCGTTACTTAGCTGGGTAGTGAGCGAGTCGGCTTCGTCGGCCTTGGCCTTTAAAGCAGTGAGTGCTGTTGTTGCTTGGGTGTAGTCTGCATCGGTGATTTTGTCACCATCCACAGTTATACCTAGCAAGCTCAGCAATTTTTGAGCTGCATTCATGGGTGTATCTCCATTGTTAACATGGGTTTTAGAAGTCTTTAAAACAGCAACTTTGTCCATACCGTCTACCGCTGGGTCGTTGGTAAGGGCAAAATGGCGTAATTTGGTTGGGCGGCCTGTTTGTTTGTCGTAATGAAAAACAGGGCTTATAAAGCGGTATTCGTCGTTTTTTAGGTGTGCGCGTGCGCTAGGTGTCCAGCGTACATTAAGGGCATAAAGTCCCTCGCCTGGCACATACTCTAAATCGCTTGGGTTAAACCAACCACTTGCTGGCGCTGGCTTGCCATTTTCTTCGGCGTGTAGGGTTTGGTGCTCGTAGTCAAAGTGGTAGTCGTTGGTGCGGGTGCTAGCTGTGCTTTTAAGTAACTCAAATGCAGCTTGGTCTAGTAACCAGGCATTAGCAGGTACGTCGAATGGGCGGCCATCGTGTGATTTAAAATAGCCGTCTGGCATTACCATTACGCGCTCGCTGATACCTTGCTCGTTTATTTCGCTGGCAAAGCGGCACGCAGCAAAGCCTAAATCAGCCGGCTGGTTTGCTGATAAAACAGCGAGTCCTATTGTAGTTTCTAGTAAGCTTTGTTTGGTAAATGGTTTTTTCATGGCTGAGCACAGTTTGAATAATCTGTGCTCAGTATGGATTTAGAATTGAATTGGTTGGCCGTGCGGTGTTTCGGGAATTTACAGTGGGGTTAAGGCAGGTTAAAACCCTTGTATAATCACCTCTGTGGTGGATGCTGATATTAACTCAAACTCGGTTATATCGCCAACCTCTAGTTTATTTTGACCGGTTAACTCGCCTAAATCTACTTGATTGGTTGCTCCTTTAATTTTGTATTTAACGCTGGCCGCTGGGCCTGCAACAATAATTGAGTAGTTATCGCAGGTTTGTGCGCCTAAATCGTTTTGGTTAATAACAGTGGGTGCAGCGGTTACTGCAAATACATGGCTAAATAGCATGGTTGTTACTCCTTGGTTAGTTGTTCGGGTGGTGCAAAGTGGTTCATAATTTGTTTGGTTTGTTCAAGCGAGCAAACGAACGGGCCTAACTCGTTAGCGTTCATAGCGTTTATGGTTTGCTCTGTTGTTAGTTCTTTAAATTCAGCGGTTGGGTATTGCTCTTTAAGTAGTGGGTAATCTGCGTTTGTGAATACTAAAACGCGATAGCCACCGACTAACGGCGCATCAGGCCGACGCTCGCTTAATGACTCAGCCCAGCCCATTGCTGTTACAAATGCGTAAAGTTGGTATAAGTTGCTCATGGCTTTCTCCAAACTGCTTCTGTGTAGTTAGGCATAAATGCGTTAATGTTGCCGACTGTGGCGAGTTGGGTCGCGCCTTGAGCTTTGTTTGTCAGGGGAATTTCGTTAACAACAACTCCGTTTGAGTCTCTAACTCTAAACATCTTAATTGTCCCGCTACTAGTTCTTGTGTAGTTAAATCTAGCGGCTAGTATACCTACCTTTGTTAACCCACCACTGGCAATACATTTAATTGTGTGAAATGCATTATCGTACGGTAGTACGCTTGCACTTACGCCGTCCACAAGCACGTCAGATATATAACCGCTTGAACCTGTTTGTATAAACTCCCGCGATGCAAAGAATAGCGCCGTGTCCGAGCTGTTCTCACTAGTAAGCACGTACTCAATGGCTGATTGATTTTCGCTATCGTACATTAAATCCAATTCTATAGAGCCGCCGTCAGGCACTGGTATCTCTTCTGTCAGCTGCCAATACTGCATAGCCCCATCTAACTGCGCTACCCATTGCTCAGCATCGGCTGCCTCGTTTGCTGTATAACTTAATGCACTTCTTATGGCGGTGGTGAGTGCATTGGTAAGTGCTGGGCGCATTGGCTACCCTCCTGTTAACGTACAACCCTGTTTAAACACTGTTTAAAATTGATTTTAAGGCTGCGTATTTAATTTTGCCTGTGAGATTGCAAGTTCGCTTTTATATGCGCTTAAAATGGCTTACAGGCGTTTATGGTTTAATTAATTAAGAACTCGCTGAGTATCTCAATCACTTCTTTTTCGTCGTCATCCGATAACCCTAAAAATGGCCGTGCGGGTATGGCGGCTAAACGGGGTGGCATATCGCTTGTGCCACCAAATTGATGAATAGCGCCGTACTCCATGTTTGTACCAAACTCTAGTGATTCGTCCCCGATGTTATAAGCGAGCGTGTCGCGTAGTATGTCGTTTAGCCTGAGTATTTTATCTTTGTTCTTTTTTTTGCTTTTGGCATAGTCGGGGCTAAGTGCTTGCCATGGGGTGCCGTCGGGGCTGCGCTGCTCGTCAAAGTGATCGCGATGGGTGAGCATTAAGTGCTCGCCCACATTGCCCAATGCGGGCGCTAGGTTATTGGCATTTTTAATAAGCTGGGTGAGCACGTCGCTTACAGCTTGTGCGCCTTGGGTGCTTATTTGTATTTTAGCGCCTGCCATTACACTAGCCCCTCTTCAAAAGCTTGCATGTGTGTTTGCTGGTCTAGCCCTGCGATTAGTGCGGGGAGTAGGTCTGCTATTTGCTTGGCATTTATGCCTTTAGCTTGCTGCTCTAGTTTTGCAAACTCGCGACACGTTTGTATGGTGTACGGGGTTTGCTTTAGTAGCTGCTGTGCTTGCTGTAGTAATGTCATCGTCTTTTTTCCTGTGATTTGGCGGCATCTTTTACTAGTTGGTCTATCCAGCTTACAAGCTCTGGTTGCCATTTTTTAAGCTCTTTACGAGCCAGTGCCCAGGCGGTAAATGCCTCGGCAAATTCTTCGTATTTATTGGCTGCTCCGTAATAAGTTACGGGTAAGGCGTTTTTTAAAAATGCCGGTGCGCCTGCATAGTAATGCACTTGGTGCCCTAGTTCGTGTAGCCATGTGGCTACCACTGCATGCGCTTCGTTTTTATCTAGTGCGTTAAGTGTATCTGATATTGTGTGATCGCGTTTTAAGGTTTGCCCATTGTGCTTAAAACTGTATTTACCTGCGTTGTTAGCGGCAAGCCTTACGGTAAGCGCTGCGGTGTCTTGCACGGCTTGCATGTCTACTTTAGCTAGGTTTTGGCTGGCTTTTACTTTTACTACTACGTGCTCAAACCCCACTGAGGTAAACCCGCCTACTCGCTTAGGGCTACGGGTGGCGTATTGCATACGGGCGTAAAAGTCATCTACGCCTAAGTACTCGCCTACCTCACTGCGTATGGCTGCGTTTGCTTTAGAACCTGCGCTCATTTCGTTACTTTTTACAAACAGGGTTTTAGTTTGCTTGGCGGTTAAAAAGCTGTTTAAGCCGTTAAGTACTTCGCTATCGAGCTGGGCTAGTAGTGGGTCGAGCTTTAGCGCAGTAACGTTTTTAGCGGTGCTGTAAGCCGATGGCACAATGCGGGTTGCTTGGTAATCTGCTACGCGCTTTGTAAGCGGTGGTTTGTCGGCCACTTGCTTTTTAGCCTGGCTTGTTAACTGCGCTGTATTTTTGGGGGTGTAATCAAAGCCCGGATCAATACCGCGTGGTAGCTCAAACTCTTCGCCTGTTTTTTTGTTTGTCCAGGTGTAGTTACCCTCGTCGGGTGCAGTGCCTACAGTTAGGCCACGGCGTTTAAGCTCACGTTCGCTTAGGCTAAACTTTTTACATTTACAGCCCCAGCCGTTTTGTGGGCTGTGGGTATCCCACCATGGATGATCAACCGGTAACACTAGGTTATTCCATTTTAAATGCAGTACGCGCGGGGTTTCACTATCGCCGTGTTTGTATAGTGCATAAGGGCGGCTTGATTTTAGCGCTTGTATTTGCCCCTCGCGCCCTGCGTTGTAGGCTTGGCGTATATTGGTTTCGTATATTAACTGGCTGCGCCATGCAGGTTCCCCGTTATGCTCCCAGCCGTAACGCGATTTAATGTTATTAAATTCGTTTTGAAACCAGCCCAGGCTTTTACCCTCGCTTATTGCTTTATCGACTGATGTATAAAAGTCGTTAAGCATGTCGGCTTTGGTTACACCTGCCACCATAAACGCGCGGTTATGGGCGTTTTGCCAAACATCATCCCAACTAGCGCTTGGGGTATTTAGCTTTTGCCTAAAAAAGCGTATGGCATCATCAAACGGTAATGAGCCGTATCTAACAGCCATTTAACGCCCCTCATCCACTTCTAGTGCGCCTAGTAATTCGCTGGCTGCCATGGCCTTTGCCATTAGCTCGCTAAAGCCCTCAGTGCTTATTTGTGGCTCTAGTTCTAGTATGCCGTCGCGTATTTCTTCTAGGCTGCTGGCGTTTTTAACCAACTCGGTTACGGCATCGCTCATGCTGTTTAAGTGAGTTTGTGCTTGTGCGGCCAGCTGATCAGCTACTAGGTCGGCGTTATCTTTTTGCGGTGTATTTTTAAGTGCAGCAAACCCCTTAAGTGCGGCGCTTGGCTCTGTTGGTGCAAGGCTTAAAATTGCCTCGCCCTTTTCTGGGAGTGGTATTTGGGTTTTTTCACTTACCCAGCTAACCGGTACTGGGTAGTTGGCTTCGGTGAGTATTTTAAGCGCGGGTGCGAGTACGGCTATGTCGTCGGCTTCGCTGGTGTCGAATTTAAAGCGTGGGATACGGCGTGCGCCTGAGTAGCTTTTAGAGTTAAGCGCGTGCATTGGGTAAATAATATCGCGCGTTATGGTGTTGGCTACTTGCTTTAAATCGCTCTCAGTTATGTCGTCTAGCACGTCCATATGAATGCTGCCGAGTGCGTTTGTGCTGGTTTTGCCATCGGCTTGGCTGGTGAGCGTTGCCCCTAATACGGCTTTGCTTTGGGTGGTTTCACACCACTTGATCATGGCTTCAAATGGGTCGGCTTGGCCGTTGGCTGCATTTTGAAAGTCGATTTCCATGCCTTTAGGAATAATCCCGCCTGCGTTATGGCCGATGCTAAGCACGGCACGTAACAGGGTGGCTTTTTCGTCTTCGCTGGCACCATTAGGGTATTTACCCAGGCGTAGCGGTAGGCCGTAAATTTCTAAAAATTCGGCTAAGTCGCGTATTGAATAGTTTTTAAATAAGTACGGCCATGCCACGGTTGAGGTTAACCCAGTGCGGTGAATATAACCCGACTTACTACGGTGAACGTGGGCACACCAACCAAACGGGTTTAGCGCTTGGCCTGTGTAGCTGTTGTCACGCAGCATAAGCTGATTGCGGTTGTCTGGGTGGGTTTGAAATAGATTTTGGTCGCGAAATTCGTAACCGGTAATAATATGCTCGCCGTTATCAAACGCCCAGTTAAGCTCGTTACATGAAAACGATTTTAGTATGGCATCGCTGCAATCAAATAGCAGGTCGTCTAGCCAGGTGGCATCTTCTAGTATTTCTTGAATTGCTGCGGCGTCTTTTTCTTCTTGCTCTGTTGCGTTGCGCGGCGGTTCTACTGACCAATCGTATTTAAGCCAGCCTCTGCGGCGTTTGGTAAGTTCGCTAAATAGGTGGCCGTCTTTGTCTTCCATGTCTTTTGCTAGGTCGGCCATGGCCGATAAGTTACCTGCATCGGCATCTTTTAATAATTGAGACAACTTTGCAGGGGTAAGCGCTTCGCTTGGGTGCTCAGCATATTGGCGCATTAGCATGCCAATGCGGCTATCTTGCTGGGTTTGGGCTTGCTTAAAATCGGTTGAATTTAGCGGGTTGCCGTGAATGTCTACTATTTGGTTCATGCGGTTACTCTTATGATGGGCTTAACGCTTAGCACGTATACGTCTAGCGTTTTACTGTGTTGGTGGGCCTTGGCTAAATTGGCGGCGGTTATATCAAGCTGCTCTGCTTTGGCTGTAAACAGTGCTTGGTAGCTAATTCTAAAACGTGGCATTACCAGGCTGCCTTACGAACACTTGCAAGGTCGTCGCTGTGGTCGGGCCGTAGGCTGTTAGCGGCTTGCTGGGCTTTACTAGGCAGTGGTGTGTATTCTATGGCGCTGCCGTCCATTTCGGCTGCACGGATTAGCATGGCGATTGATACGGCGCTATCGCCGTGGCGTTTGTTGCCATCGGTGCCGGTGTTTTTACCTTTATCTACCTGTGCAATACCGTTTTTAAGTTTAATTTGGCCTAGGTCGTCTAGTACGTCTTGGTCTTTGGGTAGCGTTATGTTGTTAGTTTCAAAATAGTCTTTTAGTTTTGGCATCCATTCGCGATACCAGGCTTGTGATAAATGCACGCTATCGACTAGCTCGGTGCCGTATTTAAGGCTTGCTGCTTCGGCTAAGAAACCACCGTTACCTGTGGCGTCAAACGCTAGGCCGCGTAGTTTTGGTATGCGGTCACAAATATAGAGCATGATTTGCTTTTGCTGCTCGTAGGTGACGTTGCGCAGCTCGACCATAAAGGGCACGGTTAGGCTGGTGTCTTGGTTTATTTCACCAATACTGAATACGGTTAAATCGCCTTTGCGGGCAAAATCTTCACCAAAGGCATGGGTTAGATCAGGATTTAACCCACTGAGTAAATCATCAATATTTTTTTCAAGCCATGTGGCTACGTCTTTTACGCGCTGGTCTTCTGTCCAGCTTTCAAAGTCGGTGGGGGCTTCGTAGCGTATTACTTTGCAGTCGTTGCTTAGAGCACGTTCACGCAGGCGGCGGCTTAGGTATTGGCCTGCGCCTTGGCTTGGTACGCAGTAAAGCTCCTCGTTAGCGGCATCCTGTGTGGGGTAAAAATCGACTTGATTAGCTAGCCATTCGTCTTCTTTAGCTTGCGTCCACGTTTGCCCACTTACCAAACAAATGCGCTTGTAAAGCCCATGTTTAAGCGCTTTATCAATAGGGATATGATGCACGGAATACTTTTTAGTGCCGCGCCTAGCTTGGGTAATTAGGGTGTTAAATAGGTTATCTACGCCGTTATGGGTTGAAATAATACGTACTCGCCCGCCCCACATAGTTAAGGCCATAGCGGCTTTTAGTACTTCGTCTAACTTGTCGTGAAATGCGGCTTCATCTATTACTACGTTGCCTTGCCGTCCACGCAAGTTACGTGGGTTTGAACTTAGCGCAACTATTTTTTTACCGGTATTTGGGAATTTAATTTCAAAGGTGTTGATTGAGCGCTTGGTGCCGTCTGGGTCTTTTTCTTCAAATATGCCCTCTTCCACTTCGCCCATTACCATGTTGAGCTTTTGCGCCCAAAATGCACAGGCGTCTATAAACTCCTTTGCCATTTCTTTGTCTGAGCCAAGGTAATAGGTGTTCTGGCCGTTGGCGGTTGCTGCTGCGCTTAGTACGTCGTCGAGTGCTTCGGCAAAGGTTAACCCAGTACGGCGTGACTTTTCGGCAATTTTTACTATTGCTTTGTCTTCCATCCATGCTTTTTGATAGCCAAAAAGTATGTCGGTGCCCATGGCAACCGCTAACGAACCTGACACTTTACTAAGCGGTAGCTCGTTGGTTTGGGTAACGCTTTGCGCGGTGCTAGTCATGCTTTAGCCCTAATATATCGCGTTTGAAAAATGCCAGCATGTCGTCTGCGGTTTGCGGTAAGTTTTCGTTTTTAACCTTTTGGTCTAGGTCTTTGGCGAGCTTTTGCGCGTAGGCTTTTTCGATTTCTTGCTGGCGTTTGTGTGCGGCCATAGCGGTTTGCTCTAGGCGCTGAGCTGCTAGCATGGCGTCTTTTATGGTGTCGATGTCTACCGCTGCGTCTTCGTCGGGGTTCATCATTTGTTGCTGCATAGCGCGGAACAACTGAGAGCGGCCCATTTCTAAAATAAGCTTGGTGGTATCGCCTGTGGGCTTTTCGCCCAGCTCTGCGGTAAGTGCTTTGGTTGACTCGCGCAGGTCGCGTAGCTTTTGCCCTATGGCTTCGGTTTTTTGCGCATGGCGGCTTAGGCCACTGCGGCTAATGGTTGCGCCCTCGTCTAAGCCTGATTCAATAATAAGGCTGTTTACGGCGTCGAGTATTTCGCCCTGGCTAAAGCGTTTATCGCGTAGCATTGAGTCGAGCTGCTTTTTAATGTCTTCGGGCAGTAAATCAACTTTGCTGGGCTGGCCTCTGCGGATTGACTCGCTCATAGTTAACCTCGTGGCCCAGGACGTTTAATGCCAGGTACTACACTTATGCCCTCAGCTACGTCGATACCTGATTGCGTAATACGGGCTACCCATGTGTTTTCTGTGAGTTTATCGAGTGTTATATAGCCGTTTTGCTCTAACCAATTGAGTAAGGTTTTAAGCTGATCGCGACTGCAACCCAGTGCATAACGCTGTAGCACATCGGCTAGCATGCTGGTGTTAGCGCCAAAATCGGCGGATTCTTTTAGCGTTATTAATATGCTAATTCGTTGGTGCTCGGCTTGAACTTGTAACATTGCCATGGTGGTTTTTCCTATGGGTGGGGCTTAAGGGCTGGCACGGCTTCTTCTACTGGTTCGCCGCATTTCATGCAGCGGAACAATGTGTAATCGGTTATGCCTTTATTAAAATCGTTGGTGGTAACAACCTGAGCGTGTATATGTTTATAACAAGCCTCGGTTTTATCTGTGCCTGTAAGTACGGTGATTTTTTCGCCGCATTGGCACTTGTCGTTAACTATCGCCATTTCGCGTGCCTCTGAGTTCGTTTTCCATTAGTAAGTCGGTTAAGCGTTTTATGTCGGTGAGCTGCGGGTTAAGGCCGTCTATTTTTACGCTTACTTCTAATAGGCGTTTGTCTAGGTCGTGTATGTCGTCGGCGTTTGGCAGGTCTTCTATTGTTTTTTCTACGGCACTTAAACGGCTTTCTAACGCTTTAGATACAACCTCATGGGTTGTTTTAGTTACAAAAGTACTGCGCAACCATGTCAGTGCGCTTGCCCCAATAATGGCAATACCTACGGTTAAAAATGCTTTCCACCATTCCAATATAAAATCCATGCTAGCGCCTATAGTGCTGTAGTTGTATTTCAATGAGTGATTGGCAATCTACACAGGTACTACAGTTTTTAACTGCGTCACGGCGTTCCTTTGGTATTTCTATGTCACACTCTTGGCAGTGCATAAACGCTGCACCGGACGTGTTTGCTTTTTCGCGCTGAATTGATAGCGCGGCATCGAGTAGGTGTTGTTCTATTTTTTGCGCGTCGTCTAATTTACTCACTGCGGTTTCCTTACTTTTTCAATGACGTTTTTAATGCCTTGCTTAACGCTTGGCGCGGCTTTTTCAACTGAGCGGCCAATGACGTAGCCACCTATGCCTAGCTGTAATAGTTCCCATGCTTGCGCTGATAAACGAAAAGCCAGCCAGCCGAATGAGTCAAAGCACACCAACACTAAGAACGTAAGCATTGTAATTGGCCGCCAGTTACGTTGAAGCCAGCTTTCACCTTTGGCCTCGGCGGTAATAATTTGCGATTGCGCCTCTAGCACTTTGCCTTGTAGCTCTACAATTTTGCCCTCTAGCTCTAGCACTTGGCTTTGGGCTGCGTTTTCAATGCGCTTAAGTTCGTTAGTAACGGCTTGGCGTTCTTCGTCGCTGGTAAAGAGATCATCAATTAAATTGGTGATTGGCTCGACCACGTTAAACCAGTTTTTAATTGCCATTAGACTCTCCAAAGCGTTTTTTAAGGGCTTCACGGGCGTTTTTGTAGCTTTGTTGGCCGTCTACTCGCAGCTGTATGTCGATGGCTCTAACTGATTGCCAGCCTTTGTTAAAGTAGCTTTGCATAGTGCCGCAGTGGCTGTGCATTGGTATTTTGCGGGGGTCGAATGGCATGTTGTGCATGCGCGCATCTACCTCTTGCTCCATGCGTTTCTCGCGGCCTTTTTGATAGGACCAATCCCAATTTTTACCCATTAGGCCACCTCGTTTAGCTGGTTTACTGCAAATTCGGTTACATGGGCTAGGCGGTTATACCAGCCCTCTAGGTTTGGTTTTTGACTTGGGTCATTTGCACAAATGCGGGCGTACTTGCGGCCACGGTTTACGCTGAGCAATACGGTTAGGCTGAGTGCTGGACGCTGTAGGATAGCGGCTAGGGTTTTTGGCCCCATGCGACCATCGGGCTTTGAGTTGACTAATCGCTGGGTTAATTGGGTCATGGCGGGTGCGCCGTGCTGTACTGCGCCATCTAGCAGCATAAAGTCAACACCTGCGGGGCTTTGCTCGCAGTGCATGGCACGCCAATAATCACGATGGTAAAGGCTTATCGCTTTAGCAAGCGTTAGGTTTTTAATATCTACCGTTGGGTATGCGCGTTGGCTTATGCCGTATTTGGTAAGGCCGCCACGGTCTGATGCTACGTTATTTAACCCGCCATCGCTGCGCAAGCCTCCCTCTAAATAGAGGATTGGTAATATGCACTGAGCAAATTTAAGCGAGTACGGGGCAAGCGCGTTTTGCACTTCGGGCACTTGTTTAAAATAATTTAAGTTGAGTGGGTTGAATACGAACATACCGAAAAGCCTTGTTGTTTTTCGGTATTGTGGGGGGTTGTGCTTAAGTGTTGGCCGTGCGGGGTTTCGGGAAAGTTTAGTTAAAAAGTAGACAGATTTAAGAAAGTTTTTTATGGTACTGCAAGTTAGCAATTTTCGCTAGTTACCATTTAAAAGGACTTAATTTATGAAATACCCTGCCTTTGTTTTTATCGCGTTGTTTTCACTTTCAAGCCATGCGGCTATTTATAAATGTGTTATTGATGATGTGCCTACCTTTAGCCAAACCCCTTGCGCACCGGATGCTAAAGAGCTGCATTTAAAAATAAGCAAAGCGCCAAGCCCTGGCGTTAGTCATTCTATTTTGCAGCAATGTACTGAGCTTGCAAAAAACAGCTATGCCTGGCGTGATCCCAATTCGTTTATTGTTGTGTCGCATGAAAAGCAATGGCGCGATGATGCAAGCGGGGCGCGATTAGTGTTAGCTATGCAAGTGAATGCTAAAAATGGTTATGGTGGGTATGGGGATTCTAAGCCATTTAATTGTTTTTTAAACCACGGTGGCACGGGTTTAAGTACTGTTCAACACTGGATTAACTAGCAATAAAAAAGCCGCGTAAAGCGGCTTTTTAGTCTTTTATTTAGTTCTAATTTAATGGTTTATATTCTACATAGTTTTTAAGCAGCTCTGCTAAATCTTTATCTCTAGTGAGCAATTGATTTGCATGTAAATTAGTGTTTTCGACAATTATGTAACCGTCATACTTAAACTCATTTCCATAGAGAATACAGGCTTTTGCTTTAAGTGTTGAAAACACATCAGATCCACAGTAAAGCTTGTTTTTATGTTTATCAGCAATTGCTTTTGATTTTTCCATCATATTAACCTTTTAATATTATACGCCTCTTTTCTCATACCACTTATAGCCACATTTATGGCATTTATATCCAATACAAGTTAAACCGCTGTATGTCTCTACTGGATAATGCTCTTCATTATCTTTATGGATAAAAATACCTTTAAAAAAGTTTAGCATGCTCATTGGCTTAGTTCCTTTATTTTTTGCTGTAGCTCGGTAATGCCTCTTAGCAGCTCATTTGGCTGGTGAATAAGCATAAACTCTAGGTCTTGTGCTTTTGTTTTTTCAAGCGCTGCGGTCGTTTTAGCTATGAGCGGTGCGCCTACCTCGTCTATGAATTTGTTTTCGTCTTGCATAACATGCAACTGTATTTGTATGTCGGTGTGCTGTTCTTGCAGTGTGCCCAGTAGTACGTAATTGTTTGGGTGCTTACCCTCTAACATATCAACTATTAGGGTATCTACGTACTCTACGGCCTCGGCGGCTACGTTGACCGCTTCGCTCATTGGGGCTTTTTTGGCTGGGTTGCTCATTAAAATAATCTCCTTTGGCGGCGCTCGGTTTCTACAATGCGTTGGTGCTGGATTATTTCAGCAATACGGCGCTCTGTTAGTTTAAATTTATTAGCAAGCTGTTCGATGTTGTTGCCTTTGTATTCTTGCCATATTTGTATATCGCGCAGGGCTGCTTTTAGGCGTTGGTCGGTGGGTATGTATACGTCGCGCCCACCAAAATAATGGCCTATTGCTAGGGTTATGGCCTCGCCTACCCCTTGCGGGTTGTCTACGCTGGCTTTGGTTAGCTGCGTTTCAATGAGTAGTGCAAGCGATTGTAGGTTGCTAGGCCAGCGTTTACGTACTTCGGCTGCGTCCTCAGTAGATAGCTTGCTTAGGCAGTCTTGCAGCTGCTCTACGCTTTCACCAAACAGCTCTGATTGTTGTTCGCTCATATACCACCTCGGTTATATCTCACTGTTAAAAATGAAAGCTCTGATGAAAATTCATCAAGCTCGCTTTTCGCTTTAATATCAGCATCAAACACTTTATTGGCATCTTTTTGCGTTAGGTTAATTGCTACTTTTTCTTGGTTTGCTAGCTCATCAAACTCTTTAATTCTTTTTTCAAATTCACCTGATTGTAAAATTTCATTAGCTTTACGCCTTACCTCAGAAATTTTTGAATACGCATTTATAAAGTCCTCTGATAACTGGGCTGCTTTTTGAGCTTTAAGCGTTAAACGCTTTTGCTCTTTTTCTAAGGCTTGCAGTACAAGCTTTTGGCCTGTTCTCATTTGTCCTCCTTATTCACTTTTGCGCCGTAGCGATTCATTTGCTCTAAATAGGCTTGGTGGTTTTGTTGCTCACTCATTTCTAAGCCCTGGCGTTTTATTTCCATACTGCGGCTACGCTGTGCGGCGGTAGGCTGCACTATTTGCTCTAGTGAGGTGGTGAGCACTTGTTTTAAGTAGTTATGATTTGCAAGCGGCTTTATGTTTGGCTGGCCTACTCGCTTTGCCATAATTGAATTAGTGGTTTGCTCCATAGCGTGGCCCAGTGCCGCTACGTTCTCGGTTAGGGCAAGTACTTCATGTGCTAGCTTTACTGCGCGTGTGGCGCTTAAGTCCTGCTTTGCTGGGCGAAACAGGGCTAAGTAACCGACCAATGCCTGGGCTGTGCGTTTGTTGATGCTGGCTACGATGCTTAATAGCTCTTTGCCTGCGTCGTCTTGCACTAGCTGATCTAGGCTTAGGTGGCTTTTACACACGGGGCAACGGGTTAATTTCATTGGTGCTGATCTCAAATATGTTGCATACGGCTTGGTATGATTTATGGGGTACGGTGCTAAGCGGTATTGGCCGTGCGTAGGTTTGGCCTGATACAAGGCAGTTAAATTCTTCATACGCTTGCATTTTGTTTGCTTTTAAATGCGCTACCATTTCGCGTTTATGCCATTTTTTAAGCGGCTCTAGCACTTGTATTGCTTGCGTGAACGTTAAAAAATGGGTGTGGTAACTGACGTTTGCCCCCACTTTTGCGCGGTTTAACATGCGGTTTACGTAGGCGTCTAGGGCGGTTTCTGAGCCATCACGCACAAAGCTTTGTTTGTGCATGGTGATCCAAATTGCGCGTATTTTGTTTATTTCGCCTAGCTGCTTTGCTGATGATTTAGGACTTAAACGGTGTTTAGCCTTGGCTTTAAACCCTGCTTTTTTAAAGTGTTCTAACACTTTATTTAGCTCGGTTAGGCTCATTTGGCTGCATGACGTTTTACCCACTGAGCCGAGTAATGCGGCGCGGTAGGTGTCGTCGTCTAGCCCTAGTTGCCCTTTAGCTATGTGAATGAGCTGTATTAGCTTTGCTTTAGTCATTTTTAAACTCTTCTAGCTGCGCGCGTAGGGCTAAGTAGCCTTGGCCTATTAGCTGGGCCTCTTGGTCTGTAAATACGCTGGTGTCTACTGCGAGCTTGTGTGAGCACTCTAAAAACTTAACTAGGGCAACAAGCTGTCTTAGCTCTAATTCTGGTTTTACGATATAGGCCATGTGACCTCCTTTTGTTGTTTGCTGTTTATCAAAGTGCTTTTTGCTTTGGTTAAAACACTTTGATAAAAAGCCGCGTCCGTGCGCGCTTTTTAATGGTTTAGCTGGTGTGGCTTACGCTTTTTTGCTTAGGCGGGTTAATGCCTACCAGCTGGCTTTGCACTACAAAGCTGATGTTTTGAAACACAAAGTTGATGTTTACTGGCTCTTTGCTTTGCGCCACTAGGTTTAAAACTGTTTGTAGGTCGCTGTGTTCGTTTACTTGAATTGTTGATGTAACTTCCATGATTGCGCCCCTTACAGCTTGGCTATGTCTAGTGATATGGCATGTTCTTGCTCGCCTATGGTTTCGTAAAAACGTATAAAGCGCGTTGAGTCCATTACCAGTATTGAGTCGGCTATAATGTCCATTGCACGCTGCCATTTACCGGTTTCGTCGGTGATATTTAGACGGCGTAGGCCGAGTACTTTTTGCACTGAAACTTTGCCTTTTTTGTCGGTGGCAAAGGTTTGCTCAATAATGAGTTTTAGGTTTTCGTTTGCGCCCTCGCTCCATTCGTTTAGGCATTCGTCTATTAGGTCTTTTGCTATTATTAGCTCTGGCCCAAGTTCTATGCTTTCTTGCACTTGCAGAGTTACTTTTTGCTTGTGATCAAAACTACGTAAGGTGACGTTGCCTTTTGTGCCGCCCATTTCTACTGCGTACTCTTGGGCTAGTAAGCCTATGAATGCGTCAAACTCGCTCATTTGCTCTTTTTTAAAGGCGGCTAATGCTTTGCTTTGCTCTTTGGCTTTGGCTATGGCCGATTGCACAAACTCATGGCGAATTATGTCGGCTGGGCGAATCGCTTTAAGTGGCACCTGGTGGCCTTTGTGATTTTTTAAAAACTCTTGTGACATGGTGGTTATCTCTCTATAAAAATGATGATTTGGCCGTGTAATTTTGCTGGGCGAACTTGGCGGGTTTGCCCGTTTTTAGTTTCGGTTAGCACGGGTAAATGTGCTGGGGCTTTGCCTGCTACTTCGATTACATGGCGGCTAAAGCCTTTGTGTGAGCTGATAATTTGCAGCCCTTGTTTTTGTAGCTCTTTTAGTACGTTGCGTAGTTGCATGGTTATTTGCTCCCGCATATTTTTGAGTTTGGGCAACCATTGCGACACGCTTTATAAAGCGCGACGCGTACATGGTTGGTGGCTGCGAACTTTCTTGATTGATGTTCTAGGCATTGGTTTAGCGGTATTTCGTCTAGGATTGGACAAATTACCGTTGATGCCATAAATACGCCCTCTACACGTTGCTGTATTACGTGTGTAGAGGCTTTGTATTTGTCGTTTACCACTTGGCTTACTGTGGCTTTACTTACGCCTAGTTTTTCGGCAACGCTGCGCATGCCTTGCTTTGCTACTTCGTCTTTTAAAACCTGTAACCAGTTAGCTGTTGAAGTCATGCGCTTCTCCCAGTGTTACGGGGGCTATTTTTACGGTTTTACGTTGCACGGCGTTAAACTCAACTAGCTCGTTTGTGTTTGGGTCGAATACGCCTGTTGCTTTTGGAACGGGGCGCTTTGGACCGGTATTTTTAAGCATGCGGTATATGGTTGTCTCTCCTGCTCGCTCAATGACTGAGCCTGTGCGCGGGGCTGATTTGACAACAAATATGTACCCTGCTTTTTTTAAAATTGAGATATATGAACGCGCAGAGGCTACCGATATGTCGGCGGTGCTTGCTACTTGCCCTGCGTCAAATTCATTTAGGATTCGCATTGATTGCCACATGCGCTGTCTCCCTGAGTTTTTTTGTTTTGCATCACTGTTTTTTGGTTGTTTAAACGGCTTGTATTGGGCGTTTAAAACGGTGTAGGTGATGTGTTCGTAATCAACATTTTCAGCTATGGCCTTTGCTGCTATTAGGCGTTTTGCAAAGGCTTTTAAGCTGTCGAGTGTTGTGTGCTCTATGGCATCGCGCACTTGTTGCAATGAGAATGTTTTTAGGATTCTCATTGCTTGCCATGCGTCTTGTAGTTGTGGGCGGCTCACTGAATCTCTCCTTACGCTTTTTTAAGGAAAAATTCTTTAGAACCCCACTGCTGTAGGTCGATACTGGTTAGCCCGTTCGCCATTGCAAAGGCTTCTATTTTTGACAGCCCTGTGATGATGCGACGCACTTCGCCGTCGGTGTCGCTGAGCAGCTGGCTTAGTAGGTCGTCTTGTATTGTGAGCGTTGGCTCTATGACTGCATTGACGATAATTTGCAGGTCTTCGCGTTGGGTTGGCTGAAACTCTAGCCATTCTGATATACGGTTATAAAATTGACGGTGACGCTGTAATTTACGGCGCACTGATTCCATGCCAATAAGTACTACTGGGCAGTTGGTTAGGTCGTGAATATCGCGCACGATTTCGAGTGTGTTTTTGTCGTTTAGTAGGTAGTCGGCCTCGTCTATAAACAGTGGGCGATTGTGTATTGCCATGTGCTCTATGATGTAGTTAAGCATGGCTTCACGGGTGTAAATGTCTGGGCCGCTTAGCTCTTTAACTATTTGACGTAAAAGCTGCGCTAATGTCATGCCTGATGTGGCACGTATGTAGATGCCGTCGCAGCGATTTACTAACCATGCTGTTGCTGTGGTTTTACCAAGACCTGGATCGCCGTAGATTAGGCCAATGCCTGGTACGCCATGCGCGCGTTGATTTAGGGCTTCTACCATCATTTGTGTTGCTACTACGTTGCTTACGATTGCTATTTTAGTTTTCATGGTTTTTCCTTTTACTATTTATGTAATTGAGTTGATGCAGCGGGTGCTGCGTTCATGTCGCTTAGTAGGTCGTCTAGGCGTTTTGATGATGCGCGATTGTTTTGCTCCCATGTGTTTAACCAGGTTGCATCTACTTCGCTTAACTGATTTGTTAGGCGTTGTTTTTTATGAAACATGGCTTTGCTTTGTGGGTTGTCGAATAGCGGCGTTGGGTTGACGTTTGCTATGGCGGTTTCAATTTCTAACTGCTTACGGCGTTTTTCAAATTCGCTTAATTGCTCGTCGCTAAAGCCGACTGCTGGCTTGCTGTCGAGCGCTTTTGTAGCTGACTGCGTTATGACATTGGTGTGTTCAACCGACTGTTTAGGCAGTGTTGCAAGCGCTTTGTTTTGGGTTGTGTAATGCCCTAGCACTTCGTTTGCTATGTCTGAAACGTTGACGCTTTTAGCGGTCTTTTTAAGCTCTTTAAGCTTGCGTGATGTTTCGGCTGATTGGCTGCGTTTTGCATGGTGTGCTACGTCTTGACGTGTCATGCCTGCTGATTGAATTTCGTGGTCTACTGCGATACAAATAAACTCGTTATTCATGCGATTAAATACGTAAATACGGCCTACGTTTTTAGGGTCCCATTTACATAGCACTTCATCACCTACGATTGCGCCCAGTTCTGGGGCAATATAGAACCCGCCACTTAGTTTAATGCCCTCTTTACCCACCATGCGTAAACCACGATTTGATGGTATTGGCTGTAGCATTACATCAAGCAAACGCTCGTCTTTGATCACTTTGATTTGGTCGCGACTTGCTGCGAATAAATCGAATGGTGTTTTGTTGCCTATGTTGCTGTGCGGCTTGTGGTGGTAACGGTTATCTATCCAGTTATCTACGAACTCTTGCAGCTGTTGCGCTGTCATGTTGATTTCGATAGCTGATTTATCACCGCCCTGCTTTGCTAATAGGCGCTGTGCAAAGGTTTTGCGCGCTTCTATTGCTTGGCGTTCTGACACGTTGTGACCTATGTAACCGGTTAATAGCTCGGCTATATCGTGCGAGAACGTTTTGAAAAAGCGCTCTATGTAGGGCTTTTCTTCACCTGAAAACGGGCGTGTTGTTTCGTGCTTTATGTCGAGCGCGTCAAACACACTTTTGATTTGTATTGAGGTGTAGTCTTTACCGTTATCGGTGCGGGCTATTTCGGGTATGCCCCAATCGAGTATTGCTTTGCGGATAACTAAACAGATACCGGTGCTGTCACTGGTTGGGTGAATAACGACTTTTGCACGGCGGCTAAATACGTCGATAATTCCGATTAGTGAGTGGCGGCCATCGGTTAGCATTACGTCTGATGGGGTTGAATCGAACTCCCACAATTGGTTAAGACGTTTTACGTTTTCGTCCATTTTACCCATGGCGCTCATATACTTGTTTTTCCAAGCATCTGGGTTTGCCATTTTGGTATAAAGTGCGCTGTTTTCGCGCTTCCAACGTGTTAGCCAATCGCGGATTGTGGTTTCTGCTGGTAACGATTTACCTACTTGATAAAAACGAGCAATTAAGCCCTCTTTTATTTGGGTGGCTTTTACGTGTGGGTATTCGTAGATCATGGCTATGCAAAAATCGGCTAGCTCTTTGTCTGAGTCGATGATTGATTTGCCGGTACGCTTAGGCTTTAAAGCTAGCCCTGCTATGCCTTTTTCAGCTACGGTTTTTTGCCAGCGTATTAATGAATTACGCGACACTGACGGTATAACAGATTTACACTCTAATACGTCTTCAATTAAACCTTGGTTATAGCGCTCGCTAAAAAGTTTTAAGCCAACAATTTTGCCTAGTTTGTTTGCACTTATATATGCGTCTGCTGCATTTAATATTTGCACTTTGGCGCTTGCTTTTGGATCTATTTTTTCTAATCCAGCTAAGGTTTTTAGGTTTGATTGGCGTTGGTGATCAATTAAATCTTTGTCTAGGCTGTTCACTTTTTCGTTAACTGCTAGGTAAGATGCACCGCTTTTAGACGCTGGTGTATCCATTGATTTAATAATAGCCTCTTCCACTTGTATACGAACATATACAGGCAAATCGCTAAGCGCGTATTTTCGTACTTTGCCACCACGGCTAGGTACTTCTGTAAAAGGCCAGTTTTCGTTTTTAGCTTTGATTTGAATGCTGCGCTTACTAAATAGTAAGTAATCAGCAAGTTGTTTAGCTGTGTAGAGTTCCATAATTTACACCCCGTTCATCTTACGACGTCCGAGCTTACGATTTGGCTTGCCATCTTTACCGTAGCGCTCAGGCCATATTTCACAGGCACTTACGCCGATTACATCGGCAATGATTCGCTCTATAGCTGGGTAGGGTCTGTGTAATGCAGTTTGCACAGCATTTGAGGTGTAGCCGCGACTAAAAGACAACTGGCGGCATGACCAACCCTCATCCTCTAGCGCAGCTTTTATATCTGCTTTTGTCCAACCTGGACATTCTATGCTATCCATTTAAGCCACCTTTTTGTTGTATATGTTTGTATCCATGAACACAAGCATATACATACATTTATATACATTCAAACTATTTTTTATACAAACGTATACATGAAAGGTTAAGCTTTTGATATTTAATATTATTTATTTTTTATTAGGGGGGATCGCGGTTCGCGCTTTAAAGTGCGAAAGATCGCACTTGATAACACAGACTGTGTAAATTTTTTATTTTGTATGCACTCGCATGTGTGCTTAAATATATATACATCAATCATCCGAACACAGACTTGCTGATAAATGGCTGCATTCAACGACTATTTAAAATCGTTACGGGAACAAAAAGCCCTGGACATAGGCACTGTTGCTAAACGCATTGGAGTGCATAGACATACTCAGTCAAATTATGAGGGCCATAGAGATCCCCCAATTGATTACTTGGTTGATTTTGCAGAGGTGGTGGGTGTGCCTTTTACTGAGATTCTTAAGAAACGCCTGGATGATTCAAAAGCAAATGAAGAAGCTGCTAAAAAAGCTATTAGTTCTTTAAACGCAGTAAATTCAACCGATAACAAAGTTTCTGATAATTCACTTAAGTACAAAACTAGCAGTGAATTACTGCAAGTGAAACTTGGTGAGCTTTCACATACTGCTGTGCCTATGGATGCAACCGTATACATTGACACCTGCAACAAGAACGTGGCACCTGATGCTATGTATGGCTTTCTAAACCCAATGACCGGTTGTTATTTTGCAGCTAAACTAGCGTTAAATGAAACACAGCTAAGGCTGGTGTTTGATAACGCAAAGCGTAAAGATGCTGAATTTAATATTGAGGGTGGTAGTACTGAATCGCACTATATTTTGAAGACTCTAGGGCTTTTAGGTAGGGTTATTAAGGCTGAGCTTATTTTTTAGTTACCCATTTACTTCCGCGAATTTTAAAAGGGCTTTTTATTTTACCCATTTTATTCGCTCTTTCCTTTTCGCACTTAATTTTTGTTAAACTCGCTTTAAACCCTTATTTCTCCCGCGTTTTCCCATCTATTCTTATCTATTCCCTATTACCCATTAAGATCTGTTAGTTACAGTAACTCATTAAAACGAGATTATTTGTTTATTTAATGCAAAACCATATTTATGTTGAATAAATAGCCAACCCTTTGATTGCTCTGTTTTTATACAAACCCCACATAACTCTACAAAAATTTTATTTTAATCAACATAGAAACTATCTATTACGTCTTTCATTTAAATTTAGTTCAACAAACTTTAACGATACAAAGTAAAAGTGAGGTATTTATTTTAAATACGTTTATAAAGTCTTTTTTAAAAATAAAGGAAATAGACCAGTTTTTTATTACTAAAAGCTACTTTTTTAAATTTTATGGCAACTTTTATTGGATAAAGATCCTTACTTGATTCAAATATTACGCTGTTTTTGTAAAACAATATCACTACGCTTTACTTAAATAGTGTTATAAAACGCGCAGATTGCACATAAAAACAACGAATAGACCTCTTTTTTGAATTTATGATCTTTTATATGTTGACACTTTGCTATGCGGTCATTAATATTTCGCCCCGTTGAAAGGCAAGACGCTTCCCCCTTAGCTCAGTTGGTTAGAGCGACGGACTGTTAATCCGCAGGTCCCCCGTTCGAGTCGGGGAGGGGGAGCCAAGTTTTTCAGCCATAAACGATTCCCCCTTAGCTCAGTTGGTTAGAGCGACGGACTGTTAATCCGCAGGTCCCCCGTTCGAGTCGGGGAGGGGGAGCCAAGTTTATGTTTATGATGTAGTTCCCCCTTAGCTCAGTTGGTTAGAGCGACGGACTGTTAATCCGCAGGTCCCCCGTTCGAGTCGGGGAGGGGGAGCCAAGTCATAAAAAGTACATTTTAGTTCCCCCTTAGCTCAGTTGGTTAGAGCGACGGACTGTTAATCCGCAGGTCCCCCGTTCGAGTCGGGGAGGGGGAGCCAATTTACTACACTTCCATAGACATCTCTTCAAATTTGCTCTACCATTTCTCTTTTAAAACAAAAACTTTTTGATTAAAAAAACTAACTATTTGATAACTTTCTCTATCAAGCTATAATTATTTTAATAATCATGAGGTTGTGTCCTCCCCTTTGACATATAAAGATTAAACAATGGCAGCTTTTAAAAAACTTATTTTTATACAACTGATGGCTTGGTTGGTTCTTGTGACCGCTGGCTGTTATTTTATTAGCCAAAATTTTGATAGTGCCATCGGTAAAGCTCAAAAAAATGCGCAAGCGACAGTCGAGCAATATATTAAAAACCTATCTGCAACTGACCTCTCTGCTGATAACTTAAAAAATACACTTGCAAGCAGTGAAATCTTTTCACACTTTACTTTACGTGATTATCAAGGTGCTGAAGTGTTTTCAGTTAACAACGCACCGCAGTTGCCTGTTATTGCCGAACTTATTCAGTCAAGCAATAACTCAGTACGCCCTCAGTATGCCACTAATGATAATGCCGATATAAAAGTTGAATTTAAAATTAATATCACTCACTTGAGTGAGCAGTTTCAAACTGCTTTTTTTATAATTTTAATTATAAGCACCCTACTTGCCCTAATACCTATTGCATTAATGAAAACCATTGTTAAGCACATTAATGACAATATATGTACGGACGTTGCTGATGTCATTGATATTTATATAAACCAAAATCAACTAGGCGATGATTTTGCTACTAAAATTGATTCGCCAGAGTTAGCTAAGTTAGGGAAAAGTTTAATTCCTAGCTTTAATCGTTTATCGCACTTTTTAAAAAGTAAGAATGACAATATAAAAAATGCTGCACACACAATAAAACGTGAGGCCTACAAAGACGGTGTGACTGAGTTAGGTAATCGCAATATGTTTGTTGATTACTACGAAAAGAATATTGAAAACACCGAAGTAAGTACATTTGGCTCTTTAGCACTCGTTCGCTGTAGCGAGTTGCAGTCTATAAATCAAAGCCGCGGTTATCAAAAAGGTGATGAATACATTAAAGCCGTTGCAGATATTATTGTCAGCATCAGTGGCACCTATTCCGGCAGCCAAGTTTTTAGAGTTAACAGCTCTGATTTTATAACAATTTTACCAAATACCCCGTTGAAAGAAGCTGAAAAATTTGGTGAAAACTTACAATCGCGCTTTACTCAATATATGCAAAACCAAGAGCTTAGCTCGGTTGCAAACACTGGTATTGTGGGGTACGAAAAATCAAAACCTTTGGGTGAGTTACTCTCTATTGTTGATAATGCAATGAGCATGGCGCAGTCTAAGCAAGCTAATGCGTGGCATGTGCAACGTGATACTGATCTAGTTAACAATGTGAGCGCAGGATTTGGTAACCAAAACTGGCGTAAAGTGATTAACGAAGTAATTGAGTCTAAAAGCGTCCATTTGGTGATCCAAAATATTATGCCTTTAGGCAAAAGCATTAAAGCCTATGCTGAAATTCAAGCCCGCTTCAAAACAGAAGAAAACCAAGCTTTGCCTACCGCTTCATTTTTAGCAATGGCTGAAAAGCTCGATATGGCCATTGAAATTGACAAGTTAATAATAGAATCGTCTTTGGAAAGAATAAAATCGAGTAATTTATCTGAAAAGTATTTTGGCTTAAATATCACCCCATCTAGCGCGCACAGCGACCAGTTTATGATTTGGTTAGAGCGCCGTTTACTTAAAGATACGCATATTGCTTCTAAGTTAATTTTTGAAGTGAGTGAATTTGGTCTTCAACAAAACATTAAAGCAAGCAAACGCTTTATTGATATGGTGCATCGCGTTGGTGCCAGAATAACTGTAGAACGCTTTGGTGTCGGACTCACCTCATTTAAATTTTTCAGAGATTTAAAACCAGACTTTATTAAAATGGATGCAAGCTATACCCGAGGTTTAGAGGACGATAAAAACAATCAATACTTTATGCGTTTAATGGTCGACCTTGCTCATAGAATTGGCGTTAGTGTTTTTGCAGAGGGCGTTGAAAGCCAAGAAGAAAAGCACATTGTAGAAACCCTATGCCTTGATGGTGTCCAAGGTTACTATATTGAAAAGCCTAAAGACATCTAACTAATTACCCTATTTAATAATAAAAAAGAGCATTTATGCTCTTTTTTACTTTTTAAAGTGTGCTTTTATGACTGTTCAGCCGTTAAAATGCTGACAGTTTTTTAATTGCAAACTCCCTTAAATTTAACCCTTTACAATTAGCCCATTATTTAACGTTGTTTATTTAACTGATAATCACTCAACGTGTTGTTAATCGCAGTAGAAAAAAGGATAATACACGGGATTTTATTAGCGTGAGGCACACATGACAGAATACGTCTTGTTATTAATTGGAACAGTGTTAGTTAACAACTTTGTATTAGTACAATTTTTAGGCCTTTGCCCGTTTATGGGTGTATCAGGAAAACTTGATACAGCCATAGGTATGTCTTTAGCAACTACCTTTGTGCTAACGCTTGCCTCTGTGACCAGTTATTTAGTAAACGAGTATATTTTATTACCACTAGATATCACCTACCTGAAAACAATGAGCTTTATTTTAGTTATTGCAGTGGTTGTTCAATTTACTGAAATGGTTGTTAGAAAAACCAGTCCAACGCTATATCGTTTATTGGGAATATTTTTACCTTTAATAACGACTAACTGTGCAGTACTCGGTGTTGCTTTATTAAATATCAAAGAAGATCACACCTTTTTACAATCTGCCGTTTATGGGTTTGGTGCCGCAGTGGGTTTTTCATTAGTTTTAGTTTTATTTGCGGCATTACGCGAACGCCTAGCCGCAGCAGATGTTCCCACTCCATTTAAAGGTGCTTCAATCGCAATGATCACGGCAGGTTTAATGTCAATGGCCTTTATGGGTTTTACTGGATTAGTGAAGTTTTAATATGACCTTGTTGTACGCTTTAATAGCGCTGGGTTTACTGGCGTTAATTTTCGGATTAATTTTAGGATTTGCAGCCGTACGTTTTCGAGTTGAAGGTAATCCTGTAGTGGAGCAAATCGATACCATTTTGCCACAAACACAATGTGGTCAATGTGGTTATCCTGGTTGTCGCCCTTATGCAGAAGCCATTGCCAATGGCGATGAAATAAACAAGTGCCCACCCGGTGGTGATGCGACAGTTAAAAAGTTGGCTGATTTGATGGGTGTTGAGGCTAAACCTCTAGCCGGCGGCGAACAAGCCGAGCCAGTTAAAACGGTGGCCTACATTCGCGAAGATGAATGTATTGGTTGTACCAAATGTATTCAAGCCTGCCCTGTTGATGCCATTGTTGGTGCAACCCGACAAATGCACACCGTTCTAATTGACGAATGTACAGGCTGTGACTTGTGCGTTGAACCTTGTCCGGTCGATTGTATTGACATGCTACCCGTTGCACCAACAAAACAAACTTGGAAATGGCAACTAGACGCTATTCCTGTTACCCAAATAGATTAGAGGTTTGAGTGGAAAAGTTACTTGAACAAATAAAAAAAGGCACCGTTTGGGCATTTCCTGGCGGCGTACATCCTCCGCAGCAAAAGTCATTATCTAATAATGCGCCTATTGCGCGCCTTCCTTTGCCTGAAAAACTCGTTCTACCTTTAAAGCAGCATATTGGCGCTAGCGGCAAGTTAATTGTAGAAAAAAGCCAGCACGTATTAAAAGGTCAGCCATTAACTAAGCCTTCTGCTAACTGGTCGGTACCTGTGCATGCACCTACATCAGGCACTATTATTGATATTACGCCTATGCCATCAGCACACCCTTCTGCTTTGCCTGAATTAAGCATTATTATTGAACCCGATGGCAAAGATACCTGGTGTGAACTATCGCCTTTAGCAAACCCAGCCAATGCATCACACGATGAACTCGTTGATGTTATTCATAATGCGGGTATTTCTGGTATGGGAGGCGCAGGTTTTCCAACCTACGTTAAAGCAGATATTAAGCAGCCGATTGAGTTTTTAATCGTGAACGCGGTTGAGTGTGAACCTTACATCACGGCTGACGATACTTTAATGCGCGAACATGCCGCTGAAATAATCAAAGGTATTGAGCTCATGCAACAGCTGCTCAATCCTACCCTGTGTATTATTGGTATTGAAGATAATAAGCCCGAGGCTATCACAGCCATGACTGAAGCGGCGAAGCATAACGAGCATATTTTAATACAAACCGTGCCTACAGTTTATCCCTCTGGCGGTGAAAAACAGCTAATAAAACTGCTCACTAACCGTGAAGTACCAAATGGCGGTATCCCTGCTGATATCGGCATTTTAGTACATAACACAGGTACTTTATTTGCGATTCAGCAAGCTGTATACGAAGGTAAACCGTTAATTGAACGTGTTGTTACCGTTACCGGCAATACTATACATAATCCAGGTAATGTATGGGCGCTATTAGGTACTGAGATAAAACACTTACTTGATTGCCAAGGGTTTTCACCTGTGCCACAACAACGCGTGGTCATGGGCGGTCCTATGATGGGCTTTACCTTACCTACGGTTCGTATTGGCGTTGTTAAAACAACAAACTGCATACTTGCTCCAGATCATAAAGAATTAGCAGAGCCTGGCCCAGAAAAAGCCTGTATTCGCTGTAGTGCCTGTGCAGATGCGTGCCCTGCTTCATTGTTACCACAGCAGTTACAGTGGTTTGCTAAATCAAAAGAATACGACAAACTCCAAGAACATAACTTATTTGATTGTATTGAATGTGGCGCGTGTGCCTATGTTTGCCCAAGTGAAATACCACTCGTTCAGTACTACCGCGTTGCAAAAGTTGAGATTAAAGAGCAAATTGCCGAGAAGATAAAATCTGATCGCGCTAAAGAACGATTTGATGCACGTAAAGCGCGTTTAGAGCAAGAGCAAGCTGAGCGAAAAAATCGCCATAAACGTAAACCTGCAGCTAAATCGACCGAAGAGCAGCAAAAAGTAGCCGATGCCCTTGCCCGCGTTAAAGATAAAACCAGCGATGGTGACAATAAATCAGCTGTAGCAGCGGCAATTGCGCGTGCTAAAGCTAAAAAGCAAGGTGGCGAACTTGAGCCAGATAACAGTGAAGTTACAAAAGAGCGCGCAGCACGTAAAGAGCAAGCCCGCCTTTATAAAGAGCAAAAAGCACAAAATAATGGTGATGACGAAGCTGTAGATGACAAAAAGTCAGCAGTTGCAGCAGCTATTGCCCGTGCTAAAGCTAAAAAGGCAGCACAAGTAAATGAGCAAACAGCAACTGATGACACAACAAATGAATCTCCAGTTGCTGCAGATGATAAAAAAGCCGCCGTTGCTGCCGCTATTGCTCGCGCTAAAGCCAAAAAGGCAGCACAAGCTAATGAGCAAACAGCAAGCGATGACACTGCAAGTGAATCTCCAGTTGCTGCCGATGATAAAAAAGCCGCCGTCGCTGCCGCTATCGCCCGCGCTAAAGCTAAAAAGGCAGCGCAAGCTGCTGAGCAAACACCAAGCGATGACGCAATAAGTGAATCTCCAGTTGCTGCCGATGATAAAAAAGCTGCCGTCGCTGCCGCTATTGCTCGTGCTAAAGCCAAAAAGGCAGCACAAGCTGCTGAGCAAACAGCAAGCGATGACGCAATAAGTGAATCACCTGTCGCTCCCGATGATAAAAAAGCTGCCGTCGCTGCAGCCATTGCCCGCGCAAAAGCCAAAAAAGCAGCGCAAGCTGATGAATTAGCAAATCAAAGTGAAAACACTGAGCCACAAAGCAACGATGAACCTTCAGAAGCTTCACAGCAAACAGCTCAAGAAAAAAAGAAAGCCGCCGTAGCCGCCGCGATTGCTCGCGCTAAAGCTAAAAAGCAACAAAAAGAAGGAAATGATCAGTCATGAAACTAACCATGGCCAGTTCACCCCATAATCATAGTCACAAATCTGTGACACGTTTAATGTTAACTGTAATTGCGGCTTGTATTCCTGGTGTTATTGCGCAAGTTGTATTTTTTGGCACCGGTGTCCTTATCCAATTATTATTGGCGTTAGTGTGTGTAAGCGCATTTGAAGCAGCCGTTATGTTAATGCGTAAGCGCCCTATTTGGCCTGCATTAAGTGATGGCAGTTCATGGCTTACCGGTGTGTTATTAGCAATAAGTATTCCGCCCTTAGCGCCTTGGTGGATTATTGTTATAGGGTGTTTGTTTGCCATAGTTATTGTTAAACAACTATATGGTGGTTTAGGTTTTAATTTATTTAACCCTGCAATGGCAGCCTATGTGCTTTTATTAGTGTCGTTCCCTGTGCAAATGACTGCTTGGTTACCCGTTACAGAATTACTTAATACGGGTATTACTTTCAGCCAGCAGTTAAGCTTAATCTTTAGCGACTTTACCACGTTAGGATACAGCTTAGATCAGCTCCGAGTAGGAATAGACGGCAGCACAATGGCTACCCCACTTGATACCTTAAAAACAGATATTGCTCACGGACTAACGGTGACAGAGAGCATGCAAAAGAGCGTATTTAATGAGTGGACTGGCCTAGGTTGGGGATGGGTTAACTTAGCCTTCTTACTCGGCGGCCTTTACCTGTTAAAAACAAAAGTAATTAACTGGCATATACCAGTGAGTTTTATTGCAAGCTTAAGCTTATGCGCAGCAATTGGTTATATTGCCTCGCCAGGTACAGAGCCAGGTGTAGTGTTTCACTTGTTTAGTGGTGCGACTATGCTGGGGGCCTTTTTTATCGCCACCGATCCTGTATCAGCTGCAACCACTAATCGAGGTCGCCTTATTTATGGTGCAGCAATTGGTTTAATTGTGTATTTAATTCGCACCTTTGGTGGTTTTCCTGATGCAGTTGCATTTGGGGTGTTGCTAATAAACATAGCGGTACCGCTAATCGATTACTATACGCAACCAAGAACCTATGGCCATGGAGCAGTAAAATGATTATTTCTTCAATGGTAAAAAATGGCGCAATATTGTGTGGGTTTGCGTTACTAACAACGGGACTCGTTGCCACAATTAATACACTTACCGCTGATAAAATTGCAGAGCAAGAGCAGTTGCAGTTAACTAATCAGCTTCAAGAAGTATTGCCGCATTCCAAATACAGCAATGAGCTATCGCAAGATTGTGTAATTATATCTGATCCATTACTAGGGCCATACGATAACCAAGTTATTTATCGTGCCCGAAAAGATAACGAACCTGTGGCATTAGTCATTCGTCATGTCACCCCTAGCGGCTACAGTGGTGATATAAACTTACTCAGTGCAGTATATCGCGATGGTACCATTGCGGGTGTAAGGGTAACCAAACATGAAGAAACACCAGGTTTAGGTGATAAAGTTGAAATAAAAAAATCAGACTGGATCACCACATTTAATGCAAAAACAGTACAAAGCGAAAGCGACGATCGTTGGGCTGTTAAAAAAGACGGCGGCCAGTTTGACCAGTTTACTGGCGCTACAATTACACCTCGTGCCGTTGTAGGCTCAGTCAAAAACGCGGTACTTTATGCACAAGATAACTTTGATGCTCTGTTCACAGCAGCAAACGCATGCCCAGAGGTAACGCCATGAGCGAATTAAAAACCCTTTACAAAGAAGGCTTATGGGGAAATAACCCCGCCTTGGTACAGTTATTAGGTTTATGCCCTTTACTCGCTGTTACCTCTACAATTACTAATGCGCTAGGTTTAGGCTTAGCAACCTTATTGGTATTAGTGGGCTCTAATATTACCGTATCAATAGTGCGTAACTGGGTACCTAAAGATATTAGAATACCTGTGTTTGTGATGATTATTGCCGGTTTTGTAACAATTGTGCAGCTGTTAATGAACGCTTACACTTTTGGCCTTTACCAATCTTTAGGGATTTTCATTCCGTTAATTGTAACCAACTGCGCCATTATTGGCCGTGCAGAAGCGTTTGCCTCAAAAAATCCAGTGCACTTATCCGCCTTTGATGGCTTGATGATGGGCTTAGGCTTTATGTTGGTTCTGGTTGTACTTGGCGCTATGCGAGAGCTGGTTGGACAAGGCACATTATTTGATGGTGCCGATTTATTACTCGGGCCTTGGGCTGCTATATTGCGCATTGAGGTGTTTAGCTTTGATAGCCAGTTTTTACTGGCCATTTTACCACCGGGCGCATTCTTAGGGCTTGGTCTGCTGATTGCCGCTAAAAATGTAATTGATGCACAAATAAAATCAAAACAAGTCGCACCGCCAGAAGCTGAAAAAGGCCCTCGAGCGCGTGTTACTAGCTTAACTTAAGGGGAAAACGCATTAACTTAATAAAGCTAATGCGTTTTAAGTTACATGAATAAAGAAAAACGTCACCAAATACTTACTCGCTTACGCGACGACAATCCACATCCTGAAACGGAGCTTGAATATTCAAGCCCGTTTGAGTTATTAGTTGCCGTTACGCTCTCAGCACAAGCAACCGATGTTGGGGTAAATAAAGCCACTCGTAAATTATTTCCGGTTGCTAATACACCACAAGCCATTTTAGATATTGGCCACGACACACTGCGTGATTACATAAAAACCATCGGCTTATTTAATTCAAAAGCAGCCAATGTATATAAAATGTGCCAAATATTGGTAGATCAGCATAACGGTGAAGTGCCAGAAAATCGTGAAGCCCTAGAAGCCCTCCCTGGCGTTGGCCGTAAAACTGCTAACGTAGTATTAAATACAGCCTTCGGCTGGCCGACCATTGCCGTAGACACGCATATTTTTCGTGTTTCTAACCGTACTAAACTTGCCATGGGTAAAGACGTTGTAGCGGTTGAGCAAAAGCTCGAAAAAGTGATCCCCAAAGAATTCAAAGTCGATGTACACCACTGGCTCATTTTACATGGTCGTTATACCTGTGTCGCCCGAAAACCTAAATGTGGCAGCTGTATTATTGAAGATTTGTGTGAGTTTAAAGAGAAAGCAGAGTAATTAAAGCCTGCTTTGTGCCATTTGCAGACAGTGGTAACGCTCCGTTAAGGAGCGGATAATGCGTGGCTATAATCGTGAGGAACGAACGTCAGCCATGCGTTAGACGTCCATGCCTTAAACGGCTTGTTATATGTATTAATCACATAGCTTGGTTGCTATATCTTCTCCATTATTCCAGTACATATACGGCTTAACTAGCTCAGAATTCAAGATGTCAGCAACGCTATTATGATGATTAAAAAATGGAATTAGTTTATTAGCGATTATGTTCGCTATTTTTTCAACTTTCGCTTCTACATTTAGACCTGACTCAAAATTAGATAAGTCGTAGAATTCTTTAATTTCATCATCTGAACTTAACAACTGCTCGACGCGAAAACGTAAATGGCAATCCAATTCCTTGGGGTAAGCTATCTCTTGTGTAGCTTGAAAATAGATACCAACGTTAAAATAAATACTATCGCTGTTCCTAGAGCATTGAATGTTGAACCACTTTGCTAACTCATCGCCAGCGCAACCCCATGAAGCTCCTTTCTTTTTAAAGCCAAGAGCTTTGAAGTGCGGTTTTAATACTTCTTGAAGTTTTTTACTTATCACCGACGACATTCAGCATAACCTCACGAATACATATAACGCCTTGCTTACCGCAATCCGACTTGAGCAACTTGTCATGAGTTTTCATTGGCCATGACCCTGAATTTTTGCATGTAGTTGTGACATTAGAGCTTGATAAACCGACATGCTGAATATTTTTAAATTATTGGGGCTAAACTCACCACCAATTATTGGATGAATTTGCCAACCGATACATTCACCTTTTTTTGGTGTGATATCATTTTCAATAGCGATCGGGAACCAGCTTGAGATAAAGATTTCGTCGCACCACTCCGATGATTTATTTAGCTCATTATACCCTTCTGAGCTTTCGGCCACCTGTTCATAAGTACCTTCTAGCAATGATAATACAGACAAAGAACCATCAGGGTTACCAAACAACCAGTCTCCAAAAACCGATAACATTAAAGGCGTTGCGGTTGGAGGAACGAGCCAAGTCCATTGAGGAAGCAAGTTATCAATTTCTTCTTCGCTAGGCTTCCTTATGAATTCCATGTTTGAACCTCCTTTTTACTCATAATAACGCCGCCATAATTTGCCACTTGAAGCGCAGCGTAAAGCGGTCAAATTGATGGCTTTGTTAGGCATTTATTTTAATGCTAATTTATTGCTATTAATATCACTAATAAACTGTTCAAGGATTTTGTCGATGGATTGTTTGGTAGATTTCAATGTGGCATTCTTCATGCCAAACGGCCCAGCGCCCCACATTTGTCCACCTTGTGACCCTCCCTCCGAACGGTATGTTTTGTTAAAAACTTCACTGCCAGAGTTTAGTATTTTTATATTTAAAGCCGTATATGCTCGATAGTTCTTAAATTCAAAACCCTCTAACTCAAACTCAACCAAATTTCCATTATTCCCTGCACCTTTTTCAAGCTTACCGAATGCAGATTGGACATAATCATGATTGATAGTTTTCTCTAAAATTTTCCCAAACTCAACGATCCATACATGAGCATATCCCACAGTCGCCGCTCTAAATTGATAGTTATGATTTTCGGTTTTACTACCAATTAAATACTCCGCCTCTATTTCAGACTTGGGAAGTGTTGTTTCTTTACCATATTTCACCAAGTGCTGGTCATAATCCTTGGCGACCGGATGATTAATCGAACATCCGGTTATTAATACAATTAGTACAAGTGCTGAAATTGAAAATATTTTTCTCATTTTTACATCCATAGTTAATTATTAGTATTGCCTAACGCCTCAATCAGAGGCAAAAAATAGTTGGTTAAAATTAGCGACGCAGGAGCAAAACCAACTGTTTTTTGTCCTGCTGAATTGACTTGTTAGTACCCGACGTACTGCTTTAACAACCCCAAACGAAATATAGGGTGAGCTCTTTCACTTAACCCCATTTCCAGAAGACTATCAATGTGAGAGTCAATTTCTTCAGCCGACAATTTGCTCACATAAAGATGCTTATATAGCAAACCGTAATAGTGGGCAAGCCCATCAAAAAGCAAGTGTTCCTCAGTTACGAATAAGGGCGGATAACGAAACTCTGTTAGGAAACGGACTGTATCTTTTATTATTTGAGCCAAGTTGGCGTCAAAAAAGTCTATTTTCGTTTGCATTAGCTCTGATACGATATCGGAATCGAGACTTCTTGGTTTTCCACTTTCCTCATGTACCGGATTGAGGAGTAAAGTAAACAAGAGGAATAAGATATTTAGATCTTTAGTGCCTTCAACCTCTTGCTGCAACTCCCACATAGGGTGGTTAATTAGCCCGAATTGAACAGCAGTTATATCATCTTTACCAGTGCGGCCAATCAGAAATCCATACGAAAAGTCATTATTGATGGGTTTGAGATACCGCACTTGAGCACCATCACTTCCCGCTTTGGTAAAACCGTTTTTCTCAGCGGTCCTAATTAACTTTGATTTCATAAACAGAGTCTCTGAGGGTACTAACAATTTAATAGTGCGCTCATCGCGCATATTTCTGCCGACTTAACGCTCATTTATCTATTTTATATAGTTTTAACAAATTACCTAAGGTATTACTATCACTAAGTTTTCTCAAACTTTAAAGTAAAGTTAAATAGAACAATATGCGCGCGTCGCTCATTTTCGTGAATATATGCGCAAAGCAGAGTTTGATCACCCAATTGACTTTTATATTATTCAATATCAATGACAGGTTTTCGCTCAAAGCAGTCTTGAAAAAGTAAGTATTTTCGTTCTACGTTCATTATATTTTGGCTGGCCGACAATCGCTGTAGATACGCACATATTCCGTGTATCTAACCGTACCAAGCTTGCTATGGGTAAAGATGTGGTTGCGGTTGAGCAAAAACTCGAAAAAGTGATCCCCAAAGAATTCAAAGTCGATGTACACCACTGGCTTATACTGCATGGCCGCTATACTTGTGTAGCCCGCAAGCCCAAATGTGGCAGCTGTATTATTGAAGACTTGTGTGAGTTTAAAGATAAGGCTGAATAGCCATATGGCGAGTGCTCTTCGATCAATACGTACAATTTCCTAATGCAGGTGCCTAACTTGGCTAAATAAACGCTTATATCTGCACCCGTACTAAAAGCAGTTATAGGCACATTTTCAAAGTATTAATTTCACAAGTATCATTCCTTTAGTTATGCTACTGAGCATAAATAAAATTATAGTGCGGACCCTCTATGTTACCCTTACTTCGTATATTGCTAATTGAGCAAGACCTTAGCATCTTAAAAGAGCTTTCAACGAATTTGTCAAAAACAATTGCTAATTTTGAGCGAAGCGATATTCATATTGATATTATCGAACGTCTTGAACTTAAAGAAGCGCTTGAGTGTGTTGAAGAAGATGGCGATATTCAAGCTGTTGTACTTAGTTGGGATGTGCAAAATAAAGTAGGCGAGAAAATGTATAGCCGCTTTATCGAGCAACTAAAGAGGATCCGCCTTGAGTTGCCCGTTTATGTTATTGGCGATGATACAAAAGGGCTAGAAATCGTTAATGAGTCGGAGGAGATTGAGTCTTTCTTCTTTAAAGATGAAGTAATCTCAGACCCTGAAGCAATTTTAGGTTATATGATTAACGATTTCGATGATCGCTCAGAAACCCCATTTTGGACGGCGTATCGCCGGTATGTTGGCGAGTCGAATGATTCATGGCACACTCCAGGACATAGTGGCGGTTCTAGCTTTAGAAATTCTCCTTATATTAAAGATTTTTATCAGTTTTATGGCCGTAATGTCTTCGTAGGTGACTTGTCGGTGTCAGTCGATTCGTTAGGCTCATTATCAGATAGCACCAATACCATTGGCCGTGCCCAAGAGTCAGCTGCGGCAACGTTTGAAGTGAAACATACCTATTTTGTTACCAACGGGTCATCAACTTCAAATAAAATCATCTTGCAGACACTGCTTCGCAAGGGCGATAAAGTGATTATTGACCGTAATTGCCATAAATCTGTGCACTACGGCATTTTGCAATCAGCCAGTTTACCCATTTATTTGTCGAGTATTTTAAATCCTAAATATGGGATTTTTGCGCCACCGTCATTGGCTGATATAAAACAAGCAATAGAACAAAATACCGATGCAAAATTACTGGTTCTTACCGGTTGTACTTACGATGGTCTGCTAAGCGACCTCAAACAGGTAGTAGAATTTGCTCATCAGCATGGTATTAAGGTGTTTATCGACGAAGCGTGGTTTGCTTACTCGCTGTTTCATCCAAGCTTACGTTACTATTCCGCCATTCATGCTGGCGCTGACTATGTTACTCATTCAGCGCATAAAGTGGTGTCGGCATTTTCTCAGGCGTCTTATATTCATGTTAACGATCCTGATTTTGATGCTGATTTCTTTCGCGAGATTTACAGTATTTATGCCAGTACATCGCCGAAATATCAGCTTATCGCGTCGCTTGATGTTTGCCAAAAGCAATTGGAGATGGAAGGCTATAAGTTACTCAATGCTTTGTTGAACCATGTGGAAGAATTTAAACAACAGATGGCTTCACTCAAACAAATTAAAGTACTTGGTAAACAAGACTTTATGAACATATTCCCACACTTTAGTGGTGATAACATGGGTCACGATCCGCTAAAGATTCTCATCGACATTAGCGAATTACCCTATTCATTAAAAGATATTCATAAATACCTTCTCGATGAAATTGGCCTAGAAATAGAAAAATACACCCACAGTACCATTTTGGTGTTACTGACGCTTGGCGGAACGCGTTCGAAGATCATTCGTTTATACAATGCGTTGAAAAAACTCGATAGTGGCAAGGTAAAACTAGCCACATCGACGCGACGTTCTCGCTTACCAGAAAATTTACCAGCTATAGACTTAGCCTGTATTCCAAGCGAAGCTTTTTATGGCGAGCGCGAATCGGTACCTATTAGCAAAAGTAACAACCGCATTTGCGCCGGTTTAGTTACGCCCTATCCGCCAGGCATCCCGCTTTTGGTTCCGGGGCAACATATTACACAAGAGCATGTAGACTATCTTAAGGAGCTTGCAGGACAAGGATTAACAATTCAAGGCAGTTTTGATGGCGAAATCTATGTTCTTAAGGGCAAAGCTAATAAGTAAAAAGTATATTTTAATAGAGTTGAACTCCTTATAACTAAACAGCAATATCACATGATATTGCTGTTTAGTAGAATAAAGAGCTGATCCTCACACTCCAAAAATAAATGAGACCAGAATGCAATGATACAGTTGAAGAACAAAAAGGCGCTCACGCTTCTGCGCGTTGCAGCTCTCATTGTTACTCTTACTAGCATATACATTTTTGCCCCTTGGCAGTTTGCTTTATATTACTTTCACCCACTGCCCGCTAACGTTCAAGCACAAACACAAGAGGCTATTGAACAAGGAATTGATGGCATTATTGTTTATATTCATAAACAAGGACAGCAACCTGAATATTTTGCAAATGGTTGGCATGATCGAGAGCAAAAAATACCCGCATACCCTAATGCACTTTTTAAAATTGGCAGCATTCGAAAGTTATATGATGCAGCAGCTTTAACTAAGCTTGCAGCCATTGGACGTATTGAAATAGATAAAACACTGGCTGATTATCTTCCATCATTAATTGGGCGGATTGAAAACGCAGATAAAATTACATTGCGAATGATGGTAAAACACAAAAGTGGCATACCCAATTACACAGACACCGATAATTTTGATTGGTCAATCACCTACCCTGATCCACTTGCATTAGTGCTCGATGAACCCGCGGACTTTAGCCCTGATGCTGATTATGGCTATTCTAATACTAATTATTTGTTGCTGAGAAAAATTATGTCTAACGTACTGGGTTATGATCACAACCAATATATTAAAGATGAAATTTTAACGCCACTGGGCCTAACGAACACGTTTTCATCAGTGCATGAAATAAATTTAGTAGATTTGATGAGTGGTTACTACGTAGGTTATGAGAATGACTTTAAAGAACTCGATCAAGGCTATGTGGCTACCGCACAAGATATAGGCGACTTTATTTTTGCTTTAAACAAAGGCACTTTTTTCGACGAACAAGAGCAAGCTTTGTATGCATCACTTTATAAGTATGAACACACGGGTTGGGTATTAGGGTATTCAAGCATTGCTCGTTATTATAAAGATATCGATACAGTCGTTGTACAATTTATAAATACTAATGGCGATGATACTGTGATGCTCACAGAAATAATTTATAATCGGATTATTGATATTTTAACAGCGCAGCGGTAGTCGTTATAAAGTAGCTGCGTTATCAAAATTTATGTGAATTTTAAGAGGGTTTAAATGCGTTTACTACACACCATGTTACGGGTTGCTGATCTAGATAAATCAATTGCGTTTTATACTCAAGTGCTTGGTATGAAAGAGTTACGCCGTGCTGATAACGAAGAGTACCGCTACACCCTCGCCTTTGTAGGATACGGTGATGAAACTGACACGACAGTACTTGAACTAACCTATAACTGGGATACCGACAGCTACGATTTAGGTAATGCCTATGGCCATATCGCCATTGAGTTTGATGATATTTATAAAGCCTGTGAAGATATTAAGGGCGCTGGTGGTAACGTTAGCCGTGAACCAGGACCAGTAAAGGGTGGCACAACAGAAATTGCGTTTGTAAAAGATCCAGATGGCTACTCAATTGAACTTATTCAGAAAAAAGAGAACATGAATAAATTTTAGTAAATATATTTAATAGGTTTACTAACCCTTTTAATTATCTAAGCTCAACTCTGATACGATATTAAAAAAGGTGCTGTATGCACCTTTTTATCGTAACTGACTGTCTTTACTGCCTCGCCGATTGAGCCCTTTTGAAAGCGCGCCTTTACCTTCTAGGTCAGCTTGGCAGCTTACACAATACTTAACCCCAGGTACCGCAAGTCTTCGTGCCTGTGGTATTGGTTCATCACATTCTTCACATAGCTCGGCACTGGCTCCAGAAACTAAGTTACTTCTAGCATATTGCACAGCATCATTAACGCTTGCGTCAATTTGTTCTTGAATTGCACCATCGCGTGCCCATCCACTTGCCATATAACCTCCTATTTATTTGGACGTTTATATGTACCCTAACATAGGCGAAGTATATTTAAGCTGAATATAAAGAAAGGAAAGAAACTAATAATATATAGGAGTTATTATATTAAATTATTTAATTTTAAGATTTTAACTTCACTGGATAGTTTTGAAGTAGTGATGGAAATGCAGGTAAACTGATTTTAGATACTTTTTATTAAAAGCTATATTACTAATGAATAGTAGGTGGCATACCAAGAGATTTTTCACTCTTTATTATTTTGCGGATAGAGAGTGCTGCAGTCATACTGCTTTGTAGATTACTTAAAATAAGTAAGTGGCGTCCCCAAGGGGATTCGAACCCCTGTTACCGCCGTGAAAGGGCGGTGTCCTAGGCCTCTAGACGATGGGGACGCAGAAATTGGTTTGCAAATCACTGATTTGCTATTTCTGCGTAAGATGAGCCGAGCCTGTGAGGCGAATGGCATTATCTTCTCAGAAACATTTTCTGTGTCACTAGGACAACTGAATGGTTTGACTCGTTTCAGGCGAGTTGCTTAATAACACTGCACTTCCCTATTTAAAATAAGTAAGTGGCGTCCCCAAGGGGATTCGAACCCCTGTTACCGCCGTGAAAGGGCGGTGTCCTAGGCCTCTAGACGATGGGGACACTAAAAAGTGTCACTAGGACAACTGAATGGTTTGACTCGTTTCAGACGAGCTTTAATAACACTACCCTACTGTATAATAGTAAGTGGCGTCCCCAAGGGGATTCGAACCCCTGTTACCGCCGTGAAAGGGCGGTGTCCTAGGCCTCTAGACGATGGGGACACTAAAAAGTGTCACTAGGACAACTGAATGGTTTAACTCGATTCAGACGAGCTTTAATAACACTACCCTACTGTATAATAGTAAGTGGCGTCCCCAAGGGGATTCGAACCCCTGTTACCGCCGTGAAAGGGCGGTGTCCTAGGCCTCTAGACGATGGGGACACTAAAAAGTGTCACTAG